>CAZZKF010000034.1:0-24816 GCA_964654995.1 uncultured Alphaproteobacteria bacterium | reverse complement strand
GCGTGGCCGGCTTCGGTCGACAGCATCGAGACGTCGACGCCGAGCTTGGCCATCGCCAGCGGCCACTTGAGATTGGGATCGGTGCAGAAAATCAGCTCGTCGTCGGCTTCCGTATGCAGCCAGCCGTTGGCCTGAATTTCCATATCCAGCTGGCCAGCGCCCCAGCCGGCGTAACCAAGCGCCAGCAGGCTGTATTGTGGCCCCGATTTCCGGGCGATGGCCTTGAGGATATCGGCGGTTGCGGTCAGCGCCACGGTCTCGCTGACCACCAGGGTGGCGTCCTGAATGTAGTCGGCGGAGTGCAGCACGAAGCCGCGGGTCGGCTCGACCGGGCCGCCGGCATGGATGGGAATGGTCTCATCGGGCGCGTCGACCTCGATGCCGAGCTGTTCGAGAAGCTGGGGAAAGGTGATATTGCCGGCCAGACGGTTGATCACCAGGCCCATGGCGCCGTCCGCGGTGTGGGCGCACATGTAGATCACCGAGCGTTCGAACCTCGGATCACCCATATTGGGCATGGCCAGCAGCAACTGGCCTTCCAGATATCCGTCCTCTTTCACCGTCGTCATCGTACCCTGCGCACCCGTCTTTCCCTACAACATGATGCGTTTCAGGGCCAATCTCAAGCCCCCGTTGTCGATGTACGGTCACGAAGCTTTTACCGGACGCACGTAGCCTGCAGACGGGTTGCGGGGTAAGGTCCGGCCGATGACTGAAACACATGCGCAAAGACCGGTGGCCCGGCAAGTAGCCGACCGCCATGTTTTCATTCCGGTGCTCGCCGCATGGATCGTTGTTGCCGGGATGGCAGGAATGCGCTCGGCTCTGGCGGCCGATGCTTCGCCTTGGGTGGTCGAGGAGGTGGCGCGCACCCGGCTGATCGCCGCTGCCGAGACCCTGTCTGCCACCGGCGAGATCCAGCTGGGGCTGCAGATACGCATGCCGCCGGGGTGGAAGACCTACTGGCGCTCGCCGGGCAGGGCCGGGGTTCCCACCGAGCTGGACGCGAAGAAGTCCCGGAATCTGGAACACCTGCGCGTCAACTGGCCGCTGCCCAAGCGGTTCAAGGTGTCCGGTATCGAGACCATCGGCTACAAGGACGAGGTGGTGCTGCCCGTCATCGCCCGCGCCCGCGATCCGCACCGGCCGCTCGACCTCGATATCCGGGTGCGCTTTGGCGTCTGCCGCGAAATCTGCGTGCCGCTCGAAGCCGACCACCGCCTGACCGTGCCTCCGTCCGGGAGGCATCCGGTCGGACGGACGCGTCATGCCGGGCTGATCGCCTTCTATCGGGCGCAGGTCCCGCCGCCGGGGCCACGGCCCGACCTCGCTGTCGCCCATATCTCGGTCTTGCTGGCGGAGACACCGCCGGTGCTTGAAATCGTTGCCCGCTCGGAACGTCCCTTCGCCCGGCCCGATGCCTTTGTCGAAGGGCCGGGTGCCTACGTCTTCGGCGCGCCGGCGGTCAGCGTTGCGGCCGATCGCCGCCGCGCGGTTTTGCGCCTGCCGGTGTACGGCGGCGATGCCGGCGGGCTCGACGGCGCAGCCTTGCGGATTACGCTTTTCGACCACGCCGGCGGCGCCGTCGAGTTGGTGATGACGGCGACCGATGGTCGCGAGGCTGGAGAATAGCCGAGCGTCTCACCCCTGGTTCCGACTCGCCATGACGGTGGCCGTTGCGATTTTCCGCCGCCGGCCATATTCCCGGGCCCGCCAACAGGCTTGTCTTGATCTGAAATTTAGTTTCATTATCACAGAGGCTTAGGACGCCCAGTGCCGGACGCTTGAGCATTTGGGGGCGGGGGATCGCGATCGGTGCTATGCTGTCATCTGTTTTTGTACACATTCGCGTTAGATGATGAGGTAGACATGACAATACAGGTTGGCGACAGAATTCCCGACGGCAAGCTGATGCACATGACCGCCGACGGCCCGGCGCCGATCACCACGGAAGAGCTGTTTTCCGGCAAGAAGGTTGTTCTGTTCGCTGTGCCGGGTGCTTATACGCCGACGTGTTCGGCCAGGCATCTTCCCGGGTTTGTGCAGAACGCCGATGCCATCAAGGCCAAGGGCGTGGATGTCATTGCCTGTCTTTCGGTCAATGATGCCTTCGTCATGGACGCCTGGGGCAAGGACCAGAATGTCGGCGACAAGGTTCTGATGCTGGCCGACGGCAATGGTGAGTTCGCCCGGGCGCTGGGACTTGACTTCGATGCCTCCGGCTTCGGCATGGGGGTGCGCGCACAGCGCTTCGCGATGATCGTCGAGGACGGCGTGGTGACGGCCTTGAATGTCGAGGCGCCCGGTGCCTTCGAGGTCAGCAGCGCCGAGGCCATTCTTCAGCAGCTTTAGGGGCGCTTCAGGATTGGCGCGCCACGGGGGCGTGACAGTCACGATTTCGGCGACAGGTAAGGGGCCATGCCTTCACGGGCAAGCGCGTCGGCACGCTCGTTCTCGGTATCGCCGGCGTGGCCCTTGACCCAGTGCCAGTGGACGCGGTGCTTGTCCATCAGGGCATCGAGCCGGCGCCACAGTTCGGCGTTTTTCACCGGCTTGCGGGCGGCGGTGCGCCAGCCGTTGGCTTTCCATTTGTGAATCCACTCGGTGATGCCGGTCTTCAAGTATGTGCTGTCGGTATAAAGATGCACGGTGCATGGCCGCTTGAGCGCCTCCAGCGCCTCGATCGCCGCCGTCATTTCCATCTGGTTGTTGGTGGTCTGCTTGGCGCCGCCCGACAGCTCGCGCCGTTTGCCGTTCCACATCAGGATGGCGCCCCAGCCGCCGGGGCCGGGATTGCCCGAGCACGCCCCGTCGGTATAGATCGTGACCTCAGCCATTACCGCCGTCCTCAAGTCCGTAGACGCCGGCATCCTCCACGGTGCGGTGAAAGGTCAGGCGCGCGAGATACTCGAGCGGGTCCTTGGGTCGCACCAGGGCACCATCGACATGGTGCAGCTTGTCGTACAATCGGGTCAGCAGGAACCGCAGTGCCGCGCCGCGGGCGAGAACCGGCAAGGCCGCGCGCTCGCCCGCCGTCAGCGCCCGGACCTCCTGATAGCCGGCAATCAGGGCGCGCGCATGGGCCGGCGAGAAGCGGTGCCGGCCATCGAAACACCAGGCATTGAGGCAGACCGCCAGGTCATAGGCCAGATAGTCGTTGCAGGAAAAATAGAAGTCGATCAGGCCGGTGAGCGCATCGCCGAGGAAAAACACGTTGTCGGGAAACAGATCGGCGTGAATGATCCCGGCGGGCAAACCCTCGGGCCAGAGGCTCTTCAGGTCCGCAAGCTCTTCGGTAATGATCTCGGCCAATCCGGCCTGCACCTGATCGGCCTTCGGCGCGCAGGTTGCGGCCAGGGTCTGCCAGCCATCGATCGACAGGGCATTGGCGCGCGTGAGCGTAAAATCGGCCCCGGCCTCGTGCAGGCGCGCCATGGCCCGGCCGAGTGCCGCGCAGTGCTGCGGACCGGGCTCGCGCGCGATCACCCCGTCGAGGAAGGTGATGATCGCCGCCGGGCGCCCGCACAGGCGGCCCAGGGCCTCGCCGCGGCGGTCGCGGACCGGCACCGGGCAGGGAATGCCGCGCGCCGCCAGATGATCCATCAGGCCGAGAAAGAACGGCAGATCGGCCTCCGCCACCCGGCGCTCGTACAGGGTGAGGATGTAGTTGCCGGCCTCCGTCTGGATCAGATAGTTGGAATTCTCCACCCCTTCGGCGATGCCCTTGACCGAGCGCAAGGCGCCGATGTCGTAGCCGGCGATGAAGTCGGCCAGTTCCTCCGCGCTCACGTCCGTATAAACCGCCACCGATCCGCCCTGTCGTCCATGATCCCCGCGACGCCCGCGATGTGCGGGTAAGGCGCCTGCCGCCGCCCGTTTGCTTGAAGCCTCTGGGGCGGCAAATGTCAACCGTTCTTGTACAACGCGCGCCGCTTCTCTAAGATGCGCCCCGGCCCAACCCGGGGTCGCTCGAGAGCAGGTTGAACAGGGACAGGCGTTCGATGTCGGAACCGACAATTGCCAGCCGCGAGCCCTTTGCCGTCGAGGTCGAGGCCGGAAAGACCTATTTCTGGTGCGCCTGCGGCAAAAGCGCGTCGCAGCCGTTTTGCGACGGGGCGCACAAGGGCTCCAGCATGACCCCGGTGGTCTATGAGGCCGAAGAAAGCCGCACGGTCTTCTTTTGCGGCTGCAAGCAGACCAAGAATCAGCCCTTCTGCGATGGCTCGCACAAGAACCTTTAACCGCCGCCCGGGCTCGGGCAATGGCGCAAGCGGTGGCGGACGGCCGGGCCGAACCGGCCGCCGGTTCAGCGTCGTGACGCTGCTGGCGATCCTGGGTCTGGCAGTGGCTTTGACCGGCTGTTCGACCGAGAAAAAGGAACGCAAGGCGCGGATGATCTGTCCGGCCACCGCCGTGGTTTCGGGCACCGGCACGCTGACCCGGTTTGCCGACGGTCCCGGGCGCACCGAAGACGATATCGTCTACCGCGCCGAGATCAGCAATCTGGCGATTGCCTGCCAAAAACGCGGCGACGGCATCGACGCGACGATCAGCTTCGAGATCTCGGCCTGGCCCGGCCCCGCCGATACCACCGGCGCAGCCCGCATCCCGTTCTTCGTGGCGGTCGCCACCAAGGACAATCGGATGGTTGCCAAGAAGGTGTTCTTTTCCGAGCATCGCTTCACGGCGGATGGCAAACCCAGCCGCTTTCGCGAACGCTTCACCCAGTTCGTGCCGGGGACCAAGGAAAAACCGGCCAAGGACTACGAAATCCTGATCGGCTTCCAGCTCTCGCCCGACCAGCTGGAATACAATTTCTTCCGCTGATCCGCGCCGGCGCGGACGGCCGCGAACGGACGGCGTGAACCCGCATTGACTCGCCGGCTGCGCCGACTATGATCGCGGACAGACGGCGCTTGCGCCGTCCGGTGAAGACGAAGCCGATGAACCCTGCGGGAGAGACCGGCGTGCGGGCCTTGCGCCCGAGCCGGCGCCGAAGGAGCAACCGCCCCGGAAACTCTCAGGCGAAGGGACCGCAGGGGGAGGGCACTCTGGAAAGCAGGCCGGAGGAGGCGCCGAATGACGCATCCGCCGGCCTCACCGAAGGGGTAAACCGCGCCACCGCCGGCCTTTGGGCCGCGGAGCGGTCAAATCTCTCAGGTCCGAAGACAGAGGGGGCATGGAGCGGGCACAGTTTGGCCCGGTAATCCATGTCCCGTATTGCTGTGGGAGGACCTGGTGGCAGCCGAAGACGCGGATCTCAAGCACACCCCCCTTTACGACCTCCATGTTGCGCAGGGCGCCCGCATGGTGCCGTTTGCCGGCTATCTGATGCCGGTGCAATATGCCCGCGGCATTCTCGCCGAACACCGCCACACCCGCGAGCTCGCCGGCCTCTTTGATGTCTCGCACATGGGCCAGCTGCGCATTCCCGGCGAAGGTGCGGCGGCTGCCCTCGAGCGTCTGGTGACCGGTGATATCCGGGGGCTCGCGCCGGGGCAAATGCGCTACACGCTGTTGACCAACGATCAGGGCGGTATTCTCGATGATCTGATGGTGACCCGGCGCGAGGACGATCTGCTGCTGGTGGTCAATGCCGCCCGCAAGGCCTTCGATGTCGCCCATCTGCGGGCCGGGCTCGAGGGCTTTGATGTGGAATTGCTCGATGACCGTGCCTTGCTGGCTCTGCAGGGCCCAGCGGCCGCGGCGGTGATGGCGCGCCTCGCCCCGGCGGCCGCGGAGCTCACCTTCCTTGGCGCCGCGGCGGTCGAGGTTGCCGGCATTCCCTGCTGGGTCAGCCGCTCCGGCTATACCGGTGAGGACGGGTTCGAGATCTCGGTCGCGGATGCGCACGCCGTCGAGCTCGCCGAACGCCTGCTGGCCGAAGACGAGGTGGCGCCGATCGGGCTCGGCGCGCGTGACAGCCTGCGGCTCGAGGCCGGGCTGTGCCTCTACGGCCACGACATCGACGAGACGACGACACCGGTGGAGGCGGCGCTGGTCTGGGCAATCTCCAAGCCCCGGCGCGCGTGCGGCGATTTTCCCGGCGCCGCCGTGATCCTTGAGCAACTGGAGCGCGGGGCGCCGCGCCGGCGCGTCGGCATTCGCCCCGAGGGCCGGGCGCCGGTGCGCGAAGGCGCCGAGATCGTCGACGATGCGGGCGCGGTGATCGGCCGCATTACCAGCGGCGGCTTCGGCCCGAGCGTCGGCGGACCGGTTGCGATGGGTTATGTCGCAACCCGATATGCAAAACCGGGAGAGCGCGTCGGCGTCAGCTTGCGGGGCCGGACGGTGGCGGCGGAGGTCGCAAAACTGCCGTTCGTGCCGCATCGTTACGTGCGCGCGCCATCACCACCGAAGACAGCGAAAGGAGGCGGATCATGAGCGGTGAACGCTATACCGAACAACATGAGTGGATCAGGCTCGACGGCGACGTCGGCACCGTCGGCATTTCCGAATATGCCCAGAACGCGCTGGGCGACGTGGTTTATGTCGAGCTGCCCGAGGTCGGCGCCAGCTTCGCCAAGGACGACGAGGTGGCGGTGGTCGAATCGGTGAAGGCGGCGAGCGAGGTCTATGCGCCGGTAGGCGGCGAGATCATCAAGGTCAATTCGGCGCTCGAGGACGATCCGTCGCTGGTCAACACCTCGCCCCTGGATGACGGCTGGTTCTTCAAGATCCGGGTCGAGGACCCGTCGGCGGTCAGCCAGTTGATGACCGAGGACGAATACCAGAGCTTTGTCGAGGGCCTGGAGTAATGCGCTATCTGCCGCTCACCGACGCCGACCGGCGCGCCATGCTCGACGCAATCGGTGTCGGCAGCGTCGATGACCTGTTTTGCGACGTGCCCGAGGCGGCCCTGCTTGATGAGCCGCTGGAGCTGCCCGAACATGCCGGCGAGATGGAGGTTGAGCGGGCGCTCAAAGACATGGCGGCGGGCAATCTGGTGGCTGGCGAGGTGCCGTTTTTCCTCGGCGCCGGGGCCTATCGCCATCATCTGCCGGCGGCCGTCTCGCAGTTGATCGGGCGCAGCGAATTCCTCACCTCATACACCCCCTACCAGCCGGAGATCAGCCAGGGCACGCTGCAGTACCTGTTCGAGTTCCAGACCCAGGTGGCGCGACTTTCCGGCCTGGAGGTGGCCAACGCCTCGATGTACGACGGCTCGACGGCGTGCGCTGAAGCGGTGCTGATGGCACGGCGCATCACCCGGCGCCGCAAGGCGGTCATCTCGGGCGGCCTGCATCCCCATTATCTGGACGTGATCGGCACCATGACCCGGTTTACCGATGACGAGATCGAGGCCGGGGCGCCCGATCCGGATGCTCCCGAGTCGCTGATCGACCGGATCGACGAGGCCACCTCCTGCGTCGTCGTCCAGACGCCTGATGTGTTCGGCCGCCTGCATGACCTCACGCCGCTGGCCGAGGCCGCCCATGCCGTTGGTGCGCTGCTCATCGCGGTGACCACCGAGGTCGTCTCGCTGGGCGCCGTTCGCCCGCCCGGCGCCATGGGCGCCGACATCTTTGCCGGCGAGGGCCAGGCGATCGGCAATCCGCTCTCCTTCGGCGGGCCCTATCTGGGGCTGTTTGCGACCCGCGCCCGCTATGTCCGGCAAATGCCCGGCCGGCTGGTCGGCGAAACGCAGGATGTCGATGGGCGGCGCGGCTATGTGCTCACCCTGTCCACCCGCGAGCAGCATATTCGCCGCGAAAAGGCAACCAGCAACATCTGCACCAATTCGGGGCTCTGCGCGCTCGCCTTCTGCATTCATCTGGCGCTGCTCGGCGAGGCCGGCTTCAAGCGCCTGGCCGCGCTCAATCACGCCGGCGCCGTGCGGCTGGCCGAGCGCCTGGCTGCAATCCCCGGCGTCGAGGTGTTGAACGACAGCTTTTTCAATGAATTCACCATCCGGCTGCCGCGCCCGGCGGCGCCGGTGATCGAGGCGCTGGCGGGCTGTGGCATCCTCGCCGGGGTGCCGGTCTCGCGCCTCTTTCCGGGCGATCCGGCGCTTGCGAACCTGGCTCTGGTCACCGTCACCGAAACCTGCACGGAATCGGACATGGACGCGCTTGTCCTTGGCCTCGAGGAGGTTCTGGGCCAATGAGCGGGCGCAAAAATACGCGCATCGGTGAACCCACTGGCGCCGCCCGCGCGCCCGAGACGTTCTCCGGCCACCGGGGCCTCGATCACGAAGAGGCGCTGATCTTCGAGCAGGATGCACCGGGGCGCAGCGGCGTCGATCTGCCGGAGCCGCCCGCCATCCAGGCTCGCCTCGGCGGGCTGGAGCGCGACGGAGAAATCGGCCTTCCCGGCCTCTCCGAGCCGCAGGTAGTGCGCCATTTCGTGCGCCTGTCGCGCAAGAATTACGCCATCGATGCCGGCCTCTATCCGCTCGGCTCATGCACCATGAAGCACAACCCCCGGCTCAATGAGAAAATGGCGGCGCTGCCGGGCTTTGCCGATATCCACCCGCTGCAGCCCATCAGCACGGTGCAGGGTGCGCTGGAGCTGATGGCGCAGCTTGCCCGCTGGCTGATGGCGCTGACCGGCATGCCGGCCGTGACGCTGACGCCGAAAGCCGGGGCCCATGGCGAGCTGTGCGGGATCATGGCGGTGCGCGCCGCGCATGAGGCCCGGGGCAACCCGCGGGCCCGGGTGCTGGTGCCCGAATCGGCGCATGGCACCAATCCTGCGACTGCGGCGCTGTGCGGCTATCGGGTCGAATCGATCCCTGCCGACGATCGCGGCCGCGTCGATCTCGAGGCGTTCGCCAAGGCGCTTGACGAGGATGTGGCGGCGCTGATGCTGACCAATCCCAACACCTGCGGCCTGTTCGAGACCGACATTCTCGAAATCTCCCGCCTGCTGCGCGAGGCCGGCGCCTACTTCTATTGCGACGGCGCCAATTTCAACGCTCTTGTCGGCCGGGTGCGCCCCGGCGATCTCGGCATCGATGCCATGCACATCAACCTGCACAAGACCTTCTCCACCCCGCATGGCGGCGGCGGGCCCGGCGCCGGACCGGTGGTTTTTTCCGAGGCCCTGGCCAGACATGTGCCGCTGCCCTTCGTGCGCCGGACGGACGAAGGGTTCGAGCTGGTCGAAAGCCATGAGGCAGCGGGTCCGGACATGGATTGCCTTGGCCGGATGGCCGCCTTTCATGGCCAGATGGGCATGTTCGTGCGCGCCCTTGCCTACATGATGAGCCATGGCCGCGACGGGCTGGCGCGGGTCGCCGAAGATGCGGTGCTGGCCGCCAACTATGTGCTGGCGTCGCTCGAGGACGTAATGACCCCGTCGTTCGACGGCCCGTGCATGCACGAATGCCTGTTCGACGACCGCTTCCTCAAGGGCACCGATGTCTCGACCCTCGATTTCGCCAAGGCGATGATCGACGAGGGCTTTCATCCGATGACCGTCTATTTCCCGCTGGTGGTCCACGGGGCGATGCTGATCGAGCCGACCGAAAGCGAGAGCAAGGACAGCCTGGATGCCTTTGTCGCCAGCCTGCGCGGGCTGGCGCAGGCGGCGATGAACGGTGAACGCGGGCGCTTTCACGATGCACCGAAACTGGCGCCGCGCCGCCGCCTTGACGAAACCCGGGCGGCCCGCAAGCCGGTGCTCACCTGGAGCCCGGCGCCGGAACGGGACTGATGTTCGGATGAGTCGAGGCGCCGGTATTGCCGACCGGCCCGGCCCGCCTCAGTGCAGATTCTTGTCGAGGTCGGCGATCGCCTGATCGATCAGGTCGCGGGCCTTGGCCTCGTCGAGGCTGTCGACGATGACGCGCCGCGCCACCCGGGTGGCGACCTCGGCGGCGACGACCTTGACCTGTTTCAATGCTTCCGCCTCGGCCTGGGCGATCTTTTCCTCGGCCATGCGGCTGCGCCGTTCGATCATCTCTTCCATCGCCTTCTTGGCCGCTGCCGCCTGGCGCTCGGATTCCTCGCGGGCGTGGGCGACGATGTCCTCGGCCTCGCGTTCGGCCTCACGCCGCTTGCGCTGATAGGTGGCGAGCAGGGTTTCGGCCTCCTCGCGCAGGCGTCGCGCCTCCTCGAGCTGGGCCTTGATCGACTGGGCGCGCTTGTCCAGAGCCTCGCCGATGTGGGTGTGGAAACGGTAATAGATCGCCAACGCGATGAAGCCGATAAAGGCCGCGGTTATCCAGAATTCTGGATCTTGGAGGAGTTCGGTAAGGAACGCCATCGCATCAGGCTCCGCTGGCGCCGGCGGCGGCCGGCAGTTCGACACGAACTGCCCGGTCGATCGCTTGCGAATCCGGCTCGATGCCGATCAGGCGGGCGACGATGGCGCCGGCGACCGGTGCCGCGATCTCGGCGACATTGGCCATGGCGGCTTCGGTCGATGCCCGGATGCGGGCTTCCGCCTCGGCGATCGAGGCGGCCAGCCGGGCATCCAGGTCGGCGCGGTGCTTCTCAAGCTCCCGGCGTACCTGATCGCGGTTCTTCGCGGCGATCTCATGGGCCCGGGCCCGGGCTTCGGCAAGCGCCGCCTCATAGGCAGCCAGAGCCTCCTCAGCCTGGCGGTTGCATTCCTCGGCGGCGCTGAGGTCGTCGGCAATCCGTTCGGCGCGGGCAGTCAGCACCTGCTCGACCCGTGGCAGCGCCACCCAGGCCATCAGCAGATACATCAGGCCGAAGGTGATCGCCAGCCACACCAGTTGTGGTGAGAAAAATTCAGGATCGAGTTGTGGCATCGCTCCGTGCCTTTGTCAGTCGCCGATTGACGGGCCGGTCAGGTCCGATTCCGGCGCCATGACCTTGCCCGACGCGTCGTTCCTAAAACAGGAACAATTCGAGCAAGGCAATGACCAGCGCATACAGCGCGACGGCTTCGGTCAGCGCAAAGCCCAGCAGCACATTGCCGAACACCTTCGGCACGGCCGACGGATTGCGCAGGGCGCCGCTGACGAAATGCCCGAAAATGATGCCGATGCCGATGCCGACGCCGCCCAGGCCGGCCGTCGCCAGACCGGCGCCGATCAGTTTTCCGAGTATAGTGGCAGCTTCTAATTCCATGACCTTATTCCTCGTTTGGTAAGTGAGTTTCGCGGGTGCGTGGTGGGAAGATCCCTTGTTTCGACAGCGTCGCGTCCCGTCCGTTAATGCCCCGGATGGAAAGCATCGTTCAGATAGATGCAGGTGAGAATGGCGAACACATAGGCTTGCAGAAGGGCGATAAAGATTTCCAGCGCGGTGAGCGCGATGAGAAATCCGAGCGGCGCCCATCCGGCCCACCAGCCCAGCGCGAAGACGAAGCCGCCGAAGACCTTCATCAGGGTATGCCCGGCCATCATGTTGGCGAACAGACGCACCGACAGGCTGATCGGGCGAAACAGATAGGACAAGAGCTCGATCATGATCAGCAGCGGAAGCAGGACAACCGGCATGCCTGAGGGCACGAACAGCTTCAGAAAGCCCAGTCCGTTCCGGACGAAGCCGACGATGGTGGCCAGCACGAAGACGACGGTGGCCAGCGCAAAGGTGACGATGATCTGGCTGGTGACGGTAAAGCCGTAGGGGATCATGCCCAGCAAATTCGCCGCCAGGATGAACATGAACAGCGTGAAGACAAAGGGAAAATACCGCTTGGCACCGGGCCCGACGGTCTCGTTCAGCATGTTGGCGACGAACTCGTAGGTCAACTCGGCCATCGATTGCCAACGACCCGGCACCAGCGCCTTCTTGCGTACACCAAAGCCGAAGAACCACGTCGTCAGCACGACGATCAGAAGCATGACCAGCGAGGCATTGGTGATCGAGGCGTCGATCCCGAAGATTTCGAACGGCGCCCCGTAACGATGGATTTCGAACTGCTCGAGCGGATTCTGTTCCACGCCGCGCCTCGTTGCCCCTCGTGTGCCCGGATCACCCGCTGCGCGGACGCCCCGGCGTTTCGCCCATTAATTTGGGGGCGATTCGTGATCGTCCCCGTCTTCACCTTCGTCCCCGCCGGCGCCGATTTCCCGGGCCGTGCGGTACACGTTCTTGATCCCGGCGGCGGCGCCGAGAAAGAAAAACAGCAGAAGGAACCCCGGCATCGTTCCCAGCCAGCGGTCGAGAAGCCAGCCGATTCCTCCGCCCATCGCAAGCGCAACCGCCAGTTCGACACCGACCCGCAATGCAAATGCCATGGCGCTGATGCGCTGTTTGCCCTCTTCGGGTCGCTGTGTCTCCGGCTCCAGCCCGTGCCGAGCCTTCTCGATACGGGCCTTCAGATCGTCCAGCGAGGGCGGTTTCCGATCCTGGCTCATGCCGCTGCCTCGCCGGCCTCTCCGGATCGCTTCGGGCGGGTGCAACATAGGTGCTGCCCCAAAGCCTGTCAAGCGCCAAAAGGACGCATTTAAGCGGTTGAAAACAAACAGAAAATGACAGCCTATCCTAGCCTACGGCAAGAAGCTGCTCGGTTCCCACCAGGTCCACCGAAACCAATTGCGACACGCCGCGCTCGGCCATGGTGACGCCGAACAGCCGATCGACCCGGGCCATGGTGATCGGATGATGGGTGACGATCAGGAATCGCGTCGCCGTGGTCTCGGTAATGCGCGCCATCAGCGCGCACAGGCGCTCGACATTGGCGTCGTCGAGCGGTGCATCGACCTCATCGAGCACGCAGATCGGCGACGGGTTGGTCAGGAACACGGCGAAGATCAGGGACAAGGCCGCCAGCGCCTGCTCGCCGCCCGAGAGCAGCGACATGGTCTGCAGCTTCTTGCCCGGCGGCTGGGCCATGATCTCGAGCCCGGCATCGAGCGGATCCTCGGCCTCGGTCAGTTTCAGGTAGGCCTTGCCGCCACCGAACAGGTCGCGGAACAGCTCGGCAAAATGGCGGTTCACCTGATCGAAGGCGGCCAGCAGACGCTCGCGGCCCTCGCGGTTCAGGCTGCCGATGGCCTGGCGCAGCCGCCGGATCGCCGCTTCCAGATCGGCCTTTTCGGACTCCATGGTGGCCAGGCGCTCACCCAGCTCGGCGGCTTCCGCCTCGGCCCGCAGGTTCACAGGGCCCATGTTTTCGCGCTCGCGGCGCAGCCGCTCGAGGCGGGCATGCGCGGTGTCGATATCGGGAAGCTCGCCGAGGTCCTTGCCGGTGACTTCGGCAATCTCCGCCGCCATCTCCGGGGTGCAGCCGAGGTCCTCCTCGATGCGCTCCTCGATCTCGCGCTTGCGGTCGCTGGCCTGATCGAGGAGGGCCTGCAGCCGCACCCGGTTTTCGCGGGCCTCGGCGAGGCGGGCCTCAACCTCTTTGAGCGCCCGGTCGCGTGCAGCCAGCGTGGTCTCCGCCTCGGCCAGGGCATCCGCCGCCTGCTGGCGCCGGGTTTCGGCCTGCGTGATCTTGTCCATCAGCGAGGCGCGCAGGGTCTCGATTTCGGCCGGCCGGCCGGCGATGCGCTCGATCTCGCTGCGTGCAGTGGCGGCGCGCTCGGCCAGCTTCTCCAGCTGTGCCCGGGCACCCGCGGCGCGGGCCTCCCAGGCGTCGCGCTCTCCGGCGATGGCCTCAAGGCGCTGGCGCCGCGCCGCGGCTTCGCGCTGCAGCGTGTCGAAGGTGGCCCGCGCCTGGGCCAGGGCCGAGCGCAAGGCGTTCACCTCGTCGCGCTGGGCGGCGATGGCCGTGCGGGTCTCGTCGACCGGAGGAAGCTCGTCAAGCGCCGTCTGTGCCGCCGCAATCCGGGCCCGGGTGTCCTCGAGATCGCGGTCCAGACCCTGGGCCTGATGGCGCAGGGCGGCCAGGCGCGAGGTGCGCCCCGAGGCCGCCTTTTCGGCCAGCGCCCGGCGCTCGCGGGCATCGGCCAGGCGCTCTTCGGCCTCGCGCCAGTTCTGGCGCAACTCGAGTTCGCGGGCGACCGCCGCCTGCATGGCGCGCTGTGCCTGCTCGTGCGCTTCGCGGGCCTCGTTGACGGCGCGATCCGCTTCGCTCAGCCGCCGCCATAGCTCCTCCAGCCGGTTGCGCTGCTCGAGCCGCACCGCCCCGGCGGTGATCGCCCCGGCGCGGGCGACATAGCCGTCCCAGCGCCACAAATCACCCTCCAGGCTGACCAGGCGCTGCCCGGGCTTGAGCTGCCGGCTCAGGCGCGGGCCCTGATCGACGGCGACGATGCCGATCTGGGCAAGCCGCCGGGCCAGCGCCGCGGGCGCCTGAATATGATCGGCCAGGGGCTCGGCGCCCTTGGGCAGGGCCGGATCGCCCGAATCGACGTCGGCGCCATGCCAGTGGATCGGCGCCTCCGCGTCCAGGGTGGTCTCCAGATCATCGCCTAGTGCGGCACCGAGCGCCGCCTCATAACCGGGCGCGGCGGTAATCGAATCGATGACCGGCGGGAAATCTTCGCCGCTGCCGCTGGCCAGCAGCTCGGCCAGTGCCGAGGCTTCGGCATTGAGACGCGCCGCCTGTCCTTCGGCATCCTGGAGGCGCCGCCGGGCATCCGCCTCCGCCGCACTGGTGGTCTGGCGCCGGCGATCAGAAGCCTCGAAGGCGGCCTTGGCCGCCGCCACCGCGCTCCGCGCCTCATCGACCTGCGTTGCCATGATCTCGGGGTCATCGCCACCATCACTGGCCGCCTCGAGTTCGGCGATTTCGGCACGGGCGGCTTCGAGCTGGCCTTCGAGGCGCTGGCTGCGCGCTTGCGCCTCGGCAATCTCGCGCGCCAGGCTGGCACGCCGGGCTTCGGCCCCGGCGGCGCGCTCGTTCAATCGGTCAAGCTCGCTTTCGGCCGCCGCGGCGCGCTCTTCTGCCAGGCGCAGGGCTTCGGCGGCGCGCTCGCGGTCTTCGTGGCGGCCGGGATCGCGGCTTTCCAGCTCGGCCTGCTCGGCCTCGAGCCGGGCAATATTGGCCAGTGCGTCTTCGATCATCGCCTGCTCGCGGGCCTGATCCTGCTCGATATGGGCGAGCCGGTCGTGGAGCGTCTGGGCCGCCTCACGGGCCCGGCGTTCCTCGAGATCGAGATTGTCGCGGGCCGCGGCCAGGCGATGCAGCGCGGCTGCCGCCTCCGCCTCGCTCTGGCGCAAATCGGGCAGGCGCGCCGCCACCTCCGTCTGGGCGGTGCTGGCTTCGGCCGCCCGCGCCGTCCATGTGGCGACCGCCTCTTCGGCCTCGCGCAACTGTCCGCCGGCCTCCGAAAGACGCGTCTCCGCCTCGCGCCAGCGCAGATAGAGCAGCAGCGCCTCGGCCCGGCGCAGGCGAGTGCTCAGGGTCCGGTATCGGGCCGCCTGGCGGGCCTGACGCTTGAGGCCGGTCAGCTGCGCCTCGATCTCGGCCATGATGTCGTCGAGCCGCTCGAGATTGGTCTCGGCGGCGCGCAGGCGCAACTCGGCCTCGTGGCGGCGCGAATGCAGCCCCATGATGCCGGCGGCCTCTTCAAGGATGATGCGGCGATCGCGCGGCTTGGCGTTGATCAGCGTGCCGATTCGCCCCTGACTGACCATCGAGGCGGCATGCGGGCCGGTGGCGGCATCGGCGAACAGAAGCTGCACGTCGCGGGCCCGCACCTCGCGGCCGTTGATGCGGTAGGCGGAGCCGCTTTCGCGCTCGATGCGGCGCGACACCTCGATCTGATCGGAATCATTGAAGGCGGCCGGCGCCTTGCGCTCGGCGTTGTCGAGCAGCAGCGTGACTTCCGCCAGATTGCGGGCCGGGCGGTTGGCGGTGCCGGCAAAGATGACGTCGTCCATGCCGCTGCCGCGCATGCTCTTGGGCGAATTTTCGCCCATCACCCAGCGCAGCGCCTCGATCAGATTGGATTTGCCGCAGCCGTTGGGGCCGACGATCGCGGTCAGCCCCGGCTCGATATAAAGCTCGGTGGGATCGACGAACGACTTGAAACCGGACAGTCTGAGGCGGTGAAACTGCACCCCGTTATCCTTTCTATCCGGTCAATCCAGGCTCATCTGAACGCCGCCGCCGATTCACTTGGTGCCCACCAGATCGGCGACGATCTGGTCGAATTCGTTGATCGGAATGACGCCGGCGCGCGTCTTGCCATTGATCACGAAGGTCGGCGTGGCGTTCACCCCATAGGTCTTCTGGCCGTCATAGCGGGTGCCGACGATCTTGCGGCTCAGCTCCTGGTTTTTCATGCAGGCCTGGAAGTCGGCGTCACTCATGCCGCCGAAACGGGCGATCTTGGCCAGTGCGGCCATCGGGTCCGGGGCGGTGGCCCAGCTTCGCTGCTGGTGAAACAGGACCTTGAGAAAGGCGTAAAACTTGTCCTTGCCGGCACAGCGCGCCAGCATCGATGCGCGCAGCGCCAGCCCGTCCAGGGGATATTCGCGGAAAATGAACCGGACCACCCCTTTGTCGATGTATTTCTTCTTGATTGCCGGGAAGACGGTGTTGTGAAAGGTGGCGCAATGCGGACAGGTCATGGAAGCGTATTCGATCACCGTGATCGGTGCGTCCTCGGCGCCCAGGGGGATGTCGCCATCGCGCAAGTCGCCGGCGCCGGCCGCAGCCGCGGTGCTGATGAGCGCCACCGCCAAGGCCACGATCAGGCCGCGCAGGCCCGCGAGATTTCGGTAAATGCTGAGTATCTTCATGTTTCACCTACTAGATGTTGTGCATTATAGGGAAGTGCGGAAGCGAGCACAATAACCGCTGACCTGCCGCATCAAGGCCGTTTGCGGGACCGGGATTGTGCGTCCGGGGTGGCCCCGGGGATGCCGGCGGCATCTGTCGGGTCGGCTGCATTCCGGGCCAGCACGCGCCGGCCGAGCCGGGCGAGCGCCGCCTTCAGGTCAGCGTCCCGGGTCGGCGCGACGGCTGTCTCGATTTCCTCGACGGCGGGTGCCGGCAAAGGCGCGGGCGCCGGCGCAGCCGGCAGCTCGGCCGCCGGCATCGGCCCCTGGGTGAGCGCCAGGCGTGCGACCGCCGGATAGCCGAAGAAGGTGTTGATCTGCTCGATCACCTGCGGTGCCCGGTGCTGCAGCTCGGTGGCATAGGCGCCGGCGACCCGCAGATGCAGGGTGGCGCCGCGGGTCTGGCGGCGGGGAAAGGCGAGGCGCTCGGGCAGACAGACCCGGGCCAGCTCAGGCCCGACAATGGCGCCCCAGCGGGTGACGATCTCGGTCTGGGCGAAGCCCTGGCGGCGCAGGGTCGGCCCGAGAAGGCCGCCCAAGAGCGCGCCGGCGCGCCGCACCCGTCCGCTGCGATCGTATCGGTGTGGTCTGGCCACGGGCATTCATCCTTCGGAGCCGGCTCCCGGCACCATCCTCCGGCGCCTAAGTCTGGAACCAGATTATGGCATGGCTATGATGACGCAAGTAAGATCGCACAAAAAAGAACGCGAAAAGGCTTGCGATGTGACGGTCACGGCCACTGCAACCGAAGAGCTTTTGCCCGCCGAGCGTACCGCCCGGCTGCTCGCCTGGTACGAAGGCGCCGCCCGGCGCCTGCCGTGGCGCCGGCGCGATGGCGCGCGCCCCGACCCCTACCGCGTGTGGCTCTCCGAGATCATGTTGCAGCAGACGACGGTGGCCGCCGTCATTCCCTATTATGGACGGTTTCTGCGCCGCTGGCCGAGCGTCGAGGCGCTGGCCGCGGCGCAGCTCGACGAGGTGCTGACCCTGTGGGCCGGGCTCGGCTATTACGCCCGGGCCCGCAATCTGCATCGCTGCGCGCGCGAGATTGCGGCGCGCGGCGGGCTTTGGCCAACGACCGAAAAAGAGTTGCAGGCGCTGCCCGGCATCGGCCCCTACACGGCCGCGGCGATTGCCGCCATCGCCTTCGAGCAGCCGGTGGCAGCCGTCGACGGCAATGTCAAACGGGTGATCGCCCGGGCTTATGCCATCGATGCGCCGCCGGAAAAAGCCAGGGATCTGATCGCGGCGCGTGCCCAGGCGCTGGTGCCCGGCTCCCGGCCCGGCGATTTCGCCCAGGCACTGATGGACTTGGGGGCGACCATTTGTTTGCCCAAAAACCCCAACTGCGCCGACTGCCCGTGGGGCGAGACCTGCCTGGCCCGGGCCCGGGGACTGACCGCCGAGCTGCCGCGCCGAGCCAAACGCCGCCCGCGGCCCAGGCGGACCGGCACCGTCTTCTGGGTCGCGCGCGGCGAGGCCGGCACCGGCGGCCATGAAGTGCTGTTGCGCCCGCGCCCGCCGGATGGCTTGCTCGGCGGCATGATCGAATTTCCCTCGACCCCCTGGCTGGACGGGAATGATGCCATGGCCGGGGAGCCGCCCGAAGATGCCGCGCCCTGGGGCTCCGACTGGCAACGTCTGCCGGCGCCGGTGCGCCACGTGTTCACCCATTTCGAGCTGGAACTCACCGTGCTGGCCGGGCGTGCGACGGGCGCAGCGCTTCCCGATGGTGCCTTCTGGTGGCCGGTCGCCCGCCTCGACGATCAGGCGCTGCCCAGCGTCATGAAAAAGGTCGCCGCCGCGGTTCTGGAGAGGAGGGCGGGGAGGGCAGGGAATTCCCGCTAATGCATGCCCTTCATCTCGGAGCGGACTTTCTGGCGCATCAGGTCGATGGGCACCCGCGTCCCGGCGGCCTCGAAATGCCAGAACGTCCAGCCGTTGCACGCCGGGGCGCCCTGAACATGGGCGCCGATCTGGTGAATCGAGCCGGTGGCATTGCCGCAGACCAGGGTGCCGTCGGCGCGAACCCTGGCGGTGTGGCGGCCGCGGGCATCCGAGAGCACGGTGCCCGGCGGGATCAGGCCGCGCTCGACAATGGTGCCAAAGGGAATGCGCGGCTCGCTGCGGCGCGAGCGGGTGATCTCGATCACATCGTCGTTCAATCTTTCCACGGTCTCGATCCTTTTCATCGCCAGCTCGACATAGCGGCGCTCGCGCTCGATGCCGATGAAGTGACGGCCCAGCCGCTTGGCCACGGCGCCGGTGGTGCCGGAGCCGAAAAACGGGTCGAGCACCACGTCGCCGCGCCCGGTGCTGGCCAGAATCACCCGGTGGAGGAGTGCCTCGGGCTTCTGGGTGGCATGGGCCTTGGCGCCGTCGAGCTTCAGGCGCTCGGCCCCTGAGCAGATCGGCAGCAGCCAGTCGGAGCGCATCTGCACATCGTCATTCATCGCCTTCATGGCGTCGTAGTTGAAGCGATAGCCCTTGGCGCCCGCTTCCTTGGCGCACCAGATCAGGGTTTCATGGGCATTGGTGAAACGCCGGCCGCGGAAATTCGGCATCGGGTTGGTCTTGCGCCAGATGATGTCGTTGAGCACCCAGAAGCCCAGGTCCTGAAGCGCTGTGCCGACCCGGAAGATGTTGTGATAGCTGCCGATCACCCACAGGGTGCCGGAATCCTTCAGCACCCGGCGCGCCGCCGTCAGCCAGGCGCGGGTGAAGCGGTCATAGGCCGCGAAGCTGTCGAACCGGTCCCAGTCGTCGCTGACCCCGTCGACCACCGTGTTGTTGGGCCGCAGCAGGGTCTCGGAAAGCTGAAGGTTGTAAGGGGGATCGGCGAAGATCATGTCCACCGACCGCTCCGGCAGCCGATCCATGCAGGCGATGCAGTCGCCGAGCAGAACGCGATCCAGCGGCAGGGTGCGAAATACACCCCGCTCAGTCGTGGTCTTGCGCCGGGCCTTGGCCCCCGTTTGCGTCGCCCCCTTGGTCATGGCTGGCCATGGTGAGTCAAGCCGGGACTCGCGTCAAGACTTTTTTGTCGTTGAATCAGTTATTTAGTTAAGAGTCTTGAGTCATCAGCTTATGAATCGGCGCGAACGACTTGCGATGATGAGGGGAAATACCCACAAGGTCTAGTGTTTCACGATGGTGGCGGGTACCATATCCTGCGTTTCGCTCCCAGCCGTAGTCGGGATAGCGGACTGCCAGGCGGGCCATCAGGCGATCGCGCGTCACCTTGGCGATGATGGATGCGGCGGCGATCGACAGGCTGCGCCGATCACCCTTGACGACGGCGCGCGCCGGGCAGGCCAGTTCGGGCGCCGTGGTGCCGTCGATCAGCGCCCAATCGGGGACCACGCCCAGGGCCGCGACGGCGCGGCGCATGGCCGTCAGGCTGGCCTGGAGAATATTCAGCCGGTCGATCTCGGCCACCGAAGCCGCCCCGATACCGATGCGTGCGCAGGCGAACAGCTCGGCCGCCAGTGCCGCCCGGCGTCGGGCGGTCAGGCGCTTTGAATCGTCAAGGCCGTCCGGCACCCGCTCGGGCGCCAGGATGACGGCGGCGGCCACCACCGGCCCGGCCCAGGGGCCGCGCCCGGCTTCGTCGACGCCGGCGACCGTGCCGCCGAGCGCGCGCTCGAGGCTGAAATCGGGCCCGGCGTCGGGCACCGGCGGAAGCGCGGTGGATGGTGCTGTCGGCGTCATGATCGCTCCGCTAATATCGGCCCATGCTAAGCGTGATCATCCCGACTTTGAATGCCGAAAACGGATTGGCCGCGACGCTGGCGGCGTTGGCACGCGCGCGCGACCACCGGCTGGTCGGTGAAGTCATCGTCGCCGACGGCGGCTCGCGCGATGGTACGGGAGAGATTGCCCGCGCTCATGGCGCCATGGTGATCGAAGGGGCAAGGGGGCGCGGGGCGCAGCTTCGGGCCGGCGCCCGGGCGGCGTGCGGCGACTGGCTCCTGTTCCTGCATGCCGACACCGTGCCAGGCCCCGGCTGGGAGGCGGCGGTTGCCGGGTTTATCGAGGGGCCGACCAACCAGGAATGCGCCGGCGTCTTTCGCTTTGCCCTCGATGACGAATCGCGCCGGGCGCGCTGGCTGGTGCGTGCGGTGAACTGGCGTACCCGTGTGCTCGGGCTGCCCTATGGCGATCAGGGCCTGCTGATCGCCCGCCGGCTTTATGGTGAAATCGGCGGCTTCCGGCCCATGCCGATCATGGAGGATGTCGATCTGGTCCGCCGCCTGGGGCGGGCGCGGATCAAGGTGCTGGAGGCCGACGCCGTGACTTCCGCCGCGCGCTATGTGCGGGCCGGCTATGCCCGCCGGGTGCTGCGCAATCTGAGTTGCCTCGGGCTTTATTATCTGCATGTGCCGCCGCGCGTCCTGTTGCGGCTCTATCAGGGGCGCTCATGACCTGGCGGCGCCACCTGGTGATTTTCGCCAAGGCGCCGCGCCTGGGTGCGGTCAAGACCCGGCTGGCGCGCGGGCTGGGCACGCTCAACGCCTGGGGCTTTTATCGCGTGACCAGCGCCCGGGTGATCCGCGATCTTGCCACGGATACGCGCTGGCGGACCTGGCTGGCGGTGGCACCCGATCGCTTTGCCGGGCGCGACGGCGAGATTCCCGTCTGGCCCCGGCATGTGCCCAGATTGGCGCAGGGATCCGGCGATCTGGGTGCGCGCATGGCCCGCATCTTTGCCCGCCTCGGCCCGGGACCGGTGGTGATCGTCGGCACCGACATTCCCGATCTCGACCGCGCCGCCGTGTGGCGGGCCTTTCGTGCGCTGGGCTCGCATGATGCGGTGTTCGGCCCGGCCGATGACGGCGGCTACTGGCTGATCGGTCTGCGCTCGCGCGCACTTTGCCGGGGTCTGTTTAGCGGCGTGCGCTGGTCAAGCCCGCATACGCTCGGGGATACCCGCGCCAATCTCGGCGCCGCGCGGGTGGCGTTTCTGGATGTTCTCGCGGATGTCGATACGCCGGCCGATTACGCCGCCTGGCGGGCGCGACAGATCAGCCGCCGCTCGTCAGATGCTCCGCCAGACGGGGCATGAGCTCGACGAAATTGCACGGCCGGAAGCGCGAATCGAGCTGGTACTTCAGGATCCCGTCCCAGGCATCGCGACACGCTCCGGGCGAGCCGGGCAGCGCGAACAGATAGGTGGCGCCGGCCACCCCGGCGGTCGCCCGTGACTGGATGGTCGAGGTGCCGATGCTCTCGAAGCTGAGGCTGCGGAACAGCTCGCCGAAGCCGGGGATTTCCTTTTCGTAGACGCTGGCAAACGCCTCGGGCGTGACGTCGCGCCCGGTCACTCCGGTGCCGCCGGTGGCGATCACCACGTCGATGGACTCGTCCGCGATCCACGCCTTGAGCTGGGCGGTGATACGGTCCACCTCATCGCGGACGATCGCCCGGGCGACAATGTTGTGGCCGGCGTCGCGAATGCGCTCGGTGAGAATCTTGCCTGATTTGTCAGTGTCTTCGGTGCGGGTGTCCGAGACCGTCATCACCGCGATGTTGACGGGTAGGAAGGGGCGGGAGTCGTCGATTCCGGCCATGGATTTCGCCTGTCTCCGGTTACTGGGCCAGTCTCGGCCTGGGTGGTGTCGAGCGCAGTATAAAGGGGCCAGCCGCCGGCCGCCACCGAATCGAGCGTCGGAGTCGGTTGGCCGAGGCGCATCCGGTAGATCCACAGGTTGGAAAGCACGCGCTCGATGAAATCACGGGTCTCGGAGGCCGGGATGCTCTCGATGAACAAGAGCCAGTCATTCTTGAAGTTGGTGCGCTTCAGCCACTTCATCAGATTGCCGGGCCCGCCGTTGTACGCGGTGGCGATCAGGAACAGGTTGCGCTCGGTGTATTTGAGGTCCAAGAGGTGCTGCAGATAGCGCTGGCCGAGCGCCATGTTGAAATCCGGGGAATAGAGCTTGGTCTTGTTGGAATAGCGCAATGAGCGGTCGCGGGCGATGAAGCTGGCGGTGCGCGGCATCAACTGCATCAGCCCGCGCGCACCCACCGAACTGATCGCCTGGTTGTTGAACCGCGACTCCTGGCGGATGATGGCATACAGGATCGCCCGGTCGAGCGAAAAGCCACCCTTGGGCTGCCAGTCGGGAACCGGGTAGAGCGCGGCATCATAGGTATGACCGGTGTCGTCGAAAACGAGGTCGGCCAGCACCAGTTGGGTGGCCGGCAGGTTGAGCCGCGCCGCCAGCCCGAGGACCGGGCCATAGTCATTGGGCCGGGCGCGCCGCGCCACCAGCCGCAGCTCCTGATCCGCCAGATGCGGCTTGCCGGCCTCGACCAGGGCGATCGCCCGCTTGGCCCCCGGAATGGCGAGCAATTGATCGAGCGCATCCGCGTCCAGGGGCGGTACGTCCCAACTGTAGCTGAGGCGCCGGCCCAGCTGCCGGGCGGCGATCAGGCCATAAAAGGTGTGCTTGTGAACAGCCGCGCGCTCGAGGAGCGGGATCACGCGGCCCGGCCGCTCGGTCACCAGATAGGCACGCGCCGCCCAATAGGCGCCGGCCGCTGCCTGCCAGGGCGAAAGCCGGTCGGAACTGGCCAGGGCCTCGAAATGGCCGGCCGCCTCTTCCCATTCGCCGAGCCGCCAGGCGGCCAGGGCCGCCGTCCAGTCGGCCCGCGGAACCGAGTCCCTCGAACGCGTGGCGAGGCGGGCGAGCGCCAGCGCCTTGTTATCCTTGCCGCGATAGAAATAGCTCTCGGCGATCCGCGCCAGTTCACGGTCGAAGGCTGCCGCGCCCAGAAGGTTGACGCGGGCCGCTGCCCACAGGCGCTTCTCCGCCCGGTCCGGGCGGTTGCGCCGCAGATAGCGGGTAATGCGCCGTTTCAGCTGGGCGATTTCGCGGCGTTTGTCGGCCGGCAGGGCACGCACCGGCCTGGGCGCCGGCGTGGCGCGTTGTGTACTGCCGCGGGCCGCCCTGATCGCCAGCGGCCGGCGCGGCGCGCGCACGCCTTTGGGCTGGCGCTTGCGGGCCAGACGATAGACGCGGCGCGCGCCCGGATGATCGGCGTATTTGGACAGCCAGCGCGACAGCTCGCGAAAGCGCGAGCGATAGCCGGTCGGGTGCATGTAACGCTGGAACAGCACGTGTCCCATCAACAGGCGATTCTCGAGCCGGGCGATCAGCTTGTCGGCGGCCCGCCATTTGGCCTTGTCCTGAAGCTCGAAGATGCGTCGGTAGCGCTCGGCGTCCTCGGGCGAGAGAATCCGTGGAACTGCGTCGGGGCTAGGCGCCAGGGGCACCCGCGCCGGCTGGGAGGTGGTCGCAGCCACCGGCGCGGCGCCGATGAGCACCAGCGTCAAGGCGATGAGCCCAAAGACACAAAGACTCCCGACCCGGGAGCGCAGGTTGCGTATCCGGGGCTGGTTGCCAAGCCTGTGACCGATCTTACCCTCCCGTTTCTCCGCGGCGTCTGACGCCTCGTCCGTCGCGTGATCCGCCGACTTTCGTGCGCGGCGGTTCCCGATCAGTGTAGATCACGATGATTGCCCAGATGTTAATCGATTTTTGATGGCAAGGAAATCCCGCCAGGCCTCGGCCTTGTGGCCGGGTTGGCGCAGCAGGTAGGCCGGATGATAGGTCGGAAGCGCCGGAATCGCGCAATTTTCGGTGCGAAACGTGCGGAACTGCCCGCGCATCCGGGTGATCCCCTCATTGGTTTCCAGCAGCGTCGCCGCCGCCGTGCCGCCCAGAAAAACCAGCAGCTTCGGGGCAATGAGCTCGATATGGCGGCGGATGAAGGGCAGGCACAGCTCGGTCTCGAACGACGTCGGCTTGCGGTTCCCCGGTGGGCGCCAGGGCAGGATGTTGGTGATGTAGCAGCCGCTGCGATCGAGCCCGATGGCCGCCAGCATCCGGTCCAGCAGCTTGCCGCTGGGCCCGACGAAGGGCAGGCCCTGGCGGTCCTCGTCGGCGCCCGGCGCCTCGCCGATGAACATCACCGGGGCCTGCGGATTGCCGTCGCCGAACACCAGGTTCTTGGCGGTCGCTTTAAGCGGGCAGGCGTCAAAGCCGGCCAGCGCCGCGCGCAGCTCATCGAGCGTCTGGCAGCGCGCCGCCAGTGCCCGGGCGCTTTCCGTGGTGGCTTTCGCCGGCTCCAGCGGAATGGTTCGCGGCTCGCTCAGGCCCGCCGGCTGGTGATCGCTGGTGGCCGGCGGCGCGGCGATGGGAAGCTCGGGTTCCCGGCG
>CAZZKF010000033.1:0-25240 GCA_964654995.1 uncultured Alphaproteobacteria bacterium | reverse complement strand
ATTTTCGTGGCATGCCTTACTGGCTAACACACTCGCTTTGGCGTCGCAAGCCGGGTTCAGGCTCATCTTTCGGGGTGATGTCCATCAGGCTGGTTCGGACGCTGGCTCCCCCATGTCGAGCCGTGAACCCGGTTCGGTTGTGCCTACGTCGCAGCCTTTCCATGAACCCGTGTTCTGGCTGCTTCCCCCACGCGGTATTAGGTTTTTTTAAGATTTTGAACCTATGTTGCGATCGCGACTGTGATGACGGATTGCAACGACCAACCGGTCGTTCGGGGCGGGTCCGTTGCCCATCCTATTTTGCGTGGCTGCGCCCAGGTGCAGACTCGTTTGTCTGCGGCGGATGCCGGAGAGCATTGCGGCAGACCGGTAACGAGGGATGAGTTTTGGAATATATTGCAAGCTATGCGCAATCCTGCGTCTATGCGGAACAGGCTCTTGAGCACATGGAGAAACACGGCGTTGCGCCGAATCCCATGAACTTTCGGGTCTGGTACGCCTATGTCGCAGGTCACCATAAGGACCTGGTCAGGGCCATCGATATTCTGGTTGCCGATAACCGGGAATTTACGGATGCCTTGTGCACCGAAATTTACGAACAGTTTTTCAATTTGGCGCAACAGAGCCAGGAACTTGCCAAGGCCACGGCCTCAATCGATGCACAATTGGTCAAGGTCGTCGAGATTCTGGAAAAAGCCGGCAAGGGAACGGCCGAATACGGCAGGGCCCTGCGCCGGATCATGGACCAGTTCGAGGATGATATCCCGCTCGGCCAGTTTCAGCTTGTCCTCGAAGGCCTGATTGCCGCGACCTCTACAATGGAGACGCAGAACCAGTCGCTGCAGAGCCAGCTCGAGGCGTCCTCGGAACGGATCAGTCGTTTGCAGCAGGATCTGGAGAATGTCCGGCGTGAAACCATTACCGATCCGCTGACCGGTGTCACCAACCGTAAAGGCTTTGATGAACACCTGCGGTTGGCGGCCGGCGAGTGCATGGAATCCGGCCGCTCCCTGTGCCTGATCATGTGTGACATCGACCATTTCAAGATGGTCAATGATGTCTGGGGGCACCAGCTTGGCGATCAGGTGTTGCGTCTGGTTGCGAAGACCCTGGTTGCCAATGTCAAGGGGCAGGATACGGTTGCCCGCTATGGTGGCGAGGAATTCGTTGTCATTCTGCCCGATACCGAACTTGCCGACGCCGGTCTTGTTGCCGACAACATTCGCAAGGCCATGGCGACCAAACGAGCCATAAAGAAGACGTCCGGGGAAACCATCGGTCGGGTCACTCTTTCCTTCGGGGTTGCCAAGTTTGAGCCCGGAGAGCCACTGGAAAATTTGGTCCGGCGTGCCGATACACTGTTGTATGCCGCAAAAAACGCCGGCCGCAACCGAGTGATCTGTGAAGGGGATGTTCCGCGATTTGTGCCCGCAGCCGAAATGGCAGCCGGCCTTGATGCGGCCCTACCTTAGGTTCAATCGACATCTGCTTCGGCGGCGCCGGTATGGCCCGATGATGCGGGATTTTCCGGGCTTGGCTCCGGTTCTCGCCGGTTTGCCGTTTCCCTTGTTGATGTGGTCTGGTTATGGTGGAAACGGGTAGGGCGGAGTCGGGGTACGAGAAACGAAACGGCCCGGGTTGTGATCCGGGCAGGGAAGAGCCCGGTGATCATGGCGGATGCGGTGACCTTCCTGTTGTCCCGGCATGCCCTGTTCCGGGACCTCGACGATGCCTCGATCCGGCGGATCGCGACCCTGTCCAGCCGCCGGCGGGCCTCTAACGGCGAGATTCTGTTCTGGGAGGGAGATGCCGGCGACGGCCTCTACGGCGTCCTCTCGGGTCGCGTTCGCATCGGCCGCAGCACGCCGGGCGGCAAGGAAATGTTTCTCGCCTTTGTCGAGCCCGGCGACATTTTCGGCGAGGTGGCTCTTCTTGAGGGTGGCCGGCGCAGCGCCACCGCAACGGCCATTGAGCCAAGCGAACTGATCCGCATCGCGCGCGCCGATTTCGTTGCCCTGATGGCCGAGGAACCGGAGCTGGCGGTCCATCTCCTGGCCATTGTCTCGGCCCATATGCGCCGCAATCTCGACCTGTTCGAGGATTCGGTGTTCCTGGACATTCCCGCACGCCTCGCCCGGCGCCTGCTCGGTCTGGTCGCCGGCGACGGCGGTGCGGTTGCCGATGGTGCTGAACTGCGGATTTCCCAGGCCGATCTCGCCCGTTTTGTCGGCGCCTCGCGGGTCATCGTCAATCGGTACCTGCGGGCCTGGTCGGGGCTTGGGTGGATCGAACTCGGGCGCAACCGGATCACGCTTCACGATCCCGAGGCGTTGCAACGGGTGATTCAATCAGACCTTGAAGCATGATGCATTTGGTATCGTCATGATTATGTTGCCATTATAATGTTAGTGTTGGCAAACCGATTCATTTCTATATCTTGCTACAGAGGGGCGCTGGGAGAAAGGAACCACGGTGGAGGTGGAACGGCGCCTTACGGCGGTTGTGGCGGTCGATGTGGCCGGTTACAGCCGCCTGATGGAGCGCGACGAAGAAGGCACCCTGCGCGCACTCGACGACTGCCGAAAGGCGATGGACGATATCGTGCCCCGATTCGGCGGGCACATTTTTGCCGAGACCGGTGATGGATGCATGATCCGGTTTTCCAGCGTCGTTCAGGCGCTGCGGGCCGCCCTGCGCATCCGGGAACATACCGACGGCATGAACTTCACCCGGCCGCTGGCGGCCTGGATGCGGTTGCGGATCGGCATTGATCTGGCCGATGCCGTCATTGAAGGGGACAATCTGCGCGGCGAGGGCGTCAACGTGGCCGCGCGCCTGGGCACCCTTGCCGACCCCGGCGAGATCTGCATTTCCGGGACGGTCTACAATCAGGTGCGCAACAAGCTCGACCTGGGCTACGAATTTGCCGGCCATCACAAGCTCAAGAATATCGCCGAGCCGGTGGCGGTGTTTCGGGTTCATCAGGACTCCCGGACCCATGTGCCGTTGATCCGGCGGTTCCGGGCGCGGTTGCGAACCGGGCGCGGGGCACTGGTTCTCGCCGGCGTGCTGGCTGTCACTTTGCTGGGTGTGGTCTTCGCCGGCTATGTACCGGAGACGCGCGCCCCCGCTGATCCGGCATCGATTGCGGTGATGCCGTTTGTCGATCTCAGCCCGGCCGCCGACCAGACCTATCTGTCCGACGGCATCGCCGAGGAGCTGTTGAATGCTCTGGCCCGGGTCAAGGGCCTCAAGGTGGCCTCTCGTACGTCGTCGTTCGCTTTCAAGCACCGCGAACCGACGGTGCAGGAAATCGGCGCCGCCCTGGGAGTGGCGATGATCCTCGAAGGCAGCGTACGCAGGGAAAACGGCCAGGTGCGCCTCAATGTGCAGTTGATCAAGGCTACGGACGGCTTTCACGTCTGGTCGCAGAGCTATAGCCGGGACCTCCAGGACATTCTCGCCCTGCAGAGCGAAGTCGCCCATGCCGTGGCCCGTGCCGTGGCTCGCGAGGTCAAACTGGTGCCGCACGCCGAGACCCGTCTGGTGCGGGCCCGACAGGTCGATCCCAAGAGCTACGAAAGTTATTTGCGGGGCGTTTTCTATCTCAATCAGGTCGATCCAAAAGATACGAAAAAAGGGCTCGATTATCTTCAGAGCGCGATCAGGGACGACCCAAAGGACCCGGTGGCCTATGCCCGTCTGGCTTTGGCCTATAACGAGCTTGGCCGTGGTGCCGGGGCACCGCCCGAAGCCTATCCGCGGTGCCAGGCGCTGGCCAAGGAGGCCTTGGCGCTCGACGACACGGTGGCCGAGGCCCATCTGGCACTGGCCCAAAGCAAGCTCTATTACGAATGGGACTGGGTGGGCGCCGAGCGGGCCTTCAAGCGGGCGCTGGAGCTCAATCCCAATCTGGCTGCGGCCCACGCGCATTACGCCTGGTACCTGGTTCTTTTCGGGCGCTGGGACGAGGCCGTGGCGGAGGTTGCGCAAGCCCGCGAGCTGGATCCGCTGTCACCGCGCTGGGCCGCCTGGCTGGCGTGGATCTACTGGGGAAACGGTCAGTTCAAGCTGGCCTTGCAGGAGGTCGGCAAATCCCTCGAACTGGATCCGCAATACCCGCTCGGCCTTCATGTCCTGGGCAGCATTTATACCGAACTCGGGCGCTTTGACGAGGCGATCACTGCCCACCGGAAGGCGGCGGCACTGGATCCGGTCTGGCTCTGGGGACTGGGGCGCGTCTATGCCAAGGCCGGGCACGCTGTCGAGGCCCGCAAGATCGCCGGCCGCCTGATTGCAACAGACCCGGTCGACACCTGGGGCCTGGCGGTGATCTATGCGGTGCTGGGCGACAAGGACTCTGCCTTCCGCTGGCTGGAGGCGAGCCACGGCAAGCGCCGCGACTGGCTGCCCTGGATACGCCGGTCGCCGAGCCTCAGTTCTCTGCGCGACGATTCCCGATTCAGGAATCTCATGGTCCGGCTCAATCTTCCGAGTTGAGGGTGCGCTCGCCGGCTTCCGGTGCCCGCTTGCGCCCGGTGATCATCGCCCGGACCAGGTTTTCGCCGTGCATCAGGCTGCCGACGATGACACCGCCGATATGCAGGGCGATGAGCCCCAGGGTCAGATTGACCGCCGCCTCGTGGGCCTCTTCGACCCACTCGATGCCCCAGAAGGCATCGGTCGTCATCAAATAACCGGTGAGCGAAATCACGCCCAGCATGACCAGCAGGGCAACGATCATCGCGCCGCCGGCGGGGTTGTGGCCCAGATATCGCCGGGCTCGCCCATGCAGCAGGTCGCGGACATAGGCCCTGATCGTCGACGGCGGCTTGACGAAATCGGAAAACCGGGCATGCCGGGGCCCGACAAATCCCCAGAAGACGCGAAAGACCAGCAAGCCGATAATGATGTAGCCGGCAATTTCGTGGATTCGGTCAAGTTCGTCGCCGGTGGCCCAGGCGATGACGAACAGGGTGACCAGACTCCAGTGAAAGATTCGCACCAAGGGGTCCCAGACCCGAACTTCGGCCGGCGGCGTCATGCGACCGGCCGAAGCCCCGGACTCGTCGATGACGGCCATCAGTCATCGACCTTCTTGCGGACGAGCTCGCCGGTATCTGGGCGCAGGTAAAGCTCGACCCGGGCGCCCTTGTCGTCGATGGCGTAAACCTCAAAGCAGCCATCCTCCATCTTGATGCGGCGAACCTGGTAGCCGAGGTCGGAAGCCTTGGACTTGAGGGCATTTTTCGACAGCCAGTCCCTGGGCGGCACCTTGCCGCAGTCGCGGTCGCTCGAGGCATTGGCGGTGCTCGTCAGGGTCAACACCACGGCGATTGCCGTCAACATCGAAATCTTGCGCATATCCGTCTCTCCGGTTGAATTCGGCCCGCAACACCATGTCGGGGCCGCGATAGCCGGGACGTTAGCAAACCGGCACTGACCGGTTGCTGACAGGAGATGTCAGGATTTTGTCAGGTTGGATCGGTCATATATGGCACTATGTCGACCATGAACCTGTTCCGTTGGATGGCCGTGCTGTCGGCAGGCGTGGTCCTTGTTCTGGCGCTGCGTCTGAGTGCCGCGGCGCCACCCTCGCCGCGCCCGCCGGCCGTGGCCGAGGGCCGGCAGCCGGGCGACATCGATGGCGATGACGATCACGAGCGGGCCCGCGACGCCTTTGAGCGTGGCGAAATCGTGCCCCTGCAAAAAGTGCTGGCGGTTGTGGGGGCGCGCATTGAGGGTGAGATCGCGGAAATCGAGTTCGAGCGCGAGGACGGCGTCTGGGCCTACGAGGTGAAGATCATTACGCCGAATGGCCGCATGATCGAGGTCTATGTCGATGCCGGTACCGGCGAGATCATGAAAATCGAAGGCGAGTGATGCGGGTCCTGCTGGTCGAAGACGATGATCGCATCGCCCGCGATGTGGCCGCCACGCTTGTTGCCCACGGCTATGTCGTCGAGCGCGAGGCGGAAGGCGAGGAGGCTTGGTTCAAGGGCGATACCGAGGATTATGCGGCGGTGATTCTCGATCTTGGCCTGCCGGGCATGGACGGGCTGTCGATTCTGCGGCGCTGGCGCGACAACGGCCGAACCTTCCCGGTCCTGGTGCTCACTGCCCGCGGCGCCTGGAGCGAGCGGGTCGAGGGCATCGATGCCGGTGCCGACGATTACCTGCCCAAGCCGTTTCAGATGGAAGAGCTGCTGGCCCGGCTGCGGGCCATTATCCGACGCTCGGCCGGGCGGGCCTCGGCGGTGCTGACCATCGGCCCGGTGGCGCTCGATACCCGCAAGATGTGGGTCACCGTCGATGGCGTGCCGATCAAGCTGTCGCCGCAGGAATATCGGCTGCTCAGCTATCTGATGCATCATGCCGGCCGCGTGGTTTCCCAGACCGAGCTTGCCGAACATCTCTACGATCAGGGGTTCGAGCGTGACAGCAATGCCGTCGAAGTGCTGGTCGGGCGGGTTCGCCGCAAGCTGCCGGTCGATCTGATCGAAACCCGGCGCGGCTTCGGCTACATTATTCGCGAGCCCGGCTCATGACCCGGCGGTCGCTGCGGCTGCGTCTGGTCGGCGCCGCGGCGGCGTCGATCGGGCTGGCGCTGGTGATCGCCGGCTTTGGGCTGGTCACCCTGTTCGAGCGCCATGTGGCGCGCCGGCTCGATGCCGAGCTGGAAAACAGCCTGCGGCAACTGGCGGCCAGCGTCAGCTTCGATGCAGACGGCACCATCCGGCTGGCCCGGGAGCTTGCCGATCCGCGCTTCCGGGCGCCTTACAGTGGTCTCTACTGGCAAATCCAGGAAGACGCCACCAGGACCGTTCTGCGGTCGCGGTCGCTGTGGGACGCGAGACTGGCGCTGCCGGCCGATCCCTTGGACGCCGGCACCGTGCACCGGCATCGCATCGCCGGCCCCCGGAATGCAACCCTGATGGTGCGCGAGCGCGAAATCACCTATACCACACCGGCGGGGCAACGCCGCCTGCGCATCGCCGTGGCGCTGGATCGGCGCGACCTGATTGCAGCGCGCGACGCGTTCGCCCGGGATATCGCGCCATCGCTGGCGATGCTGGCGCTGGTGCTGATAATCGCGGCCTGGGTGCAGGTGGGCTTCGGGCTGCGGCCCTTGGAATTCGTGCGCCGGGCCGTCAACGCCGTTCGATCCGGGGTGCGAAACCGCCTGGGCGACAATTACCCGGACGAGGTGATGCCCCTGGTTCGCGAGGTGAATACGCTGCTCGAAGCCCAGGAACGAACCATCGCACAGATGCGCACGCGCGCCTCCGACCTTGCTCACGGGCTGAAGACGCCGCTCACCGTGCTGGCTGCCGATGCCGCGCGCCTGCGGGCGCGCGGCGAAACCGAAATGGCGGACGAGCTGGAGGACCTGGCGCGGACCATGCGGCGCCATGTCGATCACGAACTGGCGCGCTATCGCATCGGCGGCACGGCAGCGCCGCGCAATGTCCGGACATTGACGGCGCCGGTCATTCACAGCATCGTCAAGACCCTGAAACGCACGCCACGCGGCGAGACCCTGGCGTGGCAGGTTTCAGCCCGGGGGGCGGAAGCGGTGGCCATCGACCCCGACGATCTCATGGAACTTCTGGGCAATCTTCTGGACAACGCCAGCAAATGGGCGGATTCGGAGGTCCGTATTTCGGTGGCCGAAAATGCCGAGGTCTGCATCACCGTCGAGGATGATGGTCCCGGGGTGCCGGAGGAACGCCTGGCCCTGCTGGGACAGCGCGGTCTGCGCCTTGATCAGCAGACCCAGGGGACCGGCCAGGGGCTGGCCATCGTCAAGGAGATCGTTGGCCAGTACCGGGGGCGGGTGGGGTTCGCCAATCTGCCTGCGGGCGGGCTCAGGGTCACGCTCCATCTACCCAGGGCATAAGCCGCCTCATTGCCTGCGAAAACAACGTCGCTGAACGCCGGCGCAGTGCCCCGGAAAAAAGGCATTAACCATGTAAACCGGTTTACAGAACTGTCTCGGGCGATCGGGCAGAGTGTGGCTATCGACGATGGTCGTCGATTTCATTCACCGCTTGTCACAGGAGCCCCCCATGACACGCATCACTTCAATCAAGATCGTTCGCGCCGGATTGGGTGCGTTCGCTGCCCTCGGCCTGGTTGCCCTTTTGGCCGTGCCGGCCACAGCCGGGTCATCGGACACCGGCCAGACCGCTGTCATCACCGCGTCTGATGATGTTTCCGCCAACGAGGCCAAGCGCATCGTGCGCCGCTTTCTGAAGTCCCACGGCTACACCTATCCCCGCCAGTCGATGAAGTCGGCCCGCATCGGACAGGTGACCCGTGACGGTCGCGCCTGGAAGGTCGACGTGGCGCTTTATGCCGGCCTGAAGGCCGAGCGGACCTCGGTCTACATCAACACCTCGACCGGACTGTTGACCGAATTGCGCCCCTCTGATGCCCCCGCGTTGGCTCAGGCGGAGCACACGGCGGTTTCCGAATAACCCGCCGCCATCGGGTCGGGCCGGTTTTTGCGCTCTCACCGGTCCGCCCGATGGATCCTTTCGACTTTTCCATTCCCGGTCATTCCCGCCTCTCCAAGATTTGAATTTGTCGCCCCCGCTGCCGAGGCTACACTCGGCCGCACGAAACACGGTTGTGCACGGCCATCGAGGGGGCGGATATGCGGTATCTTGGGCGCGGGCTTGGGTCCGTCTTTCCCATTCTCCTCAGCATCGTTCTGATCTCCTGCGATTCCGGCAGCAACCCCGGCAGCAAGACCGCCGCATCGGACGTGGCAGCCCCGGCCTCCGCCGGGGCCGTGCCGACGACGGTGACCGCCGAAGATCCGGCGCAGGTGATCGAGCGGGCGATACGCTCGATCCTGCGTCTCAGCCCGCAGGCCGGTACGCTCCTCGGCCTCTCCGAAGACTATATGGGCGGCCATTTCGCCGACCGCCTCGACGATTACTCGCCGCAAGGCCGCGAGCGGTTCCGCGATACGGTGCGCGCCGCCCAGCGCACGCTCGCCGCCATCGATCGCGGCGCGCTGGACGATAAAACGGCGCTCACGCTGGATGTCGCCCGGGCGGTTGTCGATGCCCATGCCGCGACGTTTTTTGCCGCCACCGGCAGCAACGACGTATTGTTCGGCTACCAGCCCTATGTGATCAATCAGTTGCAGGGGCCGCACATCAACATCCCCAACCTGCTGCAGACCCAGCATGCGATTGAAAATGCCCGCGATGCCGAGGATTATCTGGCCCGGCTGCGGGCGATCGGGAGTGCGTTTGACGGCGCCATCGCGAGTGTGACCCGCGATGCGCAAGCCGGCGTCGTGCTGCCGGATTTCGCGCTCGGCAAGACGATTGCGCAGCTCGACGATTTCGTCTCCGTTCCGCCTCGGGACAACGTTCTTTACACGGCGCTGAGCGCCAAGCTGGAGGCCGTCGACAGCATCGCGCCCGCTGACAGGGCGCGATTTCTGGAAACTGCCGAGAAGCTGATCGAGACCAGCGTCTATCCGGCCTACAAGGCCCTGGCGGCGACCTTGCGAAAGCTCGAGCCCAAAGCTCCGCACGATGCCGGTATCTGGGCGCAGCCGGGGGGCGATGCGCTTTACGCGGTCCTTGCCGCGCTCGGCGGCGACACCGAGCTGACGCCGGATGCGATTCACGCCATCGGTCTGGCCGAAGTCACCCGCATTACCGACGAGATGGACCGGATCCTCACCTCCCAGGGCTACGATGAGGGCAGCGTCGGGGAGCGCATGGCCAAACTGGCGCTAGAGGCCCGCTTCCTCTATCCCGACAGCGATGACGGGCGGGCGCAATTGCTGGCCGGCCTCAATGCCGGGCTGGCACGGATTCTGGCGCGGGTGCCGAAAGTGTTTGCGACCATTCCGCCACAAGGAATCGAGATCCGCCGGGTGCCCAGGGTCAACGAAAAATCGTCGCCCGGCGGCTATTACGAGCCGCCGTCGGTCGATGGCACGCGGCCCGGCATTTTCTGGATCAATCTGTATGACATTGGAAACTGGCCGCGGTTTCGTCTGCCGACCTTGATCCATCATGAGGCGGTGCCCGGCCACCACTTCCAGATCGCCACTGCGATGAGCGATGCGAGCCTGCCGCTGAGCCGGCGCCTGGCCTTTTTCAACAGCTACAACGAGGGCTGGGCGCTCTATGCCGAACGGGTGGCGGCCGAGCTCGGCATCTATGAGGACGATCCGTTCGGCGACCTTGGGCGGCTTCAGGACGAGCTGTTCCGGGCGGTGCGTCTGGTGGTGGACACCGGCATCCATGCCAAGCGCTGGAGCCGCGAGCAGGCGATCGATTACATGCGCCGCACCACCGGTACCCCGCTCGCCAATGTCGTGACCGAAATCGAACGCTATTCCGTCTGGCCGGGCCAGGCGCTCGGCTACAAGCTCGGCATGCTCAAGATTCTCGAGTTGCGCCGGCGCGCCCGGCAGGCGCTGGGCGATGGGTTCGACATCAAGGCCTTCCACGATGTCGTGCTGTTGGGCGGCGCCATGCCGATGAAACTGCTGGAGCGCCGGGTTGACGCATGGATCAAAGGCGGCGGCGGCTGAGGTCGCCCGCGGCGGTCAGCCGGCGTCTTCCAGCATCCACGCCAGGGTGGCCTCCAGGCCCCTGGCGAACGGGGTCTCGGCCTTGATCCCCAATGCCGCAATCGCCCGTGACGGATCGCCCAGCGAGGTGTGGATATCGCCGGCCCGCGCCGGCCCGAATTGCAGATCGGCCTTGCATCCCTGCACCTCGGCCATGGTCTCGGCCAGCTCGCGCACGCTCACCGCCCGGCCGGTGCAGATGTTGTAGATCGCGGCATCCTCGGACATGCGCTCCATGGCGGCGAGGAAAAAGCGCACAACATCGCCGACATAGATGAAATCGCGGGTCTGGGTGCCGTCGCCATGGATGATCAGCGGCTTCGCGTTCGCCAGCCGCCGCGCAAAGATGGCGATGACGCCGGAATACGGCGAGGCCGGGTCCTGGCGCGGCCCGAAGACGTTGAACAGGCGCAAGCCCGTGGTCGGGATGCCATGCACCCGGGTGGCGATCGCGGCGTGCAGCTCCGAGCCGAGCTTGTCGGCGCCGTAAGCCGACAGGGGCACGGTGGCCGCATCTTCGACAAGCGGAACATGCGGATTGTCGCCATAAACGGCGGCCGACGAGGCATAGACGACGGGGACCGGCGTCCCGTTTCGGGCCGTGCGCGCCGCATCCAGAACAGCGATGGTTCCGGTGAGATTGCTGCGATGGGTGCCGAGCCAGTCCTCGTGGCTCTTTTCCACCGACGCCACGGCGGCGAGATGAAAACAGCCGTCCATGCCGGCCATCGCCTGGCCGACGGCGGCGGGCTCGGCGACATCGGCGATGATGATCTCGGCCCCGTCTGGCGCATTCTCGCGCCGTCCGGTCGACAGGTCGTCGAGAATGCGCACCCGGTGTCCGGCCTCGCTCAGCGCCGCGGCCAGATGCGAGCCGATGAAGCCGAGACCACCGGTGACCAGATAGCTTGCCATGCCTAACACCCCAATTCTTACCCCTGCGGCCGCGGCGATTATAGGGGCGAGCCGGGGCGCATGCGAAGCGCTATAATGCCCTGCATCAACACAAGCCGGGGAAGGTGATGGCGAATCTGGCGCGCATGGGGCTCATCGTGGCGCTCGGCTACGGGGCGGTGGTCGGGTTCGCCTATCTGTTCCAGCGCAAGCTCATGTATTTCCCCAATCCTGTGCTGCCGCCGCCCGATCGCACCCGGGTGCCCGAGATGGCCGAGGTCTGGATCCAGGCCGAAGACGGAACCCGCGTTTTCGCCTGGTATCGGCCGGCGCCGCCCGGTCGCCCGACGATCGTGCTGTTCCACGGCAACGCCGGCAATATCTCGCACCGCGATGTCAAGGCGCGGTTTCTGCTCGATCGCGGCTACGGCGTTCTGATGCCCGAATACCGCGGCTACGGGCGCAGCGCCGGCACGCCGGGTGAGGCCGGGCTGCTGAGCGATGGGCGCGCGGCTCTCGGGTTCCTGGCGGCAAACGGGATCGATGACGGCCGAATCGTGCTCTATGGCGAGTCCCTGGGCAGCGGCGTCGCGGTTCCTCTGGCTGGCGAGCGGGGCGTGGCAGCCGTGATCCTCGAAGCGCCGTTCACCTCGACCGTCGATGTCGCGGCCCGTGCCTATCCGTTCCTTCCCGTGCGCGCCCTGGTCAAGGACCGGTTCGACAATCTCGGCGCCATCGGGGCGGTGCGGGCCCCGATCCTGATCATTCACGGTGAGCGCGATACGGTCGTGCCGCCGGCACTGAGCGCCCGCCTGGCCGAGGCGGCAGATACGGATGTCCGCCGGGTCGTCATTCCCGGCGCCGGCCATAACGATGTGTTTGCGGCCGGCGGCGCCCAGGCTGTCGGCGCCTTCCTCGAGGATCTGTTCGGGGCTTATTCGGAGCGCGACTGAGCTGCCTCGGCCAGCGCCCTGGCCACCGCCTCGAACGGCAGCAGCACGCAGGTATGGCGGCTCCTGGTCTCGCGGACCGGATCGAAGACCGCGAAATCCGCCCATTTGCCGTCGGGCGCCGGGGCGTTTTCCTTGAGCATGGCGCGCACCTTGCCGGCCACTGCCGCAAGGCTTTCCGCCGTCTCGCCCCTGGCGCCGGCGGCGATGATCGAAACGCTGGCCTGGCAGAGCACGCAGGCGCGGGTGTCCTGAGCGATCTCGGCAATGCGCCCGTCCGCCAACCGGACATCGACATGCACGCGGTCGCCGCACAGCGGATTGTCGACGGTGACGCTGCCATGCGGGGATTCCAGATGACCGTGGCCGCGGGCCGCCGCCGCATGGCGCAGAATGTCCTTGTGGTAGAGGTCGGTGGTCATCCCTTGTCCCCGGTCAAAGCGGCGAGCGCCGCCGGCGTATCGACATCGGTGAAAATGGCGTCGTCGTCAACCGCCACTTCACAGACCGCCTCGGGCGCCTCGCCGATCAGTGTGCGGGCGCCGACGTCGCCTTCGAGGCTCTTCATCGCCGGGAAGAATTCGGCCGCCCAGAGGATCGGATTGCCGCCCTTGCCGCGATAGGTGGGCACACAGATGCGCCGCCCCTCAAGGGGATCGAAAGCGGCGATCAAGCGGTTCAGATGCTCGGCCCGCAGGCGCGGCATGTCGCCCAGACAGATCAGCGCGCCGTCGGTATCTTCGGGCAGCGCGCCGAGCCCGGCGCGCAACGAGCTGCTCAACCCCATCTTGTAATCGGGATTGTGCACGAAAGTCACCGGCATATCGGCAAGCGCCGCTTTCACCCGCTCGGCCTCATGGCCGGTGACCACGATCACCGGCTCGGCCTCGCTTTGCGTGGCTGCCTCGACGACATGGCGGACCACAGGCTTGCCGGCGATTTCGCTCAACAGCTTGTTGGCCGCCCCCATGCGTCGCGAGCGCCCGGCGGCAAGCACCAGCGCGGCGACGCGCAGACGTGCCGTTGCCGGCGCGCCGAGTTCGTCCTTGACCGGCGCCTCGCGCGGTTGCGGGCGGCCGGCAAAATCCTTGAGCAGGCCGCCGACCCCAAATCCCATGATGTCGTCAGGCCCGATCGGAATTCCGGCGAGCAGGCGCTGCAAGACCCAGTCGAAGCCGTTGAGCTTGGGCGAACGGGCGCAGCCGGGAAGGCCGATGATGGCGGTTTTATCCAAATGTCCGAGCAGCAGGAGATTGCCGGGATCGACCGGCATGCCGAAGTGATCGATGCGGCCGCCGGCGCGCTCGATCGCCGTTGGGATGACATCGCGCCGGTCGACGATGGCCGAGGCGCCGAACACCATGATCGGGTTGCGCCCGGCCCGGGCCTGTGCGGCAATCGCCTCGGCAAGAGCTGATTCGTCGTGGGGGCAGCGGGTTTCGGTGGCAATGCGGCTGCCGGCCGCTTCCAGCCGGGCGGCCACCGCGACGCGGGTCTTGTCCAGCACCTTGGGGTTGGCGCCGGGCTGCTCGGTGAGGATCAGCGCGGCATCATGCGGGCGGAAGCGGGCCAGCGCAATCGCCGCTCCGTCCCCGGCGATGGCTTCCAGTGCCTGGTCGAGAACCGTTTCGGGAACCGCGAACGGGATGATCTTGATGGTGGCGACGATCTGGCGTCGGGCGACGCCGGCGAACGGCGCCACGCTGGCCACGGTCATTCTTTCGTCGGTGCGGTTGAGCCGGTCGAGGCGGTCGCGGTCGATGACCGCCACGCCGCCGGCCTCGGCAATCAGATTGGCGCGCCCGGTAAAGGCCCTGGCCGGGCGCACGCCTTCGCCGGCAAGGGCCGCGGCGATGCGGGCCGCGGCCTCGTCCTCGCCGACGTCGCCGTCCTCGATGATCGCCGCCATGACGCGCTCAAAGCCGGCGGCGCGCAAAAGCTCGAGATCGCCTGACCCAAGGCGCAGGCCCTTGCGAAGGGTCTTGCCACCGGCCTCCAGAGAGTGGGCGAGAATGGCGCCGTCAAGCTCGCCCAGGGGAAAGCGTCCGAACTTCATGACCGGTCCGAGCCACGCAGGGATTCAATCACCTGGGCGAGAATCGCAACCGCGATCTCCGCCGGCGACTTGGCGTGAATGGCCAGGCCGATGGGGGCATGAATGCGGGCGATTTCATCGTCGCCGAGCCCGGCCTGGCGCAGGCGCTCCACCCGCTTGGCGTGGGTCCGCGGACTGCCCAGCGCCCCGATGTAGAAGACGTCCGAGCGCACCGCATGGATCAGCGCCGGGTCGTCGATCTTGGGATCGTGGGTCAGTGTGACGATGGCGGTACGTGAATCCGGCGCCAGCTCCTCCAGCGCCTCATCGGGCCAGGCATTGGACAGCGGGATGCCGGGAAAGCGCACGTCACTGCCGAACGCCGCGCGCGGGTCGATCACGGTGACGTCAAAGCCGGCCAAATCGGCCATCTGGGCCAGCGGCTGGGTGATATGCACGGCACCGACGATCAGCATCCTGAGCGGCGGATTGAAAACCTGAAGGAACAGGCGCGGGCTGCCGTCCTCCTCGATCAGCGCACTGCGGTCATCGGCCAAGGCACGGCGCGCCCGCTCGCTCAGGTCGAGACCGTCGAGGACCAGAGGTTTGCCGTTGTCCGGGTGCCACAGGACCTGATCGCCATTGTCCAGATTGGTGACCAGAACCGCCGGGCGCTTGTCCGCCCGGTCCTTGACCAGTTGTTCCAGGACCTCGCGTTTCATGGAGGGTCAGTCGACGCGTTCGACAAAGATGCGGATCTTGCCACCGCAGGTCAGCCCGACCTCCCAGGCCTGATCGGTGCTCACCCCGAACTCCAGGAGCCGGGGTTTGCCGTCGGCGATCGCATCCAGGGCCTCGTGCACCACCGCGCCCTCGATGCAGCCGCCGCTGACCGAGCCGACAAAGGTGGCATCATCGGCCACCGCAAGCTGACTGCCTACCGGCCGCGGCGCCGAGCCCCAGGTGGTGACCACGGTGGCGAGCGCCACGCCGCGCCCGGCCTCACGCCACTGCGCCGCCTGCTCCAGCACGTCGTCATGGGCCTGCAGCATGGTGGGCGGGGAATTTTCCGTGGTCGTCGTGGTCATGCCGCATCCACCTCCTGATCCGCATGGGATGCCAGCCACCGCCAGTCGCTGGCCGGCGGGACTGAGAGCACCTCGGCCAGCTCACGCAAGGCATTGAGATTATGAACCGGCCGAAAATCATCCACATAGGGCAGAATCGCCCTGATACCAAGAGATTTAGGCTCGAAGCCCTGGTAACGCAACAGCGGATTGAGCCAGATCAGACGCCGGCAGGAGCGCTGCAGACGGGCCACCTCGAGCGCCAAGCCTTCGCCGGCATCGCGGTCCAGCCCGTCCGAGATCAGCAGCACCACCGCGCCCTGGGCCAGAACCCGGCGCGCCCAGTCGCGGTTGAAGACGTGCAGGCAATGGCCGATGCGGGTGCCGCCGGCCCAGTCCTCGACCTGTTCGGCGATGCGGGCGAGCGCAAAATCGACGTCGCGGTGGCGCAAATAGCGGGTGATGTTGGTCAGCCGGGTGCCGAAGACGAAGCTCGCGACCCGGTCGCGGTCGTTGGTCAGCGTGTGCATGAAATGCAGCACCATGCGCGAATACCGGGTCATCGAACCCGAGATGTCGCACAGCAGAACCAGCGCCGGGGGCCGGGTCTGGCGCTGGCGCAGCTTCAGCGGGATGTGGCTGCCGCCGGCCCGCAGGCTGGCCCGCAGGGTGGCTCGCAAGTCGGCCCTGGTGCCGCGCGCCGAGGGGCTAAAGCGTCGGGTGACGATGGCGCGCACCGGCAGGCGCATGCGGGCGATCGCCGCCTTGGCCTCGGCCAGTTCCTCTGCCGACATCTGCTCGAAATCCATCTCGTTCAACTGCTCGACGGTCGAGGCCGTGCCGGTGGCGTCGCGTTCCTGCCGCTCGGCGATCTCGTGGCTGCGCTCGGGTCCATCGCCGGCCAGGGCCTCGGCCAGGCGGCGGATCACATCGCCGGTCTCTTCGCCGTTCTCGGCCGGCGTGGCAGGCAGGAGCAGCGCCATCATCCGCTCCAGGAGCCGCGGGTCACGCCAGAACAGATGAAAGGCCTGATCGAACAGCTCGCGCTGGTCGCGCCGGGTGACGAACACCGCGTGCAGGGTCCAGTAGAGATCGTCGCGCCGCTCCAGCCCGACGTGCGTAACCGCACGCACGGCCTCGATCACGCGGCCCGGGCCCAGGGGCAGGCCGGCGGCCCGCAGGATGCGGGCGAAATGCATGATGTTGGCGACCAGATGGCTGGCGTCTGGCGGGGGAGGGCGCGGCAGATCGGTGGCCACCGTCATCCCCCGTCACGCCGCCGGCTGGGTGAGCTCGGCCCGGATCTGTTCGAGGATCGCCGCCGCCTCGCTGCCGCGCACGCGGGCGATGTCGTCCTGATATTTGAGCAGCACGCCGAGCGTGTCGTCGATGACCGCGGCGTCGAGCTCCAGCTTGTCGAGATGGACCAGCGCACTGGCCCAGTCGATGGTCTCGGCCACACCGGGCAGCTTGTAAAGGTCGCGCTGGCGCAGGCTTTGCACAAAAGCAACGACCTGGGCGGCAAGGCGCTCGCCGGCGCCCGGCACCTTGCGGTGGATGATTTCCAGCTCGCGCGCCGCGTCCGGGTAATCGACCCAGTAATAGAGGCAGCGGCGCTTGAGCGCGTCATGAATCTCGCGGGTGCGATTGGAGGTCATCACCACGATCGGCGGGGTCTCGGCCGCTACCGTGCCGATCTCGGGGATGGTGATCTGGTAATCGGCGAGGATTTCCAGAAGGAACGCCTCGAACGGCTCGTCGGTGCGGTCGATCTCGTCGATCAGCAGCACCGGCGGGCCGCCGGGCTGGGGCTCCAGGGCTTCGAGCAGCGGCCGGCGGATCAGAAACTTTTCCGAAAACACGTCCTCGCCCAGCAGATCGCGGTCGACCGCGCCTTCCGCCTCGGCCATGCGAATCTCGATCATCTGACGGGCATAGTTCCACTCGTAGACGGCCGAGGCCACGTCAAGCCCTTCATAGCACTGGAGGCGCAGCAGCCGGCGCTCCAGCGTCTCCGCCAGAACCTTGCCGATCTCGGTCTTGCCGACGCCGGCTTCGCCCTCGAGGAGCAGCGGCCGGCGCATGGTCAGGGCCAGATAAAGCGCGGTCGCCAGGCTGCGATCGGCGACATAGTTGCCCCGGGCCAGCAGCGCCAGCGTCTCCTCGATCGAGCCGGGCAGATCGTTGGCCATGTCGGGGCGCAACCGCGTGCGTTCAGGCGATGCGGGCGACGGCGCGGCGCGCCATCACCCCGACCAGATGGGCGCGATATTCGGCACTGGCATGAATATCGGCGTTCAGCCGGTCGGCCGAGACGGTGATGCCGGCAATCGCATCGGGCGAAAAATTGCCGGCCAGGGCCGCCTCCATCTCCGGCACCCGGAAGACATGCGCACCGGCGCCGGTGACGGCGACGCGGATGCCGCTCTCAGTCCGGGCCACGAAGACGCCGACGACCGCATAGCGCGAGGCCGGGTTGAGGAACTTCTGATAGGCCGCCGCCTCGGGTATGGGAAAGCGCACGGCGGTGATGATCTCGCCCTCGTCCAGGGCCGTCTCGAACAGGCCGGTGAAGAAGTCGTCGGCGGCGATTTCGCGGGCCGTGGTGATCACCGTGGCCCCCAGCCCGACAACGGCGGCCGGATAATCGGCAGCCGGATCGGCATTGGCGATCGAGCCGCCGAGCGTGCCGCGGTTGCGCACCGCCGGATCGCCGATCTGGCCGGCCAGCTCGGCCAGCGCCGGCAGGACGCGGGCGATCTCGGGGGAGCCGGCGACCTCGGCATGGCGGGTCATGGCGCCGACGGTGACGGCGCGCTCATCGACCTGAATGCCGGCGAGATCGGGCACGCTTGAGAGATCGATGACATCGGAGGGCGCCGCCAGACGCTGCTTGAGGGTCGGGATGAGAGTATGGCCACCGGCCAGATAAAGGCCATCCTCGGCCCTCGCGCGCAAGGCGGCGGCCTCGTCCAGACTGGTGGCGCGATGATAGTTGAACTCGTACATGTCAAGCATCTCCTCGCGCTATCGCCCGCCAGACCCGTTCGGGCGTGGCCGGCATATCGATATTGTCGATGCCCAGCGCATCGGTTATGGCGTTGATCACCGCCGGCGGCGAGCCGATGGCACCGGCCTCGCCGCAGCCCTTGACGCCCAGCGGATTATGGGTGCACACCGTCTCGGTGAGGCTGAGATCGAACGACGGCAGATCGTCGGCGCGCGGCATGCAGTAGTCCATGAACGAGCCGGTCACAAGCTGGCCGCTGGCCTCGTCATAGACGCAGTTCTCCAGCAGCGCCTGACCGATCCCCTGGGCCAGACCGCCGTGCACCTGGCCGGCGACGATCATCGGATTGACGATGCGCCCGAAATCATCGACCACCGTGAACTTGACGATATCGACAAGGCCCGTCTCGGGGTCGATCTCGACCTCGCAGATGTAGGTTCCGGCCGGATAGGTGAAATTGCCGGGGTCGTAAAAGGCGGTCTCGTCGAGCCCCGGTTCCAGCTCGTCGAGCGGGTAGTTCAGAGGCGCATGGGCCGAAAAGGCGACATCGGCAAAGCTGATCGCCCGGTCGGTGCCGGAGACCCGGAACTGGCCGTCCGAAAACTCGATATCCTCGACCGCCGCCTCCAGCATATGGGCGGCGATTTTCTTGCCCTTGTCCTCGATCTTGTCCAGCGCTTTGACCAGCGCCGCGCCGCCGACCGCCAGCGAGCGCGAGCCGAAGGTGCCGACACCGTACTGCACCTTGGCGGTATCGCCATGGACGATCTCGACGTCATCGACGGAGATGCCCAGCCGGTCGGCGACGATCTGGGCAAAGGCGGTCTCATGGCCCTGACCGTGGCTGTGGGTGCCGGTCAGCACGGTGACGTCGCCGGTCGGATTGACCCGAACCTGCGCGGATTCGAACAGGCCGATGCCGGCGCCCAGTTCCTGGGCGATCTTGGACGGTGCCGAGCCGCAGGCCTCGATATAACACGACAGTCCGATGCCGCGCAGCTTGCCGCGCCGTGCGGCTTCCTCGCGCCGCGCCGGGAAGCCGGCGTAGTCGGCTTCTTCGAGCGCCTTGTCGAGCGACGCCTCATAATCGCCGGTGTCATAGACCGAGCCCACAGGCGTCTCATAGGGAAAGGCGTCCCTGGGGATGAAGTTGCGCCGGCGCAGCTCGGCCGGGTCGATTCCCAGCTCGCGTGCCGCTTTTTCGACCAGGCGCTCGAGCACATAGGTCGCCTCGGGCCGTCCCGCCCCGCGGTAGGCGTCCACCGGCGTGGTGTTGGTGAAGATGCCGTCGACTTCCGCATAGATCGCCGGCAATACATACTGGCCGGAGAGCAGCGTCGCATAAAGGTAGGTCGGCACGGCCGAGCCGAAGGCCGAAAGATAGGCCCCGAGATTGGCCTTGGTGCTGACGAACAGGCCGAGGAACCTGCCGTTCTCATCCAGCGCCAGGCGCGCCCGGGTGACGTGATCGCGGCCATGCGCGTCGTTCACGAAACTTTCCGAGCGCTCCGCCGTCCACTTGATCGCCCGGCCGATCCTGCGGGCCGCCCAGGCGCACACCGTTTCCTCGGAATAGACGTAGATCTTGGAGCCGAAGCCGCCGCCGACATCGGGCGCGATGACCCGGATCTTGTGCTCCGGCGCCAGGTTCAGGAAGGCGGCAAAGGTGAGCCGCACCAGATGCGGGTTCTGGCTGGTGGTGTAGATGGTGAAGGATTCGGTGCCGCGATCATAGGCGCAGACCGCGGCGCGCGGCTCCAGCGCATTGGGCACGAGCCGGTTGTTGACGATTTCCAGCTCGGTGACATGGGCGGCCTCGGCGAGCGCCTTCTCGGCCGCTTCCCGGTCGCCGAGTTCCCATTCAAAGCACAGGTTGCCGGGCGCTTCGTCATGAAGCTGCGGGGCCTCCGGCTTTCGCGCCTCGGCCATGTTGACGACCGCCGGCAGGGGCTCGAAATCGACCTCGACCGCCTCGCCGGCGATGCGGGCGGCCTCACGCGTCTCCGCCAGAACGACGGCAAAGGGCTCGCCGACATAGCGCACCCGATCCACCGCCAGCGCCGGGTGCGGCGGCTCTCTCATCTCGCTGCCATCCTTGAAATGCACCATCCAGCCGCAGGCGAAATTGGCGCCGCCATCAGCCGCCAGATCGGCCCCCGTCAGCACCGCCACGACACCCGGCATCGATCGCGCCGCAGCCGTATCGATGCTGCGGATGCGGGCGTGCGCATGCGGCGCCCGCAGGAACCAGGCGTGGCACTGGCCCGGCAGGTTGATATCATCGACGTAGCGGCCCTGGCCGGTGATGAACCGGCGGTCCTCGAGGCGCTTGAGGGGCTTGCCGATCATTGGCTTGGTCATGGCTGCTACCCCTTCATTGCCCGCGCCCCGGCTTCGACCGCTCGGACGATGTTGTGATAGCCGGTGCAGCGGCAGATGTTGCCGTCAAGCTCGTGGCGAATGATGTCTTCGGACAGCTCATCATGGCGCTCGGCGATGCCGATCGCCGCCATGATCATGCCCGGTGTGCAGAAACCGCATTGCAGGCCGTGGTGATCGTTGAACGCCTTCTGCATGGGGTGCAGATCGTCGCCCTTGGCCAGGCCCTCGATGGTGGTGATTGCATGCCCGTCGGCCTGCACCGCCAGGACCGTGCAGGATTTCACCGGCTGCCCGTCCAGATGCACGGTACAGGCCCCGCACTGGCTGGTGTCGCAGCCGACATGGGTTCCGGTCAGCGCCAGGTCGCGGCGCAGAAAATCGACCAGCAAGGTTCGCGGCTCGACCTCTGCCGAAACCTCCCGGCCGTTGATCGTCATGGTCACGGGGATGGCCATGCACGCCTCCTGAAATGATTTATTGGTTTGATACGTCTGTGGAGTTTTTCCGCTGGCGCCGGCGAGGTCAAGACAAGAACGTACCAGCGGCAGAACCTACGTCAGTTGCCGGCGCTGAAATACCACAGCACGGCGCCGATCAGGGCAATGAGTGCCGGCACCCAGATCCACGGGGAAAGACCGCGGGCTTCGGGCTTGGCCGGCGGCGCCTCGACCCGTACCCCGCCGGCCAGTTCGCTGAATTTGTCGAAGAATTCGTCGGCCATCTTGCGGGCCGTGGCATCGATCAGGCGCGAGCCGATCTGCGCCAGCTTGCCGCCGACGGTCGCCTCGGCGACATAGGTAAGAACCGTCTCGCCGCCATCTTCGCGCAGGCTGACCTTTGCCTGCCCGCGCGCAAAACCGGCGGTGCCGCCCGAGCCCTCGCCACTGATCACATAGCTTTCCGGCGGCTTCAGATCGGACAAGGTGACCTGGCCCTTGAACCGCGCCTTGACCGGGCCGACCTTGGCCGAGACCGTGGCTTCCAGCTGGTTCTCGGCGGTGCGCTCCAGGGTTTCGCAGCCGGGAATGCACTGGCGCAGGACCTCGGTGTCGTTGAGCGCCGCCCAGACCTGCTGGCGGGGCGCCGGAATGCGGTATTCCCCTTTGATTTCCATTGGCTTACGCGCACCCCTTAAAGCTCAATGCAAACCTACATCCAGCCCGGCAGGAAGCGGGCGCTGTTGATCCACATGTGGACGGCGATGCTGGCAGCGTAGCCCAGCGCGATCGCCCAGGTCCAGCGCAGGTGGGAGAAGAAGGTGTACATCCCGCGGGCCTGGCCCATCAGCGCCACGCCGGCGGCCGAGCCGATGGAAAGCAGACTGCCGCCGACGCCGGCGGTGAGCGTGACCAGCAGCCACTGCCCTTCGGACATTTCCGGGCGCATGGTAAGCACCGCGAACATGATCGGTATATTGTCGACGACGGCTGACAGCAACCCGACCGTGATATTGGCGATGGTCGGCCCCCACTGGACATACATGACCTCTGAGGTCAGCGCCATGTAGCCGAAGGTGGCGAGGCCGCCGACGCACATCAGGACGCCATAGAAGAACAGCAAGGTGTCCCACTCGGCCCGGGCCACCTTGCGAAAGACGTCGAAGGCGGTGATTTCGCCGGTTGCCTGGGTGGCGGCGCGACGGTGTTCCACCTTCTTCAGATAGAACCCGAAGAGTTGAAGGAAGGACAGGCCGGTCATCATGCCGTATACCGGCGGCATGTCGAGGAACTGATGCCCGGACACGGTGATCGCGATGGTCAGCAGAAACAGCGCGATGATACGCTTGGCCCCGATTTTCATTGGCACGATCTCACCGGATACTTTCGGAGCCAAATTGGGGACGGCGAAATGCATGATTGCCGCCGGCACCAGGAAATTCACCACCGACGGCAGGAACAGGTCCAGGAAGTCGAAAAACGGGAAGATGCCTTTTTGCCAGACCATCAGCGTGGTGATGTCGCCGAACGGGCTGAACGCGCCGCCGGCATTGGCGGCGACGACAATGTTGATAGCCGAGAGAGCGACAAATTTGGGATTGTCCTTGCCGACAGCCAGAACCACGGCGCACATCAACAGGGCGGTGGTGAGATTGTCGGCAAATGGCGAGATGAAGAAGGCCAGCGTACCGGTGATCCAGAACACCTTGCGATAGCCGAAGCCGCGCGCCACCAGCCATGAGCGCAAGGATTCGAAGACCCCGCGCTCGGTCATCGAATTGATGTAGGTCATCGCCACCAGCAGGAACATGAACAGCTCGGCGAATTCCAGGAAAGTGAACTTGAAGGCGCCCTCGACGGCCGCCAGCTCGGCCTCCGGCAACTGCATGGCCCGGATGGCGACCAGGGCCCAGATGATGCCGGCGGCGAGAATGACCGGCTTCGATTTCCGCAAATGGGTGAATTCCTCCACCATCACGAAGACGTAGGCGACGATGAAGGTCACGACCGCAACCAACCCCAGGATGCTGCCAGTCTGCTGAAGGTTGAGTGGGCCGATTTCGGTAGTGACAGCGAAAGCCGGGGCCGCCGGCAATCCGATCAGGACCAGGAAAAAGATCACTGCGCGGGCCAAGTTCACCTCCCTTTCTGGGGGTTTCGACGGTCATTTTCACAGATGCGGGATAGGGCCCCGCGGTGCCGCCGATCATCACGGCGGACGACCGTCGGGCGCAGATTCAATAATATAGATTACCGAAGCGTTCCAGAACTTTCGGGGACACCGGCGCAGCCTGATCTCGCGGGCCGTCCCAGCACACGCCGGCGGCACCCGGGAAGATAGGGTTAACGGCGTTTGCCGCCCGGGTAAATCCATGATATCTTTGCAAGTTCCTGTACGTGGGAGTAGCAGGATGGTAAGCGAAGAGTCCGAGGGCGGCTCTGCGGACGTTGTGGAAGAAACCGTCGAGGCCAAGGGCACCGTCAAGTGGTTTGATGCCGCAAAAGGGTACGGGTTCATAGTTCCGGAAGACGGCTCGGGCGATATTCTGTTGCATCATAGTGCGTTGCGTGAGACCGGACGGCGCAGCCTGCCCGAAGGCACGGTCGTCGTCTGCGAAGCGGTGCAGCGCCCCAAAGGCATGCAGGTGGCGCGGATCATCAGCTTTGATACCAGCCATGCGGTCGAGCCCGAGCACAGGGCGGAGACTGCGGCTCGCCCGGGGCGGCATTCGTTTCCCGAACCTCAGGGCGATTTCATCGATGTCACCGTCAAATGGTTCAACCGGACCCGGGGGTACGGCTTCGTTTCGCGCGGCGAGGGCACCCAGGACATTTTCGTCCACATGGAGGTGCTACGTCGGCACGGGTTGCACGATATCGCTCCGGGTCAGGCGGCGCGGGTGCGGATCGGCGAAAGCGAAAAGGGCCCGCAGGTCGTCGAGATCGAACTGACCGGCCCGCCACCGGTCGGGAGATAGCCGGTGGCCAGATGTCACAATCGGACCCGGACGTTCAAATGCAGTGGCGACCGGAGCGCCTCCCGATGACCCGGTGGTTGGCTGCTGCCGTCTTCGCCGTGGCCGCCATCTTGGCCGTCGGGACGTCCGATCCGGCGGCCGCCGGGCAGGGCTCGGCGGCGACCGGTGAAGACGATGCGGTGGCGCATACCGAGGTGGTGATCGTCACGGCCGGCGGCAAACACCGCTTTCAGGTCGAGGTCGCACGCACCCCTTCGCAGCGGCGCAAGGGGCTGATGTTTCGCCGCCGGCTGGCACCGGACAGCGGCATGCTGTTTCTCTTCGATCGGCCGCAACTGGTGTCGATGTGGATGAAGAACACCTATGTGCCGCTCGACATGCTGTTCATCGATGTCGACGGCCAAATCGTCAATATCGCCCGCAACACGACGCCGCTGTCGCTGGAGCCGATTCGCAGCGCCGGACCGGTGGCCGCAGTTCTCGAAGTCGTCGCCGGCACCACCGAAAAACTGGGCATTGAGGCGGGCGACCGCGTCGACCACCCGGCTCTTCATGCTGGCCAAGGGGGCCGAAACAGCTCCGATATGGCGCGTTCATCCGAGCGCTAGTCAAGAATTGCAGTACCGGGAGCGGTTCTCGGCGCTGTCGGCGTCAGCCGCCGGTGCCATCCCAGCCGCTTGTCGCAGATGGCGGCTTGGTGTACCTGTTGGCCGTTCGGTGGTGAAAGACTCGGGGAGTAGCGCAGTCTGGTAGCGCAGCTGCTTTGGGAGCAGCAGGTCGCTGGTTCGAATCCAGTCTCCCCGACCAGCCCCCGGCTTACTGTTTCTGATAGACGATCTGCCCGCCGACGATGGTGATCTCTACCGTGGCATTCAGAA
>CAZZKF010000032.1:0-25348 GCA_964654995.1 uncultured Alphaproteobacteria bacterium | reverse complement strand
AATTTGTCGAGGCGGCGCCTGACCAGCCGGCCGACGACGTAATGCGGCAGGCCGACGCCGGCAGCAAGACCCAGGAACATCGAGACCAGGCCGGAATACCCCATGCCGAAATACAACAGCAGCGACAGCCCGATGATCAACACAGCCGAGGCAATCACATAATGGGCAAGCGTAATGTTGTAGCCGGTCTTGGCCAGCCGCTTGCGCAGCGCGGCCGGGCGCGGCACCACCGACTTGAGCAGTGAATCGAGGCCATGGTGCGGGCCGGTGCGGGTGATCCGCCGGGCCGCCACCGGGCCGGCAACCGTGCCGCCCCAACGATCCTTGATCATCTCGATGCGCTGATCCAGGCGCCGCGACGGCGACGACAGCGACTGGATGAAGAAGACAACCGCCAGCGCCAGGACGAAGATCCCGAAAAAGGTGATGGCGATGACAAGATCCGGATTGAGGGTTTCGTTCATCACGCTTGGCCCTAGATTGCTTCAAGAAGCGTTCGGTCGAGGCCGAAGTATTCCGCCTTCGGCGTGAAATGCGGCCGCGCCCCGGTGGATTCGAACCGGCCCAGCAGATTGCCGGCATCATCCTCGCCCTCGAACTTGTAGACGAACAGGTCCTGGGTGGTGATGATCTCGCCTTCCATGCCGACGACCTCGGTGACGTACTGGACGCGGCGCTTGCCGTCGCGCATGCGTGCCACCTGGACGATCAGATCGATGGCCGAGGCGATCTGGGTGCGAATCGCCTTGCTGGGCAGATTGATGCCGGCCATGCCGACCATGTTCTCGAGCCGGGTGAGCGCCTCGCGCGGGCGGTTGGCGTGGATCGTACACATCGAGCCGTCATGACCGGTGTTCATCGCCTGCAACATGTCGAGCGCCTCGGACGACCGGATCTCGCCGAGGATGATGCGGTCGGGCCGCATGCGCAGGGCGTTTTTCACCAGATCGCGCATGGTGATCTCGCCGCGGCCTTCGAGGTTGGGCGGCCGGGTCTCGAGGCGCACGACGTGGGGCTGCTGCAGTTGCAGCTCGGCGGCGTCCTCGATGGTGACGATCCGCTCGCCGTGATCGATCATCTGCGACAGGGCGTTCAAGAGCGTCGTCTTGCCCGAGCCGGTGCCGCCCGAGATCAGAATGTTGAGCCGGCTTGCCGCAGCCACCTTGAGGACGGTGGCGATCTGCGGCGAGATGTTCTGCTGGCGCTCCATCACGTCCAGGGTGATGCTCTGCTTGGCGAACTTGCGGATCGAGATGGTTGCGCCGTCGATCGCCAGCGGCGGAATGATGATGTTCACCCGGCTGCCGTCGGGCAGGCGGGCGTCGCAAAGCGGCGTCGATTCATCGACCCGGCGGCCAACCTGGCTGACGATGCGCGTCGCGATGTTCATCAGGTGATTGTGGTCGCGGAACTTGACGTCGGTAAGCTCCAGCTTGCCCTTGCGCTCGATGTAGACCTGGTTGGGCCCGTTGACCATGATGTCGGTGACCTGGTCGTCGGCCAGCAGCGGCTCGAGAGGCCCGAGCCCGAGCATGTCGTTGAGCAGCATGGTGACCAGATCGCGCTGCTCGCGAAGATTGAGATTGAGCTTTTCCTGGCTGAGCAGCTCGCCGACCAGCTCGCCGATCTGTTCGGCCAGTTCCTGGCGCGAGACCTCGGCCGCAGCCGCCGCATCGATCTGCTCCATCAGCAGCGGCTGGATGCGCTCCTTGGCGCTTTCGATGGTCTCGGCATTGCCAACCCCGAAGGATGCCGGCCCGTCGGGCGAGCTCCGCGTCGGGCCGATGATTTCGTTGAGCAGAGCGGTCACCACGTCACGGCGTTCGGCATCATTGATGTCGAAGCCATGTTCTTCGGCCAGCTCGATCACCATTTCGCCGATTTCGTGGGCGACCTCGCCACGCGGCCGAAAGGCCACTTCGTGGAGGTCAATCTTGTCCTCGATCAGCGGCTTGAAGACCTCGACCGCCTTGTCGATCAGGGCGCCGTCGGTAATCGCACGGCCGGGATTGCGCCGCCGGTTGGCTACCGGCGCAGGCTTCAGTGCGGCGGCGCCGCGCCCGAACTGGGCCACGGCGGTCCCCCGTACTTCACTGGGCCGGCGTCCGAAACCCGACGGCTTCATGGCCTATTTCCTCAGACCAAGTCGCTGCCAGAGCGATTTCTTCGGCGCCTGCTCGCCACCCGCCAGGTTGGAGGCCAGATTGCGAATGGCGGCGGCCGCCCGGCTGGCGCGGTTGATTTCCGGGATCGTCTTGGCCGCCTTGCTGGCGGCAACGACGCTTTTCCAGTCGTTGGGCACGATCAGGTCGATCTTGTGCTCGATGGCGTTCTCGAAATCCTTCTGGCTGACTTCGTCGCGCCCGGCGCCCTGATAGCGGTTGCCGACCACCGTCACTTCGACCTCCGGTGCCACCTGCCTGGCAAACGCCAGCAATCGAATGACGTCGCGGATCGAGGTCAGCGTGAAATCACTGACCAGGACGATGTGGCGCGATTCGGAGAGCAGGAACTGCTCCTGGCCGACGAGCGTGCGCGGCAGATCGATGACCACATCGCGGAAATTCGTCTTGAGCTCGCCGAGCAGATGATCGAGTGCCGTGGGATGCGGGGTGAGCGCCTCGCCGATCGGCGCTTCGCCGCTGAGGATCCAGAGATTGTCGCTTTCCTTGACCATGGCCCGCTCGATGAACAGGCCGTCAACCCGGCCCGGATTCTCGAGCGCGTCATAGAGCCCGCGCCCGGGCTCGAGATCGAAAGCCAGCGCCGCCGTCCCGTAATGGATATCGAGATCGACCAGCGCCACCTTGCGGCCCAGATCATGGGCCATGACCCAGGCGCTGTTGATCGCCAGCGTGCTGGTTCCGACACCGCCGCGCGCGCCGATGAAAGTGGTGACGCGCCCCGATTCGACCGGGACCGGTTCCTCCGTCGGAACCGCCTGCGCCATTTCCTCGGCCGTGGCGATTGCCTGGCGCAACTGGTCCGAGGTCACCGGCTTGACCAGGTAGTCGTAAATACCGGTGGCGATGAGGTCACGGTAGAGGCTGACATCGTTGATCGCGCCCAACGCAATGACAATGGTGCCCGGCTCGCAGACTTCGGCCAAAGCGGTGATGTCGGCGCGCGGCTCCTCCGATTCCGAAAGGTCGACGATGAGCAGGTGCGGCGGCGGCGCCACCGCCAGGGATCGCACCGCATTGGCAATGCCGCCGCCCTGAATGCGCGAGGTATCCCAGCCACGATCGCTGGCGATCGGCACCAGGCTTTCCATGGTTGCTTCATCGAGGACGAAGGCGGCGAACGGCTCGCGGGGCTCGCTGCGATCGGCACTGAAGGATCTGAGGGCCGGCATGCTCATTGCGAGTTCCCTCCCTGGCTGTTGCCGCTGCTGCCTCGGCGTCCCTGCGTCTTGGTCGATTTGAGTTTCTTGGTCTTGCCGAGGCGATAGTTGCGCACCGCGCGGGCGGCCAGTTCGGCATCCATGGTCTCATCGCCGCGGCCCTGGATCAGGTCGCGCGGATTGGCGACCATCAGGCCGATATTGGTGGCGGAGGCGCAGCCGAAATTGGAGCTCGCCGTATTGGTGTAGTCGGGCGAGGCCGGCTTCGACCAGTCGGGGCAGCGCGGCGGCGTCACCACATAGCGGCCGACGACGATGCGGGCACCATCGGTCGCGGGGCGGGCGCCATAGACGACACTGCGTGGACTCACCTGAATACCCCGGGCCCGCAGGTAGGAGGCGATAGCGGCCCGGCGCGCCTCGGCCCCCGGGGCGTCGCCGGCATCGATCGCCAGCTCGTCGCCGTAGCCGAACGAGATGCTGGCCAGAAATCCGTCGAGCCGCTGGCGCTCGGTCTCGGACAGCGCGCCGCCGGCGTCGAGCCGGACATCGTGGGTCAGACGCACCAGCTCGACCGTACTGCGTTTCACCGTTTCCGCCCCGGTCCATTGGGTGTGCTTGGTCGCACAGGACGAAAGCACGGCCAGGGTGGCCAGTCCGGCCACCAGACCGAGAGTACGCATCCAAGATCTCCTCGCCATGATCCGTCCCCTTAGTTGAGAGAAAATCCCGCCGGACCGATCAGGCGACGGCCCTGCCGGTCACGAACCACATTCGGCGGCGTATAGGGTGATGCCGAATAGCTGGTGCCCTTGAACAGGCGCTCCATGTCGCGCGGCATTTTCAGCCCGTCGGTCGGCAGTGCCAGACGCGGCGCCGAAACCGGCCGCACGATATAGGGGGTGACGATGATCACCAGCTCGCTCTCGTTGCGCTGGTAGTCATCGGACCGGAACAGGGCGCCGAGGATCGGCAGATCGGCGAGCCCCGGGAACTTGTTGAGATCCCGGGTCAACGTGTTCTGCAACAGGCCGGCAATGGCAAAGCTCTGGCCGCTTCCCAGCTCGACAGTGGTTTCCGCGCGGCGCGTGGTCAGCGCCGGGATGGAGAACCCCTGAATGTTCACGGCCCCGGCCGAAGTGAGCTGACTGACCTCGGGACGGACCTTGAGATTGATGCGTTCATCGGACAGCAGGGTCGGCGTGAACGCCAGCCCGACGCCGAACTGTTTGAAAGTGATGCTGATCGTTCGGTTGTCCTGAGGCACCGGAATCGGGAATTCGCCGCCGGCCAGAAAGCTGGCGGTTTCCCCCGACAGGGCGGTCAGATTGGGCTCGGCGAGCACCGAGATCAGGCCTTCCCTTTCCAGCGCGTTGACCACCGAATCGAGGGAAAACTTGCCCGACACGACAAAGCCGGAAAGGGCATTGTCTGCTTTGATCAGTGCCCCACCGCCGGTCTGCAGCCCGATGCGGAATTTGTTGCCGATCAGTGACGCATCCCAGTTGAACCCCAGTTCCTTGACGATTTCACGCGACATCTCGGCAATGCGGACCCGCAGATTGACCTGGTTGGGGGCGGCGATCTGCACCCGATTGATGACCTTGGCCTTGGAGCCGACGACGCTGATTGCCAGGCGGTTGAGGTCTTCGGCCTGGGCCGCCGAATGCACCCGGCCGGAGATCACGATCGAATCGTCGATCGAGCGCAGCTCGACGTTGGTGTCGGGCAGATAGGCGGCCACCGCCTGGCGCAGACGGGCAAGATTATGCTGAACGGTGACGATGCCGCTGAAAATCACCCGATCGTCGCTGGACAGGGCATAAAGCGTCGTCTCACCCGGCGCCTTGCCGAAAATGTAAATCAAGGTCGGTGACTTGACCTGCACGTCGGCGATGTCGGGATTGGCGATGAAGACGGTGCCGACCGGCTCCTTGAGGCGCAACAGACCGCCTTTGCGCACATCCACGGAAATCCGCTGGTCGCCGGAGATGAGCTGGGTTTCGGCAACCCGCACGGTCGACGAAACCACCGTCCGGACACTGGGCTGGGCCGGGGCCATGCCGGGAAAGTTCCCGGTCGCGCCGGTCACACCGGCCGCTGCCGCACCCGCCGGCCCGGCGACGTGCTCCTGCTTGGCCGCCGCCGCTTCCTTCATCCGGGCAATGCCGGCAATCCCGGTGGCGGCACCACCCGCGATCATGCCGTATTCAGCCGCCGGCGACGCCATCGCGCCCCCCGCAGCGGCACCCAGGCCGCCCACAACCGCCGCTGCGGTTGCCAGGCGCAGCCACCGGCGCGGTCTGTTCTGTTGCCTCGTGGTCATGGCTTGACGCTTTCGAAGTTGATGGCGCTGACCTCGTTGCCGCGGGCGACCTCGACCCGGGTGAAGCGGCCGCGGCCGGCGACCGGCGACAGCAGCCGGCTGACCTCGGTATCCAGGGTGTAGGTCCGTCCCGGGCGCGGCTTGGCATCATCGAGGCCCTGGCCGTCGGCACGATCGCGATCGGTCTTGGCAAGGCTGCGCAGGCTCAGCGACAGCGAGCCGAGCTGGCGCAGAACGGCGATCTTTTCGGCCTGCTTGGGCGTCACTTCCAGGGTCGCCGTCTTGCCGATCGTGGGCGCGTTGTTCTGGTCGTTCATGCGCTGGTCGATGGCCAGAACGCGGACATTGGTGAGCACCGTCTCGCCGGCGTGGCGGCCACCCATCTCACCGGTCTTGAGCTCGTGCGAGAGGATCAGATCCACCCGGTCGCCGGGAAAGACAAAACCGGCGATGCCGGAGGTTGCGCTGATCGGCACCGACACGGCGCGCATGCCCGGGGTCAAAACCGCCGCCATGAAGCCGCGGGCACCGGGTTTGACAACCTGCTGCTCGGTGACCGGGCTTCCGGCCACCAGGCTGTGGCGGATCACGGCGCCGTAGAAATCGCCCAGGCTCCGCCGGCCCCGGACCACATAGGTCGGCACCACCGCGTCTTCGGGCCAGTCCTGCCAGCGCAGGTCGCCTTCCTTGAGGATGCGTCCGGTCGGCAGATTGACGGCCGCGACCAGAACCTGGGTTTCCCGATTCTGGACCGGCTCGCCGACGACGACCTGGGTGCGCTCGGCTCTCAGCCAGTTCCGCGCCATCATCGCCGTCGACCCGGCCAGAACCAGGGCCACGACAATCAGCATCAGGCTGCGAGGGTTCATCAACATGTCAGGCACTCCAGTTGGACGACGCCAGGTTCAACAGCCGGGCGGCGATCAGCAGGCCGCCCGACGCAATGGCCACACCGTAGGGCACGCTGAGGCGCCGCAGCCCGCCGGCCTCAGGCGAACCGGCGGTCCGGCGGGCCTGAATCCATCGCCGCAGGATGACGGCAAAGGCGACGAGCGCACCGGCGAGACCGGTGATCATCAGCAGGGCGGGCGTGCCTTCGGGGCCGGCCCACAGGGCCACGGCCGCCAGCAGCTTTACGTCGCCACCGCCAAAGGCGCCGAGCGAAAACAGGCCGATGCCAATGGCGAAAATCACCGCCGAAACGGCAAGGCCGGCCAGCCAGTCGACCGGCACGCCGGCAAGCGCGGCAAACGTCACATGCAAGGGATAAAGCCCGAGAATCACCAGGCACAGGCGATTGGGAATCAGATATTTGCGGGCATCGCTGACAGCTGCACCAATGAGGAGCGCGGCAAAAGCCAGAATAACAACCCCGTCAATCAGCGAGCCCAGAGGCATGTGCCTTACCCTTTTCCTGCGAAACCAAACGCCTGCCGCGAACCGAGATGCATCAGCACGCCGCCCCGGTCTTGTTGTCCTTCGTTCGCCCCCACCAACCGCCGTATTTTCTTGTCCTCGTTGTTTTTGTCTCCCGGCGAGGCCCGGGAACCGATCGGCATGGCGGCCCCCACCCCGCGAGGGGTGAGGGCCATGCCGTACTCGAGGTCACACTGACGAAACGCGGAATTAGGTGCCAGTCGGCGTCGCATTCGTCAGAGCGGTGGAGACACCCGTGAACAACGTCGTCAGGGAGTCACCCATCGCCGTGAAGGCAGCGATTGCTGCGACCGAAATCAGGGCCGCAATCAACCCGTATTCGATAGCGGTTGCGCCGCCCTCGTGCCTCTTGAGCTTACGCAGAATCTTGAAAAACATTTTATGCTCCTGCCGCAAGTTAACGATGGGCCATACTGTCCGCTATTTTTGTGAATAAGAAGTTAACATGATGGAGACGCCTAGAAATAGAAGGCGCGAATTCTATGAATTATTTGTAAATTGATTACATAAATAATACTTTGCAAAGTAAATTCTTCTAAAATTTTATTTTAATGGGGCGAAAGTGAAGTGGGAAAGCCGGAAAGACGGCGGTGAAGAAAAACAACCTTCATCTCTGTTCTTCATCTCTTTCCACTGGCAACGATTGCACCGCAACTAAACGGCCCTGCAACCAGAACCTCGGTTGATCGGCCTTTGGACCCGCAAGGTCGGCGCGCCAGGGCTCGGGCGGTGGCGGCAGATGGCGCCAGGCAATGACCGCCAGAGCTCCGACCGCCAGAATCCCGACCAGAGGAAAAAGACGCCACCGGCCATGGAGCGGCGCCTCAGCGGCCGCCGTCGATTCAAGATGAACTCCCCAGGCCCAGCCGGCGATCATGATCAGCAACAGCTGGCTCAGCGGCATCACCACGATGCCGCTGACCATGGCGTGCATGGCGGCCCCGGCCAGCGCCGCAGTGAGTGCGCTGCGCACGGCTGAACCGGCAAAACCGTCGCTGTCCCGGGCCGAGGTCCGGCAGCCCGCCACCCAGGCGGCAAACGCCATGGCGATGATGGCAACCATCACCAGTGCCGCCGGGATCCCCCATTCGGCCAGCCATTGCAGGACCGCGTTGTGGGGATGGGCGGACAGCACCGGCGCCCCGGCGGCAAACTGCATCGGCCCGACCCCCAGCCAGGGATGATCGCGCATCAGTTGAAGCGCCGCCGACCACAGCTCAAAACGGCCGCCACTCGAGACCCGCACAAGGGTTTTCCCGTGATCCGGCGCAACGCCCACGAAGATGACCAGATAGAGCGCCAGACCGCCAGCCGCGGCCATGGCCTGATGCAGCAGCCACCGGCGCACATCCCGGCCCATCACCAGCACCGCCGCAACCACGCCGACGGTAATGGCAACCGCGACCCCGCGCCCGTCGGAGGCGAACAGCAGCATCCACCAGCCGGCGGCAATCAGGTACAAGCCGGCCCGGACCGCGGGGCCGCGATGCGACGCCTGAATCAAAGGCAGAACCATGAGCGGCAGGGTCCAGGTCAGGATCTGGTCGATGAAGCGGCGGTTGCTGACGTTGGGATAGAGGATGAGGGCGCGGATCGCCTCGGCCCGGTCGCCATCCAGCAAGCCGGTCGCCCGGTCGGCGGTGAAATAGACGACAAGGAAATAGACCAGATAAAGGCCGGCCGCAGCCACCAGCCACAGCGGTATGGCCCGCGCGAAGGCCGGGCCGGTGAGGCGATAGAGGTCGGCGACCACCACGGTCGCACAAAAGATAGCGACATAGAGGGCCAGCTCGGCAAATGCCCAGGTTGGATACTCGGCCATTGCGGCCGAGGCTGCACCCAGCGCCAGCACCACCAGCAGGGCGAAGCGCAGGCGGCCGGACAGCGCAGCAAACGCCCGCGCGCCTGGCGCCGAAGTCACGGCCAGGCCGGCGGACAGCAGCAGCATGAGCGCCAGGGCGGCGATCTCGATCAGCCGCTTCTCATCGAACGCGCTGAACCGGTTGGCGCCGGCAAACGTCCAGAAACGGCCCAGCGCCAGTACCAGCGCCAGCCCGGGAAGGTGGGGCAGAACGGCAAGGCTCGCACGTGTGAACAAGGATCCGGACATGGCGGGTGCAACCGATGGCGCTGCCGGCCTCGTGCCGGCGGCCATGGAATTCTTGCCGCCAAGGGAAAAGATTCGCTTAACATGGCCCGGTCATCGCGCGCACCGGGGCGCACCCGAAGGCACATCGGCCATCGTCGGCGAGGCCCATCTCATGAAGGACGGCAAGAAAGACGAGGCGTTTGGCGAGAAGCGGGCGGCCAAGTGGCTCTGGCAGCCCGGCGATCTCGTCATCAAGGCGCCGGATGGGGGAGAAGATGCGGCGCGCCGGCGTCAGGCCCCGCCGGGCGGGCGGTTCGATGCGTTTCGGGCCTTCGATAACGCCCGCATCCGGTACGCCCGCTGGCCGGCCCCCGGCGCGCGCGCCGCCGGCACCGTGCTGGTGCTGACCGGTCGGCGCGAGTTCATCGAGAAATATTTCGAAACCGTCGCCGATCTGCTGGCCCGCGGCTTTGCCGTCTGGACCATGGACTGGCGCGGCCAGGGCCTGTCCGAGCCCCGGCTCGCCGATCGCCACAAGGGCCATGTCGATTCGTTCGACTCCTACCTGCGCGACCTGCGCCAGTTGCGCGAGATGATGATCAAGGACGACGCACCGCGCCCGCTCCTTGTGCTGGCGCACTCCATGGGGGCGCATCTCGCACTGCGTCACAGCCACGATCATGCGGGCGATATCGACCGGATGGTGCTGCTGGCACCGATGGTGGCGCTTTACGGCGGGACGCTGATGCGCGCCAGCCTCGGCTGGCTTCCCGCGCTTATCGGCACGACGCCGCTGACCACCGCCTATGCCCCGGGCCAGCGCGACTACGGCCCCCTGGACCGGCGCTTTGCCGGCAATGTCCTCACCTCGGACGCGGATCGTTTTGCCGACGAAGCCGCGTTGATCGATGCCTGCCCCGATCTCGCCCTGGGCGGCGCCACCTGGGGCTGGCTCAAGGCGGCGACCGAGTCGATGCGGATCCTCGAGGCGCCGGGCTATGCCGAGGCGATCGCCACGCCCTCGCTGATCGTCGGGGCCGGGCGCGACCGGGTGGTGTGGACGCCGGCGGCCGAGCGTCTGGCGGCGCGCATGCCAAACGCCCGCTTCGAGGTGCTGGCGCAAGCGCGCCACGAGATCCTCAAGGAAACGGACGCCATTCGCACCCGCTTCTGGCGTCTGTTCGACGCTTTCGTGGCATCGAACGACTAACCGCGATCGGCCCGCTCCAGACAGGCAACGGCGCGGGCATGAAGCGCCGCATTACCGGCGGCAACGATCAGCCCGCCATCGCTGGCATCCTTGCCGTTCCAGCGGCTCACCCGGCCGCCGGCACCTTCGATCACCGGGATCAATGCCTGGATGTCGTAAGGATCGATATCGCCTTCGACCACCAGATCGACGAGCCCGAAGGCGAGCATGCAATAGCCGTAGCAATCGCCACCGAAGCGGCGCAACCGCACCCGGCGCTCGAGATCGCCATAGGCGGCGCGTTCAGCCTCGCTCGAAAACATGTCGGGGTCGGTGGTGAACATCACCGCGTCCTCAAGGCGCGCGCACGCCCGGGTTTGCAGCCGCCGGTTCCCGAGAAAGCTGCCGTCGGGCCCGCCGATGAAGCGCTCGCCGAGCGCCGGCAGATCGGCCACCCCGATCATCGGGCGCCCCGAATCATTCAGGGCGATCAGCGTGCCCCACAGCGGAATGCCGCAGATATAGGAGCGGGTGCCGTCTATGGGATCGAGAATCCACCGCAGGGAACCGCTGCCGGCAAGAACACCATATTCCTCGCCGATGATGCCGTGATCGGGATAGGTCTCGGTGATCATCTCGCGCATCGCTGCTTCCGCTTCCCGATCGGCCCGCGTCACCGGGTCGAGCAGGGGCCCGGCGCTTTTGTCCGAGACCTCGAGACGGGTGCGGAAATGCGCCAGCGTGATCTCCGCCGCCCGATCGGCAAGGCGGCCGGCAAAGGCGAGATAGGCGTTCCAGTCGGTCATCAGGCGCGCACCCCCTCATGCGGCCGCGCCGCCCGCGGCCGGCCTGCACCGGGCATTATGCGGTGCGGAGGCGGCTTTGCAACCGGTCTCCTCGCGGCGTCTTGTCAACCCGCGCCAGATCGGTCACAGTCGCGCCGAAGTCGGCGGGCACGCGCCCCATCGAACCGCATCCAAGCCCGGCAGAAAGCCCATGACCCAGTATGATATTCTGATTGTCGGAGCCGGAATTGCCGGCGCATCGGCCGGTTATTTCCTCGCCGGGCACGGATCGGTCTGCGTCATCGAGGGCGAGGATCAGCCCGGCTATCACACGACCGGGCGGTCAGCCGCCTTTTTTGTCGAATCCTACGGCAATATTCACATCCGGCCGCTCACCCGGGCGTCCAGGGCGCTGTTCACGGCGCCGCCCGAGGGATTTACCGACAGCCCGCTGCTGCGCGACCGCGGCGCCCTTTATATCGCGCGCGCCGATCAGCAGCCGCGGCTCGAGGCGCTCGCCAACGAGCTTGCCGGCACAGTTGCCGACATCTCGCTGCGCTCGGCCGAGGAGATTCGCGCCCAGGTGCCGTGCCTGCGCGAAGGCTATGCGGTGGCCGGACTGTACGAACCGGACGCCCGTGACATCGATGTTCACGCCCTCCACCAGGGATTTCTCAAAGGTCTGCGTGCCCGCGGCGGCAAGGTCCGCACCCATGCCCGCCTGACCGGCCTGGCCCGCCAAGGCGGCCACTGGCTGGCCGAGACCACGGCCGGCCCGATCACCGCCAGCGTCGTGGTCAACGCCGCCGGCGCCTGGGGTGACGAGGTCGCCGGCCTCGCCGGAGCGCAGGCCGTCGGGCTCACACCCATGCGGCGCACGATCATTATTCTGCCGGCCCCCGAAGGCGTGGATGTCAGCAACTGGCCGCTGGTCGTGGATGTCGACGAAGACTTCTACTTCAAGCCGGAATCAGGACGCATTCTGGCCTCGCCGGCGGACGAGACGCCGATGCCGCCGTGCGACGTCCAGCCGGACGAGATCGACATCGCGATTGCCGTTGACCGGCTGCAGAAGGCGACGACGCTCGCCGTGCCGCGGATCGAGCGGCGCTGGGCGGGCCTGCGCACCTTTGCCCCCGACCGCGTGCCGGTGGTCGGCTGGGATCCGCAGGTCGGCGACTTTTTCTGGTTCGTCGGCCAGGGGGGCTACGGCATCCAGACCGCCCCGGCGATGGGGGAGCTGATCGCCGGCTTGCTGGTTCACGGGGCTGTGCCGGAGGCGCTGGCCGCAAACGGTGTTACCGCCGCGCCCTATGATCCGGCGCGGTTCGCCTGACCCCGGCAATCCGGCAACCGGCCGGGATGCGCCGGCTCAGTCCTCGACGTCGACGCCGCGCCAGAAGGCAACATGGTCCTTGATGTGGCGCGCCGCGTCTTTCGGGTCCGGGTAGTACCAGGCGGCATCCGGGTTCTCGGCGCCATCGACAATGATCGTCAGATAATGGGCGGTGCCCTTCCAGGGACAGAAGGTCGTGGTGTCGCTGTCGAGAAAAAACTCCCGATTGAGGCTGTCCGGGGGAAAATAGACATTGCCCTCGACCTTTTCGAAACTGTCCGATTCGGCCAGTACCGCCCCGTTCCACATTGCCTTGACCATGGCTGCTCGTCTCCTTGCTTGCCGCTGCCGCACCGCTGTCGCCTCGTCCTGCGACAGGCATTCATGATATGACCAGCAGCCGGGCCTCATCAAAGGACAAATGCGCGCAAGGCGGCGCCAAAATGGCATGACAGCACACCCTCCCATAGCGACAGGTGATGATGCGCGCAACAGCCTGCGGGTTCTGGCGGTGCTGTCCGCGGCCTATGTTCTGAGCCAGTTCCTGCGCGCGTCGGTCGCCGTCATCGCCCCCGACCTGGCGGTTGACCTGAGCCTCGATCCGGAGCAACTGGGGGCGCTGACAGCAGCCTTTTTCCTGACCTTCGCGGCCGCCCAGCTGGCCGTCGGTATTCTGCTCGACAGCTTCGGGCCGGCCCGCACCATGACCGGTTTTCTCGGGCTCACGGCGATCGGTATCGCGGTTTTTGCGGCGGCGCAGTCGATGACCGGTCTGGTGATCGGCCGGGCGCTGATGGGGCTCGGCTGCTCGGCCCTGTTCATCGGCGGCCTGGTGGTGATCGGCCAGCGGTTTCCGGCCGATCGCTTCGCCGGGCGGGCGGCGCTGGTGATGGGTTTGGGGTACGGCGGCACCGTGCTCGCCACCGCCCCGATGGGCCTGATTGTCGACGCCGTCGGCTGGCGCGGCGTGTTCTGGGGGCTGGTGGTCTACGCCGGCGTGCTCGCCGCCCTGGTGCCGAGAGTGCTTGGTGAGTCCACCGCCGATGCGGCCGCGCGGCGGCACCCGGAGTCGCTGACCCGGACCCTGCGCGGGCTCAGGCAAGTCCTGGCCAACCCGGAACTGCGCTATCTCCTGCCGATGCAGTTTGTCGGCTATGCAACCATGTTCAGCCTTCTCGGGCTGTGGGCCGGCCCCTATTTCCACGACGTTCACGCCATGGACGTGGTGGCGCGCGGCAATGCCCTGGTGATCATGGCGGTGGCCGCGGTCGCCGGCCTGTTCTGCTTCGGGCCGCTGGACCGGCGGTTCAACACCCGCAAGCGCCTGGTCATCCTTGGCGCCGGCGCCAACGCCGTGTTGCTGGCCGTGCTGGCCGCGCTTGCGGCACCGCCACCGGCACTGGCGGTGATATTGTTGGCGCTGATCGGCCTGTTCAACGGCTACAGCGTGGTGCTGATCACCCACGGCCGGGCAATCTATCCGGACGCCCTGGCGGGGCGCGGCATGACCGTCAACAACACTGTCGGCATGGGCGGGGTGGCGGTCTTTCAGGCGCTTACCGGCATCATCGTCGGCGCCTTTCCGGCCACCGCCGGCATCGCTCCGGAAGCCGCCTATCGCACCGTCTTCGCGTTTCTGGCCGCGGCCCTCGTTCTGGCGCTTGCCGTTTACGCCCGCGCCCCCGACCGGCCACCCAACCCCGGATCGATGGCGCCGGCCCGACCGTAGCCGGCGACTCGTGAATGGCCAGACCGGCCTTTTCGGCAGGTCGGTGCCGGGTGACGCCCGGCAAAATGTCGCCTCATGTGCGTCGAGCGGAGGCACACACAAATGAAAATACGATTCCGGGGACCATGCATCCACAGGCTTCATGATCTAATCGTGGAAAAGGCATAAATAGCAGTGAAAAATATTTAGCAAATCAACAAAAGATCAAAAGCCATATTTCAGATATTTATATTTATTCCGATCACGGGATTGTGACACGCGAATGATACGATGTTTTCTTTGTATTCCACGCAATCTCCAGGAATGCCGCGATTTCATTGGCACGGACACCCCATAAAGGTCTTGATTTTGCCAAATCCGGTTCCCATATTACGGATGCAGCATCGTTCGTGCGGCTATCCGCAGATGCTGCAGCCCCCCGTGGGCGTTTCCTCCCTAAACTTGGGCCGCTCTGGCATCGCCGGGGTGGCCTTTTTTTTGGCCTCCCAGGCCCGGTCCGGTCCACTTTTGGTCGACGAACCGCACCAGCGCCGCCATCCATTTCTCGAGATCCGATTTGAGCGCCGCCATATGGGCGTGCGGGACGAGGTGAGCCTCGTCCATATAGAGGTCACGTGCGATTTCGATCTGGAGGGCGTGAAAGCCGGCCGCCGGGGTGCCGTACCGGGCGGTGAAGAAGCCGCCGGCATAGGGTCGGTTGCGCACCACCCGATAGCCTGCGGCGGCAAGCGTCTGCTCGGCCACATCGATCAGCGCCGGGTCGCAGCTCTGGCCGTGGCGGTCGCCAAGAACGATATCGGCGGCACCGGCGCCGCGCCCGCGGCTCGACGGCATCGAATGACAGTCGATCAGCACGGCAACGCCAAAGCGCCGCCGGGTCTCGGCCAGCCAGCGCTGAACCGCAGCGTGATAGGGCCGGTAGATGCGCTCGATGCGATGCAGAGCCTCGGCAAAGGGCAGCTTGGCGCGGTAGATCTCGACGCCGTTCCCGACCACCCGCGCCAGTGTGCCGAGCCCGTCGGCGACGCGCAGTGAATCGGTCTTGACGTAGGCCGGCAGCGGTTCCGCGAACATCGCGGCATCGAGCTCGAAGGCATCGCGGTTGAGATCGATGAAGGTGCGGGCATAACGAGCCGCGATCAAAGGCGCGCCATGGCGCGGTGCGGCCGCGAACAGATGATCGACGAAGGCGTCTTCGGCGCGGCGCAGAAGCTCCTTGCCAAGCCGCGCCTGGGCAAGAAACGCCGGCGGGTAATAGCGGCCGCTGTGCGGCGAATTGAACACCACGGGCGTGGTCTGAAAAGGCGGCACACAGATGGTCATCGCCGCCGGCAGGCTCGCGTCCGCTCTTGCCTGTTGTTTTTCCACGCCGGGCACGATTGCTGGTGGCTCCCCGATCACGGTTGGCAGAGGCCTCGGGAGAAGAGTACGGTAGCAGGCGCCACCCAGGCAAGCCGGGCGGTTGCGGTGCCGTTTCAGGCCGCGGTCTTGCCGTTGTCTTTCCGGTTGATTAACTTTTAGACCCTAGCCTTGGCAGGTGGCCCCGGCGGGCGGCAGCGGGGCGCATGTCGGGGTTTCCGACGCTTTTCCTTGTTGAGCGGAATTCATGGCCAAGATCCTTCTGGTGGAAGACGACGCATCGCTGCGCAAGCTCCTGAAGCGGGCCATGCAGAAGGCGGGTCATGAAGTGGAGTCGGCGGATTCCGGCCTTTCGGCGCTGCCGCTTCTTGACGCCGCCGCCTTCGACCTTCTGCTCACCGATATCGTCATGCCGGGCATGGACGGAATCGAGCTGGCCCGCCTCGCCAGTCAGAAGGCACCGGACATGCGGATCATGTTCATCACCGGCTTTGCGGCGGTCGCGCTCAATCCCCAGAACGGCGTGCCCAGCCGCACGCGGGTTCTGTCCAAACCCTTCCACCTGCGCGACCTGGTCCAGGAAATCGACAAGGTGCTGGCTGCCTGAAGCCGACGATCCTGTCGCCGGTCGACGCCGGCAGCAGCAGCCCTTCGGGGGTTGCGTGCGGTTTCGTTTTGATTATAGTCCGGCCTGTTCACACCGGGCCGGACCGGCCCGTTGGTTCGGGCGCGTAGCTCAGCGGGAGAGCACTACGTTGACATCGTAGGGGTCGCTGGTTCAATCCCAGCCGCGCCCACCATTTCCCTTTGCGATGCAATCGACATTTGCATTGGCTGCCTGGCGTGCGGCCCGGTCCGGCGGCTGAAGGCGGCCGCCGCCATCACTCATGGGCGATTCTTGCCACCACCTCGTAGAACAGGTCGACGGCATGACGAAGTTCGTCGATGTTGACCCGCTCGTCATTGCCGTGAACCCGGCGGCGATCATCGGCACCCAGCACCAGCGGCATGAAACCGTAGGCGGGAATCCCGAGATCGCGCAGGAAATGGCTGTCGGTAAAGCCGGTGGTCACCCCCGGCACCACCACGGCGCCCGGCCGGCGGGCGGCAATCACCGACTCGATCGCCCGGTAGAGCGCCGTCTTGGTGGTTGAAATCGCCGGCGAGAAGGCCATCAGCCGCTCGATCCGAATGCCCGGATCGGCGAGCCGCGCGCGCAGCGACCTTATGAAGTCGTCGGGGTTGCGGTCAGGCAGCAGCCGGCAGTCAAGCTCGGCGACGGCGGTGGCCGGAATGACATTGATCTTGGCCGAGCCCTGAAGGCGGGTGATCGCACAGGTATCGCGCGTCAGTGCATGATAGAACGGCGATGACTGGCGCAGGTCCTCGAGGAAACCGGGGCGGCGGATGGCCGCCTCCATATCGGCGAAATCGGCACGCCGCGGTCCGGTCTCAAGCGCCGCCAGCGCCTTGAAGTAGCGGTCGACCGCCGGCACGATGCGCGGCTCGAAGGCCTGCGAACGAATCCGGTAAAGCGCCTCGATCAGACGCACCACCGAGCTGGTCGCATGCGGCTGCGAGCCGTGGCTTGGCGCGTCGGTCACCGAGAGACGCAGCCACAGCGGGATCTTCTGGGTGACCTCGACGGTGAACACCTCACGCCCCGCAATGCGGGCGCCGACGCCGCCCTCGTTCAGGGCAAAGGCGACGTTGCGGAACAGTTGCGGGCGATTCCTGACCAGCCAGCCGACGCCGTAAAGGCCGCCGGCTTCCTCGTCGGCGGCGGCCAGAAAGATGACGTCGCGGGCCAGCGGACGGCCGGAGCGGTGCAACGCCAGAAAGGCGACGAGCTCGATAATGCCACCCGATTTCATGTCCAGCGCGCCGCGGCCATAGAGATAGCCGTCGCGTATCAGGCCCGAGAGCGGGCCGGCGCTCCACTGGCGCGGATCCGCCGGCACCACATCGGTGTGATTGAGCAGCATCAGCGCCGGGCCGCCGTTGCCCTCGAGCCGGGCCCAGATGCTGGCCCGGCCGGGCGCCGATTCGACGCGGGTGTAGCGAATGCCCTCGGCCTCGAAGATCCGGGCGAAGAAATCCGCCGCCCGGGCCTCGTTGCCCGGCGGATTGACGGTATCGATGCGCAGGTATTCCTGCAACAGATCCACCGCCTCGTCGCCCAAGGCGCGATCACCGGCGGCCCGGGCCGCGCCGATCTGTGCCATGCCGAGAATGGCGGCGGCGATCATTGCCCGGCTCAGCCGTTTCCAGACAGACCCGTCCGTCATGTTACTGCTCCCCCCTGTGGTTGTCGCAAATGAACCGCACCTTGTCGCGGCGCCTGGCGGTCTCTAGAGTAACGCAAAACCGCCTCGAACCAAGACCTGCAACAGGACCAGCGCCCGATGAAATGGCCATCACGCAGAATTTCCGAATCGTCCGAGAAAAGCTTTGGCATGTTCGGCAGGGCCGCGCAACTGGCGGCACAGGGCCGCGACATCATTCATCTCGAGGTCGGCTGCCCGTCGTTCGATACGCCCCTGCACATCAAGGAGGCGACCAAGAAGGCGCTCGATGACGGCATCGTCCATTACGGCGATTTCGCCGGCACCCTGACGCTGCGCCAGGCGCTGGCCGACAAGGTCAGGTCGTATAACGGCATCGATGCGACGCCTGACAATATTCTGGTCACCAACGGCCTGTCGCACGCGGCATATGCGGCGCTCACCGCCGGCGTCGACGAGGGCGACGAGGTGATCCTCTTGGAGCCCTTCTACCCCCAGCACATCAACAAGATCGAAATGGCCGGCGGGCGCATCGTCACCGCGCCGCTGGATGCCGCCGACAACTACCGCCTGCGGGCCGACTGGATCGAGGAGCGGGTGACCGCGAAGACGCGGATGATCGTGCTGGTCAACCCGGCCAATCCGGTCGGCCGGGTGTTCACCCGTGATGAACTCGAGGGCCTGGCCGAGATCGCCATCCGCCATGACCTGATGGTGATCTCGGACGAGGTCTACGACCAGATCCTTTTTGACGAGCATCACCACATCAGCATCGCCGCCTTGCCCGGCATGTGGGAGCGCACGATTTCCATGTTCGCCTTTACCAAGGTCTATGCCATGGATGGCTGGCGGCTCGGCTACGCAGTCTGCGATGCGCGCTTCATGCCGGCGCTGCTCAAGGTCACCATGAACGATGTCACCCACGTCAACGTCTTCGCCCAGGAAGGGGCGCTGGCGGCGATCACCGGACCCCAGGACTGCCTCGACGAGATGCACGCCGAGGATACGCGGCGGCGCGAGCTGGTGTGCCGCCGCCTCAACCAGATGCCGGGCATCACCTGCCCCTGGCCCGAGGGCACGATCTATGCCTTTCCGGATGTCAGCGCGCTCGGGCAGCCGTCGGCGCAGCTGGCCGAGGACATCCTGGAGGCCACCGGCGTGGCGGTGGAGGCCGGCAGCTTTTACGGCGCCGCCGGCGAAGGGCACTTGCGCATCTGTTTCGGGGCCGAACCCTATGAGCGCCTGGAAGAGGCAATGGACCGCCTGTCGACGTTTTTCAATCGCTAGGACCTTCATTCAAAACAGGATTCACTGAACTTTATCCAATCTTCCGCACCTTTCCGGGACTACACTCGAGGCCAAAGGACTCCGCCCGCGTGAACGTCACCGTCAAAGCCGCCCTGATCGATACCTATCTCGCCAAGCGCGAGGACCTGAGGCGTTTTCTGGTGGCCCGCTTCGGCAATGAAGATCACGCCGAGGACATCGTTCAGGACATGTTCTTCCGACTGCAGCGGATGACCTTTGCCGAGGCCATCCAGAACCCGACGGCGTTCCTCTACAAGGTGGCGTTCAACCTTGCCCGGGATCGGCGGCGCGAACATCAGCGCCGGTTTGCCCGCGACCGGCAATGGGTGGATGCCAATGTCAAGAAACTCGGCCCCGAGGTCGTGTCCGATCTGCCGCCGGCCGAGGAATCCTACGATGCCAAGCGGCGGCTGGCCCGCATCATAGCGGCGCTCGGCGATTTGCCGCCCCGCTGCCGCGAGGTTTTCGTGCTTCACAAACTCGACGGACTCACCCACCGCGAGGTGGCCACACGCCTGGGCATCTCGCGTGGCATGGTGGAAAAGCACATGAGCCGGGCGCTCAAGCATCTTCTCCAGATCCGGGACCAGGGAGACATAACGTCATGAGCGCCCTGTCAGAAGGTCCGGGAACCGGACCATTGCCAGGAGACCTGGACCGAACGTGGGGTGCTACGGTATCGGTGGCGTCTAATGAAACGAGGGTGAATGTACCCTCAGGTCCAATCGGAACCACACGGTCATGACCCGAGCACGACAGACATCTTCGGACCGCGCCCGTCTCGATCAGGCGGTGTCCTGGCATGTGCGTCTGCATTCCGGCGAGGCCGGCGAATCCGAGTGGCAGGATTTCACGGCCTGGCTGGAAGCCGATCCCGAGAATCGCCGGGCATTCGAACGGGTCGAGGACCTGTCGGAGGAGCTCGACGCCGCGCGCGACGAAATCCGTGCTGGTCTCGAACAACTCGAAGCCGCGGAAGCCGCTGACAACATCGTCATCCTGACGGTGCGACGCTGGGCCAGACAGGCAGCAACGGCGCCGCGCGGGCTGGCGGCTGCGGCCCTGGTGGCAGCCAGCCTGGTGATTGCCATCGGCCTCGGCCAGCTCTGGCCTGGCACGCCGGCGTCCCGGGTCTATGCGACGCGCATCGGAGAACAGCGGCTGGTGACGCTGGCCGACGGGTCCGCCATTCGACTGAACACCGATACCGAGATCACGGTGGCCCTGGCCGACGATATGCGCCATGTGACGCTGGATCATGGCGAAGCCCTGTTCCGGGTGGCCAAGGACCCGTCGCGCCCGTTCATCGTGGCCGTCGGCGAGCAGAATGTCCGGGTTGTCGGCACGGTGTTCAACATTCTCAAGCACCAGGGTCGGGTAACCGTAACCGTCGCGGAGGGAATCGTCGCGGTGCATCCGGCCGATGCACGCCGGCCATCGAGCGCCGACCTCGCAGCGACGCTGACCGCCGGCCGACAGCTCCTCCACGAAGAAGGATCCGGGCAGATCGAAATCCGGGACGTCGATCCCGGGACGGTGCTCGCCTGGCAGGATGGAAATCTGACCTATGAGAACACGCCGCTTTCGGAAGTCGTGCGCGATCTCAACCGCTATTTCCCGATTCCCGTCGAGCCCCAGAATGCCGGCGTCGCCGCGTTGCAGTTCTCCGGCGTCCTCAAGATAGACAATGAAGACGCGGTTCTGCATCGGCTCGAGGAGTTCCTGCCGGTGACCGTGGATCGCACCGACCACAAGATCATCTTGCGTCCCAGGGCCATTGCACGCTAGACCCTCGACAACATCTGCACAGGGGGCGCGGGGCCGTGCGTGACGATCGCAGATCACCGGGTTGGGTGTTGGCGGCAGGATTGCTGCTGTTTGCCCTGCCGGCCCTGGCGGCACCGCGAAATGCCCTGATTCCGTTCAATATTCCGGCCCAGCCGCTGGCCGACGCCGTGGTCGAATTTGCCCGTCAGGCGGACATATCGATCGGCTACCCGGGGCTTTCCTTCGGCGACCGGAAAAGTCCCGGTGTCATCGGTTATTACGATCTCGGTTCGGCCATTGAGCGGTTGCTTGAAGGCACCGGCTTTACCTACCGGATCATCGATGACAAGACGGTTCGCATTCTGCGGGCGCCGCCTCGAAAATCCCGGCCCGCCCGACGAACGGTTCCAGCGCCGCAAATGGCCACGGCAGCCATCGAGGAAGTGGTGGTCACCACCACAAAGCGGGCCGGCAAAGTGCAGTCCTTGCCCTATTCCATCGCGGCGGTCACCGGCACCCAGCTGCGACAATGGAATATCGAGGACGATACCGAGGTGGTGCTGAGGGTCGCGGGCGTCACCATGACCAACCGCGGCACCGGCCGCAACAAGATCATCCTGCGAGGGCTTTCGGACGGCATGTTCACCGGCCGAACGCAGTCGGCGGTCGGCCTCTACCTCGATGACACGCGCATCACGTATAATGCCCCTGATCCCGGGCTCAAGCTTCTGGATGTCGAGCGAGTCGAGGTCCTGCGCGGCCCCCAGGGCACGCTTTACGGGGCCGGCTCGCTGGGCGGTCTGTTCCGTATCGTAACCAACAAGCCGGTGCTGGATGAATTCGAGGCCAGCGCCGGCACGTCGTCTGCCCTCACCCGCAACGGTGATCCCTCGTTCGAAGCCCAGGCGATGATCAACCTGCCCCTCGCCGAAGACGTCCTGGCCTTGCGGATCGTCGGTTACCACCAGGAAGACGGCGGCTATATCGACGATGTCCTGTTGGGCCTGAACGACGTCAATACGACGACGACAACGGGAACCCGGATTGGCCTTCGCTGGCAAATGACCGATCGATGGCGGATCACCGCAGGCTTCAACTTCCAGAAGGTGTCGGCCGACGACACCCAGTATTACGACGGCAACCTGGCACCTCTGCAGCGAGCCAATCTTTTGCGCGAGCCGCACGACAACAATTTCCTGCAGTCCTATCTGACCGTCGATGGCAGCTTTTCCTGGGGTGACCTGGTCTCCTCGACCTCGTATATCCGCCATGACATCGACGATTTTTTCGACGCTTCGCGGGCGGTTCCGGCGATCTCCGGCCTGCCGGTCATCACCAGCCCGTTTTCCGAACGCCGGGACATTCAGACGGTCATTCACGAAACCCGCGCGACATCGAACGACGACGCGAGATTGCAGTGGCTGGCCGGCGTTTTCTTTTCCCACCGCGACGAGGTGTTCACGGCCCGCCTGGAAATTCCCGGGTCCGGCAGCGCCCTTGGCTTCGGGCCATCGGACGTTCTGTTCTCCGAGCGGCGAGTCGATGACATCAACGAGGTGGCGGTGTTTGGCGAGTTGACATTCTTCATCACCAGGGCGATTTCCCTGACCGCCGGACTGCGCTGGTTTCATTCATCCCTGGCCGCCACCTCGCTGGTCGAGGAGCCGCTTGTCGGCCCCCCGAACACCACCATCGGGCGCAGCTCAAAACATGGCGTGACGCCCAAATTCGTGATCGGCGTGCAACTTCGCCCCGACGTTCTGCTTTACGCCCAGGCGGCCGAAGGCAACCGGGTCGGCGGCATCAATCTCCAGGGACCTCTGGTGCTTGGCGACGAGATTGGTGGCGAACCCGACGGCAGTGCCGAGTCGTCGATGCTGACAACCTTTCCCTCCGATCATTTGTGGAATTTCGAGGTCGGCGCCAAGACCAGCTATCTGAACCGCCGGCTGATCATCAATGTGACCGGCTTCTACGTGATCTGGAACGAGATTCAGTCGGATCAGGTCGGCCCCAACGGCTTTCCGTTCGTTACCGACGCCGGCGACGCCACCATCCGGGGCATCGAGGCCGAGATCACTGCCCGTCCGAGCCGGCGGCTGACCCTCCAGGCGAATGTCACCTGGAACGACGCCAGCCTGACCGAAGCCAATGTCGCTCTGGGCGCCAAGATCGACAATCAGCTTCCTGGCGTCGCCATTGTTTCGACCGGTGCCGCGGCGCGCTATCAAATACCACTGGGCCCGAATGTTCTGGGCTCGATTGGCGCCGATTACGCCTATGTCGGCAAATCGAGCCTGGCTTTCGATACCGAGGGCTCGCCTCGCATGGGCGGCTATCACGTCGGCAATCTGCGGCTCAGCGCATCCTGGACCCACTGGCGGGCGTCACTGTACATCGACAACCTGTGGAATGAAGGCGCCAACACCTTCGCCTTCGGCAATCCTTTCAGCCTTGGCAAAATCCCGCAGGTCACGCCGTTGCGGCCGCGCACCGTCGGCCTGCGCCTGAACTGGATCTACTGACGCTTCAACCCGCACCCGCCGCCATTTGCGGTCCGCCATCACCGGCCTTTTCCCGATCCCGGGTCGCGTTCCGTGCGACGCCGCACCGTTGGCCCGGATCAGATGTCGACGATCTCGAGAAAGCCCTCCCTGACCAGCCGCCGGGCCAGCACCAGGCGCCCGGGGGCATCGAGGCCACCGGGAATGTTGCCAACTTGCATGGCCCCGCCCGCAACCAGATGTTCGAGCGAAGCCCTCACAAAATCCGGAAACAGCACGCTTTTGTCGTGGAACTTCAGGACCGCGCGGTCCTCCTCTCGATCCAGCCGGCAGATGATCCCGGCGCGCCGGCGCACGCGCGTGCGCGCTGACATCTCTTCCAGGCGCACGAGATCGCCCAGACAGCCGCCAAGCAGCGGCGCCCGGTCCTGAACAAAGGCCTCGGCCAGAGCATCGATGACGACGCCCGTCTCCAGCTCGGCCGCCATCCGCTCCAGCCAGGCGCCCAGGCCGGACATGGCGGCGGCCCGGGCCTCCGGGTCGTCGGCGAAGCCGAGGGGCAGGGCATGGCGCGCCGGCGCGGTCTGGCGGCAATAGACGTCCACCGCCGCCCGCAGGGCATCGCGCCAGCACAAGCTCAACATGCCCAGGGTGATGTGCAGCGAGGTGTCTTCGGAGGTGCGCGCTTCGTGGGCAGTGCCGCAGGGGATATAGATCAGGCCGCCGGGCTCGAGCACGAAGGTCGCCGTCGGCGTCCCCAGTTCGGCCCGCCCGACCTGACGATACTGGGCTGCCAGCGGCGCCTCCTCGGCCGCCGCATAGAGCGCCCATTCCTTGCGGCCGGCGATCTGCAGCACGAACACGTCATGGGTGTCGAAGTGCGGCCCCAGGCCCTGGGCCGCCGGCGGCGTCAGATAGACATTGGTCTGGAACGGGTGGCCGAAGCGCTGCTCGAGCCGCCGGCAAAGGGCCAGCAGCGGCCGGCAGTTGCGGTGCAGGCCATTGAGAACCAGCGTCGCCCCGTCGGCAAAGGCGGCATAGAGCGCATCGACATCGACGTGGCCGTCGCGCCGCAGCGGAATCGCCAGCGCCTCGCGTGTGCCGCCGTCGCGGTAGCGCACCAGCCGCAGGCTGGCGGGATGCAGATCGGTCTGCGCCAGAATGTCGTCGACCGCGGGCAGCGAGAGCAGGCCGTCATAATGCGCCGCGTTGCGGCGCGCGATGACCAGCGCCTCTTTCTCCCAATGGCGCGCGAGGAACCGCTCCGGCGCCAGCGGCGCCAGCAACTGCTCGAGATCGAAGGCGGTCATCGCCCGGCCCGCTCTGGTCCCGGCGGCCCGGCGGCGCCATATTTCGGGCGCACCGCCGCGCGACCGGCGCCGCTGACTTGCGCGGGTCCGCTCAGCTGCGTGGATCGACGTCGATGATCAGGTCGTTCTCGGCCCCCGACGCCCCGCGGTCGGCATAATCGGGCTTGGGCTTGGGAACGTCGCCGCCGGCAGCCGTGCCTTTGGCCAGCTTTTCCCGGCGTTTGGTCTCGATCTGCTCGTCGGTCAGTGTCTTTTCATCCCCAGACATGGTCTTCCCCTTTGATGGTTGGGCTCACGCGCCATCCCCCGGCAACAGCCGATCGCGCGGTTACATGCGGTTACATGACGTGGCAAAGGGACGGAGCGGTATCGATACAAATTCGAAAAGCGACTCGCAGAGATCGCCGCACGACCGAGAAAAGCATAAGCGCCGGTGAGGGTTCGGGCAATAGCGTCGCCACGCAGCCGCCCGGCGGCGTAAGAGCAGCAGCCCGGGTTGCGATGATTATTGGCGGTGATCGAGGTTGGATGGTGCCGATGGAGGGATTCGAACCCCCGACCCACGCATTACGAATGCGTTG
>CAZZKF010000031.1:23737-26451 GCA_964654995.1 uncultured Alphaproteobacteria bacterium | reverse complement strand
CGCTCTGACGATTGGTGTATACCCCTTGAGGGCTCGGCCGAATTTTCCGTAGTCCACGGCTACGTCTGGATCCGGGGGATGCGTGATGACCGAACTGCCTGAACCTGAGGATCTTGTCCGCGAGGCCGACGGCAGCGACGGCGGTGACGCGGCCGATGTCCACCGCGTCAGCCCGGATTTCGTGCGCCAGGTGCTCGAGGCGCTGGACGGCGAAGATGCGGAGCAGGTGCACGCGCTGATCGACCCGCTGCACGCCGCCGATGCCGCCGACCTGCTGGGCCTGGTCAATGCCGATCAGCGCCGCCGCCTGGTCGAGCTGCTGCGCGAGGACCTCGATCCGGCGATTCTGAGCGAGCTCGAAGAGCCGGTTCGTGACGACGTCATCGACCAGCTCGAGCCGGCGGAAGTGGCGGCCGCGGTCAGCGAGCTCGAATCCGACGACGCGATTTACGTCCTCGAGGACCTCGAAGAGGCCGAGCGCGAGGCGGTGCTGGCCAAGGTACCGGCCGAGGAACGCGCCGCCGTGGAGGCCGGTTTCACCTATCCGGAGGACAGCGCCGGCCGCCTGATGCAGCGCGACCTGATCGCGGTGCCGCCCTACTGGACGGTCGGCCAGACCATCGATTACCTGCGCGAGCACGACAATCTGCCCCAGACCTTCTATGAAATCTTCGTCGTCGATCCCAAGCATCACCCCATTGGAACGGTGCCTCTGAGCCGCCTCATGCGGACCAAGCGCAAGGTCCGCGTCGACGACATCATGGAGCGTGAGCAGACGCTCATTCCGGTCGACATGGACCAGGAGCAGGTGAGCTTTCTGTTCAAGCAGTATCACCTGGTCTCGGCGGCGGTGGTCGATGCCGAGGGGCGCCTGGTCGGCATGATCACCGTCGATGACGTCGTCGACGTCATCGAGGAAGAGACGGAAGAGGACCTGATGCTGCTGGGCGGTGTGGCCGAGGCTGATATTCACGAATCCGCCCTGGCCACGTCGCGCACCCGGTTTTCCTGGCTGCTGGTCAATCTCGGCACCGCGATCCTGGCGTCTTACGTCATCAGCCTGTTCGATGCCACCATTCAGCAGATGGTGGCGCTGGCGGTCCTCATGCCGATCGTCGCCTCGATGGGCGGCAATGCCGGAACCCAGACGCTGACCGTGGCGGTGCGCTCGCTCGCCACCCACGAGCTGACGCCGACGAATGCCCTGCGCGCGGTCATCAAGGAGGCCCTGGTCGGCGGCATCAACGGCATCGCGATGGCCATTGTCATCGGCGTCGTTGCCGGCCTGTGGTTTGACAACATCGCGCTTGGCGGAGTGCTGGCGGCGGCCATGGTGATCAACATGCTGGTGGCGGGGCTGGCCGGAATCCTGATACCATTGGTGCTCGACCGCCTGGGCATCGACCCGGCGGTGGCGTCCAGCGTCTTCGTGACCACGGTGACCGATGTCGTTGGATTTTTCGCATTTCTGGGGCTGGCGGCTTTGGTTCTGCTGTGACGATCGTAGCTTGTAACGGAGGATGAATGTGATGTTGGACGATCCCATTGTCATTGCCGGCATGGCGCGCACGCCGATGGGCGGGTTTCAGGGCGATCTGTCGGGCCTTGCGGCCCCGCAACTGGGCGCCGCCGCAATCTCTGCGGCGCTGGAGCGCGCCGGCGTCGACGGCGCGGAAGTCTCGGAAACCATCATGGGCTGCGTGTTGCCGGCCGGCCAGGGCCAGGCGCCGGCGCGCCAGGCCTCGATCGGTGCCGGCATCCCCAAGGATGTTGGCGCCACCACCATCAACAAGATGTGCGGCTCGGGCATGAAGGCGGCGATGCTGGGCCATGACGTGGTTGCCGCCGGGGCCGCCGACATCGTCGTCGCCGGCGGCATGGAAAGCATGACCAACGCGCCCTATCTGCTGCCCAAGGTGCGTTCGGGCCTGCGCCTCGGCCACGGCGAGGTCAAGGACCACATGTTCCTCGACGGGCTCGAGGACGCCTATGAGCCGGGCCGCCTGATGGGCACCTTTGCCGAGGACACCGCGCGCCACTACCAGTTCACCCGTGAAGAGCAGGACGCGTTTGCCATCGAGTCCCTGCGCCGCGCCAAACAGGCCATCGAGGACGGCAGCTTCGAGGGCGAAATCACCCCCGTGACGGTACGCTCGCGCAGGGGCGAGCAGGTGGTGACCACCGACGAGCAGCCGCTCAAGGCGAGGCCTGAAAAAATCCCCTCGCTGCGCCCGGCCTTTGCCAAGGACGGCACCGTGACGGCGGCCAATTCCAGCTCGATCTCGGACGGGGCCGCGGCGCTGGTGCTGATGCGCCGCTCGCAAGCCGAAAAGCGCGGCATTGCTCCGGTGGCAACGCTCTTGGCTCATGCCACCCACGCCCAGGAGCCGGCCTGGTTCACCACCGCGCCGATCGGCGCGATCAGGAAGGTGCTGGACAGGGCGGGCTGGAAGGCGGGTGACGTCGAGCTCTACGAGATCAACGAAGCCTTTGCCGTCGTCACCATGGCGGCGATGCGCGACCTCGAGCTCGACCCGGAAAAGGTCAACGTCCATGGCGGCGCCTGTGCGCTCGGCCATCCCATCGGCGCCTCGGGGGCGCGGATCATGGTGACCTTGCTGGCGGCGCTCCGGAAATACGGGTTGAAGCGCGGCGTGGCGGCGTTGTGCATCGGCGGCGGCGAGGCCACCGCCGTCGCTCTGGAGCTCAACTAG
>CAZZKF010000031.1:0-23637 GCA_964654995.1 uncultured Alphaproteobacteria bacterium | reverse complement strand
CTAGCCGCGCCGCCGATCGCGCGTCTGGAGCCCTGTGCCCCGTGCCGACCGGCCCGATCCTGCTGATCGACGACGACGAAACCTTGCTGCGGTTGTACGGGCAGGCGATCGAGACCCGGGGCTATCCGGTGATCACCGCGACCCGCGGGCGCGAGGGTCTGCGGCTGATGCGCGAGGCGCAACCCGCCTGCGTACTGCTTGACGGGACGCTGCCGGACATTCCCGGCGCCCAGGTCTGTGAGCGGGCCAGGGCGTCGATGAAAGTGCCGGTTCCGGTGATCTTTCTCTCGGCCCATGAATCGGTGCGCGTGCTGTATGACGCGCTGATCGCCGGCGTCGATGATTTTGTCGTCAAGGACCAGGGCTTTGCAGCCGTCATGGCCCGGATCACCTTCTGGCGCCAGAGCCCGTTTCCCGGTCTGCCTGCCTGGGCCCGTCAGCGGACGCTTGCGGTGCTCGAGCGCATTCTGGCCGGCTGGCGCGATGATCTGCGCCGCTTTCCGGACCGCCTGGACATCGATCCCGGCTGGGTCGACGGGGCAAGCGGGGTGATCGAGCGGGCGCTCGCCGTGGCCACCACCGACTGGAATGAGTCGCCGGGGCGCCGGCTGGCATTTCTCGGCTATGTTGCCGGCGTCGTCTGCGAATTGGCTGCCGATACGCTGGCCGGCCGCCTGCGCCTCATCGACGTTTATTCGCGTGTGCTCATGCGCTCCGGGATCATCGAGCTCAAGCGCGCGCGAGAGACCTTGCGCAGCATTGCCCCGGCCTGCGGTGACGAGCGCTTCCAGGGTGGGCTGCTGGCCGGGCTGGGCGATGCCCGCCGGGCCGCCGAAGAACGGGCGCCGCTGGGTGGTCTGGCAGAACTGGCGACACCGTTCGGAGCGGCAACATGACGCTGCATATCCTCCGCCTCGCCTTCGGCATCGACGACCTTGCCCGTCTGCGCCGGGTTCTCGAACGCCGCACGCAAGAGGATGATGAGGGGCGACGCACGGTGGTGATAACCACCCGCTACCGGCCGCGCCGGGCCGACGAGGTGCTGGACGGCGGCTCGCTCTACTGGATCGTCAAGGGCCAGATCCGCGCCCGCCAGCGCTTTGTCGCCATCGAGGACGTGGCGCCGGCCGGCGACGTCAACGGGCCGATGGCCCGCCGCCGCTGCGCCTTCCGCCTCGACCCGACTCTGATTCTCACCCGGCCGCAGCCGCGCGGCGCCCAGCAGGGCTGGCGCTATCTGGACCCCAGGGACGCACCGCCCGATCTCGAGACCGGCGGCGACCAGAGCGGCGATCTGTCGCCGGAGCTGGCTTCGAACTTGCGCGAGCTCGGCCTGATCGATTAGGCGGGGGAGGGGTCAGGCGAGGCCACTTCCATGTTGTCGATCAGCCGGGTGCGCCCCACATGCACGGCCGCCAGCACCCGCGCCGGGCGCCCGCTTTCGTCTATCGGCCGGTCAATCGGCGCCAAGGTCTCGGCATCGCGCAGCTCCAGATAGTCGATGGCATCGAAGCCGGCGGCCTCCAGCTCGGCCCGGGCCGCCGCCAGCGCTCGCTCCGGCTCGGTGCCGGCCTGCGCCAGACGCGCCGCGAGTGCTGCGAGAATCTGATTAAGGCGCACCGCCACCCGGCGTTCCGCGGGCGAGAGATAGGCATTTCGGGAGGACAGCGCCAGACCGTCAGCGTCGCGCACGGTGGGGCCTGCAAGGATGTCGACGCCGAGATCGAGATCGCGGACCAGCCGGCGGATGACCACCAGTTGCTGATAGTCCTTTTCCCCGAACACGGCGATATCAGGCCGGCAGCGGGTGAGCAGCTTGGTGACCACCGTGGTCACCCCGTCGAAGTGGCCGGGGCGGTGGGCGCCGCACAGGCCCTCGGTGACGCCGGCGACATGCACGGTGGTGGCGAAGCCGTCCGGATACATGTCCTCGGGCGTCGGGATATAGGCCAGCTCGGCAAGCCCGGCGAGCGCATCCAGGTCCTGCGCCTCGCGGCGCGGATAGCTGGCGAAATCCTCGCCCGGGCCGAACTGGCTGGGATTGACGAAGATGCTGACCACCACCCGGTCGGCCTGCTGGCGGGCGATCCTGACCAGTGACAGATGACCCTCGTGCAACGCCCCCATGGTCGGCACCAGGCCGATGCGCGCCCCTTCGCCGCGCCACCGCCCGATGCGATCGCGCAAGGAAACCAGTGTTCGGGCAATGCCGGGGCGGGCGCTGTCGGATGAGGGTTCAGTCATGGCTGCCGGTCACTCCCGGCTGCGCGACGATGGCCTCAGGCCGGGTTCTCCAGGGAAATCTTATCGAAGTCGGTCAGCCTGTTTATACGGATTATGGCCCGCAAGTCATTCACGTATTCCTCCCCGCGCTGGGAATAGGCGGACAGCGTCTCGGCCAGATCGAGGCCGTTGAGCCAGCGGGCGCGTTGCGCCAGCCGGGCGCGGGCCTCGCGGAAGGCGTCATAAGCCTGATGGGTGTTCAGATTGATGGCGTAATCGGACACCGCCTCGATGAGGCGCGGAAAGGCCTTGATCCGATGGGTTTGTCCGTCATCGCGGCGCGCCGGCACCAGGCCGTCGGTCCCGTAGGTCCACTGGCCGAACAGGGCGTTGGCCTGCTGGGCGAATCGCGAGGTGCCCCAGCCGCTTTCGATCGCCGCCTGGGCAAGCGCAAGCGACGGCGGGATCACGTCAACCCGGCGCAACAGCTCGTCGATATCGCCGTCCTTGACCCGATATTCGCGGGCCAGGTCCTGAATCCAGCGCACGTCGCGCCCCGGCAGCTTGGTGCCGGCGTCCATCTGGCGCTTGAGCACCAGCAGGCGCTCGCGATCGGCGCGGATGTCATCGTTCACCCGCAGGATCAGCGGCAGCATGATACGGATGAACAGGCTCTTGCGCTCGCGGGCCGAAGGAATCCGGGCCAGCTCCGACGGCAGCCTGGCAAAATAGACCCGCGGCACCGGGCGTTCATTGCGCCGCACATCGGCCAGCTCGTAGCCGAGAAGCTCGGAGACCGATGGAACCTCGAGCCGCTGGATAGTCCATAGGGCCATTATTGCTGGCAGAACGCCCAACAACACGCCCCCGAGGAGCCAGCCCCCCCAGGCCTTGATCCGCGTGGACATGCTTGCCTACTCCCTCATCTCGTTTCCGGTCCAAAGGGCGCGCCTTCACAAAGCAGGACCCAATGCCGGCATTTGCCCGACCGAGCCACCCGCAACCCGCCCGATCGGATTCCTACATATTGGCATAACCGGCCCATCGAACTCAACATGTAGTAAGACCAGGACGATTCTGCAACCGCACGATATCGGCACTGGACAGACCCGGCCGTGATCGAAATCATGGTCAGGCAACAGCAGATGTAGGGTCATACCAGGCCAAATGTAAAGGGTCGAGGTGTCAAAGGATGACGGCATGAACGCCAAGCGACCTGAAATCCCGAAAGGTGGCCCGAAAGGCGAAACCAGCGCCGAGGTCGCGGCCTTTCTCGAGCAGGTCAAGCGGCTGCCGGCCAAGGCTGCGGGCGGACGGCGTGGCCGGCTGATGTTCGCGCTCGATGCCACCATGAGCCGCCAGCCGACCTGGGACCGGGCCTGCCACATCCAGGCGGAGATGTTCACCACCACCGAATCGATCGGCGGGCTTGAGGTACAACTCGTGTGGTTCCGCGGCCACGGCGAATTCCGGGCCAGCCGCTGGCACACCCGCCCCAGGGAGCTGGCCGCGGCGATGACCGCCGTGCGCTGCCGTGCCGGCTTTACCCAGATCGGCCGCGTCCTGCGCCATGCCATCGCCGAGAGCCGGCGGGCGCCGATCCAGGCGCTGGTCTATGTCGGCGACTGCGTCGAAGAGGATTTCGATCACTTGGCCGGTCTGGCCGGCGAACTGGGGCTTCTCGGCGTCAAGGCGTTCATCTTCCACGAAGGCGGCGAGCCGCATGCCCGCCAGGTGTTTGCCGAAATCGCCCGGCTGACCGGCGGCGCCTGGGTCCCCTTTGATTCGGCCAGTCCCGATCAGTTGCGCCAGCTCCTCGGCGCGGTGGCGGTCTACGCCGCCGGCGGTTATGCGGCGCTCGAGGACTATTCGCGCCGCCAAGGCGGCTCGACCATGCGCCTCATTCGCCAGATCAAGTCGCAGTAAGGACCGGCAATGGGCTACCTGTTTCTGGGGCTGGCGCTGCTCACCGTGGTCCTGATCCTTGCCCAGTGGTTCGTGCGCACCGACCCGCGCGCCGTCGCCCGGGTGTTGCGGTACATGGGGGCACTGGTGCTGGGGCTGCTTGCCCTGCGCTTCGCCTTTGCCGGCAATCTCGGGCTGGCGGCGCCGCTGGCCGCCGGCGCGCTGGCACTGTTCGGCTTTCGTCTCGGTGGCTGGTGGGGTCATGTTCCCGGGCTTGGGGGGCTGGGCCCGGGCGCCGGGCCGGACGATCTCGGCGGGCCGAGCGGGCGCACGTCCACGGTCGAGACCCGCTATCTGCGCATGACCCTCGATCACGACAGCGGCGCCATCGACGGCACCGTCATCGAGGGGCAGTTTCGGGGCCGGCAGCTCGCCGAGATGACGATCGAGGCGTTGCTGCAACTGCTTGAGGAATGCCGCGCAGCGGACGCTGACTCGGCGGCGCTGCTCGAGACCTATCTCGACCGCGTCCATGGCCCCGACTGGCGCACCCGCAAGGATGCGGGGAGCGGCGCGCCGCGCCCCGACCTCGATGACAGCCCGATGACCCGCGAGCAGGCGTACAAGGTGCTGGGGCTGGAGCCGGGCGCCGACGAGGATGCCATCCGTCAGGCCTACCGCCGGCTGATGGCCCGCCTCCATCCCGATCACGGCGGCAGCGACTATCTGGCGGCCAAGATCAATCAGGCCCGCGACGTGCTGCTCGGCCGCTAGATTTCGCCCGGCGTCCGGAGCGGAACCGGGCCTCGCCCGAAATCGTATCGTTTAACAGGATGTTATGAACTCCGCCCCATAGTCCGGGGTTGTTCCGGGCCTCGCGCCGTGGCACAAAAGCGCCTGGGAATGGATGAGAAAACGGGTCAACCAGAGGGTGTTGAGGCAGCCATGACAGGTCGCATACGCAAGGCGGTTTTCCCGGTCGGCGGCATGGGGACGCGGTTTCTTCCGGCCACCAAGGCGATGCCCAAGGAAATGCTCCCGGTTGTCGACAAGCCTTTGATCCAATATGCGGTCGAGGAGGCCCGCGAGGCCGGCATCGAGGAATTCATCTTCATCACCGGCCGCGGCAAGGGGGCCATCGAGGACCATTTCGATCATTCGGTGGAGCTCGAGAACCTGCTCGACGCCCGCGGTAAGAAGCAGGCCCTGGCCGAGGTCCGCGCCGTCATGGCCCCGGCCGGCGCCGTCTGCTACCTGCGCCAGCAGGAGCCGCTGGGCCTTGGCCACGCGGTGTGGTGTGCGCGCAATCTGGTCAACAACGAGCCGTTCGCGGTGCTGCTGGCCGATGATCTGATCCAGGCCGCGCCCGGCTGCCTCAGGCAGATGGTGGACGCACATGCCCGCGTCGGCGGCAACATGGTGGCGGTGATGGAGGTGCCGCGCGAGCACACCGCACGCTACGGGGTGCTGGCGCCGGGCGCCGAGGACGGGCGCCTGGTGGAGGTGACCGGGCTGGTGGAAAAGCCGGCGCCGGACGAGGCACCTTCCAGTCTGGCGGTCATCGGCCGCTATATTCTCGAGCCGGAGGTATTCACCCATCTCGCCCGCCATGAGGCCGGTGCAGGGGGCGAGATCCAGCTCACCGACGCGCTTGCCCGAATGATCGGGGAGGCGCCATTTTACGGCTATCGTTTCGATGGCGTGCGATTCGATTGCGGCGACAAAATCGGCTTTCTGCATGCCAATCTTGCCTATGCCCTGGCGCGCGAGGACATGCGCGAGGGTGTCGTCGAATTCCTGTCCGGGATGGTCCCGGACAAACCGGCCTAGGCTGGTCCAGTTTATTGAACCAACGGATTTGGTGTCATGCGAGTTGCCATGATCGGGGCGGGCTATGTCGGGCTGGTGTCCGGCGCCTGCTTCTCTGAATTCGGCCACGAGGTCGTCTGCGTCGATCAGGATGCCGAGCGCATCGCCGGCCTCGAGGCCGGGAAAATTCCCATCTATGAGCCCGGTCTCGACGACATGATCGCCCACAATCAGCGATTCAGGCGGCTGTCCTTTTCCACCGATCTGGCGGCTGCCGTGGCGCGCTCTGAGGCCGTATTCATCGCGGTGGGCACGCCGAGCCGGCGCGGTGACGGCCATGCCGATCTCTCCTACGTCTATGCGGCGGCCGAGGAGATTGCCGCGGCGCTCGACGGGCCGACGGTGGTGATCACCAAATCCACCGTGCCGGTGGGCACCGGGCGCGAGCTGCAGCGCATCATCTCGAAGGCCCGCCCCGACGCCGATTTCGATGTCGCGTCGAACCCCGAGTTCCTGCGCGAGGGCTCGGCCATCGAGGATTTCATCCGCCCCAACCGGGTGGTGGTGGGCGCCGAGTCGGAGCGCGCACGCGCGGTGATGCGCGAGCTTTACCGGCCGCTCTATCTGCTGGAAACGCCGATCCTGTTCACCACGCTCGAGACCGCCGAACTGATCAAATATGCCGCCAATGCCTTTCTGGCGACCAAGATCACCTTCATCAACGAGATCGCCGATCTCTGCGAAAAGGTCGGCGCCACGGTGCAGGACGTGGCCAAGGGCATCGGCCTCGACGGGCGCATCGGGCGCAAGTTCCTGCATGCCGGGCCCGGCTATGGCGGCAGTTGCTTTCCCAAGGATACGCTGGCGCTGCTGCGCACCGCCGAGCTGCACGGCGTCGACCAGCGCATTGTCGAAGCCGTCGTGCAGGTCAACTCCCGGCGCAAGCGGGCGATGGCCGGGCGCATCATCGCGGCCTGCGGCGGCTCGGTGCTGGACAAGACGATTGCGCTTCTGGGGCTCACCTTCAAGCCCAATACGGACGACATGCGCGACAGCCCGGCGATCGACATCGTCCGCGGCCTCAAGGACAAGGGCGCGCGCATCCGGGCGTTCGACCCCGAAGGCATGGAAGAAGCGGCCAAGGTCCTTGACGGTGTTGAATTCTGCGAGGACGCCTATGATGCCATGGAGGGCTCGGATGCGGTGGTCATTGTCACCGAATGGAACGAGTTCCGGGCGCTCGATCTGAACCGCGTGCGCGACTTGCTGAGTGAGCCAATCATGGTTGACCTGCGCAATATCTACCGTCCCGACGAGATGGCGGCCGCCGGTTTTCGCTATTATTCGATCGGCCGGCCGCCGGCCGGCGTCGAGGATTCGGAGCCCTCCGATTAAGGCGATCAGAAGCGAGGCGAACATGCAGGGCCATTCATTCGATCCCACGGTGCTGCGGGAGTACGATATCCGCGGCATTGTCGGCGAGACCCTGGGCGAGGAGGACGCCTATGCCATCGGGCGCACCTTCGGCTCGATGGTCTCCCGCGAAGGCGGCCGGCGGGTCTGCGTGGGACGCGACGGGCGGGTCAGTTCGCAGCCTCTGGCCGAGGCGCTCGCCCGTGGTCTCATGGATGCCGGCGTCGATGTGCTGGACATCGGCCTGGGGCCGACGCCGATGCTCTATTTCGCGGTTCACGAGCTCGAGGCCGATGGCGGCATCATGGTGACCGGCTCCCATAACCCCCCGGATCACAACGGCTTCAAGATGATGATCGGGACGCGTCCCTTTTTCGGCGCCCAGATCCAGACGCTGGGCAAGCTGGCCGCCGCCGGCTGGGGCGATTCCGGCTCGGGCAGGTGCGAGCGCCATGACATCGAAGCCGCCTATGTGGAGCGCCTGCTGCGCGATGTCGAGAGCGGCGATCTGAAGATCGCACCGATGGCGGTGGCCTGGGATCCGGGCAACGGCTCGGCCGGGCGTATTGTCGAGATGCTCACCGAGCGCCTGCCGGGGCGCCATATCCTGCTCAACGCCGAAATCGACGGCAGCTTTCCCAATCACCATCCCGACCCGACCAAGCCCGAGACGCTGGAACAACTGATCGAAACGGTCCGTGCCCGGGGGCTCGATCTCGGCATCGCCTTTGACGGCGACGGCGACCGCATCGGTGCCGTCGATGGACAGGGGCGCATCGTCTGGGGCGATCAGCTTCTGGCCATTCTTGCCCGTGATTTGCTGATCGACCGGCCCGGCGCCACGGTGATCGCCGACGTCAAGGCCAGCCAGGTGCTGTTCGACGAGATCGCGGCAGCCGGCGGCGAACCCTTGCTGTGGCGCACCGGGCATTCGCTGATCAAGACCAAGATGGCGGAGACCGGGGCGCCGCTGGCTGGCGAGATGAGCGGCCACATCTTCTTCGCCGACCGCTACTACGGCTTTGACGATGCCATCTATGCGGCGGTGCGCCTGCTGGCGGCGCTCACGCGCGCCGGGCGCAGCCTGGCGGAGCTGCGCGACGCCTTGCCGGAGGTCGTGAACACCCCGGAGATTCGCCTGGCCTGCCCGGAAGAGCGCAAGTTCGAGCTGGTGAAGGAAGTCCGCGACCGGCTGCGTGCGCGGGGCGCCCGGGTGCTCGACATCGACGGCGTGCGGGTCAGCAACGATCACGGCTGGTGGCTGCTCAGGGCGTCGAACACCCAGGCCGTTCTGGTCGCCCGTTGCGAGGCCCAGTCGCAGGACGGGCTGGCGGCGCTGAAGAGCGAACTGGCGGACGAGTTGCGGGCCAGCGGGCTGGATCCCTCCGGTCTGTGAGCGCGCCGGCGATGGACATCGCCGTCGCGCCCGAGGTCGCGGCTGCACTCGAGGACGCCCGCCCGGTGGTGGCGCTGGAATCGACCATCATCGCCCACGGTTTTCCCCGACCTGACAATCTTGAGTTGGCCCGCGCCCTTCACGCGGCGGTGCGAGAGGCAGGTGCGGTCCCCGCGATGATCGCCGTCATCGACGGGGTCATCCGGGTCGGCCTTGATGCCGATGACCTGGCGCGCCTGGCCGGCGAACCGCCGCCGCCCAAATGTGCGACCGCCGATCTGGCGCCGTTGATTGCGTCCGGTAGCAGCGGGGCGACGACAGTCTCCGCCACCCTGCGGATCGCCGCCGAGGCCGGCATTGCGGTGATCGCCACCGGCGGCATCGGCGGCGTCCATCGCGGCGCCCCCTTCGATGTCTCCGCCGATCTTTTCGAGCTGGCACGCGCCCGCGTTGCCGTCATCTGCAGCGGTGCCAAGGCGGTGCTCGACATTCCGGCGACGCTCGAGGTGCTGGAAAGCCACGGTGTGCCGGTCATCGGCTATGGCTGCGATGCCTTTCCCGCCTTTTATGCCCGCACCTCAGGCTGTGCGGTGCGCCACCGGGCGGACTCGCCGGAAGACGCCGCCATGATCCTGCGTGCTCATTGGCGGTTTGAGGCGGCGGGCGGGGTCGTCATCGCGCAGCCGCCGCCCGCCGGCGCTGTGCTGGCGCCCGATCAGGTCGCTGTCTGGGTCGAGGAGGCGCTGACACAAGCCAGCAAACAGGGGATGTCCGGGCCGGATCTCACGCCCCATCTGCTGGCCGCGCTGGATGAGCTTTCGGGTGGGCGGACCCGCGCCTGCAATCGCGCCCTGGCGCTTGCCAACGCGCACCTTGCCGCCCGCATTGCCGAAGCCCTGTGAGCGGCGGATGAGGCCCTCGCGGTTAACCTTTTTGCTTGCTCTCCCCCCCACCGGTTCATATTTAATTAGGGTGAGAAAGGTTAAGCTGGATGAGGAACAGAGCGGTTCGTGCGTGGCGGTTTCGGCAATGACTGGCAGCAAGAAAGGCACTGATTCGGACACCTCCACCGGCATCCTGACCAGCACGCGGACCAAGACCAAAAAGCCCTCCATGTACCGCGTGCTGCTGTTGAACGACGATTACACGCCGATGGAGTTCGTGGTCCACGTTCTGGAGCGCTTCTTCAACCATACCCGGGAGCAGGCGACCCGCATCATGCTGCATGTTCACCAGAAGGGGATCGGAATCTGCGGCGTCTATACATACGAGGTCGCGGAGACTAAGGTGGCTCAGGTGACCGAGTTCGCACGCCGCCACGAACACCCCCTTCAGTGCACGATGGAAAAGGAATAGTGCCCGCTTTTTCGCCCAATCTGGAACAGACCCTGCACCGGGCCCTCGCCGAGGCGACCCGGCGCGGCCATGAATACGCCACGCTCGAGCATCTGCTGCTGTGCCTGATCGACGATCAGGACGCGGCCGCGGTGATGCGGGCCTGCAATGTCGATCTCGATGCGCTCCGGGCCTCGGTCTCCACCTATCTCGATACCGAGCTGTCGTCGCTGATTGTCGAGACCGGCGAGGACGCCAAGCCGACCGCCGGCTTCCAGCGGGTGGTGCAGCGCGCGATCATCCATGTCCAGAGCTCGGGCCGCGAGGAAGTGACCGCCGCCAACGTGCTGGTGGCGCTGTTTTCCGAGCGCGAAAGCCATGCCGTCTATTTCCTGCATGAGCAGGACATGACACGCCTCGATGCAGTGAGCTACATCTCCCACGGCATCGCCAAGGCCGCCGGCCTGTCGCGCCAGCAGACGGTGCGCGGCGCCGAGGATGGCCTGGATGCCGAAGACGTGGTGAAAAAGGGGCAGGAAGCGCTCAATGCGTACTGCACCAACCTGAATGAAAAAGCCGCCGAAGGGCGCATCGACCCGCTGATCGGGCGCGAGCCGGAAGTCGAGCGCATCATTCAGGTGCTGTGCCGGCGCCAGAAGAACAATCCGCTGATGGTCGGCGATCCCGGCGTCGGCAAGACCGCCATTGCCGAAGGCCTGGCGCGGATGATCGTGCGCGGCGAGGTGCCCGAGGTGCTGAAATCGGCGACCATCTTTGCCCTCGACATGGGAGCGCTGCTGGCCGGCACCCGCTATCGCGGCGATTTCGAGGAACGCGTCAAGGCGGTGATCTCGGAGATCGAGGAATACGACGGCGCCATTCTGTTCATCGATGAGATCCACACGGTGATCGGCGCCGGCGCCACCAGCGGCGGGGCCATGGATGCCTCCAACCTCTTGAAGCCGGCGCTGGCCGCCGGGGCGCTGCGCTGCATCGGCTCGACCACCTACAAGGAATTCCGCTCCTATTTCGAAAAGGACCGGGCGCTGCTGCGCCGCTTCCAGAAGATCGACATCAACGAGCCGACGCTGGAAGACACGGTCAAGATCATGCGCGGGCTGAAACCCTATTTCGAGGAGTATCACAAACTCCGCTATACGGCCGATGCAATCCGTGCGGCGGTCGAGCTGTCGGCCAAATACATCAATGACCGCAAACTGCCCGACAAGGCCATCGACGTCATCGACGAGGTCGGTGCGGCCCAGCGGCTGGTGCCCGAGAGCCGGCGCAAGAAGGTCATCGGAGTGCGCGAGATCGAGGCGATTGTCGCCAAGATCGCCCGCATTCCGCCGAAATCGGTGTCCAAGGACGACAGGAAATACCTCGGCAATCTGGAAACCGAGCTCAAGCGCGTCGTCTTCGGCCAGGATCAGGCGATCGAGGCCCTGGCCGCCGCCATCAAGATGGCGCGCGCCGGCCTGCGCGAGCCGGAAAAGCCGGTCGGCTGCTACCTGTTCTCGGGGCCCACGGGCGTCGGCAAGACCGAGGTCGCCCGCCAGCTCGCCAGCCTGATGGGGGTCGAGCTGATCCGGTTTGACATGTCGGAGTATATGGAGCGCCATACGGTGTCGCGCCTGATCGGCGCGCCGCCCGGCTATGTCGGTTTCGACCAGGGCGGGCTGTTGACCGACGCCATCGATCAGCACCCGCATTCGGTGCTGCTGCTGGACGAGATCGAAAAGGCGCACCCCGACCTGTTCAACATCCTGCTGCAGGTGATGGACCACGGCAAGCTCACCGATCACAACGGCAAGTCGATCGATTTCCGCAACGTGGTGCTGATCATGACCACCAATGCCGGCGCCGCCGAGCTGAGCCGCGAGGCCATCGGCTTTGGCCGCGCCCAGCGCGAAGGCGACGACGAGGAGGCGATCAAACGCCTGTTCACGCCCGAGTTCCGCAACCGGCTGGATGCGACGATTGCGTTCTCGGCCCTGAGCCCGGCGGTGGTTCGCCGGGTGGCGGAGAAATTCGTGCTCGAGCTCGAAGCCCAGCTCGCCGACCGCAACGTCACCTTCGAGCTCAGCGAAGAGGCCAAGACCTGGCTGGCCGAAAAGGGCTACGATACCGTCTTCGGCGCCCGGCCGCTGGCCCGCGTCATCCAGGAACACATCAAGAAACCGCTGGCCGAAGAGGTCCTGTTCGGCAAGCTCGAACACGGCGGCCATGTTCGCGTCCGGGTGGACGATGGCAAGCTTGCCTTCGATATCCTCGCCACGCCGCCGCGCGCCCGGCGCAAGGGCCGCAAGCCGGGCAAGGGCGATGGCGGCGGCAAGGACGAAGGCGGCACGTCGGGCAAGGTGCCGGTCCTCGCCGACTGATATCTTCTCTGTTTTTCGTATCCGGTATCTTAAGGATTGCGCCTAACCACCTTTTTTGAAAGGCGTATGGCGGGCCAGGGCCTGCGCTTCCAGCGCCACCTGGCGGCGCTCGTCTTCAAGATAGCGGGCCACCGCTTGTGCGAAGCCGGCATCCGCGATCCAGTGGGCCGAATAGGTGAGCACCGGCTCATAGCCGCGCAGCAACTTGTGGGGGCCTTGCGCCCCGGCCTCGACGCGGACCAGCCCCTGCGCAATCGCATAGTCGATGGCACGGTAGTAGCAGACCTCGAAATGCAGAAACCGGTGGTCCTCGAGGCACCCCCAGTAGCGCCCGTAAAGCGCATCCCCGCCCACCAGATTGAGGGCGCCGGCGACATAGCGCCCGGCCCGCCGGCACATGATCAGCACGATCCGCTCGCTCAGGCGCTCGCCCAGCAGGCTGAAAAAGTCGCGGGTCAGGTAGGGCCGGCCCCATTTGCGGGCGCCGGTGTCCATATAGAAGGCGAAAAAGGCGTCCCAGTGGGCTTCGCTGATCTCGGCGCCCGAGAGCGTTTCGATCACCATGTCCTCGGGCACCGCGCGGGCGCGTTCCCTGGCGATGTTCTTGCGCTTGCGCGACGACAGCGTGGCCAGAAAATCGTCGAAGCTGCCATAGCCGCGGTTGTGCCAGTGAAATTGCTGGTCCGTTCGCTGCAACAGCCCCATCTCGCCCATCAGCTCCCACTCGCTGCGTTCGGGGAAGGTGATGTGCAGCGATGAAACCCTCATGCGCCGGGCGACCTCGATGGCGGCCTGGACAAGCGCGCGCCGGACCGCCGGCTGGTCGGTACCGGGGGCGGCGAGCAGACGCGGCCCGGTCACCGGCGTAAAGGGGACCGCGCACTGCAGCTTGGGGTAATAGCGCCCGCCGGCCCGCTCCAAGGCGTGTGCCCAGGCGTGATCGAAGACATATTCGCCGTAGGAATGGCTTTTGAGGTACAGCGGCAGCACGCCCAGCGTCGCACCGCCGGCATCCTCGAGCATGAGATGCTGGGGCAGCCAGCCGGCCTGCTCGCCGACGCAGCCGGACTCCTCAAGGGCGGAAAGAAAGCCGTAGGAGGCAAAGACGTTACCGGCGCCGGCGCAGGCATCCCAGGTCTCGGCGCCGATTTCGGCAATGCCTGAGACCACGCGGGCGATGACGGCCTCGGTGTCACCCATGGCGGACAGCCTCGCCCGCGGACACGGTCTGCGGGGCATCCGGAAGGAAGCCCTCGAAGATGATGTTGTCGGCCTCGCGTCTGGCAAGTTCAATGTCAGCTTGCGTGCGCACCGTCCAGGTCAGAACCGGTGTGCCGCGCGCGCGCGCCCGGCGCGCCAGCCAGTGCGGCAGATAGGCGATGTCATAGGCCAGAAAGTCGGGCATGCCGGAGCGCCGGCGGGCAAACCAGCCGATCCCGGGCACCAGGTACCAGGGATACCAGGCGCCGCCGCGCTGCCAGCTTGCGACGATATGGCCGACGGGCACGGCTCCGAGGTGGCGGCGAAACCAGACCAGCGAGCCGGGTGTCCAGATCATCAGGGCCACACGGTCATGACGCCCGGCCAGATCGCGGGCGACCGCGGCTTCCAGCGGGCCGGCCACCGGCGCAAGATTCTTGACGTCGATGAGCAGCGGCACCCGCCCGTCGACCGCGTCCAGCACGTCCACAAGCCGCGGGATCGTCTCGTCGCCGTCCTCGAGGCGCAGGCGGCCAAGCTGGCGGTGACCGACGCCCGCAACCCTCCGCCGGTCGCCGGTCATGCGTGCGAGGCCGGGGTCGTGAAAGACCATGGCGATGCCGTCGCCTGAGACCTGAACGTCGATCTCGATGCCGAAGCCGGCCGCCATCGCAGCCTCGATCGCGGCCATGGAATTCTCCGGCCGGCCCCCCTCGCTGTCATGAAGGCCGCGATGTGCGACGGGTCGTTCTTTCAGCCAATTCAGGTCGTTGTTCAAACAATCTCACCTGAAATATAAGTATTTGGACAGCTCAAGACAGCTCGAAAACGGCGTCGATCTCGATCGGCACATTGAGCGGCAGCGAGCCGGCGCCGACGGCGAATCGGGCATGCCGCCCGGCCTCGCCGAAGATCTCGACCAGCAGGTCGGAGGCGGCGTTGAGCAGCGCCGGATGCTGGTCGAAATCCGGTACCGCGTTGATGAAGCCGCCGATCCGCACCACCCGGCGCACCCGATCAAGGTCGCCGTCGCAGGCGCGCCGCACCTGGGCGACGACGTTGAGCGTGCACAGCCGTGCCGCCCGCTGGCCATCTTCGATGCCGAGATCGGCGCCGATGCGCCCGGTCATCATCCGGCCGTCAGCGTCAATCGGGATTTGGCCGGAAACGTGGACCAGATGGCCGCTGATCACATAGGGCAAATAGTTGGCCTGGGGCGCCGGCGCGTCGGGCAGGACGATGCCGTACTCCTTGAGCCGGGATTCGATGTTCGCCATGTTGACCCTTCACCGCGGGGCTGGAAACCCTGATCCTGGCGACGATACTGCACGCTCCGGATGGCCGCAAGAGAGCGGCGGGGCGGGGGCGGGGCTTCGGCTTAGCTGCGGCTGCGGCGCCGGCGCTTGGTGCGGAACATGGCGCGGTCGGCCTCGGCGATCACGTCCTCATAGCTGGAATCGGGGCCGTAAGGGGCATGCCCGAAGCTGGCGCGAATGCGAATCTGCTGGTTCTCGAAAGCGACGGTGAGGCGATTGAGGCTGCGCTCGATCATGGCGGCGCGCGCCAGCCCCTGATCGGGGGCGCAGCGGGTCAATGCAATGACGAATTCGTCGCCGCCAAGCCGTGCCACAAGGTCGGACTCGCGAATGCGCTCGCTCAGGTGCGTGGCCACCCGGCGCAACACCTCGTCGCCGGCGAGATGGCCGTAGGTGTCGTTGATCGCCTTGAACCCGTCGAGGTCGAGAAACACGGTCAGCCCGGTCTCATCATAGCGCCGGGCGGCGGCCAGGGTCCGGCGCATGAAGTCCTCGAAGGCCCGGCGATTGCCGAGCCCGGTCAACTCGTCGGTCCGCGACAGGGTCTCGAGCTGGCTGATACGCCGTTTCTGGTTGACGATCTGCTGCTCCGCCTCGGCCGCGAAATTGAGAATCCGGGTGATCAGCGTCCAGTGATCGCCGCGGCCCGGCGCCTGATCCTCGATCACCGACATCATCAGCTTGTGGGTCAGTTGACCGACATAGGGGTCGCGCTTGGACTTGCTCTCATGTTCCAGAACGGCGGATCGTGGCATGTCGTTCACTCCGTTCGCTGTCCGCTCCGGGGCCGGACGCATTTTGATGTCGGGCACCCTCGGGCGATGGTCTGCGCCGGCACGGCTCAGGCGCCGGCTTGCGGATCAGGCCATGCAAACCGCATGCCATCGCTAAGCCATTGATTTTGAATGTCAGCCCGGCGCTCGTTGCCGATTTCACACGGCAGATTTTTCCGCCCGGAAATTTTGGCGAGGCGGTTCCGTGTTGCCAGCCTGCGGGTGCGCGCTAGAAACCGAGGCTCTGGAGCCAGGTCTCGATATAGCACCGCGCCTCGGGCCAGCGGTCGATGCGGGCGTGGCTCTCGGGCGCCGGCGCCACCAGGGCCGCGAGCCGGGGATCGGCAACGAAATGAAGGCGGTGAACGTGATCGACCAAGCGGGCGACCGAGGCGATGTTCTGCGGTACATCGTCGATGAACACGACGGGGGCATCGATCAGTCCGGCCAGCGTTGCCACCGCCTCGCCCTTGGTGCCGACATTGGCGAGCACCGGATAGTCCATGCCCAGCCGCGCCAGCCCCCGGCGCCGGGCCTGGCGGCGCGCTTCGGGTATGTTGCTGAGGACGACGATCTGGGTGCGATCGGAGAGCACCGAAAGCGCGTCCCGAGCCCCGGGCACCGGCGGGATGTCTTCGGTCCGCTCGAGAAAGAAGGCGTCGATCAGCCGCGCCACGTTTTCCATGGGCACCGGCTCGGCATCGCTTTTCCGGCGGATGTTGCCGAACAGGGCGTAGCTTTTCAGATCCAGATAGAGCCCGCGGCTTTCCAGAAAGTTCTCGAAGCAGAGGGCGAACTGAAGTAGGACTTCATCGGCATCGACGATCAGCAGCGGTCGGCCGGCGTCGAGTCCGCGGTGCCGGGTTTGTTCGGCCAGTTGAGCGGTGATGTCGAGCAGCGTCATGGCGGAGGTCGCGGCCCCTTTTTCGATGCCTCTCGATCAGGAGAAAACGGTTACCAAACGTTAATGACTTTGGCCGGATAATCGGCCAAGGTCGCAAGAATCTGCAAGAACTCCGTTCAGGGAACGACATATGGCCAAAAAAGTGCTGATCGTCGAGGACAACGAACTGAACATGAAATTGTTCCACGATCTCCTTGACGCCCACGGGTACGAGACGGTCGAGACCCGCGACGGCCTGCAGGCGGTTGATCTTGCGCGCCAGCACAGCCCGGATCTCATTCTCATGGACATCCAGCTTCCCGAAGTCTCGGGGCTGGAAGTCACCCGCTGGCTCAAGGAAGACGAACAGCTCCGCGCGATCCCGGTGGTGGCGGTGACCGCCTTCGCCATGAAGGGCGATGAAGAAAAGATCCGGGAAGGCGGTTGCGAGGCCTATATTTCCAAGCCCATTTCTGTCGCCCAGTTTCTGGAAACCGTCGGGCGATTCCTGGACGAGCCCCGTTCATGAGTGCACGCGTTCTTGTCGTCGATGACGTTCCGACCAATGTGAAGTTGCTGGAAGCCAAGCTGACCAGCGAATATTTCGATGTCACCTGCGCCACCAGCGGCGAAGAGGCGCTGGAAAAGGTGCGCGACGACCAGCCCGACATCATTCTGCTCGACGTCATGATGCCGGGCCTCGACGGCTTCGAGGTCTGCCGCCGCCTCAAGAAGGATTCCAGCACCATGCACATCCCGGTGGTGATGGTCACCGCGCTCGACCAGCCGAGCGACCGGGTGACCGGGCTCGAGGCCGGGGCCGACGATTTTCTCACCAAGCCGGTCGATGATATTGCCCTGTTTGCCCGGGTGCGCTCATTGGCCCGGCTCAAGATGGTCACCGACGAGCTGCGCATGCGCGAGGCGACGCGCACCACCCTGGGCGCCGGCGATGGCTCCGGCGACCTGCAGGACGAGGAGATTACGGATGCCCGAATCCTCGTCATCGAGGACAAGGAGCATACCCGCAACCGTATCGTCGAGACGCTCGAGCCGGTAACCAGCAAGATCACCTGCTGCGATGGCGCCGACATGGATGCGGTCCTTCATGAAGCCGATTTCGATCTGGTGATCGTCAGCCTCAATCTTGCCGGCGTCGATGGCCTGCGCCTGTGCTCGATCCTGCGGACCTCGGATCGTACCCGCAACACGCCGATCCTGATCCTGGTCGAGGATGGCGAGACCGACCGCCTGGTCCGCGGCATGGACATGGGGGTCAACGACTATCTCATCCGCCCGGTCGACCGCAACGAGCTGCTTGCCCGGGTGCGCACCCAGGTGCGGCGCAAACGCTATTCCGACGCCCTGCGCGAAAACGTCCAGCAAAGCGTCAAGCTGGCGGTCACCGATGCGGTGACCGGCCTGCATAACCGGCACTACATGTCGAGCCATCTCGAGACCCTGCTGGGCCGCGCGGTTCAGGGCGGCAAGCCGGTGTCGGTCCTGATGCTCGATATCGACTTCTTCAAGGCGGTGAACGACCGCCATGGCCACGGTGTCGGCGATCAGGTCCTCAGGGGCTTCGGCGAGCGCTTGAGCCACAACATCCGCGGCATCGACCTTGCGGCGCGCTACGGCGGCGAGGAATTCGTGGTGATCATGCCGGATACCGATCTGGCGCTGGCCGAATCGATTGCCAACCGCCTGCTGCGCCAGATTTCAGACGAACCGTTCGAAACCACCAGCGAGGCCGGCGCCGTGCCGATCACCGCCAGCATTGGCGTCGCCACGTCGCGGGTCGGCAAGGACAGTGCCGACGCGCTGATCGAGCGTGCCGATGCGGCGCTTTACGAGGCCAAGCGCCAGGGGCGCAACCGGGTGGTGGTGGCGCCGGCGTAGGGGCCGGCGATTTACTTGATCTTGGCTTCCTTGAATTCGACGTGCTTGCGCGCGACCGGATCGTATTTCCGCAAGGTCAGCTTGTCGGTCATCTTGCGGGGATTTTTCTTGGTCACGTAATAGAAGCCGGTGCCGGCCGTGCTGACCAGCTTGATCTTGACCGTGGCAGGTTTGGCCATGCCGTTTTCTCCGCGAAAGCGTCGTCGATCGGACGCCCGAAAATAGCGCCTGCGCCGCGCAAGTCAAGCCCGCCGGCGCTGCCGCTGGCGCACAGCCGCAAGTACCAGATAAGCGAGGCAGACGACGGCCAGCGCCGCGGCGAAGCCATGCGGGTTCCAGATGTCCATGGCACTGCCGCTCAGCGGCGGTCCGACCAGCGCACCGAGACCGTAGAGCATGACGAAGGCGGCATTGGCGCCCACCAGGTCGGGTCCCCGAAAGCGCTCGCCCAAGAGGGTCAGCCCGACCGTGTACAGACCGGCGACAACCCCGCCCCAGACGAACAGCGACGGCCACAGAACCACCGGCCAGGCGATGACCAGGGGCAGGGTGGCGCCGCCGATGACGCCGGCGCCGGCGCAGATCATCAGCAGCCGGGTGCGCTCCATACGGTCGGCCAGCCAGCCGATCGGCGGCTGCAGGACCACCGAGCCGACGGCGACGACGGCCAGCAATTGCGCCGCTCCCGCCGCATCGAAGCCGTTGCGCAGGCCGTAGGGCGGCAACAGCGCGAAGGTTCCGGTCTCGATGGCGCCGTAGACGATGGCGGCGGCGGTGGCGACCGGGGCCGTGCGGATATAGAAGACCACGCCGCCGGCGGGCTTGCCCTCGAGTGCCAGCGACCTGGCCCGAATTCCGGCCAGTGGGAGCCCGGCGGCGGAGCAGATCACGGCGCCGGCGACAAACGGCGTCCAGCCATCCGTGCCGGTGACACTGAGCAGCAGGGCGCCGAGCGCAAAGGCGCCGGCCAGGATTGCGGTATAGATGCCCATGATCGAGCCGCGCCGCGCATTTGGCGCCAGCTCGTTGATCCACGCCTCGCTGATCGCGAACAGGCTGGCTTCGGCCATGCCCATCACGAACCGGATCACGAACCACGCGGCGAGCGTATCGAACAGCTTCAGGGAGACGATCGAGCCGGCAACGATGGCGAGGCTGACGGCCAGGGTGGTGCGGACTCCGGCCCGGGCAATGACGCGCGGCACCAGCGGCGTGAACAGCAGCAGGGCCAGCGCCGGCATCGCCGAGTTGGCACCGATCACCGAACCGGGAACGCCGCGGCCCTCGAGGATGATCGAAACCAGCGGCAGCGTCAGCCCGAACGACAGCCCGACAACCGCAATCATCGAGATGACGGCCGCCAGACTGCGGATGTCGATGGAACCGGTCCGCAATCCGGCGGTCACGATCGGCCTCCGTGGGTGAGCACAACGCTCTCAGTGGTAATCGAACACATACTCGCCACGGCGGAATCGGATGAGGGGAATCTTCCTGTTCCCGGCGTCCGTGCCGGAACGCAGGTGTTCGGCCAGCAGATCGATGACGATGCGGGTGACCCGCGGCAATTCCAGCTCGCGGGTCGCCTCGAGTGGCACCCAGTGCAACTCCAGCAGCTCGCCATTGCCGGTCAGCTCACCGTGCGCGTGGGTGGCGTCGGCGACAAAGAAGCGGGCATCGAACCGGCGCGGGCGAAACGGCGGCGTGATCGCCCGGGCGATATAGTCGAGAATGTCGAGGGCCGGCACGATGCCGCCCGAGCAGAAGGCCTCCCACTGCGCCGGTAACGGGCGGTGGAGATCGGGTTTGCCCGGGCGCCCGAGGCGCAGGCCGGTTTCCTCGAAGGTTTCCCGAATCGCGGCCAGCCCGAAGGCGTCGAGGCGGCGGCGCCGCGTCCGGTAGGCGAGCTTGCGCACGACCTCGGGGCGAAAGCCGCTGGCCGCCGGCATGCGCATGTCCGCCGCATCCACGCGGCCACCGGGAAACACGAAGCGGTTGGGCAGAAAGGCGTGACCGGGGCTGCGCAGGCCCATCAGGATCTCGCGCCGCTCACGCACCAGGATCAGCGTCGCAGCATCCTTGGGCCGCAGTCTGGGCGTGGGCGCGGTCATCACCGGCGCCTCTTGCGCGGCCGCGGACCGCGCTTTGCGGCCGGGGCCATGTCCGCCGTGCCGACATCCAGGAGCTCGAAGCGCATGCCGCCGGTCAGCGGATCGGATTCGGCGAGGCGCACATGGACCGCATCGCCGAGGCGATACTGGCGCCGGTGGCGCTCGCCGATGAGCGCATGGCGGGCTTCATCGTGGCGGTAATAGTCATCGGCCAGTCTGGAGATCGGGATCAGGCCGTCGGCACCGTTTTCATCGAGGGTGATGAACAGGCCGAAGCGGGTGACGCCGGATATGCGGCCGGTGAACTCGCCGCCCACGCGGTTGGCCATGAAGGCGGCGAGATAGCGGTCGTTGGAATCGCGCTCGGCCACCATCGCCCGGCGCTCGGTTACGGAAATATGCTCGGCCACGTCGTGCAAGCGGCTCATGTCCTCCAGGGCTCCGCCGTCGCCGCCGAGCCCCAATGCGGCAATCAGGGCGCGATGCACGGTGATGTCGGCATAACGCCGGATCGGCGAGGTGAAATGAGCGTAATGATGCAATGCCAGCCCAAAATGCCCGCGGTTGTCGGGGCTGTAAAGGGCCTGACTCTGGGCGCGCAGCACCACCTGGTTGATGACGTGGACGTGCGGCGTTTCGGCGGCGCGCGCCAGAATGGCGTTAAAGGCACTGGGTCGCAGGGTCTGGCCGCGCGGCAGGCGATAGCCGAAGGTGGCGAGGAAATCGCGCAGGGCCTCGAGCTTTTCCGGCGACGGCGGCTCGTGAACCCGGAAGATGCAGGGCACCTTGCGGTCGATGAGCGTCCTGGCGGCGCAGACGTTGGCCTGAACCATGAAATCCTCGATCAGGCGGTGGGCGGCCAGCCGCGGCTGGCGAAAGACGTTGGCGACGCGCCCGTCTTCGCCCAGCTCGATGCGCCATTCGGGGAGATCGAGGTCGAGAGGCGCGCGTTTGCGCCGTTCCACTTCCAGCGCCGCATGGGCGGCATAGAGCGGGGCGATCACCGGCTCGGTGAGTGCCTCGGTGGCCTCATCGGGGCGGCCGTCGGCGGCGGCCTGAACCTGGGTATAGCTGAGCGCTGCGGCCGAGCGCATGACGGCGCGCATGAACTCATGGCGGCGGTGGCGCCCCTCGGCATCGAAGATCATCCGCACGGCGATGCAGGCGCGGTCTTCGCCCTCGGCCAGCGAGCACAGATCGCTGGACAGCTCAAAGGGCAGCATCGGCACCACCCGGTCGGGGAAATAGACCGAATTGCCGCGCTCATACGCGGCCCGATCGAGGGCCGAGCCCAGGGGCACGAAGGCGGCGACATCGGCAATCGCCACGATCACCTGCCAGCCCCCGGGGTTCTTCGGGTCGTCGTCGGGCGCCGCCCAGACGGCATCGTCGCGGTCGCGTGCATCCATCGGATCGATGGTGATCAACGGCACCTCGCGCAGGTCGGTGCGGCCCTCGAGGCGCGGCGGCCGGATGGATTGCGCTTCCTCAACCGCGGCCGGCGGAAAGTCGACCGGGATGCCGTGGCTGTGAATGGCGATCATGCTGATCGAGCGGGGGCTTTTCAGACTTCCCAGGCGCTCGCGCACCTCCGCCCGGCGCAGGCCCATGCGCCGGCCAGGCCGGATTTCCGCCATCACCAGCTCGCCCGGCCGCGCGCCCATCGTGGCATCCGATGCGACCAGAAACTCGTGGCGGGCGCGCTTTTCCGTCGGGATCAGCCGGAAGCCGCCGGCGATCTCGGCCAAAACACCCAGCACCCGGCCGGGCGCGGCCTCGAGCCGGCGCATGATGTGGGCCTCATAGCTGCCGTCCGGCTGGCGGGTGAGGCGGGCGAGCAGGCGATCGCCAAGCCCCGGGGCCGGGCCTGCGGCGCGCTTCGTTCGGGTCGGTGCCAGAAAGATCGGCGGCGGCGGGGCCTCTTCCTCCCAGACGACGGGGCGGGCCCGCAACTCGCCGTCGACATCGATGTCGCAGATCTCGACCACCGCCACCTTGGGCAGTGTTCCGGGCTTGCGCAAATGCCGGCGATGGCCCGAAAGCGCGCCTTCGTCGGCAAGCTCGCGCAGCAGCCGCTTGAGTTCGGTCCGCGCCGCCCCGCGGATGCCGAAGGCGCGGGCAATTTCGCGCTTGCCAACCGGGCCCGGGCTCGCTTCGATGAACTTCAGGATGTCGGCCTTGCTCGGGAAGGGGGCCGGTTTCCGCGATCCGCCTTTGGAGGTTCTGGCCACCGGTTTTATCCGGGTCAGCTCCGGGCCGCCTTGCGGGTGGAGCCCTTGCCGGCGCGCCCGCGCCCCTTGCCGGTACGCCCGCCGCCTTTCGCCGCCTTGGCGGCGATCAGGGCCAGCGCCTCGTCAAGATCGACGGTCTCGGGGTCGCGGCCCTTGGGCAGCGTCGCATTGATCGATTTGTATCTGACATAGGGCCCGTAGCGCCCGTCCATCAGATCGATGGCCTCGCCGTCTTCCGGGTGAGTGCCGAGCGTGCGGATCTTCTGGGCGCCGCGCCGGCCGCCCTTCTTGTTGGCGGCTTCGGCCAGCAGGGTCACCGCCCGGTTGAGGCCGATGGTGAACACCTCGTCGCTGCTCCCGAGGCTGGCGAACTTGCCGTCATGGGCGACATAGGGGCCATAGCGGCCGATCGCCGTGGTCACCGGCTTGCCGGTCTCGGGATGCGCGCCGACGGTGCGCGGCAGGCGCAGAAGGTCCAGCGCGCGCTCGAGATCGATGCTGTCGGCGGGCATGTCCTTGGGCACGCCGGCGCGCTTCGGCTTTTCGCCGTCGCCGCCTTCGCCCAGTTGCACGTAGGGGCCGAAGCGCCCGGTGCGCAAGCTGACCTCGAGGCCGGTGTCCGGATCCTGGCCCAGCACCTTGGGGCCGGCATCGTCGGTGTCATTGGCCGGCGCGCCGGCGCCCGAAAACTGCTGGGTATAACGGCACTTGGGATAGTTCGAGCAGCCGATGAAGGCGCCGAACTTGCCGAGCTTGAGGCTGAGC
>CAZZKF010000030.1:0-26793 GCA_964654995.1 uncultured Alphaproteobacteria bacterium | reverse complement strand
AAGATGCCGTCGATGGTGAATTCCCAGGTGTGCGAGCCATCGGCCTGCGACCAGATGTTGCTGCTGATCGGCACCGTCTGCCCGACCTTCCAGCCGAAGCGCCTGGCCAGGCGCTCGCCGACCAGGGCGCCGCGCCGATCCCTGAGCCAGCGCTGGCGCTGATCCTCGGGCACCACCAGCTCGGGATAGACGGCGAGGTAGCTCTCGGGTTCCACCGCGAAGCCGGCGAACAGCTTTTTGGGATCCTGGTAATAGGCCCCGAACCAGGAGGCGTAAGTCACGTCCTTGACGCCTTTGACCGCCTTGATCCGGTTGTAATAGCTGATCGGCATCGACTGGATGAACGAGATCTTGTTGACGGTGACCAGCCGGTTGGCCCCCGCCATGTCGATCCCGGCATTCAGCGCCGCGTTGAGCGCGCCCAGCGCGCCGAAAATCAGAAAGGCGTTGAAGATGGCAAAGACCGTAAGCCCGGTGCGCAATTTCTTGCGCATCAGGTTCTTCCACAACAGCCGCAGATAACTCATGCCGCGACCTCATCGACAAAGCGGCCCTTGTCGAGATGCAGGGTCCGGGCCGCGTAAGCCGCCGCTTCCGGATCGTGGGTAACCAGAACAACGGTCTTGCCGAAGTCGCGATTGAGAAGCTGGAGGATTTCGAGAATCTCTGCCGAGCTCTGGCGGTCGAGGTCGCCGGTCGGCTCGTCGCACAACAACAGCTTGGGATCGGACACGATCGCCCGGGCAATGGCGACGCGCTGCTGCTGGCCGCCCGAGAGCTCGCGCGGGTAATGTCTGGCGCGGTCCTCGAGGTCGACCAGAGCCAGCGCCGTCTTCACATGCTCGCGCCGCTGGCCCCGGGAAAGCCCGGTGAGCAGCAGCGGCAGCTCGACGTTCTGGGCGGCGGTGAGCATCGGCATCAGGTTGTAGAACTGGAAGACGAAGCCGATGTTCTCCGCCCGCCAGCGCGACAGCGCACTTTCCGACATCGTATCGATGCGCGCGCCGCAGCACTCGATCGCACCCGAGGTCGGCCGGTCGATGCCGCCGAGAAGGTTGAGCAAGGTGGTCTTGCCCGACCCCGACGGCCCCATGACGGCGAGGAAATCGCCGGCCGCGATGGTCATGTCGAGATTCTCGAAGATCGGAATCGTCAGCTTGCCCTTGGCGTAGCTCTTCGAGACACCCTCCAGCCGGATCAGGGGTTCACCGGTCATTATCTGTCCCTCCCTATACCTGTCTTCGTTTCTTCGTTTGTCTCCGCCCCTCATGCGCCCAGAAACGCCACCTTGACCCCCATGTCGGGCAAGATCCGGGGATCGCGCTGCTCGATCCGAATGCGCACCTTGACGGTGGCCTTCTGGCGGTTGGCGGTCGGCACGATGGCGATCACCGAGGCCGGGATTTGCCAGTCGGGATAGGCATCCAGCGTCGCCACCACCTTCTGGTCGGGGAACACTCGGCCGATGAACGCCTCGTTGACATCGACCTCGATTTCCAGCGAGTCCATGTCGACGACGGTGCAGATGCCGGTCCGTGTAAAGCCGCCGCCGGCCGACACCGGCGAGACGATCTCGCCGGGCTGGGCGCTTTTGTCCACCACCACACCGGCAAAGGGGGCCCGCACCAGATGGTCCTCGACCGTCTGTTTGCGGCGCTTGACCTGCAGCCGGGCGACCTCGAGATCGGCGCGGGCGCCGGCGAGGCGCGCCGACAACGTTTCGACCTGGGCCTCGGCGCGGGTGCGATCGGCCTCGCTGGCATTGCCCCTGTCGGCCAGCCGGGTCACCCGGGCAAGAACCCGCCGGGCCTCGGCCAGATCGGCCTCAATGCCTTTCAATGTCGCCTCGGCCACCCGCACTCTGGCTTCGGCCAGGCCGAGATCGATGCGGGCCAGCGAATCGTCGAGCCGGGCGACGATCTGGCCCTCCTTGACCGTCATGCCCTCTTCGATCAGCACCGCCTCGATGCGGCCGGTGATTTTGGACGATACGGTGGCCTTGCGCCGCGCGGTGATATAGCCCGAGGCGTTGAGCACCTGCTGCGGCCCGCTCGCGGCCGCGGTGGACATGGCTTGCCCCCCGGCCTCGCCATTTGCCGGTTCCGTGGCCCCTTCGGCCGGCGCGGCCGGCGCCGTTTCACCAGGCGGCGCGGATGGCGGTGGCGGCACCTTGCGGGCGCCGAGATAATAGCCGCCAAGGACGCCGACAACGATCAGCGCCGCAGCCGCGGCGGCAATCGCCCATACCGGTCGTCGGGAATTGGACTGCGGGGAATCACGCTCGATGGCGAGACGTTTGAGCAGATCGCTTTTGTCGTTCATCGGATGCCGTATCGGGGCCTTGGCGCCGTTTGAACCGCCACCTCAACCATCTTTCATGTTGTTCGGCCGCCCCACGCACCCGAGGCCGGAATGCTACGAAGCCAACCCGATCCTTACAAGCGAAAAATGCGCCTCCACATATTCGCGGTGCGGCCGATGATCAACAAAAAAACCGGGTCTTCCGACTTCGGTTCGGAAAGACCCGGCAAGGGGGGAGGACAATGTGGATTCAGGGACCAGCGCGCCGGTGTGGCACACCAGCCGGATCGGCTAGTCGTCGGGAATGACCGCGGTGGCCTCGAGCTCGATCTTGCCCGGCGTATCGAGCAGATCGGCGACGAAAATCATGCTCATGGCGGGGTAATGCTGCCCCATGTATTTGCGCCAGATGGCGCCGAGCTCGCGCCGCGCCGCAAGATACGCCGGCTTGTCGATGCAAAAGGCGGTGATCCGGCAGATGTGCTCGGGCTTGCCGCCGGCAGCCTCGAGAATGGCGAGGATGTTTTTGAGCGCCTGCTCGAACTGCGGCACGATGTCTTCGGAATGAAAGGTCTGGGCCTCGTCCCAGCCGACCTGGCCGGCCATGAACAGAATTCGCCCCGGGCGCACGGCGATGCCGTTCGAATAGCCGATCGGCGGCGCCCATCCTTCCGGCAAGATCACATCCATCTGGCTCTCCTCTTGTGGCTCTATTCCTGGCTTTGCGGCAAATCGGGATCCTCGTCCCAGCCGGGCGGCGGTTCCGGGTGCTTGGCAAGCAGATCCTCGACCATGCGCACGTGGCCGCGTTCATCCTCGGCGAATTCGCGGGCCAGCGCCTTCACCTCCTCGTTTTCGGCGACGCGGGCGACGCCATCGAAGAAATCGAAGGCCTGCTGTTCGCCGGACAGCGCCATCTTGAGCGCGTGCCACGGCGTCATCAGATAATGGGCATCCGCGTAATCGACGGTTTCCGGGGCCTCGAGCCCGGGCCAGGCATAGCTGTCGGGCGCGATCTCGGGAATCTCCAGCCCGGTCATCCGCTCGGCGATCTGGCGGGCGTGTTTTTCCTCGACCTCGCAGAGCTTGCGAAACACCGCCGCGACCTGGGTGTTGTTGTGGACCTCCATCTGATCGGCAAGCTCGGCGTAACGCTCCATCGCCTCGAGCTCGATGGCATAGGCATGGGCCAGCAGCTCCTCGAGGGTCAGCCGGCGGACCTCAAGGGGCGGGTTGGGGGGTGCCGACTTGGCCGTCATAGTTTGAACTCCTGTTCCAGCTCGGATACTTCGGCGGTGCCCTGATGATGGCGGATATAGGGCTCGCGATCGCCGCGATAGAGAATGCCGATATTGAAATTGTCATCGGTCATGATGCGCCGGGCCGCGCGGGCCGGATCATCCGTTGCCTCGACGGGTGCCGGGTGCACCATGTTGCGCCATTCCTGCTGCTCGGGGCGGAAGGTGACGCAGGGGCTCAGGATCTGGACGAAGGAAAAGCCCGGATGCTGGATCGCATCGACCAGAATCTTCGTCGTCGTCTTGGGATCGCCGGAAAACGCCCGGGCGACGAAATTGGCGCCCGAGGCGAGCGCAATCACCAGCGGGTGGAAGGGCCGCAAGCCGGTGCCGCCCGGGGATAACGCGCTGTCCCAGTCGGGATCGGTGGTCGGTGACGGCTGGCCCTTGGTCATGCCGTAGACCTGGTTGTCCATGACGATGTAGGTGAGGTCGCAGTTGCGCCGGCAGGCATGCAGGAAATGATTGCCGCCGATCGAAAAGCCGTCGCCGTCGCCGCCGGCGGCGAGAACCGTCAGGTCGGGCCGCGCCAGTTTCAATCCGGTGGCCAGGGCCAGTGCCCGGCCATGAACGCCGTGAAAGCCGTAGCAGTTGGTGTACGCCGGAATGCGCGACGAACAGCCGATGCCGGAAATCACCGCCACGTTCTCAGGCGGCAATTCGAGTGCCGCCAAGGCCTTGGTAATTGCCAGCAACACCGAATAATCGCCGCATCCGGGGCACCAGACCGGCTTGATGTCGGACTTGTAATGGCTCGCTTTCGGCTTGCCAGCCGCTTTTACGGTATCGTTCATGAGGTTTGCCATTTGCTGATTTCTTCCACCAGTTCGCCGGCCCGGAAGGGGAGCGGACCGGGGCGGCTGAGACTGCGGGTCTGTGCCGGCAGGTCGCAGTGCGCCCGCAAGTAGCGATAGAACTGTCCGGAATGGGTCTGTTCGACGACCAGAACCCGGTCCACGCCATCCAGTGCCTCGGCCAGCTTGCCGGTCGCCAGCGGCGCCAGAAGACGCAGGGCGATGAGGCGCAGGTTCACACCCTCCTCGCGCAGCCGCGCGAGCGCCTCGCGCACCGGCCCGGTGGTCGAGCCCCAGGTGATCACTGCCAACTCGCCATCGCCCTCGATTTCGGCCCAGTGGAGGCCGTAATCGAACCGGGTCAGTTTTTCGTTCCGCTTGTCGAGCTGGGCAAGATGATCATCGGCCCTGGTTGACGGCAGGCCACGTTCGTTATGCGCCAGACCGTCGGCCGTGTACTGGCAGCCGGCGACGCCGGGAACCGCCATCGGCGAGACATTGTCGCCGCCCAATGCATAGCGGGCATAGGGCTCGGCGGCACGCGCCCCGGCAAGCTCGCGCCGCGACACGAAGGCAACATCGGCCGGTGCATCGATCACGGCGCGTGCCTGACCGAGATATTGGTCGGAGAGCACCAGCGCCGGCACCTGCAGGGTTTCGGCCAGATGCACCGCCCACTGGGTGGTGAACAGGCAGTCGCCGATCGACGTCGGTGCAACGACGATGTGCGGTGCGTCACCGTGGCAGCCGTAAATCGCGATGTTGAGGTCGGACTGCTCCGACTTGGTGGGAATGCCGGTCGACGGCCCGCCGCGCATCACGTCGACCACGACCAGCGGAATCTCGGCTGCGGTGGCCAGCCCCAGGGCCTCGATCATCAGCGCCAGCCCGGGCCCCGAGGTTGCGGTCAGCGCCGGCGTGCCGCCGAACGAGGCGCCGATCACCATGTTGATCGAGGCCAGCTCGTCCTCGGCCTGAACCAGGGTGCCGCCGACCTTGGCCAGCGCCGGCGCCATCCATTCCAGCACCTCGGTCGCCGGGGTGATCGGATAGGCGGCGACAAAGCGGATTCCGCCGCGCACGGCGCCGAGCCCGGCCGCCTCGTTGCCGCTGATCAGCCACCGCTCCGGCCCCGGCTGAGGCGGGGCCAGGCGCGCCGGTGCGGTCAGCTCCGCCGCCGCCTCGAGGCCGAGCCGGACCGCCGCCTGGCTGGTCGACACCGCGTCCGCGCCCTTGCGCGACAGCTTGGCGACGATGAGCTCGTCGATGTCGGCCACCGGCAGCCCGACCAGCGCCGCCACCACGCCGAGGGCCAGCATGTTGGCCCGCGTTCCGGGATTGGCGTCGAGCAGCTCCTGAAGCGGCACCTCGGCGAGCCGGGCACCCGAGTCGCGAACCACCTCAGGCACCTCGCCGGCAGCCGGATCGGCGATTGCCAAAGTCTCCGGCGCCAGCGGAATTTCGCCGGCGAAGCGCTCGAAATTCAGCCAGTCGAGGGCCAGAAGGATATCGAACCGGTCGTTGTGGGTTTCCACCGGCGCGGTGGAGAGCCGGATCAGGGCCGCCGCCTCGCCGCCGCGAATCTGCGGCCCGACCGAGCGTGTCATCAGGGCGTACCAGCCGGCCTTGGCGGCCGCCTCGACGATCATGCCGCCGGCGGTGATCACGCCGGCACCGCCGCTTCCGGTCAGCGCGATGGAAAGCGAGCGGGCTTGGCCGGGCGCCGGGCGTGTTGTCTGGGTGTCAGTCACGAAATCAGGCTCCTGGTGTGGCCGGGCCCGGATCGGCACCGCCCGCAATAATCTTATGCAATATATTGCAGGTTCTGTCCGGGTCACCGCCGTCCTGTTCAAGTGTTGCGCATTCTCTCACATCCCGAAGCAGGCCGAATTGACAAAAGTCAAGGCACCCTGCAGAGACATCGCGCAAGATGCCTGACATCGGATAAGAGGCCATGAACATGAACGATATTGCATATCGCTGGGAAATGACCGAGGTTGGCGCCCCGCTCGTGCGCCGCGACTTCGATCCGTTTCCCGCCCGGCCGGGTGAAGTGGTGGTGGAAATCGCCGGCTGTGGCGTCTGCCACACCGACCTTGGCTATTATTATGACGGCGTGCCGACCAAGCATCCCCTGCCCCTGACCCTGGGCCATGAAATCTCCGGCCGGGTGGTGTCTGCCGGCGACGGCGCCGAGGACTGGCAGGGCCAGGCGGTGATCGTTCCCGCCGTCATTCCGTGTGGCACCTGCGATCTGTGCCGGCGCGGGCTTGGTCCCATCTGCCGGGCCCAGAAAATGCCCGGCAACGACATTCACGGCGGCTTCGGCTCGCATATCGCGGTGCCCGCCTACGGCCTCTGCCCGGTCGATGAGGCGCGCCTCGCCGCCGTCGGGCTGGAGCTGGCCGACGTCTCGGTGGTGGCCGACGCCCTGACCACACCCTATCAGGCGGTACACCGTTCCGGCCTCAAGTCGGGCGATCTGGCGGTGGTCGTCGGCGTCGGCGGCGTCGGCGGCTATGCGGTACAGATCGCCCACGCCCTCGGGGCGACGGTGATCGCCATCGATATCGACGACGCCAAGCTCGAAAAGATCACCGAGTTCGGCGCCCGGCTGACGATCAACGCCAAGGAATATCCCGGCCGCGAGCTCAAGAAGAAGGTCCGCGCCTTTGCCGCCGATTCCGGACTGCGGTCCACCGAATGGATCATTTTCGAATGTTCCGGCACGCCGGCCGGACAGACCACCGCCTTCGGACTGCTGACTCACGGGGCGACCCTGTGCGTGGTCGGCTATACGCCCAAGCCGGTGGAACTGCGGCTTTCCAACCTGATGGCGTTCGATGCCCGCGCCATCGGCAACTGGGGCTGTCCGCCCGAGCTGTACCCGGAAGCGCTCAACCTGGTGCTCGACGGCAAGGTGGCCCTGGCCCCCTTCATCGAGCGCAAGGACCTGGACGACATCAACGCGGTGTTCGCCGCAGTGCATGCGCATGAGATGACGCGTCGCGCCATCCTCGTGCCCAACCGATAAGCCCGATCGAGACGGATGAATGGCCACCGACAAGGATGAATGGAATGAACACGACCGCCACCCCTGAGCTCCACCGCCCGGCCGGCAACGGCGTCGACCTGGTCGATCACAATCTGACCGCCGACATCGTTCGCCCCGGTGTGCTTTACGAAAAGCGTCCGGCCCGCGACGCCAACGGCGAGGTGATCGAGGGCCTGTATAATGCCTGGATCACACTCGATAATCCCAGGCAGTACAATTCCTACACCACCGAGATGGTCAAGGGCGTGATCCTTGCCTTCCGTGCCGCCAGCGCCGCCCGCGACGTTGTTTGTACGGTGTTCACGGGCAGTGGCGACAAGGCGTTCTGTACCGGCGGCAACACCAAGGAATATGCCGAATATTATGCCGGGCGGCCGCAGGAATACCGCCAGTACATGCGCCTTTTCAACGACATGGTCTCGGCCATTCTCGGCTGCGACAAGCCGGTGATCTGCCGGGTCAACGGCATGCGCATCGGCGGCGGCCAGGAAATCGGCATGGCCTGCGATTTCTCGATCACCCAGGATCTGGCCCGCTTCGGCCAGGCCGGCCCCAAGCACGGCTCGGCACCGATCGGCGGCGCCACCGATTTCCTGCCGCTGATGGTCGGCGCCGAACAGGCGATGGTGTCGGGGACCCTGTGCGAGCCGTGGTCGGCGCACAAGGCCTACCGCCTCGGCATCGTCACCGAAATTGTCCCGGCGCTCAAGGTTGACGGCGAATTCGTGCCCAACCCGCTGGTGATCACCGATCGCTATCTCGACGACTGGGGCCGCATCGTGCTCGGCGAATCCAAGACCGGCACGGAGCTGGCCGAAGGCAAGGAATTGCTCAAGCGCGGCACTGTCGATCTGTCGCTGCTCGACCAGAAGGTGGAGGAGTTCTGCGCCAAGTTCGTCCACACCTTCCCCGACTGCATGACCAAGACGCTCGAAGAGCTGCGCAAGCCCAAGATCAACGCCTGGAACGCCAACCGCGAGAATTCGCGGGCCTGGCTGGCGCTCAACATGGTGACCGAGGCGCAGGCCGGTTTCCGGGCCTTCAATGAAGGCACCAAGCAGGACCGCGAGATCGATTTCGTCGCCCTGCGCCGCGCCGTGGCCAAGGGCGAGCCGTGGACGCCCGACCTCGTCGAGAGCCTGCTGCCGGCGGCACGGAGCGGCAAATGAGCGGACCTCTGGACATCCGCCTGATGCGCGACGGCGCCGTGCTGCGCCTGGCGCTCAATCGGCCCAAGGCCAACATCGTCGACGCCGAGATGATCGCGGCGCTTGACGAGGCCTTGGCCGAGCATCAGGAGATGCGCGATCTCAAGGCCGTGCTGGTGACCGCCGAAGGCCCCCATTTCAGCTTCGGCGCCAGTGTCGAGGAGCATCTGCCGGAAGCCTGCGAGGAGATGATTCAGGCGATCGATGCGCTGATCCTGCGCATCATCGAATATCCGGTTCCGGTGCTGGCCGCGGTCCGCGGCCAGTGTCTGGGCGGCGGCCTGGAAGTCGCCAGCGCTGCCCAGATGATGTTCGCCGCCCCGGATGCCCGGCTCGGTCAGCCGGAAATCAAGCTGGCGGTCATTGCCCCGGCGGCGTCCTGCCTGCTGCCCGAAAAGATGGGCATGGCGCGGGCCTGCGATCTGCTGCTCTCGGGGCGCTCCATCGGCGCCGAAGACGCCCGGACCGCCGGTCTGGTCAACGCCGTCGCCGATGACCCGGAGGCCGCCGCGCTCGATTATTTCGACGCCCATCTGGCGAAACTGAGTGCCGCCGCGCTGCGCCATGCGACCACCGCTGCGCGGCTCGGCTTTGCCCAAAGGATCCGGGACAAGCTGGTGCAGGTCGAAGCGCTGTACCTGGAGGAACTGATGCAGACCCGCGATGCGGTCGAAGGCCTCACCGCCTTCATCGAAAAACGCGCGGCCAATTGGGAGAATCGTTAAACCATGCCATCAACAAAGGAAATCATCGCCCGTTGCGAGGAACTGTTCGAGGACCTCGACTTCACCGCCGCCCGCGAGTGGAAGGCGGCGGAGGAAGGACGTCACGTCATCGGCTACATGCCGATCTACGTGCCGCGCGAGCTGATCCATGCTGCCGGCATGCTGCCGCTCGGCATCCTCGGCGGCGGCGACCGGATGGAGGTGATCCACGGCGACGCCTATTACCAGAGCTACATCTGCCGGATTCCGCGCTCGACCATCGAGCTGGCGATCTCCGGCAAGCTCGATTTCGTCGACGGCATGCTGTTCCCCAGCATCTGCGACGTCATCCGCAATCTTTCCGGCATGTGGCAGTTGATGTTCGAGGGCGTCTACACGCGCTATTTCGACGTGCCCCAGAACTATCACGACGAGGTCGGCGGCAATTACTACATCAACGAGTTGCAGGAGCTGCGCGAGGATCTGGAGAAGATCGCCGGCCGCAAGATCACCGACGACGCCATCCGCCAGTCGATCGCCGTCTATAACGAGAACCGGCGCCTGATTAACGAGCTTTACGACTTCCGGGCCAAGACGCCGTGGATGGCGCCGTCGGTCGAGGTCTACCTGCTGCTGCGCGCCGGCATGGTGCTCCCCGTCGAGGAGCACAGCCAGATGCTGGTCGATTATCTGGCGGCAGCGCGCGAGGAAGACCGCCCCTTGCGCGACAACTGCCGGATCGTGCTGCAAGGCGTCTTTTGCGAGCAGCCGCCCTTGAATCTCATCAAGTCGATCGAGCTGGCCGGCTGCTATATCGTCAACGACGACTTCATGCTGGTCACCCGCTGGCTGACCGAGAACGTGCCGCTGGACGGCGATCCGATCCGCAATCTGGCCGATGCCTACCTGCATCATTCCTGGCACACCTCGGCCAAATACGAGCCGGACGAGGAAAAGAAGGGCCTGTATCTGGTCGAGACGGTGCGCAAGTCGGGCGGCGAAGGGGTGATTTTCGCCTCGCCCAGCTTCTGCGACCCGGCACTGCTCGACCGGCCGATGCTGGCCGACGTTCTGACCCAGAACAACATTCCCTACATCGCCTTCAAATACGCCGAGAATTCGGGGCAGATGCAGCCCATCCGCGAACAGGCTGGCACCTTCGCCGATTCCATCAAACTGTGGAGCGAATAATGGCAAGACCAACACCCAAACGGCCCCCGCGCGAGGTCCAGAAGGACCGTTCCATGGCCATGCAGAAGGCCATGATCGAAGGCAACTACCGGCGCCTGACGACGGCCCATGAGGAGGGGCGCAAGGTGTCCTATACCTTCGTCCCCGGCAACATCAACGAGCTCTTGATGTGCTTCGATCTGGTCGGCAACTACCCGGAAATCAACGCCATCCAGAACGGCATGCGCAAGAAGTCCGGCATGCTGATCATGGAGTCCGAAAAGGCCGGCCATTCGGAAGACGTCTGCACCTACGTCAAGGCCGACATCGGCATGGCCTTGCGCGGCAACATCGGCCCGCATGGCGAAAAGCTTCCCGATCCGGATGTGCTGATGCTCTCGTATACCGGCTGCTTCACCTTCATGAAGTGGTTCGAGCTGCTGCGCCACCACTACAAGTGCGAGACCATCATGCTGCACGTGCCCTATGAGGGCCGCGAGGGCGTCACCAAGAACGCCCGCGACTATGTGGTCAAGCAGCTCAAGGACGAGGTGATCCCGACCCTGGAGCGGGTCTCGGGCGTCAAGTTCGACATCGACCGCCTGCGCGAGTATCTCAAGGAATCGGCCAAGGCCGAGGAGGACTGGGCCTGGGTCCTGCATTCGGCCAAGAACCGGCCCTCCCCGATCGATGCCTATTTCGGCGGCATCTATTACATCGGCCCGATCTTTTCCGCCTTCCGCGGCACGCCCGAGGCCACCGAGTACTACAAGCAGCTGCGCAAGGAAATCGAGGAGCGGCTTGCCAACGGCCAGGGGCCGGTGACGCCGGAAGGCGAGATGAAGGAAGAGAAATACCGCCTGGTGGTGGAAGGCCCGCCCAATTACACCAGCTTCCGCGACTTCTGGAAGATGTTCTACGACGAAGGCGCGGTGGTGGTGGCGAGCTCCTACACCAAGGTCGGCGGCACCTATGATTTCGGCTTCCGGCACGATCCCGACCATCCGCTGGAAAGCGTCGCCGACTACTGCCTGGGCTGCTACACCAACCACAACCTGCCGGGCCGGGTGAAGATGCTCGAGACCTACGTCAAGGAGTATCAGGCGGACGGCCTGCTGATCAATTCGATCAAGAGCTGCAACAGCTTCGCCGCCGGCCAGTTGCTGATGATGCGCGAGGTGGAGAAGCGCACCGGCAAGCCCGGCGCCTTCATCGAAACCGATCTGGTCGATCCCCGCTATTTCTCGCCGGCCAACGTCAAGAACCGGCTGGAAAGCTATCTGCAGATGATCGAACAGAAGCGCCGCGCCGCGGCCTGAGCAACGGCCAGAGGAAAGGAGAGTGGCAGCATGAAGACATTTATCGGAATCGACCTCGGCTCGACCACCACCAAGGCGGTGGTGCTGGACGAGAAACTCGAGGTCCTGGGCCGCGGCATCACCAACTCGCGTTCCAATTACGACACCGCCACCGCGGTCGCCAAGCAGGAAGCGATCATCGACACCCGCTTTACGCTCCTGCGGCGCAACCTCGAAGGCATTGCCGAGCTTCACGGCAAGCTCGAGGACGTGCTCGGCGAGCTCGAGCGCAACTTCCGGCGCGAGCAGTTCCTGGAGCAGCTCGCCGACCTGGAAAACACCTGCCTGTCCAACGTTGCCGGCGCGCGTTTCGCCGGCAAGGAAAAGGCGGTGCGTGAGGTGCTGGAGGTGCTGTTCGGGCGGCTGCGCGAGGAGGCGGCCGAGCTGTTCGCACCGGGCGCCCAGCGCAAGTCGGATTTCTTCCGTGACATCGCCGGCTCGCGCTACATGGCGATCGGTGAAGGGCTGGCCCGTGAAGCCGGCCTGTCGTTCGATCTGCTGCTCAACGTCTACGACAAGGCGATCATCGAGGTTGAAAACCGCCCCCCCGGCGAAAATCTCAAGGACACCTTCCTGCGCGGGCTGGAGGCCCTGAAGCCGTGGGCGGCCGAGCTTGGCGTGGCGCCCGAGGCGCTCACTGACCAGGTCTCGGATGCCCTCGACGTCGAACTCGAGGAAACCTTTGTCGTCGGCACCGGCTACGGCCGGGTGCGGCTGCCCTTTTCCAAGGAGCACATCCGTTCCGAGATCCTGTGCCACGGGCTCGGCGCCCACATGATGTACGAAGGCACCCGCACGGTGCTCGACATCGGCGGCCAGGACACCAAGGCGATCCAGGTCGACAAGAACGGCATCGTCGAGAACTTCCAGATGAACGACCGCTGCGCCGCCGGCTGCGGACGCTATCTCGGCTACATCGCCGACGAAATGAACATGGGGCTCCATGAACTTGGCCCGATGGCGATGAAGGCAACCCGCACGGTGCGGATCAATTCCACCTGCACGGTGTTCGCCGGCGCCGAGCTGCGCGACCGCCTGGCGCTGGGCGAGAAGCGCGAGGATATCCTCGCCGGCCTCCACCGGGCGATCATCCTGCGCGCCATGTCGATCATTTCACGCTCCGGCGGGGTCACCGACCAGTTCACCTTCACCGGCGGCGTCGCCAAGAACGAAGCGGCGGTGCGCGAGCTGAAAAAGCTGGTGCGCGAGAACTATGGCGACGTCACCATCAACATCAATCCCAATTCGATCTATACCGGAGCCCTGGGCGCCGCCGCCTTTGCCCAGCGCGCCGTGGCGGAGGCTTGAGACATGACGATTACTGCAGGACTGGACCTGGGAACCGGCGTCATCAAGACGGTCATCTTCCGTATCGAGGGGGACGAGACCGAATGGATTGCCCGGCGCACCGACAAGATCCGTCAGCGCGACCCGTTCAAGCTGGCGGAAGTGGCCTATGACGAGCTGCTCGAAGAGGCCGGGCTGAAGCGCGAGGACATCGATTACTGCGCGACCACCGGCGAAGGCGAGAGCATCCCGTTTCACACCGGGCACTTCTATTCGATGACCACGCATGCACGCGGCGCCATCTATCTCAACCCGGAGGCCCGGGCGGCGCTGGACATCGGCGCGCTGCACGGCCGCGCCATCCGGATTGACGAGCGCGGCAAGGTGCTGTCCTACAAGATGACCAGCCAGTGTGCGTCCGGGTCCGGCCAGTTCCTCGAGAACATCGCCCGCTATCTCGGCGTCGCCCAGGACGAGATCGGGCCGCTGTCGCTGCAGGGTGACGAACCCGAGGTGGTGAGCGGCATCTGCGCGGTGCTTGCCGAAACCGATGTCATCAACATGGTCTCGCGCAACATTTCGGCCGCCAACATCCTCAAGGGGATCCATGTCTCGATGGCCGACCGGCTGGCCAAGCTGCTGAAATCGATCAAGGTGCAAGAAGGCGTGGTTCTGGCGACCGGCGGCCTGGCCCTGGACATCGGCCTGATCGCCGCCTTGAACGAGGCGATGGAAAAGCAGAAGCTGTCGATCAAGGTCGAGACCCATGCCGATTCGATCTACGCCGGGGCGATCGGCGCCGCCCTGTGGGCCGCCTTCCGCCATGAGAAGCTGATCCAGCTGCAGCAACTGGCTAAGGCGTCCTAGGACCGCGCCCAAGCGAAGGAGAAAAGCCATGGCCCTGATGATTACCGAAGACTGCACCAACTGCGATGCGTGCAAGCCGGTCTGCCCCAACGAGGCGATCAGCGTCGGACCCGACATCTATGTCATCGATCCGTTCCGCTGCACCGAATGCGTCGGCGCCGAAGACGAGCCCCAGTGCGTGCTGGTGTGTCCCGCCGACTGCATCGAGCCGAACCCCGATTTCGAGGAATCGGAAGAGGAACTGCAGGCCAAATACGAGATGCTTCACGGCTGACGCCCTGTCACTGGCAGCTTGATCAAGGAGAGCCCTTCCCATGATGTTCGAAAACCCCGTCGCCCGGCAGCTTCATGACGATCACATGGCGGTGCGCGCGGTGCTGGAGCGCCTGAGCAGCGCGCTGACCGGCACCCGGCCGGATACGGTGCCGGATTTCTCTCTGGAGTTGCGTTCGGCGCTCGGCGAGATTGCGACCGTCATCGAATCCGAAATCCGCGAGCATTTCCGCCTCGAGGAGGAGGACGTGTTCCCGCGCCTGGCGGAAGCCGGCGAAGGCGCCATCGGCACGCTGCTCGAAGAAGAACACGTCACCCTTCTGGAGCTGTGCGACGACGTGGTGGAGCTGGTCGGCCGCTCCCGTGAAAGCGAGCTGAGCGGCGATGAGTGGGGCAAGCTGTGGCGCGCCGCCACCGCCCTGATCGAGAATCTGCTGTCTCACATCGACAAGGAGGAAGCCGGCCTGGTGCCGCAGGTCGAGGATCTGCTGGATGCCGAGGAGTGCGCCGAAATCATCGCCCGGTCGCACGCGGCATGATCCGCCGACGGCGGATGGTGAGGCCTGAGCCCCTGGAGGAAACATGAACGACATTCCCATGCCCAAGAACCTGCGTGCGCTCACCCCCGACGATCTCAATCGGGTGGTGGCGATCGACGCCGAACTGTCCGGGCGGTCGCGGAGCCAGTTCTACCGCAAGCGGCTGGAAGCGGCACTGGCGCGGCCCCAGGAGTTCATCTATCTGGGCTACGACGACAGCGGACAGCTTGACGGCTTTGTAATGGCGCGTCTGCTGGAAGGCGAATTCGGCGGCACCGAGCCGATCGCCGTGATCGATACCATCGGTGTCGATCCCGAACGCTTTGGCGCCGGGCTGGGGCGCGCGCTGATGCAGGGCTTGGAGGCGCTGCTGCTGAGCAAGGGGATCCGGGAAATCCAGACCCAGGCGGACTGGCGCAATTTCACGCTGTTGCGTTTTCTCGCCTACTGGGGATTCGAAGTGGCCCCGCGCCACGTGTTGGAACGACGCTTTGCGGCACCGCGGTAGCCCGAGCGCCCGGGAGACAAAATTGGAGACCAGGTCATGACATCGGCAAAATTTCCCGGCGTGCCCGAACAGGTGGATGCGCCCGAAGAACTCGATTACAGCACTCCCATTCAAGGAGATTACGAACCTCTGGACCGCGATCGCGTCGCCTGCCGGTCGATGCGCGCCGACGATTTATCCGCGATCATCCGGATCGCCCGCAACAATACCGGGCGTGATCAGCGTGCCTATCTGGAAAGCAAGCTCGAGGAAGCGCTCGAGGAATCGGCAATCCGGGTGTCGCTGGTGGCCGAGCTGGACGGCATCATCGCCGGCTATGTCATGGCCCGGGTCGATTACGGCGAGTTCGGCCAGGCCGAGCCGGCGGCGGTGATCGACACCATTGGCGTCGATCCAGACTTCGCCCATCGCCGGGTCGGTTCGGCATTGATCGATCAGTTGCTGGTCAATCTGGCGTCGCTAAGGATTGAAAGTGTGCGCACCGAAGTCGGCTGGAACCAGTTCGATCTGCTGGCCTTTCTTGACCACAACGGGTTCTTGCCCTCGCAGCGCCTCGCCCTGGTCCGGCGGCTGGCCTGAAAACCGCGCTCAGGCCAGTCCGGTCAATGAAGATGTTCGGACGGCGACGGGCGCTTCAGCATGCGCAGGGCTTCGGCCTCGATAATGCGCCACATGGTGCTGCCCTCGACATCTCCGGCGCTTTCAAGTTCGGCGGCGCGCATCGCCGCCTGGCGCGGGGCGTCAGAGCCGAATCGCCCGATAAACTTCTGGGCCGCAATGTAAATATCGTCCTTGGCTTCGCTCATGACCTGGTTGAAACTCCGGTACTGCCAATGCCCCCGGCAACGAAAGCCAATCATTGCCCCGGTTGGAATCGTTACGCGAGTATCCGCCTTCCGGCAAACCGGCTGCCATGACATTGATCAATCGTACTCGTCAAGGTCGCGGGCATGAAAATCCAAAAGGTACATCAATTGTATGGTTGAATTCGCGGTTGCGGGGTTCCATCCTCTAGGGGTCCGCGTGAATGTCACGGGAACGCCGCGGTTCGTGATATAGTCAGGCCGTTTTGGAGTCGCGTGTCGCAGAAGCCGCATGGAGCGAGCGGTGTCGGAAACCAGATCCGAAGATCGACGGTCCCCAGATGAAGGCAGGACAGAGATGGCCTTATCCGAGAAAAGCCACATCGCCAACTGCTTCACCTGCCAGAACCGCAGCAATACCGAATGGTGCGTGCTGACCAAGGAGGAGCTCGAGCGCTTCAACGGCACCAAGGTTTCACGCGAATATCTGCCCGGAGAGGTGATTTTTCACGAGGGCGATCCCTGCTCCGGCGTGCACTGCCTGGAAAGCGGGCTGGTCGGCTTTCGCAAGACCGATGTCGATGGCAATTCGACGTTGCTGGCGCTGGCCTATCCGGGCCGCACGCTGGGCTATCGCGCCTTTCTCGCCGACGAGGATCACAGCACCACCGCCGAAGCCCTGAAGGTCAGCCGGGTCTGTTTCATCGACCGGGCCATCGTCCGGGAGTTGCTCAACCACAATCCGGCGCTCGGCTTTCAGTTCCTGCGCACGGTCTCGCGGGACCTCGGCGAGGCCGAGGAAAAATTCCATCAGGGCGTGACCATGAGCGTGCGCGCCCGCTTCCTGCATCTGCTCCTGGTACTGAAAGACCGCTATGCGACGGTCACCGAAAACGGCTCCATGACGCTGGAGCTTCCCCTTTCGCGCCAGGACCTGGCGGCGATGATCGGCACCCGGCCCGAGACCCTGGCGCGCACCATCCGTCAGATCGAAAATGACGGGATTGCGCGCTTCTCCGGGCGTATCATGACGGCGCCTTCGATCGACGCCCTGCTCGACGAGCTGGCCCTCGAACACTTCTGACAACGCTCTGCAGCCGGCGGATCGGCCGTCATTCAGGTGCGGCTTCCGGCCGCGCCCGGGTCATGGCCGACGACCGGCGCTCCGGGCCGGCCTCTCTCCTGCCCGTGATGGCCGTGCGCCATCGGCGCATTCGGTTCCGGGACACATTGTTGCCCTCGCCAATTTCCCCAAGGTCTTTGATGTTGAAAATCATTAAATCGCGCTTTATGATGTAAAATGATGTTTTACACATAATTGATATGTAATTTATGCGCGCCTGCCAGGGGCGCCACGGCAGGTTCCGGTCCGGATGGCTCATGTACAAATACGACGAATATGACCGCACTTTGGTGCGTGAACGCGCCGCCCAGTTCCGCGATCAGGTTGCGCGGCGCATCAGGGGCGAGCTGACGGAAGAGGAATTCCGGCCGCTGCGCCTGATGAACGGGCTGTATCTGCAGCTTCACGCCTACATGCTGCGGATCGCCATTCCGTACGGCTTGCTGTCGTCGACGCAGATGCGCCGACTGGCCCATATCGCGCGGACCTATGACCGCGGCTACGGCCATTTCACGACGCGTCAGAACATCCAGTTCAACTGGCCGCGGCTCGAGGACGTGCCCGACATTCTCGATGAACTGGCGGATGTGGAAATGCACGCCATCCAGACCTCGGGCAACTGCATCCGCAACATCTCGAGCGACCAGTTCGCCGGGGTGGCGGCCGACGAGATCGAGGACCCCCGCCCCTACTGCGAGATCCTGCGCCAGTGGTCGACCTTTCACCCCGAATTTTCCTTTCTGCCGCGCAAGTTCAAGATCGCGGTCACGGGCGCCGAGCACGACCGGGCGGCAGTGGCCTATCATGACATCGGCATCCGCCTGCGCCGCAACGAAGCGGGCGAGGTCGGGTTCGAGATTCTCGCCGGCGGCGGCATGGGACGCACGCCGATGCTGGCCAGGGTGATCGGGCCGTGGATCGAGAAGCGCCATCTGCTCTCCTACGTGGAGGCGATCATGCGCGTCTACAACGAGTTCGGCCGGCGCGACAACATCTTCAAGGCGCGCATCAAGATCCTGGTCCACGAGATCGGCGAGGACGAATTCCGCCGCCGGGTGGACGACGAATGGGCCCGCATCAAGGACAGCACATTGCTGCTCGAAGACGAGGAAATCGCCCGCATGCAGGCGTTTTTCGCGCCGCCGGAGTACGAATCCCTGCCGGCGGAAGATGCCGGACTCAAGGCGAGCCTGGCGCTCAGTGACGATTTTGCCCAATGGCATCGGCGCAACGTGCGGGCCCACAAGGTGCCCGGCTATGCCATTGTCACCCTGTCGCTGAAGTCCCGCAAGGTGGCGCCGGGCGATGTGACCGACGAGCAGATGGAGGCGATTGCCGATCTGGCCGATGCCTACAGCTTCGGCCGCATTCGCACCACGCATCAGCAGAATCTGGTGCTCGCCGACGTCCGCCAGTCGGATCTGTTCAGCCTGTGGGGGGAACTGAAAAAACTGGGCTTTGCCAATCCCAACATCGGCACGCTCACCGACATCATCTGCTGCCCCGGCCTCGATTACTGCAATCTGGCCAATGCCCGTTCGATCCCCATCGCGCTGGAGGTGATGGAACGCTTCCGCAAGATTGACTATCTCAATGATCTCGGCGATTTGCGGCTCAACATGTCGGGCTGCATCAACGCCTGCGGCCATCATCATGCCGGCCACATCGGCATTCTCGGCGTCGACAAGAAGGGCGAGGAGTTCTACCAGATCACGCTGGGCGGCTCGTCCGAGGACGATGCCTCGATCGGCAAGATCATCGGCCCGGCGTTTTCGCGCGACGACATCGTGCCCGCCATCGAGGCCTTGCTGCAGGTCTATCTGGAAAACCGCGACAGCCCGGAGGAACGCTTTCTCGACTGCTATCGACGGATCGGCATGGCGCCGTTCAAGGACCGCGTCTACGCCGAGCACAAGGCGCGCACCCGCATCGCTGCCAGGGAGCCGGTTCATGCGCATCATTAGGAACTGCCAGATCGTCGAGGATCGCTGGCGCCACCTCGGCGATGATGAGCCGATCCCGGACAGCGGCGACATCATCGTGACGCTGGCCCGCTGGCAGGCGGAGCGCGACGCGCTTCTCGCCCGAAACGGCCGCCTGGGCGTGCGGCTCGCGGTCGATGAGCCGCCCGAGCTGATCGCCGACGATCTCGATCATTTCCAGGTCGTGGCCTATGTCTTTCCGGTGTTCCGCGACGGCCGCCCCTACACCTATGCGCGGCGTTTGCGCGAGCGCCTCGGCTATACGGGCGAGATTCGCGCCGTCGGCGATGTGTTGCGCGATCAGTTGTTTTTCATGCACCGCTGCGGAATCAACGCCATGGAAATCCGCCCGGACCGCGACATCGAGGATGCGATCAAGGCCTTCTCGGACTTCTCGGTAATCTACCAGCCCGGCGTTGACGAGCCCTTGCCGCTCTATCGCCGGCACCGGCGCCCGTGGCCGGCAACGTCGCCGCAACCGGCCGGCTCGGCCAGCAAAAGCTAGCGCTTTGCCGCCGCTTTCAGGGTTGCCGCCGTCTGGCCGAACAGCAGGCGGCGCTCCTCGTCCCCGATTTCCGTCAGGTTCACGCGCAGGTCCTCGCCCAGGTGTCGGCCCCTTTGCACCGCCGGGCGCGCTTTCAGGGTCTCGTACCAGCGCTTCAGGTTGGGGAAATCATCGAGGGTCTGGCCCTGGCGCCGATGCGGGACCACCCACGGCCAGGCCGCCATGTCGGCAATCGAATAGTCCCCGGCCAGGAACGCCCTGTCTTCGAGGCGTGTATCCATTACGCCATATAATCGATTGACCTCATTGGTGTAGCGGGCAATGGCATATTCGATGGGCTCGGGCGCATACTGGCGGAAGTGATGGGCCTGGCCGGCCATCGGCCCCAAACCGCCCATCTGCCAGAACAGCCATTGCAGGACCTCGTAACGGGCGTGGCCTTGCGCGGGCAGGAAGCGTCCGGTCTTTTCCGCCAGATAAACCAGGATGGCGCCCGATTCGAACACCGAGATCGGCTCTCCCCCGGGCCCGTCGTGATCGACGATCGCCGGCATCCGGTTGTTGGGCGATATCTTCAGGAAATCCGGCTCGAACTGCTCGCCGGTCGCAATGTTGACCGGCACCAGCTTGTAGGGCAGTTCGCACTCCTCGAGCATGATGGCGACTTTCCAGCCGTTGGGCGTCGGCCAGTAATAAAAATCGATCACGGGTCAGCCTCCTGATCCTTTTTGCGATTTAGTCTCGTTGTATTCAGGCCCCGCAAAGATGCCCGATGCCAGACCACCAGGCAAGCCGGCACCGCACCGATGCCGTTTTGAGGCCGCCCGCATCGAATTGCAATGAAATGCGATGTAATATACTGTATTACGTTGTACGGCGCCATTGCAACCGGTGCGCCATGGCCGATCAGCCGTCCTCGCGGCACATCGAAGGACCCCCTTATGAGCCGATTTGAATCCATCAGCTTTCGTATCGAGGCCGAAAACAAGGCGCGGCTCAGACGCCTCGCCGAGCGCAGCGGGCGCGACTCGTCGGAGCTTGCACGCGAAGCCCTCGACCAATTCCTGTCGATTCAGGAATGGCAGATTGCCGGCATCGAGCGGGCGCTCGCCGAGGCAGACGCCGGTGATTTCGCGTCCCAAGCCGAGGTCGAAGCGGCGTTTCGCAAGTTCGCTGAATGATCCTGCGCTGGACCCGGGCGGCGCTCCACGATCTCGAAACTGTCGGCGCCTATTTGCAGGACCGCAACCTGCAGGCGGCACGTCGTATCATGGCGGCCATTCGCACCGCTGTTGCCGGGCTCAAGCAATTTCCGGAAATCGGCCGGCCGGGCCGGGTTGAAGGCACCCGCGAGCTTGTCGTGACCGGCACCCCGTTTATCGTCCCCTACCGGATTGCCGGCAAATACATCGACATCCTGCGCATCTACCACGGCGCCCGCAAATGGCCGGACGAGGTGTAAAACGGCCCGGCGATTCGCCCCTAACCGTTCAGTTTCTTGCGCAGGATTTCGTTGACCGCCTTGGGGTTCGCCTTGCCGCCGGTGGCGCGCATCACCTGGCCGATGAAAAAGCCGAACAGCTTGTCCTTGCCGGCCTTGTACTCGGCCACCTTGTCGGCGTGCTGGCTCAGCACCTTGTCGATCTCGGCCTCGATGGCGCCCGTGTCGGTGACCTGCTTGAGCCCGCGCTCCTCGACAATGCGGGCCGGCTCCTCGCCGGTCTCGAACATGATCTCGAAGACCTCCTTGGCAAGCCGGCCCGAAAGCGTGCCGTCGGCGACCAGATCGATCAGCCGGCCCAGCCGATCGGCATCCACCGGCGTCTCGGTGATCGTGCGCCCCGACTTGTTGAGCGCCCCGAACAGCTCGCCGGTGACCCAGTTGGCGGCCTGGCGCGGATCGCGCCCCCGGGCCACCGCCTCGTAGAAATCGGCAGTTTCGGGTTCGGCCACCAGAACCCCGGCGTCATAGGCGGACAGGCCGTAGTCGCGCATGAAGCGGTCCTTCTTGGCGTCGGGGAGCTCGGGGAGCGAGGCGCGAATCTCCTCCACCCAGTCGGCATCGAGTTCGAGCGGCAGCAGGTCGGGGTCAGGGAAATAGCGATAGTCGTGGGCCTCTTCCTTGGAGCGCATGGAGCGCGTCACCCCGCGCGCGGAGTCGAACAGCCGGGTCTGCTGGACGATGGTGCCGCCGTCTTCGAGAATGTCGATCTGGCGCCGGGCCTCGTAATCGATGGCCTGCTGGACGAAGCGGATCGAATTGAGGTTCTTGATTTCGCAGCGCGTACCGAACTCATCGCCCGGCCGGCGCACCGAGACGTTGACATCGGCGCGCAGGCTGCCCTGCTCCATATTGCCGTCGCAGGCCCCGATATAGCGCAAGATGGTACGCAGTTTGCGCAAATATGCCCCGGCCTCTTCCGGCGAGCGCATGTCCGGGTCCGAGACGATCTCCATCAGCGCCACGCCGGAGCGGTTGAGATCGACATAGGTGGCGTTGGGGTGCTGATCGTGCAGGCTTTTGCCCGCATCCTGCTCGAGGTGCAGGCGCTCGATGCCGATCACCTTGGTGCTGCCGTCCTTGAGATCGATGGTGATCCGCCCAGACCCGACGATCGGCTGCTTGTATTGCGAGATCTGGTAGCCCTGCGGCAAATCGGCATAGAAATAGTTCTTGCGGTCGAACACCGAATACAAGTTGATCTCGGCACCCAGCGCCAGGCCGGTGCGCACCGCCTGCTCGATGCAACAGGCGTTGATCACCGGCAGCATGCCGGGCATGGCGGCATCGACCAGGCTCACCTGGGTGTTGGGCTCGGAGCCGAAATCGGTGGCGGCGCCCGAAAACAGCTTGGCGCGCGAGATCACCTGGGCATGAATCTCCATGCCGATGACCATTTCCCAGGGGCCGGTTGCGCCTTCGATCACCGCCATGATCAACCCCTCCACCAGGGTTCGGGCGCGGCCTTGAAGGCGGCCGCCTCTTCCAGCGTGCGGGCGACCCGGAACACCATCTCGTCGTCAAAGGCGCGGGCCAGCACCTGCAGGCCCAGCGGCAGGCCATCGGCCGACAGGCCGGCCGGCAGCGATATGCCGGGCAGACCCGCAAGGCTTGCCGGCACGGTGAACACGTCGTTCAGATACATGGCGATCGGATCGTCGCCCTTCTCGCCGAAGCGGAAGGCGGCCGATGGCGCCGTCGGCGTGAGGATGGCGTCCACGTCCTCGAAGACCTGCGCAAATTCGGCGGCAATGCGGCTGCGCACCTGCTGAGCCTTGAGGTAATAGGCGTCGTAATAGCCGGCCGAGAGCACATAGGTGCCGATCAGCACCCGGCGTTTGACCTCGCGCCCGAAACCGGCGCCGCGGGTGTTCTCATACATTTCGGTCAGGCTGTCGCCGGTCTCGCGCAGGCCGTAGCGCACCCCGTCATAGCGCGCCAGATTGGACGACGCCTCGGCCGGGGCGACGATGTAATAGGTCGGCAGTGCGTACTTGGTCAGTGGCAGGCTGATGTCGACGATCTCGGCGCCGGCGTCGCGCAGCCAGTCAATGCCCTGCTGCCACAAGGCCTCGATCTCAGCCGGCATGCCGTCGATCCGGTATTCCGCCGGGATGCCGATCTTGAGCCCCTTCACGCCCTGCTCCAAGGCCGCCTCGAAGTCGGGGACCGGCAGCGGCGCCGAGGTCGAATCCCTGGGGTCGTGCCCGGCCATCGAGCGCAGCAGAATCGCGGCATCCCTTACCGTGCGGGTGATCGGCCCCGCCTGATCCAGTGACGAGGCAAAGGCGACGATGCCCCAGCGCGAACAGCGCCCGTAGGTGGGCTTCATGCCGACCACCCCGGAAAAGGCCGCCGGCTGACGGATCGAGCCGCCGGTATCCGTTCCCGTGGCGCCCAGGGCCAGGCGCGCCGCCACGGCGGCTGCCGAGCCGCCGGACGAGCCGCCCGGCACCCGCGGGGCCTCGTCGCCGTCGGCCCGCCAGGGGTTGATCACGGGGCCGAAGGCGCTGGTTTCATTCGACGAGCCCATGGCGAATTCGTCCAGGTTGGCCTTGCCCAGCATCACCGCGCCGTCCCGCCACAGATGGGCGGTGACGGTGGATTCATAGGTCGGCGTGAAGCCGTCGAGAATGCGGCTGGCAGCGGTCGTCTGCACGCCCTTGGTGCAGAACAGGTCCTTGACGGCGAGTGGAATGCCGGCGAGCGGCCCGGCCTCGCCGCGCGCCCGGGCGGCGTCCGCCGCCTCCGCCATCTCGAGCGCGCGCTCCGGGGTCTCGACGATGAAGGCATTGAGCCCGCGCGCCGCTTCCATCGCGCCGAGATGCGCCTCGACCAGTTCACGGGCGGAAAAGTCGCCGCGCGCCAGCCCGTCGCGGGCCTCGGCCAGGGTGAGATCGCACAAATCCGCCATCACTCGATCACCTTGGGCACGACGAAAAAGCCGTGTTCGGTCTGCGGCGCATTGGCGAGGATATCGTCGCGGCAATTGCCGTCGGTCACCTCGTCGGCCCGCCACGGCAGTTTCATGTCGGCAACACTGGTCATCGGCGCGACGTTTTCGGTATCGACCTCCGCCAACTGCTCGACCCAATCGAGGATCTGACTCAGCTCGCCGGCCAGCGGCGCCCGCTCCGCCTCCTCCAGCCGGATGCGGGCGAGATGGGCAATGCGTTCAACCGTCTTTTCGTCCACCGACATGGGGTCCCCTCACGCTTGTCCGGTCGCGCCGGAACCTAGCACCGCATTACCCCCTTCGCAAGCAAGCGGAACGGCCTTTGCACAGGCCATGGCAATCGCCGTGCGCCTGTGGCCTAATGATGGCAAGATCGCCAACACAAAGACCTGCCATGCCCGTTGTCAGCCTCGAGTCCCTGACCGATGCGATTCCGCCCGGTGCCCGCCTGTTGGGCTTCGACGTGGGGTCCAAGACCATCGGTCTGGCGCTCAGCGATTCGGGGCGCCGGATCGCCACGCCGCTCACCACCCTGCGGCGGCGAAAATTCCGGGATGACGTGCAAAAACTGATCGATCTCATCCACGCGCATGATGTCGGCGGCCTGATCGTCGGCCTGCCGCTCAACATGGACGGCTCGGAAGGGCCGCGCTGCCAGTCGGTGCGCCAGTTCGCCGCCAATCTGCTGGCCCGGATCGATCTGCCGCTGGCCTTCTGGGACGAGCGTCTATCGACGCAAGCGGTGACCCGCACGCTGCTCGATGCGGACGCCTCGCGCCGGCGCCGGGCGCAACTGGTCGACAAGATGGCCGCCGCCTACATCCTGCAAGGGGCGCTTAATTATCTCGCTCATCAAGCCGATGCCGGCGACGGGCGCCCGACCCGGGTGCGCTGATCGGACTTGCAGCCGTTCGCGCCGCGGCCTATACATTTGGCTTTAATGGGCAAATCGGTTTCACCCGCACACGAAGGACCGGGCGGCACGGCGTCCGGCGAGGGGTTTGTGTTTGCGCACCGCCACCTGCTCGGCATCGAGGGGCTGGCGGCGGGTGATTTGCTGGCGCTGCTCGATCGCGCCGATCATTACGTCGATCTCAACCGCCAGGCGCACAAGAAACAGGCAACCTTGCGCGGGCGTACGCAGGTCAATCTGTTTTTCGAGACCTCGACCCGGACGCGGACCTCCTTCGAGCTGGCCGGCAAGCGGCTGGGCGCCGACGTGCTCAACATGGCGGTCGCCGCCTCGTCGATCAAGAAGGGCGAGACCCTGATCGACACCGCCATGACGCTCAATGCCATGCACCCGGACATTCTGGTGATCCGCCACCCGGAGGCCGGGGCGGCGGCGCTGCTGGCCCAGAAAGTCGATTGCGCGGTGATCAACGCCGGCGACGGTCGCCACGAACATCCCACCCAGGCGCTTCTCGACGGCCTGACCGTGCGCCGGCGCAAAGGCCGCATTGCCGGGCTCACCCTGGCGATCTGCGGCGATATCCTGCACAGCCGGGTGGCGCGCTCCAACATCCACCTGTTCACCACATTGGGCGCCCGGGTCCGTGTGGTGGCGCCGCCGACGCTGCTTCCCACAGCCATCGAGCGGCTTGGTGTCGAGGTCTTCCACGACATGCGCGAAGGACTCGCGGATTGCGACATCGTGATGATGCTGCGCCTGCAGCTCGAACGCATGCAGGGTGCCTTTGTCCCCTCGACGCGCGAATATTTCCGCTATTACGGCCTTGATCGCGACAAGCTGTCGGTGGCGCGGCCGGACGCGCTGATCATGCACCCGGGGCCGATGAACCGCGGCGTCGAGATCGATGCCGAGCTGGCCGACGACATCAACCGTTCGGTCATCCGCGAGCAGGTCGAGATGGGCGTGGCGGTGCGCATGGCCTGCCTCGAGGCGCTGGCCGGCGCACCCGAAGCCGGTGGGGGGCAAGGCTCATGAGCACCAACCGCCCCCTCGCCTTCGTCAACGCCAGGCTGATCGATCCGGCAAGCCGGCTGGACGCAATGGGCGGCCTGATCGTCGAGGGCGCGCGCATCGCCGCCGTTACGCCGGGGCTGGCCGCCAAGGACGTGCCCGAGGGCGCCGAGATCATCGATTGCGCCGGCCATGTGCTGGCCCCCGGGCTCATCGACATGCACGTCTTTACCGGCGAGCCCGGCGAGGACCACAAGGAAACGCTGGCCAGCGCCGGGCGCGCCGCGGCGGCCGGCGGTGTGACCACCATCATCGTGATGCCGGACACCCGACCGGTGCTCGACGATGTGGCGCTGATCGAATATGTCGTGCGGCGCGGGGCCGAGACCTCCCCCGTCCACGTCCACCCGATGGCCGCCGCGACCAGGGGACTGGCCGGCGAGGTGCTGACCGAAATGGGCCTCTTGGGCGAGGCCGGCGCCGTTGCCTTTACCGATGCCCGGCGCGCCATCCCGCACGCCGCCACCATGTACCGGGCGCTGTGTTATGCCACCACCTTCGGCCATCTGATCGTCCAGCATGCCGAAGAGCCGACGCTGGCTGAGGGCGGCTGCGTCAACGAGGGCGAGATGGCGAC
>CAZZKF010000029.1:24353-29312 GCA_964654995.1 uncultured Alphaproteobacteria bacterium | reverse complement strand
ACGGCGTCTGGCTGGCCGGCTTGCACACCACCGTGCAGCCGGCGGCCAGGGCGGGCGAGACCTTGCGGGTGATCATCGCGGCCGGGAAATTCCACGGCGTGATCGCCGCCACCACACCGATCGGCTGACGAATGACGACGATGCGCTTGTCCGCTTGCGGCGCCGGGATGACGTCGCCATAGACACGCTTGGCCTCTTCCGCAAACCATTCGACGAAGGACGCCGCATAGACGACCTCGCCGCGCGCCTCCTTGAGCGGCTTGCCCTGCTCGGCGGTCATCAGGACGGCGAGGTCTTCCTGATTCTCGAGGATCAGGTCGAACCAGGCGCGCAGGATCGCGGCGCGGTCCTTGGCGGTGCGCGCCCGCCAGGCCGGCCACGCCGCCTCGGCCGCGGCAATGGCGCGTCGGGTCTCGTCCGCACCCATTTTCGGCACCGTGCCGAGAACCTCGCCGGTGGCCGGATTGTTGACCTCGATCACGTCCCCTGAATCCGCCGCCACCCAGGCGCCATCGATGTAGCCCTGGTTGCGAAACAGCTTGTCGTTCTTCAGTTTCATCGGTTCGTCAAGTCCCCGTTTTTTATTGGTCCGGCACCGCATGAGAACCATGCGATCCATGCGAAATCCGTGCGTGTCCCGTCCCTTGCCGGAGCACTCCGGCGGGACGCGGCGGCGAGTTTACTCCACCGTCACCGATTTGGCGAGATTTCGCGGCTGGTCGACGTCGGTGCCCTTGACCACCGCCGTATGATAGGCGATGAGCTGCACCGGAATGGCATAGAGAATGGGGGCGACGAACTCGTCCACCGGCGGCAGCGCGATGCTCGCCCAGGCCGCCTTCCCTTCCGAGGCGACGCCGGCCTCGTCCGAGATCAGCAGCACCTTGCCGCCGCGCGCAATCACTTCCTGCATGTTGGATTTGGTCTTCTCGAACAGCCGCCCGCCGGGCGCCACCACGATCACCGGCACATTTTCGTCGATCAGCGCGATGGGGCCGTGCTTCATCTCGCCCGCCGCATAGCCTTCGGCATGGATGTACGAGATTTCCTTGAGCTTGAGTGCCCCTTCGAGCGCGATCGGAAAGGCCGAGCCGCGGCCCAGATAGAGCACGTCGCGGGCCTTGGCAAGATCGTGGGACAGCGCCTCTATCTGGTCATCGTGATTGAGCACGTCGGCGGCGCGCGCCGGCACTTCCATCAGGGCCTCGCAGATCTCCGCCTCGCGGTCATGATCGATGACGCCGCGGGCCTTGGCAGCAGCCACCGCCAGACAGGCAAGAACCGTGAGCTGACAGGTAAACGCCTTGGTGGATGCAACGCCGATCTCGGGGCCGGCGTGGGTCGGCAGAATCACATCCGCCTCGCGCGCCATCGAGCTGTCGGGAACATTGACGATGGCGGCGATGTGCTGGCCCTGATCGCGGGCGTACCGCTGGGCGGCAAGCGTGTCCGCGGTCTCCCCCGACTGCGAGATCAGGACGGTCAGCCCGCCGTCCGGCATCGCCGCCTCGCGGTAGCGGAATTCGGAGGCGATATCGACCTCGACGGGGACGCGCGCCAGTTGCTCCAGCCAGTATTTGCCGACCAGTGCCGCATAGGACGAGGTGCCGCAGGCGATCAGCGTGATCTTCGGCACCGTGGCGAGATCGCAGGGCAGTTCGGGCAAGCGTACCGTGCGGGTCAGCGGATCGAAATAGGTGCCCAGTGTCTCGCCGATGACCTGCGGCTGCTCGAAGATTTCCTTGAGCATGAAATGGCGGTAATTGCCCTTGTCGATGACGCCGCCGGCGCAGGCCGCGCGCCGCACCTCGCGCGCGACCACCCGGTCGGTCGCATCGTGGATAACCGCCCCGTCATGCGACAGCTCGACCCAGTCGCCATCCTCCAGATATGACAATTGGTCGGTGAACGGACCGATGGCGAGCGCATCCGAGCCGAGATACATCTCGCCCTCGCCATAGCCGATGGCCAGCGGGCTGCCGCGGCGCGCCCCGACCATCAGATCGTGCTCGCCGGCGAAGATGATGCCCAGCGCAAACGCCCCGTCGAGGCGCTTGAGGGCGGCCGCCGCGGCCTCGGCCGGGGCCACGCCGTCATCGAGATAGCGGGTGATCAGATGGACGATCACCTCCGTATCCGTGTCGGTCATCATGGTGTGGCCGGCGGCTTCCAGCTCCTCGCGCAATTCGCGGAAGTTCTCGATGATGCCGTTATGGACCACCGCAACCTTGTCGTTGGAATGGGGATGCGCGTTGCGCTCGCTCGGCGCGCCGTGGGTGGCCCAGCGGGTATGGCCGATGCCGATGTCGCCCTTGAGCGGCGCCTCGGCCAGCAGCATCGCCAGATTGTCCAGCTTGCCTTCGGCGCGGCGACACTCGATGCCGCCGTTGACCAGGGTTGCAACGCCGGCCGAATCATAGCCGCGGTATTCCAGCCGCTTCAAGGCGTCGAGGAGCCGCGGCGCCACCTTGCTTCGGCCGACAATGCCAATGATCCCACACATGATCCTTTTACCTCGTGAGAAAACTGCTCAGGGTTTTTTCCGGTGGCGCTTGCGGAAACTCGCCGCCCAGCCATCGCGGACCGTTTGCTTGGCCCGGGTCAGCGCCAGGGCATCCGCCGGCACGTCCTTCGATATCGCGCTGCCGGCGCCGATGATGGCGCCCGCCCCGATCGTTACCGGCGCCACCAGAGCGGTGTTGGAGCCAATGAAGGCGCCGGCGCCGATCTCGGTGTGCCACTTGGCGAAGCCGTCGTAATTGCAGGTGATGGTGCCGGCCCCGATGTTGGCGCCCTCGCCAATGCGGGCATCGCCGATATAGGTAAGATGGTTGACCTTGGCGCCGGTCTCAATACGGGCATTCTTGACCTCGACGAAATTGCCGATCCGCGCCCGCTCGCCGATCTCGGCGCCGGGGCGCAGCCGGGCAAACGGGCCGACGGTGGCGCCATCCGCGATGCGGGCGCCCTCGATATGGCTGAACGCCCGGATGGTCACCTCGTCGCCGACCGCAACCCCGGGCCCGAAGACAACATGGGGCTCGATCACCACATCGCGCCCAAGCGCGGTGTCGAAACTGAAAAAGACGCTTTTCGGGTCGATCAGGGTGACGCCTGCGTCCATGGCCTGTCTGCGCAAGCGATCCTGGCAGACGGCCTCGGCAATCGCCAGTTCGGCCCGCGAGTTGACGCCGAGAACCTCGTCCGCCGCCGCCTCGACGACGGCACAGTGCAAACCCCGTGCCCGCGCCACGGCGACGATATCGGTGAGGTAATACTCGCCCTTGGCATTGTCGTTGCCGATTTGATCCAGCAGCGTGAACAGGTGCGCCCCGTCGATCAGCATGACCCCGGAATTGCACAAATCCAGCGCCCGCTGCGCCGGCGTAGCATCGCGGTATTCGACGATCGCCTCGAGCTCACCCCTGTCATCGACGATCAAACGGCCGTATTCGGCCGCATCCGGGGGGCGAAAGCCGAGCACCACGACCGCCGGTGCTGCGCCTGCCGCCTCGCGGCGCGCGGCGATCATGCGCTCCAGCGTCTGCGACCGGATCAGGGGATTGTCGGCATAGAGCACCAGCACGTCGCCGGCGAAATCGCCGAGCCTATCACGCGCCGCCATCACCGCATGAGCGGTGCCCAGTTGCGGCTCCTGCACCGCCGTGGGCAGCGGCGCGACGGCGTCGGCCACCGGCTCCATGCCGGGGGCCAGAACCGCCAGCATGCGGGCCGGGGCAAGCGCCTTCGCCGTTTCCAGGACATGTTCGATCATCGCCCGGCCGGCCACCTTGTGCAGAACCTTGGGCCGCGCGGATTTCATTCGCGTGCCCTTGCCGGCGGCAAGAATGACGATGGCTAAACTGTTCTCACTCAAGGCTGGTTCGGCTCCCTGAAGCCCTGGCTCGGCGGTCCGCTGCGCAGGTTAACCAATAACGCGTTCACCGGTCGCGTACAATTTCTAAAGCGCCGACGGTTAAAAATGGTTAACCGAAACGAACATGGCGTTTCGCCGGCTCGTTTTCCGCGCTACAAGAAGACACGCGCCGGCTGGCAGCGGTCGCAGGGGCGCGCATCATGACGATGAGGACCCATGGACGCGGTGGTGTTCGATCTCGACGGGACGCTGGTGGATACCGCGCCCGATCTGACCCGAAGCCTGAATGCGGTGCTGGCCGGGGTCGGCCGCGCGGCCGTCGCCGAGGATAGGGTGCGTCACCTCATCGGCCTGGGTGCCCGCAGACTGATCGAGCGCGGGTTGGAGACCACCGGCGGCGGACTCGACGGCACCGGCGTCGACGAGCTGCTGGCCCGGTTTCTCGATCACTACAAGGCCCATATCGCCGATCACAGCCGGCCGTTCCCCGGCGCCCGCGAGGTTCTTGAAACTTTACGCGGGCAAGGGATCAAGCTGGCGATCTGCACCAACAAGTCGGAAGCCCTGGCCCGGCGCCTGCTCGAGGCCCTCGATCTGCTCTCCTGGTTTCCGGTGGTCATCGGCGGCGACAGCCTGGCGCGCCGCAAGCCCGATCCCGAGCCGCTGCTGGCGGCGATCGCCGGACTCGGCGCCGACCCCGCCTCGGCGGTGATGGTCGGGGACAGCGACACCGACATGCGCACGGCGCGCGCCGCCCGAGTTCCGGTGATCGCGGTGAGCTTCGGCTATACCGAGACGCCGGCCAGCGCCCTTGGCGCCGACGCCGTCGTCGACCGGCTGGATGAGCTGCCCGACACACTCGCCCGGCTGGCTTGACAGGGCGCGCGGGCGCACCGTATAGGAAGCACTCGGGCCGGCGTGGCCCCTGTTTCCCGGGCGGATAGCTCAGTTGGTAGAGCGCCACGTTCACATCGTGGAAGTCGGGAGTTCGAGCCTCTCTCCGCCCACCATCGCCGGCCGGCTCATGAGACCCAGAACACCATGGTTGACGGACTTCGGAACAGGCTGACAGTGGGCGGCAT
>CAZZKF010000029.1:0-24253 GCA_964654995.1 uncultured Alphaproteobacteria bacterium | reverse complement strand
CGGCGGTGTCGAGACCGGCCGTCCCGGCCCCGCCCGGCACCTCTGGCTTGCGTCCTGCGGGTGCCTCGGCCCCGGCCGTCCATCCCGCAGTCAGGTGTCGTAAATCTTTACACTTTTGCCCTGCCGAGCGGCTCGGATTTCGCGCTCGAGCCACTAACCAACTGAAATTAACCAGTTTTCCCAGCAAGGCACGCGTTTTGCATAGACTAAAGTAGCAGGCGCTTCCGCAGACTGACAGCCGGCACCCGTTCGCGACCGGCAGGATTCTGAATGTAGCGTCAGTTAGGCTGAGATTTAGTATTTGTAAATGTACGATACACAAGATATAGTAGACTTTGCCTAGAAAAGTGTGAAAAGCACGGGCGTGGAACTTAGAACAACAAGGAAGATTGTTCGGTAAGGTTGTTTTTCAGAGGGTGTCGTTGCTTTTCTCAGTCTGGTTCGTCAACCCCTTTCGGGTATTGGGTTGACGCAGGAGCACTGGTCACGGTTCAAAGGATGGCGTGATGCCGCAGCGGAAGACCAAGAAACCGCTTTCGGTCAGAACCTCGATCATCGTCTGGGTTGGTGGCGCGGTTCTGGGATGGGCGCTGGCCGTCGTGACGCTCTATAATGCCCTGCGCTTCGCGGATGGAAACGTCGCCGAGGGCCCGCCTGCGGCCGAGACCGGGCAGGCGCCGGCGTTGGCCACACAGGATGCGACCGATCTGCTTTCTCCGGACGAACTCAGGGCATTGAGCGAAACCGCGCCGGCCGCCGGGCCGGAACACACCGGGGGGGCCGGCAACGCCCGTGAGACGGACGAGACAGGCACGTCGGCTCCGGAGAAGACGCCGGAGCCGCAAGCAGAGTCGAAGCCGGAATAGAGCGAGCGCCCGGCCAAAAACAGACAGACATCGGGACCGTGGGGTCTCGAAGGGGATTTATTGGTCGGTGGCTGGCGGCCCGGATATGGTGTCCGGAGAGGCATCCCTGGCCTGGGAAAGGCCGGTCTTGACCATCAGATCGACGAGATAGCGGATTGGCGTGGCAAAGGTGATGCCGCTGGGCTCGCTCAGGATCTTCTCTTTGCTTTCCTTGACGAAGACGCTGGAGACCACCGCCAGAACATGGCCGGTCCGAACATCGTAAACCGGGCTGCCGCTGTTGCCGGGATAGGCTGTGGCATCGAGCTGATAGACGTTGAACCGGCCTTTCAGACGGCGAACCATCTCGGCGCTGAGAAACTGCGGCGATATCTGCGGGATGACGATCGGGGTGATCGCCGACAGAATTCCCCGGTGCGTCACCGGGTAGAACCCGTAGATGCTGCCCATCGGATAGCCGGTAAAGGCGAGAAGCTGGCCTTCCTCGACCGGCTCGTCGATCCCCAGGCGCACCGGCGGCAACGGCGCCCCCGTAAAGCTGAGGATCGCCATGTCATGGTCTTCGTCAAAAGCGACGACCTCGGCGTCCCGCACGCCAACGCCGCCGCCATTGCCGACAAAGATGACCAGGCGTTCGCCGGCGCTCGGCGCCAGATGATCGCGCACCACGTGATAGCCGGTGGCGACATGCCGCCCATCCGCAATCACGAAGGCGGTGCCCATCGGCCGCGCCGGCGGGCGCCGCAGGGCGGAATAGGTGCCGATGCCCACGACACTCGGCTTGATCCGCTGAATCGTTTCCGTAAGCCCGGCAATCTGCGCCCTCGCCACATTCGACAAGCCCCCGAGGACCGCGGCCAGAAGGGTGGCAGCAAGCCCCACCGTGCGCAAGACCTTGGCCCGGCCGCAGCCGGCGCCGTCCCGTCTGATGCCTTGTCCCGTAAAACCCCGAAAATACGTCACGTCGCCTACATGCTCCGTGGGTCGAACTCAGGCCTGGGCGCCAATCCGCGCGGTGGCGCACGCCGTCTCCCGGGGCTCATTGTGAACTTTTCTCAGCGTCGATTCAAACATAAGCAGCGCCCACAGGGCGGCGGCGTGATCACGCCGGCCCGACTGATGCTCGTCGAGAAGCCGGCGCACATTGTTCATGTCGAAGATGCCGGTCTCGGCGAGAAAGCTGCTGTCCAGGGCATCGCGCACACGCGCCCGCAGCGGCCCCCGGAACCATGAGCCGATGGGTACGGCAAAGCCCATCTTGTCACGGTACAGCACCGAGTCGGGGAGATAGGGCTCAAGCGCCTTCTTGAACACATATTTGCCCTGGCGCCCCTTGAGCCGCAGGGCGGCCGGGATGGTCACCGCCCATTCCATGAAGTGATGATCGAGGATCGGCACCCGGACCTCGAGCGAATTGGCCATCGCCGCCCGGTCGACCTTGGTGAGAATGTCCCCCGGCAGATAGGTCTTGATATCGGCGTACTGAATGCGCGAAAGCGCGTCCTCGGCCGGGGCATCGTTGATGGTGCGGGCCAAAAGCTCGCTGGCGCGATAGCCCTGAAGCTCGCGCCTGAACGCGTCCGAGAACAGCCGCCCGCGCAGATCATCGCCGAGCACCGAGACGGAATGGAAATAGCCTTCGGCACTGTCGCGGGCCAGCGCCTGAAAGGTCGATTTGGCCCGCAGGACCTTGGGCGCCCAGTCGAGCTTGGGATAGAGCGCCCCCAGCATGCCGAACAGTGGCCGGCGCAGGCCAGCCGGCGCCAGACCGCGGATGCGTTCCTCGTAATGATGCCAGCGATGGCGGCGATAGCCGGCGAACAGCTCGTCGCCGCCGTCGCCCGACAGGGCCACGGTCACCCGCTCGCGGGCCAGCGCACAGACACGATAGGTGGGGATCGCGGAGCTGTCGGCAAACGGCTCGTCATAGAAGCCGGCAAGACGATCGACCAGATCGAAGGCGTCGGGATCGACGCGGCGCACATGATGATCGCTGCCATAACGCCCGGCAACGGTTGCGGCATAGCGCGATTCGTCGTAGGCCGGATCGGCAAAGGCGATCGAGCAGGTATTGATCGCGCCGCTCGAGAGCTCGGCCATCATCGCCACCACGGCACTGGAATCGACGCCGCCGGAGAGAAAGGCGCCCAGCGGCACATCGGCGATCAGGCGCATGCCCACAGCCTCGCGCAGGCGCGGGATCAGTTCCTCGCTCGCCTCTTCGAGGGTCATCGGCTGGACATTGCGGAACGACAGGTCCCAATAGGCGCGCGGGGGTCCTGGGTCCTGGCCACGGCGACACGTCAGCACATGAGCGGGCGGCAGTTTCTTGACCCCGCGATAGATCGAGCGGGGATCGGGAATGTAGCCGTAAGCGAAATAGTCCTCGACGGCGCGGGGCTCGACCTCGCGGGCGACGCCGGGATGCAGCATCAGCGACTTCAGCTCCGAGCCGAAAACCACCAGCCCATCGGCCAGCACGGCGTAGTAAAGCGGCTTGATCCCAAGCCGGTCGCGGGCCAGAAACAGGGTCTCGGTATTGGCATCCCAGATGGCGAAGGCGAACTGGCCACGAAAGCGGGTCACGCAGTCCTCGCCCCATTCCTCCCAGGCATGGACGATGACCTCGGTATCGCAGCGCGTCCGGAAACGGTGGCCGGCGGCTTCAAGCTCCGCCGCCAGCGCCTGGAAATTGAAGATCTCGCCGTTGTAGACGACGACGACCGAACCGTCCTCGTTGAACAGCGGCTGCTGGCCGGCAGACAGGTCGATGATGGACAGCCGACGGTGGCCAAGACCCAGCCCCGGCGCCAGGAAAATCCCTTCCTCGTCGGGGCCGCGGTGGTACTGGGAGTTGTTCATCCGCTCGAGCAGACGGCGATCGATGTCGCGCGCACCCCGGCGGTCGAAGATGCCGACCAGGCCACACATGTCAGCCGCCCGCGTCCGGGTTCGGCGCTGAAACCGACTCCGTGGAAGTCTGCCCGGTTGCCGCCAGCGGACCATCCAGTGGCGGCGCGTCGGCCAGGAAGGCCTTGATCGCCTCGATCGCCTCACGCGGCTGGTCGACATAGTCGGCGCTCACGGCAATCACCGCCGCGCCCGCCGGACCGCCGGCAAGAACGGTCTTGGCCAGCAGCAGCTTGGCGATCTGCGGACTGGCGGTAAACTGACCATCGACCCAGTACCAATAGACGACGACACGGCCGCGCCCCCGGCCCAGCAGCCGGATAAAGCGCGCCTTCATCGCTCGCCCGCCGTGGCGGAGTTCCATGCCGCCGCCGCCAGCCCGTTGCCAGGTCTCCTCCTGGGCCAGCCGGTTCTGGGAATTGATCAGTTCGGCACCCTGACGCTGGCGGATGTAGTAGCCGATATAAAGGTCCACCCGGCGATCGTCGGCATTGCGATAGCGGCCGAGAAACTCGCCATCCACGCCCGTGAACACCGGGCGCCAGTCGTCCATGTCGCGCGCCTCGAGGCGCCATGCCCCGACGTTTGCCGGCGCTTCGATCGGCGCCCGCAGCATATCCACCGCGCCGCCGCGAATCCGGGCCGCAGACAGCGCCGGCCCGGCAAGAACGACGAGCACCAGGGCAACAACCAGGACCTGGCGTGCAACCGGCACATCGCTCCTGGAACCATCAGATGCCGGGGCGGGCGCATGCTCCGGCGGGGTGATGGCGTCGATCGGGCCCTGATCCGAAAAACGCGAGCCCAGATACAGCAGCACCAGCGTGATCAGGGCAAAAAAGATCCAGCCATAGATAATGTGGTCGAAGCCGATGGCAACTTTGTTGTTGGTGTAATAGGCGAGCACGACGATGCCGAAGGCCCGAAACCCGTTGGCGATGATCGGCACGATAACCGCCAGGCCCATGAAGGCGGCGGCCCGCCAGCGCGACCGGTACATGAGATGGGCAAACAATGTTCCGAGCGCCAGCGTGGCAATCAGAAAGCGGGCACCCGCGCAGGTCTCGGCAACCTCGAAATTGCCGGTCGGGGTGGAGATGAAGACGCCGTCCATAAACACCGGGATGTCGATGAGCCGCAGGAACTTGACGACAAAGACGGCAGTGAAATCCTGCAAAGGCGGCACCACGAATTCGCCGAAGGGAACCGCGAACAGCAGATAAAACAGCGGAAAGGCGAGCTTGCGGGTGACCTGCGGTCCCAGCACCGTGAACACCGTCGCCTGAATCAGGCCGACCGCGGCAAATTCCTCGACCGCCATGACACTGGCGATGCGCCCGAGAAACCAGACGAACCCGGCGACCGCAATGGCAATGAGACCCCACCAGCACGGCCGTGGCGACATTTGCGCCAGCTCATGGCGCTTCATCCACACCAGATAGCCGCTGATCGGCACGATCAGAAAGGCATGATTGAAGGTCGAAGACCGCCACCAGACGGACACCATGGCCGCAAAGGTGTCGAAGTACACGACGATCACGGCAACCACCGCCGCCGTCAGCGTGATCAGCGCCGGCCGCCAGGCCAGGGGAAGGCTCTGTGTCCAGCGCCAGCCGCTCAATCCGGTTTTGGCTTGCGTTTCCATCATCCCGCCTCTTTCGTTCCGGTTGCTGGCACCTGGCATTGAACCAGACAATGGTTGCCTTCGCGTTACCTCGGAGCCAGGCAACAAACCGACAGCGTTTCCCAGCCTATCTCATTTTCCGGCAAAATACCGGTCGAGAAGGCGCAGGTTCTCATCCCAGCGATAGCTGGCGGCAATGCGGGCCCGGGCCCGGGCCCCGATTTCGGCATCTTCGTGCTCGAGATAGCGAATGACGGCGGCGGCAAAGTCGGAAGCCGCTTCGGCCACGGTCAGTTCGTGGCCCGGCTCCGCCTCGATCCCCTCGACCGCCGCCGGGCTTGCGACCACCGGCCGGGCCATGGCCATGGCTTCCAGCACCTTGTTCTGGACGCCGCGGGCAATGCGCAAGGGCGCGACCGAGACCCGGGCATGGGCCAGATAGGGCCGCACGTCAGCCACCCGCCCAGTGACAGTGACACCATCCAGCGCAGCCAATGCCTCGACCTGCGGTGCCGGCCTGGCGCCGACGATCCAGAACTGCGCCTGCGTCCGGGCGGTGCGGATATCGGGCCATGCCGATCTGGCGAACCAGACGACGGCGTCGACATTGGCCCAGTAGTCCATGGCGCCGGTGAACACAATCACCTCGCGGGCGCCGTCATAGGGGTCGGGATAGTCGTGGTCAGGCGAAAAATAATCGCCATTCACGCCGTTGTTGAGATGGCCGATGCGATCCGCCGAGTCCGGCGCCAGCCGCCGGAACAGGGCGGCTTCGGCGGGCGAGACGAACAGGCTGCAGGTGGCACGCGCCGCCACCTGGCGCTCGAAGTCGAGCAGCCGCCGCGCCTCGCGCCGGTAAAGGGCGCTCAACGGCCACGGCTTGGTCCTGGCATATTGCGCCCATTTATCCGAATCGACATCGACGAAATCCATGACGATCGGCATCTCCGTGCCCGTGTCCGGCACATATTGGGCCATCGGCGAGGAAAACAGGAAGATGCCGCCCAGACCGGGCCGCGCCACAATCTCGTCCACCCAGCGGGCCAGCGCCGGGTGGCGGTAGTAGGTGAGAGACAGGGCCTCGCCGGTGACAAGCCCGCGCAAGGCCATCAGCCGCGCCATCCGCGGGGCAAGCGATATGAAACGGCAGTCCCCGCACAGCGCCCGCAAGCGGTCGACATGGGCGAAATCATCCGGATCATCGATGAAACAGCCGAGATGGACGACATGGCGCTCGGCCAGATGGCGCAGAATGTTCCAGGAGCGAATCTTGTCGCCCTTGTCCGGCGGATAGGGGATGCGGTGGGCAAGGAACAGAATCTCGGCCATCGCGTTCAGCCCAGGCTGCGCGCGATCACTGGCCCCAGCCGGTTGGCGAGCCACAGGGGCAGCCGCCGCCAGGTGGCGATCATCAGCCGGTATTTGGGGTTGAGGGGGCTGAGATCGGGCACCGCGCGATCGCGGACGAGATGATATTCGTAATGAAGCGGTCGGGGCTCGAACCCCCAGTGCTTCTTGAAATGATAGGCGCCGGTACCGACCTTGGAGCGACCGAAATCGAACAATCGGCTGCCGCGCTCAGCCGCCCGGCGCATCACCTCCCAATACATGAAATCATTGGCGGCGAGTGCCCGGGCGCACGCCCGGCCGCCGCCGTAATAGGGCAGCACCTCGTCGCGAAAATAGAAGCTCATGACGCCGGCCACCGGCTGGCCGCCATGGAGAACCATCAGAATCTCGCAGTCATCGGCGAACACATCCTTGAGCGCACCGAACAGCGCCCGCGGGAATACCGGCGTGCCCAGGTTGCGCACGCTTTCGGCATAAACCGGATAGAGCCGGTCGATGTGCGCGTCGATCTCGCTGGCCAGGCCGAGCTTGAGCCCCTTGCGGACCATCGCCCGCTGCTTGCGCGGGATCGCCTTCATGTTGGCGTCATCATCCGCCTCGATGGCCTTGCGGAAGGTGGCATAGGCTTCGCTTTTCGCCGGCCAGTCGGGACACAGGCGGGCGCGGTTGCGCAGCTCCAGATGATCGACGCCGCAGCGACCCGCAAGCTCCACGGCCCGCGCCAGCAGGGCCGCGCGGGCCTCATCATCGATGGCTGCCGGCCCGCCGTAGACGCAGAATGCGTTGGAGACCAGGGCCCGGCCGAACAGCCGGCTGTCGATCAGGGTGAGCGGCAGCAGGCCGACGATGGCGCCGTCTTGCTCGGCCGCCAGATAGGGGCAGGCATGGCCCAGCGCCTCCTCAATCACCCGTTTCCAGCCGACCCGGTGAAAAAAGGTGGCTTCCGGGCACTCGGCAACAAAGGCATCCCAGGCGGCGAAATCCGCGGGCCCGATTTCGCGCACCCGGCAGCTCATGGCACCGGTGCCGGCGCCGCGCCGCGCCGCTCCAGAAAGATGTCGTCCATCCGGCCCCAGCGGAAATCGGCAAGGGCGCGGCGCAGCTTGCCTTCCATGCGCGCCAGGTTGACGTAATGGCGCAGCCGTGATTTGAGCGGCGCCTGATGCTGGCGCGGCTGATCGGGATCGATTTCCCAGGGATGGAAATAGAAGATCACCGGCTGCGCATCGCGCCGGTTGACGCGCCGCCAGGCCCAGCGTGAAAGCCCATAGGGCAACAGCCGGAAGTAACCGCCACCGCCACACGGCAGCTTGCGTCCGAAAACGGCCACCGTGGAGACCGGTATCTCCAGCAGCCCCGGCGGATGGCCGGCGGCAAAGGCAAATCGCGGCGCCCCGGGCATGCCGTAGAGATCGTGATGAATGGGATAGATGCTGGAGCTGTAGGCATAGCCTTCCTCGGCCAGCACATCGAACGCCCACAGGCTGTCGGTGCCGATCGAAAAACTTGGCGCCCGATAGCCGAGGACCGCGCAGCCGGCCACGTCCTCGATCAGTGCCTTGGCCCGGCGCACGTCATCGCGGAAGGCCTCCGGGCTCATGGTGCCGACGCGGGCGTGGCAGAAACCATGACTGGCGACCTCATGGCCGTCGGCGACGATCCGGCGCACCAGCCCGGGAAACCGCTCGACCACCCAACCGAGCAGGAAAAAGGTGCCAACTGCTCCGTATTCGCCAAAAAGGTCCAGCACCCTGAGCGTATTGGTCTCGACCCGCGGGGCATGATCGTCCCAGTCGGCGCGGGCGATGTGGCCGGCAAAGGCCTCGACATGAAAATAATCTTCGACGTCGACCGTCAGCGCGTTGGGTGGCAACGAGGCCGCGCCGGTGGCTCGATCCCCGGGCACCGCCGCAATCGGGTCGGTGGTCGGGGGCGCCGTGAAGGAGGGCTGCCCGCTCATCCCGCCGGGGCTATTGTCCCGCGTCCTGCTGCTCGGCCTCTTCGAGCCAGGTGGCGAGAATGTCGATGGTCTTGCGCAGGGTCCGGTCATGGGCCCGAACGTATTTTTCCAGCACATCGATGCGGCGCATCAGGGCATCGACATCAAGGCCGTTGCCGGCCCCGTTGACCGTTGCCGCCGGGGGATCCGCCGGCGGATCGTTCAGCGCCGGCGATCGGGACGCCGGTGCATGAGCGCGTTTGGCGCGCAGGGGCGCCCGGCCCGTCGTGGGATATTCGCCCTCGGCATCGGCGATGACGGCATCGACCACATCCAGCGTAATTTCGTGCAGCTCCTCGAGAAAGCCATAAAGCAGCAGGCGCGAGCAAAAGGTGTTCACCTTGCGCGGCACGCCGCCGGTGTATTCGTGAATGCGGGCAAAGGTCTCGGGCGCAAATGACGGATCGTTCTGCCAGCCGACCAGTTGCAGCCGGTGGGTGATGTAGGCGCTGACCTCCTCCTCATCCATCGGCTCGAGATGGTAGGTGGCAATGGCCCGCTGGTTGAGCTGCTCGAGATCGGGATCGGTGGCCAGGCGTTCCCGGAACTGCGGCTGGCCAAGCAGAAAGCACTGCATCAGCGGTTTTTCGTCGAGGGTGAAGTTGGACAGCATGCGCAGCTCTTCGAGCGCCCCCTTGGGCAGGTTCTGGGCCTCGTCGACGATCAGCAGAACCCGCTTGCCGCGCCGATAGCGGTCATGCAGAAAGGATTCAATCTGTTTGAGGATCGTCGCCTTGTCGTGGCCCTCCTGCTGGATGCCGAAGGCGCCGGCGACCATCCGCAGGATGTCGTCGGCATCGAGCTGGGTGGTCACGACCTTGGCAGCCACCACCTTGTTGCGGTCAAGCTCGTCGAACAGATGGCCGACCAGCGTCGTCTTGCCGGCGCCGATATCACCGGTGATGATGATGAAACCCTCGCCCTGGCTGAGGCCGTAGGTGAGGTACGCCATCGCCTTCTTGTGACTGCGGCTGTTGAAATAAAACCGCGGATCGGGCGTCAACTGAAACGGCCGTCCGGTCAGTTTGTAGAACGACGTGTACATGCCGGTCCCTACCGGTCTCTAAAAGACCGCACGCAGCGTCAACGTCGCGGCATTTTCCGTCAGGTTCGCCAGACCGAAATTCGAATCCCGGGTCGACCGGTTGTAGGACAGCTCGCCGGTAAAGACCTGTCCCAGACGATAGGACAGCCGGGCCGAACCGCCATAGAACTTGTCCCGCCGGTCGCTGCCCTCGAAGTCGGTCTTTCTGTAGGTGAAGAAGACAGTGGCGTGGACCTTGCGGGTCTGCTGGCGGTTGAAACTGAATGAAACGCCGCGTGTCTGACGCGTCGTGACCGGGCCACCGCGCGTGCGGCGCTCGTAATAGGACTGAATGTTGAACCGGTTGCGCTTGCGTGAGCCGGCCAGCGACATGGAGAAGCGCTTGGCGCGGAACGGCTGATCACCAAAGTCGAAACCGGGATCGCTGGGATCGAATATGACGCCGGTGGTGGGATCGATGAGGGTGCCGTCACTGCCGATGATGATATTGCCCAGCCGGCGCCCGAGGCGGAGTTGGGTGGTATCGATGTCCTCGCGGTATTGAATGATCACAGCGGTTCGCGAGGATACGGCATAGCGCCCGTTGACCGACCACACGTTGTCGCCGAACCGGCGACCGAAACGGGCCGTGAAATCGGTCCGGGGGCCGGGCCGGAACCGGGCGCCGACATCCCAGGTCGCGGCTTCGTTGTCGATGGTGAACCCGACGTTGCGGAATTTTTCGTAGCCGCCGCTGGCGATCAGATCGAGCCAGGAGATCAGCCGCACCTCGATCTCGCCATTGGCGCGCGTGTTGCCGAACGACCCCGGCCGGTTGAGCCGGTTGACCGTATCCTGGCTGACGTTGAGACGCCATTTGAACGGCCAGAAATACTGGCCGCTGGTCAGCGTGGCGTTGACCGACTGGGTGGTCGTCCTCGAAACCAGGGTGCCGTTGATGATGTCATTGGGATTCCGGTCGGAATTGAAATAGCGGAAGGTATAGCGGGCATCCAGTTCGACATAAGACCCGAAGCGATGACGCAGGGATGGCGAGATATTGTACGACTGCACGGTGCGCCGATTGGCGGTCTGGTTGGCCGGCGAGATCGACAGCGACCCGAACTGGCTGAGAAACTGTTCACTGATCGAGCCCTGGGCACTGACGAAAAACCAGTCGCGGATCACCTCGAAGGTACCGGATCCAAGAAAATTATGTCGCACGTCACCGTCGTTGAGCTCCGGAAAATACAGGTAACTCAAGGTATAATCGATGATCACCTGACCGCGCCGCCCGAGGCCGGTGATCGACAGACCGGGCGCCACACTGGAGACAAAATCCCCTTGGCGGTTGTTCGGTGCCAGGCGCACATTGTCGGTATAGGTTTCAGAAACCTCGAGCCGGGGCACGAACTCCCATTGCGCCGCCCGCGCCGGCCTGCCAGCATCGACGCCCCACGTCAGCGCCGCCCCGATCCCTGTCATTAAAGCGATTGTTTTCCGCATATCGATTTCGGCTTTTTTTGAATTGCCCCGATTGAGCGTCCCGCCTAAGCCTGTTTCCGTCCGTATCCGTAACCATAACCGTAGCCATAGTAGGATCCGAACAGTTCCGACCCGCCGGCCACCCGGTTCTTGTTGAGAACAAGATTGACCATATCGCAACTGGAGAGCTGCGAGAGCGCCGTCTTGACCTGGGTCGAAGTTGTGCGATCCGCCTCAACGACAAATAGCACCTGCCCCATGTAAGACGCCAGCGTTCCCGGCGCGCTGCTGGCCAGCACCGGTGGTGAATCGAAAATGATGATTCGGTCGGGATAGCGCTTGGCCAGTTCATCGACGATTTCCTTCATCCGTTCGCTGGCCAGAAGTTCGGTGGTCAGATTATGCGGACGCCCGGCCAGCAACAGCCGCAGATTGGGCAGATTGGTGCGGATCATGCAGTCGGAAAGATCGAGATTTTCGTCATCGATCACATCGACAAGCCCCATGCTGTTCTCGAACCCGAGGACCTCCGGAATGCTGGGCTTGGCAAAATCGGCGTCGATCAGCAGCACCGTGAGATCACGTTCCGAGGCAATGCTCATCGCCAGATTGATGGCGCAGAACGTCTTGCCCTCGCTCGGCTGGGCGCTGGTGACCAGCACCAGATTGCCATGACGCCGGATCTGGTCGCCACCCTTGAAGGCATTGGAGATCAGCGCCCGCTTGATCACCCGGAACTCTTCGGCGATCTGGGTCGGCTCCTGCCCGGGCACGATGATGCCGATCTCGCTCAGGGCCTCGAAATCCAGTTTCACCTCGCGCGGCGCCTTGTCCCGGCGCCCCAGGGGAACCCGCGGCAACGGCCGCGCCGCGGCGCCGTCGGAGGCTTCCGCATCAGCCGGCCTGGGCGCTTCGGCTGCAGAGTCCTTGGCGGCCCGGATCGGCGCCGAATCGATTTTCTTTGCAGCCCGCTCGACGACCGATTCGGTCTCGGTGCCTCGCAGCTTGCGTGCAGCCTTTTCAATCAGATCCATGCTGTCCTTCTTTCACTGTGACCGCTTTCGCGCCGACCTCATTTCCCGCCCCATGATCACCACTCAGGCCCTTCGCAGCACTTCGATGGCCATGACCCCGCCATAGGCGAGGAACAGCCCGATCATGGTGGCACCGAAGATCGACAGGTCGAGAAGCCGGCGACGGCGATCCTCGTCCGACACCACGGCCGAAACCGCGCCCAGCACCGGCAGCGCAAATGCGTCGCGCAAGCTCTGCACGGTCGGAAACGTCACCCGAATCTGGGTCATGATGAAGGCCACGCCGAGCCCGGCCCCAAGCCCCAGCACCAGAATCATCGACAGATACAAGGGCCGATTGGGGCTCGACGGCTTGAGCGGCACCTGTGGCGGCTCGATCATGTTGTAGACGACCTTGTCGGACTTGGTCTCGATGTTCTGTTCGATCCTCGCCTTTTCGCGCCGCGTCAGCAGCTCCTCGTAATTCTTCTTGATGACATTGTAGTCGCGATCGAGACGCGCGAGTTCAGCCTCGACGACGGGCACCGTGCGCGCCCGGTTCTGCATGTCCTCATAGGCCTTGCGGGCCTTTTCGACGCGCGGCCGCAGGGTGGCGATTTCGGCCTCGGCATCGATGATGTCGAGCTTGGTCTGCTCATAGACCGGGTTGGACACCGTCGTATTGCCGACGCCCGGGGTCGGAGACGCCGGCCCGGCCATCATCTCGCCCTGCTGCTCCTGATAGCGCTCGCGCAGGGTCGCCAACTGACGCTTGAGGCGCACGACATCGGGGTGCTTGTCGGTGTAATGCAGTGACATTTCGGTGAGCGTCTGCTCGATGGTGGCAATCCGCGCCGCCAGATCCGATCCGGCGCCGGCCGCCGGGGTGGCGCCCATCGGCCCGGCGCCCATCGGCCCTGCCGGCGCCAGCGGCCCCATCGGCGAGGTCACGGTCAGATACTGGGGAATGTCGGCGAGCTGGCGTTTCAGCTCGTCACGCCGGGTAATCAGGTCATCGAGCGACGCCTGAGCCGCCTCATAATCGGACTTGAGCTTGGCAACCTGGCTGAAATAGTTCTGATCGCCCGGCAGCAGCCCCATGTTTTCGCGTTTGAAATCGGCCAGCCGCTTTTCCGCCGCCTCAAGCTGCAACTCGTATTCGCGGATCTGATCGTCAATGAACCGCCGGGCGCCGGCCAGGTCCTTGCGGCTGCGCCCGAGGTTGCTTTCGACAAAGATGGTCATCAGCGCCTGAACCACCCGCTTGGCCATCTGCGGGTCCTTGTCGAGATAGGAGACCCGCACCAGTTCGCCGCCCTCCGCCGTCACCGTGATGTTGCTGGCCAGCTTTTCAATCAGCGATTCCATCTCCCGGGCCGACGACACCGAGAGGTCGAGATCGGTCATCCGGATCACCTTTTCCAGATTGGGGCGGCTGGAAAGGGTGCGCTGCATGACGTTGATCTGGCGCTGGATGTTGACGTCGACGGAAATGCCCTTGAGCAGGGGCTTGAGCATGGGGTCGGTATCGACGTAAATGCGCGCGAAAGATTCGTATTTATCGGGCATGGTCGCCACCAGCCCCCAGCCGGCCACACTCAACGACCAGGTCACCGCCACCGCATACCAGCGATAGCGCCACATGCTGTGCAGAACCGTCCATATCTGCCGATAAAGTTCTTCCATCTCGCTTCCCTAGGCTGTCGGCACAACGCCGGCCGCTTCAACCTGCGGCCTTGCCGCTGCCTGCCACCGCAGGCCAGCCGGATCGCTCAACCCGCGGCACGACCATGTGCCGCCCGCCCACCGGGCCCCGGTACCCCGCCCGGGGGCATTCGCCGATCCGCAGTTCAACCGTTTCCGCCTTCAGAAAATGCTTTCCGGAATGATGACCACGTCACCGGGAAGAATTTTCACATTGGCGGAAATATCCCCGCTCTTGAGCAGATCGTCGATGCGCAGGCTGAACTGGCGCTGCTCGCCGTTGACGTCGCGCACCAGGCTCGAGCGGTTGCCGGCAGCGAATTCCGTGGTTCCGCCGACCGCGATCATGACGTCAAGAAGCGTCATGTTGGCGCGGTACGGTATGGCCTGCGGCTGCGCCGCCTCGCCGACCACGCGCACCTGCTGAGCGAACGGTCCCTGGAAGCCGCTGACGATGACGGTCACGATCGGTTCCTGAATGAACACGCCGAGCCGTTCCTCGATGTCACGCGCCAGCTGAGTCGGCGTCTTGCCGGTGGCCGGCAGGTCCTCGATCAAGGGGACCGAGATGCGGCCGTCGGGTCGCACGGTCACCGAGGTCGAGACTTCCGGATTGCGCCACACGAAGATCTGCAGTTGATCCAGCGGTCCGATCACATACTGGGGACCGGGACCCTCGTTCGGCGTGATGAAGCCGGCCGATGGCAGCGATGCGTACTGGGCACAGGCGGCCAACGTGAACAGGGCGGCGGCTGCGATCAGCCGACCGGGCTTGAGAAGAGTGATGAGATGAGTTTTCACGGTGATGACCCCATAGGTTTCCTACATTTGTGCCTCAGGAGTTATCCGAACCGATCCAGATTACATGTCGGTGACATGTGAAAGTCTGGACACCGATTCGGAATCGCCGAAGGTCCAACACCCCGCGCGATTAGACAACACCCCGAGTTTTCCCGGAAAATATTAAAGAAATTATAAAGTTAGACAAGACTATCGAGTGTATGTGCCGCACCGAAGGTAGGCATATCTGGCCCAGCCATGGTTAACGCCGCGCGGGAAAATCGTCAGCCGGCCTCGCCTGCGTAACGCTGCAGCCATAACTCGAGCACCATGATATCCCAAGCCAGCCCGTCAAGGCTACTGACTTCGGGCCGGCGGTGGCTGGTGCGGACACGCTCCACGAAGTCGCGGCGCAGCAGCCGGCGCCGGGCAAAGGACGACAGGCTGTCCTCGACCATCTCCTTCAGGCGCCGGTCGTGTTTGAGCCAGTGCTGGAACGGCAGCCCGAAGCCGTGCTTTTTCTTGGTCACCACCTGGCGCGGCAGAAAATCGCGCAGCGCCTGCTTGAAAAATCCGCGCAGCACGCCGCCGGCCACCAGCAGCCCCGCCGGCACCTGGCCGCTGAACTCGACCAAGTCGTCGTCGAGCATCGGATAGCGGACCTCGACCCCGGCGAGCTGGCACATGCGATTGACCTTGCGCAGGTCGTTGTCGGCCAGGATCATCTGCAAATCCAGATGCATCATGCGCTGGATCGACGATCCGGTTTCCGGGCGCCAGTAAACTTCCCTGGCCAGCTCCACCACCGTGTTCGGGTCGATCTCGGGCACCAGATCGGGCTCGAACATGTCGGCGATTTCGCTGGTCGCCACCAGGTCATAGACATAAAGGCGCTCGGGCAAGGGCGTGCGGTAACGCTCGATGAACCGGCGCGCCTTGCCCGCCAGCGGCAGTCTGTCCACCCCTGGCAGACCGAACAGCAGCGGCTCGAGAAGGCCGCGGCGGAGGATTTTCGGCAGGCGACCGTAGACATCATACCGGGTCATGTGGAGATAGCGTTCGTTGCCGGCAAAAATCTCGTCGCCGCCATCGCCGGCCAACATCACCCGGGTGCCCGCTTCGGCCGCCATGCGGGCGCAATAATAGGTCGGCACGACGCTGGAATTGCCGAATGGCTCGTCATAGACCTCGGCCAGGCGCGGCAGCAGGTCGGCAACATCCGAAGGGGTTACGAAATATTCGTGATGGTCGGTTTCGAAATGGTCGGCGGCGATGCGGGCAAAGCCGCTTTCATCGAACTTCTCGATCTCGAAACCGATGGTAAAGGTGCGCGCCGGCGCAACCAGGCGCGACAGATAGCCGGCCACCGTGCTGCTGTCGAGTCCGCCGCTCAGAAACGCTCCGACATCACCCGCCGACAGGCCGTCTGCGGCGCGGCGCACCGCCTGTTCCAGCAGTTCGCGGAGCTCGCCGGCGAGCACCGCCCGGTCCGCCGGGCCGTCTTCGCGGTATTGCATCTGCCAGTAGAATTCGCTCCGCACCCGGCCATTGCGGTACAGCAGATACTGGCCGGGCAGCAACTTGCGCTGTTCGGCGTAAATGGTGCGCGGGCTGTGCACCAGATAGGCGTGCAGATAATCATAGATGCCCTGGGGCGTGATCGTCGCCCGGCCCATCGGGTGCGCCCGCAGGCTCTGGGTAGTGGCCCCGAACAGCAACCCGCCAGGGCATTCGCCATAGCACAGAGGCTCGATGCCATGGCGGTCGATGGCCAGCAGCAGGCTGCGCCGCTCGCCATCGAAAAGGGCCAGCGCAAAGCTCCCGTGAAGACCGTCGAACAGCGCCCGGCCACGGCGCCGGTAGGCCCGGATCAATGCCTGTGCCGGCCCCTCGCGGGCGGCCAGATCGGCCTCGTCCGGATCACGCCAGCGCGGCGTGCCGCTGATCGCCGCCAGGATGACGCCGCTGCGGGCGACATCGCCGCGGCCCGGGCGGGCGAGCACCGCCAGAAAGGTATCGGCCTCGCCGACCGACTGTTGGCGGCTTTCGGCAAACGCCGGAATGCCGGCCGCCATGGCGTCGAGCACCCGCGCGGGCGGCTCGTCACCCGCCGGCCATCCGGTCCAGCCGTAAATCCCGCTCACCTGATCACCGTCCCTTCCCTGCTCCCTCGTCCGGGCCCGGTCCCTAGACCAGAACTTCGCGCGGCGGCGGATGGCTCAGAAACGCCGTCGGGCTGGCGGTCAGCCCATAGGCGCCGGACTGAAACAGGACAATCAGATCGCCGACCTCGACCGCCGGCAAGGCGACCTTGTCCCCCAGTCGGTCGAGCGGTGTACAGAGCCGGCCGACAATATCGACCTCTTCCACCGCCGGCGCGCCCATCTTGTTGGCGATTGCCACCGGATAATTCTTGCGCAGGACCTGGCCGAAATTGCCCGATGCCGCCAGATGATGGTGGAGCCCGCCATCGGTGACCGCAAAGATCCGCCCGCGCGAGATCTTGCGGTCGATCACCCGGCAGACGTAGATGCCGGCTTCGCCGACGATGTAACGCCCCAGTTCGATGACGATTTCGGCGTCCGGCAGATCGCCGCGCACCTCATGCAGGCGCGCCGCCAGCGCCGTGCCGACCGGCTCCAGATCGAGATGGCTCTCGCCCGGAAAATAGGGAATGCCGAAGCCGCCGCCGATATTGACCATGCGTACGCGCCCTGGCGCCAGCCGGGCCAGCGATGCGGCCAGCTCCAGGGTCTTGCTCTGGGCCTCGATCAGGGCCTCGGCACTCAGGTTCTGGGAGCCGCAGAAGATGTGAAATCCGAGGAATTCAACATCCATCCCGGCCAGCCGGCCGAGCAGTTGCGGGACAACCTCGGCATCGATGCCGAAGGGCTTGGCGCCGCCGGCCATTTTCATGCCCGATGACTTGAGCTCGAAATCGGGATTGATGCGCAGGGCGACGCGCGGCCGGCGCCCCTGTTGATCGGCAATTGCGCACAACCGGTCGAGCTCGGCCTCGGATTCGACATTGACGGTGATCCCGGCCGCGAGCGCCGCCGCCAGCTCGCCGTCGTCCTTGCCCGGCCCGGCGAAGCTGATGTCCGTCGGCACCGCCCCGGCATCCAGCACCGTGCGCATCTCGCCCGCCGAGGCAACATCGAAGCCATCCACCAGTCCGGTCAGATGCCGCACCACCCCGGGCATCGGGTTGGCCTTGACCGCGTAGTGCAGCGATACGTCTTCGGGCAGAGCGTCGCGCAGCTCGGCCACCCGGCGGCTGATCAGGCCCTTGTCATAGATGTAGATCGGCGTACCACCGGCTTCCTCGACGATTTCGGGCAACGGCCGGCCACCGGCCTGCAGGCAGCCGTCAATCACCTCGAACCCCCACAACCGGGCATGCGTCGGCGCCGTGCGGCGATTCATCTGCCCTGCCCCTCCTCGAACATTGCGCGCGCCCGGTCCGCCAGCGCCGGCCGGTCGATCTTGCCATTGGGATTGCGTGGCAGGGTGTCGCAGCAGATGAAGGCGTGCGGCACCATGTAGGTCGGCATTTCGCGCCGGCAGAAGTCCATCAGTCGATCCTGATCGAAAGCGCCATCCGCGCCGTCAGAGTCGCCCACGAAAACGACGATCGCCTCGCCCAGTTCCGGGTGCGGCGCGCCGACCACCGCCACTTCGCCGACCAGCCCGCTGGCATAAAGCGTTTCCTCCACCTCGGTGGGGCTGACCCGGTAGCCCGAGGTCTTGATCATATCATCGCGCCGGCCGACGAAATACAGGAAGCCGTCGTCATCCATGGTGACGATATCGCCGGACCACACGGCGATCTCGCCCAGCGGCAGTTCGCCGGGCACGCCGGGGGCGGGACGATAGCGCTCGGCCGTGCGCTCGGGGTCGTTCCAGTACCCCATCGCCACCAGAACCCCGCGGTGGACCAGCTCGCCCGGCTCGCCCGGGTCGCACAGCCGGCCATCGCCATCGACGACCAGAATTTCGGCGTTGGGGATCGCCTTGCCGATGGACTCGGGCCGGCGCTCGATTTCCTCGGGCGGCAGATAGGTCGAGCGAAACGCCTCGGTCAGCCCGTACATCAGGAACAGCCGCGTCTCGGGAAGCTGCCGGCGCAAGGCCTCGACCACCGGGCGCGGCATGCGCCCGCCGGTGCTGGTGGCATAGCGCAGATGGGCGCCCACCGACTCCGGCCAGTCCTGCTTGGCGAGCTGGATCCACACCGGCGGCACGCAGGGCAGGCCGGTAATGCGCTCGGATGCCACCAGCTTGATGACGTCGCGGGGGAACAGATAATTCATCAGCACCACTTCGCAGCCGACCAGACAGGCGCACATGATCTGGTTCAGGCCGTAATCGAAGCTCAGCGGCGGCACCGCCAGGATGCGGTCTTCGGGGGTGTTCTCCAGATACTGGGTGACGCTCTGGGCACCGGCGACGATATTGCGGTGAGAGAGCACCACGCCTTTCGGCAAACCGGTGCTGCCCGAGGTATAGAGGATCGCCGCCATGTCGGCATCGATCACCCGGTGCGGGGTGGATGTGGCCGCCTGGCCGCGGGCCATCATCGCCGGCCAGTCGATCACCGGGCAGGCGATGTCCTCGGCCCCGGCAGGAACATCCCCGACAACGACGATCCGCTGCAACGCCGGGCAGTCGGCCAGTTCTTCGGTCAGCCCCGCGAGGCGATCGCCGCTGGTCACCAGCACGGCCACGCCGCAGTCGCGCAGGATATGGCCGACCTGGCGGGATTTCAGCGCCGGGTTGACCGGCACGAACACGCCGCCGGCATGCGAGACGCCGAAGATCGCCACCACGGTCTCGAGCTGCTTGGCGAGATAGACGGCGACACGGTTGCCGCGCGCCAGCCCTTCGGCCACAAGGGCCCGCGAGAAATCGGCAGCGGCCTCCGCCAGCTCGCTGTAGGTCAGCGCATCCGTGCGATACTTGACCGCCGGGGCCTCGGGCGTCCGCTTCGCCGTGGTCATCAACAGGTCCGCTACCAGCACGGTTGCCTCGTTCACTTTTGCTCGGTCGGCCGCGGCATCGACCGCGCGGCCTGGGCAGAAATGTAGCCCCTAACCTCATAAGTCAGAAACCGATAATGAAATATGAAAGACAGTGTATGCGGCAAAGGGATATTTTACTTTGCCGCTTCGGGAGCGGCCGAAACGATATTCCTTTAGAGATTCATCAAGGATTTGCGGTAAAAACCCAAGGACCTGCGCTACAAGTGCAAAGCGGTCACAAGCGGCCGGGTGTTCGCTGCCCGCGGCCTGCGAAGCATGGGTGAACACATGGACCGCAGATTCCGACAGACGCGGTCGGATGCAGGCGGACACGGACGCGATGGGATTCGGGGATATGGAATCGACAGGACGAGATGGTCTGGTCGCTGTATGACATAGCGCGGTTCGGCGATTTCCGCGACGATTGGGCGCAGCTCAATGATGCCGGTTTTCGCAGCGTCCTGCTGGATCCCCGGTTCGTCGCCCCGCTGATCGAGGAGTTCGGCACCGGCCGCGAAACCCTGGCCATCTGCCGCAACGGTGGCGACCCCGTGGCCATGGGGCTGTTCAGTCCCGCCAAGCTCGGCGCCTGGCAGACCTTTCAGCCGCCCCAGGCCCCGCTGGGGCTGTGGCTGCACCGCCCGAACCTCGATGTCGAACCGATGCTGGATGCCCTGCTGGTCACCCTGCCGGGATGCAACCTCATCGTCGCCCTCCTCGAGCAGGACCCCGATCTCGTTCCGCGCCCCAACGGCAGCGCCCGGATCACGACACTGGATTACATCCCCACCGCCCGGATCACGCTGTCGGCCAGCTTCGAGGACTTTGCCGCCCGGGTCCCCAAGACCTACCGCAAGAATCTGAAGCGCCGCCGCAACGGGCTGGCCCGGCGCGGGATCACTCCCCGCCTGGAAGAGGTCCGCGGGCGAGATACGATGGCGGCCGCGGTCGATGATTTTGCACGTCTCGAATCGGCCGGCTGGAAGGGGCGGCGGAAGACCGCCGTCGAGGTCGATGGCCCGCAGGGGCGATTTTACCGCAAGATGATGACGGCATTCGCCGAGGCCGGGCAGGCCCGCATCTACCGGCTGTTCTATGGCGAGCGGCTGGTGGCCAGCGACATGTGCCTGACGCGCGATGAAACCATGGTGATCCTCAAGACCACCTATGACGAATCCGAGCGCGCCAGCGCGCCCACACAGTTGATGCGCTGGCTGATGCTCGAGCGGCTGTTCGAGGCGGGTGACGTGACGACCATCGAATCCTATGGCCGGCCGCATTCCTGGCATCGCAACATGTCGGCCGATATCCGCATCATGTACCATCTCAATCTCTATCGCTGGCCAAGCCTGGGCGCCGCACATCGCGGATGGAGCAGGCTGCGCCATGGTGCCGGCGCAAAAAAGACGGTGGCGTCATGATCGGCCAGCCGTCCCCGTGGCGCATTCGGCGCCCGCTGCTCGAAGGCCGGACCATGCGCTCGCTGACGCCGCCGCCGGGCATGCCGGCGACGCCCGCGCCGGGACGCACGATCCCGGTCCCCGACGTCGCGATCGAGGCCCCCCTGTCCTGGGCGGCTTTTTTCCCGCGCCGGGCGGCCGATATCCCCTCGGTGCTCGATGCCGGACCCGCCGTCAGGCTCACCGCCGGCCGCTTTGCCATCGCGCTGACCCTGGAGGCCCTGGGCCTGGCACCCGACGACGAGATTCTGGTTCCGGCCTTTCACTGTTCTTCGATGATCGAGCCTCTGGCCTGGTGCAGGGTTCGGGCCGTCTATTATCGGATCGGCACCGATCTCGCGCCCGAGCTGACCGACGTCGCGGCCAAGCTGACCGCCCGTTCAAAGGCAATGATCGTCCCGCATTATTTCGGGTTCCCGCAGCCGATCGCGGACATCCGGGCGTTCTGCGACGATCACGGCCTGGCCCTGATCGAGGACTGCGCGCATGCGTTCTTCGGCGCCATCGACGGCAAACCCCTGGGCTCGACCGGCGATTATACCATTGCCAGCCCCCGCAAGTTCTTTCCGGTCCACGATGGTGGCTGCCTGATCTCACCGCGCGGCCGGCCATTGCCGACGGGGTTGAAGAGCTATCCACCGGGTGCGGCGGTCAAGGCCGTCTTCAACATGGTCGAGAAGGGAATCGCCTACGGCCGGTTGCCGGTGCTGCGGCCGGCGGTTTCGCTGGCGCGGGCAACTCTGAGGGTGGCTCGCAGCATCAGCAGACGAGGCCCCGCCGACACGGCGGCAGGGCCCGAAAGCGATGGATACGGCGGCGCCGATTCCGGTGCACCCGGCGATTTCAATGCCAGGTGGACGCATGTTCGCATGTCGCCGCCTTCGCGATTCGTGCTTCGTTTTGCGTCACGGTCCCGGATCGTCAGCCGCCGGCGCGAGAATTACCTGCGCCTGCGCGACGGTCTTTCCGATCTGCCGGGCTGTCGGCCGCTGCTGCCGGAGCTTGGACCCGAAGTGGTCCCCTATCTGTTTGCGCTGTGGGTCGATGACCTGGAGCACCGGTTTTCCGAACTCGAGGATCTGGCGCTGCCGATGCAGCGGTTCGGCCAGTTTCTGGACCCGGCCGTCGATGACACCGTCTGCCCGACCAGCGTGGCTTTCTCACGCCACCTGGTCGAATTCTCCTGCAATCAGGAAATCACTGCGGATGAGCTGCAATCGATGATCGAACGCATTCGATCGGTGATGAAGGCGTAACCCGGCATGGGCACGGCGATGACATCGAAGCACAGGCCCGGACAGTGGCATCTTTACCCCGTCGACTCGTTCGACGTGATGGCGCCGGTGTGGGCTGCGCTGAACGCCTCCGGTCCGGCGACGCCCCTGCTCGATCCCGCCTTCATCCGCTGTCTGATCGATCATTTCGCCACCGGCGCCGAGCGTCTGGCGGTCCTGGGCGAGCCGGACGCGCCGGCCGTCATGACACTGGTGCGGCCGCGCAATCGCTTTTCCTGGCAAAGCTTTCAGCCCCCCCAGGCGCCGCTGGGACCCTGGGTGGCCCGGCCGGATATCGACCTGGAATCGGCACTTGCCGAACTGCTGGAAAGCCTTCCCGGCTGGTGCTGGATCGCGGCGCTGACCCAGCAGGACCCGGATCTGCTGCCGCGCCCCGAGCCACGCCCGCGCCTGCACACCGTCGATTATATCGAAACCCCGCGCATCACGCCGCCGGCGACCTTCGCCGAGTTCTGGGCGGCGCGCGGCAAGAACCTGCGGCGCGACCTCAAGCGCCAGCGCAACCGCCTGGCCCGGGAGGGCATCACGGCGACGCTGGAGGTAATTGAGGATGCAGCCCGCATGGCCGATGCCATTGTTGAATACGGACGCCTTGAATCAGCCGGCTGGAAGGCCGCAGGCGGCACCGCCGTTCACGCCGACAATGCCCAGGGGCGGTTTTACCGGGCGCTTCTGGAGGCTTTCGCCGCGACCGGCAATGCCATTGTTTTTCAATACCGGTTCAACAAATCCCTGGTGGCAACCGACCTGTGCATCCACGATGATGCGACACTGATCGTTCTCAAGACCACCTACGATCCGGCGTTGCGCCAGTGGTCGCCGGCCCAGTTGATGCGCCAGGACGCCTTCGAATGGCTGATCGAGGGCCGGCGCTTCAAGCGCATCGAATTCTACGGACGGGTCATGGACTGGCACCGCAAGTGGACCGACGAGACCCGCACACTTTATCACGTCAACTGCTATCGCTGGCCGCTGCTGGCCCGGCTTCACGGCCGGCGCACCGGCCCCGGCGGGGTGTGACGGTGAAAAGGCGGCACACCTCATGGTGAAGCAGTTGCAAGAACGATTGATTCGGACGTGGCGCCTGGCGCGCCAGGCCAAGGCCCGTTGCGGCAAGGGGCTGCTCGCCCAGGCCGTCGACATCATGCGCCTGCGCTTTGGCCCCGGCCGGCTCGGCGCCTCCGAATACTATTACTACGGGATCTGCGACGACGAGCGCTATTCCTTTGCCGAAAAGCAGGAATTCGTCGGTTGGCGCGGCAATGCCCGGATCGATGCGATCCTCAACGACGACGACTGGCGGGCGGTGGCCGACGACAAGCTCCTGTTCGCCCATCTGATGGACGGGCTCGGCCTGCCGCGCCCTGAAATTCATGCGGTTTATTCGCCGCTGGGCCGCAGCATCGGTGAGGCGGCAAGATTGACCACCGTATCGGACGCCCTCGAGTACCTGCGCGGACCCGCGCCTTACCCGCTGTTCATCAAGCCGATCGTCGGCAGCTACGGACGCGGGGCGCTGGCCTGCACCGGTTACGATCCGGAATCGGACGCGGTGGTTCTGGCCAATGGCAAACGCCGCAGGCTCGCCGATCTGGCCACCGATTTCGCCTTTGCCCCCTATCACGGGATGCTGTTTCAGGAGCTGCTGGAACCGCATCCCGAGATCGCCCGCATCTGCGGCCCGCGCCTTTCCACGGTGCGTGTCATCATGCTGATGGTTGA
>CAZZKF010000028.1:0-29863 GCA_964654995.1 uncultured Alphaproteobacteria bacterium | reverse complement strand
GAATCGGCAGATTCTCGGTCTGCTCCAGCATGTTGCCTTCGGCGTCGTACAAGCCAGTGACGAAATCCTTGGCCTCGCACAGGATCGGCGAGCGGGTCGACTGCTCGACCGAGATGCTCATCTCGTCGGTGATCGACTTGAAGGTTCGCGCATAGACGGAGAGCAGGATGGGATCAACCTCGCTCATGACGGGTCCTCCTCGGAGATGGTCGCCACCAGGTCCTCGCGGTCCTTGCGGTAGAGCACGAAGGAGCCGAATTGGTCGCAGACGCAATCAAACGACGCGCCGACGAAAATGGCGGTGGTGACCTGTTCGATCATCGCCGGGCCGGTGACCCGGTGGCCGAAGCGCATCTTGTGGCCGTCGTAGATCGGCACGCTGCGAAAGCCGTCGTCTTCGGGGATATAGACGGCACGCTCGCCCTTGAGCGCGACGCCGGCGTCCGCCCCGGCGAAGGCTTCCACCGCGTGCGCGGGCTTGTCGGTAATGCCGATCGCCTGCAGGCGCAGATTGATGATCTCGACGGGCGCGCCCTCGTCTTCCAGCGAATAGCCGAACAGGCGGTTGTGCTCGCCATGGAAGGCGGCGGCGATGCTTGCAAGGTCGCGGGCCTCGACCGCCTCCCAGGGCACGTCGAAGGAGACCTCGTGATACTGCTTCAAATAGCGGCAGTCGAATTTCAGCCGGTAGCTGCGCTGATCTTGCGTGATCCCTTCCTCGCCCAGCAGGCGGGCGCCCTCGGCGCGCATCTCGTCGACCACCGTCTCCAGTCGGCCCCAGTCGAGGTCTTCGAAGGTGGCAACGAAGGTGCGCACGAAGTCGTGGCGCAGATCGCTCATCAGCATGCCGGCGGCACAAAAGATCGAGCTTTCGCGCGGCACGATCTGGAACGGAATCTCCAGCTCGTCGGCAATCAGGCAGGAATGCAAGGGCCCGGCCCCGCCGGCCACCACCAGCGGAAATTCGCGCGGATCGAACCCGCGCTTGATGGTCACCTCGCGGATGCCCTGGGCCATGTTGGTGCAGCTCACCCGGTACATGCCGGCGGCCGCCGCCTCGAGGCTGAGCCCCATCGGTTTGGCGATATGCTCGTCGATGGCGGTGCGCGCCGCGTCGACATCCAGCTTCATGCGCCCGCCGGCAAAGAAATCGGGGTTGAGATAGCCGAGCACCAGATTGGCATCGGTCGTCGTCGGCAGGGTGCCGCCCTTGGCGTAGCACGCCGGGCCCGGGTCGGCGCCGGCGCTGGCCGGGCCCATGCGCAGCAGGCCGCCGGCATCGAGCCAGCCGATCGAGCCGCCGCCGGCGCCAATGGTGTGAATGCCGAGCATCGGGAGCGCGATGCGCAGCCGGTCGATCTCGCCAACGTTGACCATGATCGGCTGCCTGACCACCATCGCCGCTTCGAAGCTGGTGCCGCCCATGTCGATGGTCAGACATTTGTCCTGCTTGTGCGGCGCGACATAGCTGAGCCCGGCGGCCGGGCCGGCGGCGGGACCTGAGAGCAGGGTCAGGGCCGCCTTGTCCTTGGCCACCGCCGGTGCCATGACGCCGCCGTTGGACTGCACGATCAGCAGCACGCCGGCAAAGCCGATGTCATCGAGGCGCTGGGTCAGCCGGTCGATGTAGCGCGAAAGAATCGGCCCGACGTAGGAATTGAGCACGGTGGTGCTGACCCGGTCGTAGAAGCGGATCGACGGCAGCAGGTCGGACGAGACCGTCAGGTAGGCGTCGGGCATCTCGGCCCGCACCAGCTCGGCGGCGCGGTGCTCGTGCTCGGGATTGGCAAACGAGTTCATGAAGCAGATGGCGACCGCCTCGACGCCTTCGCGCTTGAACAGCTCGATCGCTGCGCGCACGTCGTCGAGCTCGAGCGGCTCGATCTCCTGGCCCTTGCGGTCGAGCCGGCCGCGCACGCCGATGCGCAGGTACCGCGGCACCAGCGGTTTTACGTTGGTGTAGCGGTTGTTGTACTGCTCCTCGCGGATGCCGCGGCGCATCTCCAGCGCGTCGCGCACGCCGGCGGTGGTGATCAACCCGCATTTGGCGCCGGTCCGCGTCAGCGTCGCATTGGTGGTCACCGTGGTGCCGTGAACGATGGTGGTGATCCGCGGCGCCAGTTCCTCGATCGTGCAGGCCGGCTCCATGGTGGCGGCAATGTCCTCAAGCCCCTGGATCACCGCGATCGACGGGTCTTTCGGCGTGGACAGCACCTTGTGGATGCGCGGCTCCTTGCCCGCCTCGCTGACGATAAAGTCGGTGAACGTGCCGCCGACGTCGATGCCGATCTTCAAGCTCATGAACCGTACGCCTCTTTGTTCCGCATCAGGCCGCGTCGCCGACTTCGATCACCACCGCCATGGCGGTATCACCGGCCGCGCAGCCGGTGAACAGGCCGCGCCCGCCGCCGCGCTCAACCAGTTCCTCGATCAGCTCGATGATGCCGCGCAGGCCGGTCGGCCCCTGCGGGTGGCCATAGATCAGCGAACAGCCGTAATTGTTCATCGCATTGATGTCGACGCCGGTTTCCTTGGCGAAGACGACATCGTTCACGGCGAACGGATTGTGGGTCTTGATCGCATCGATGTCGCCGATCGAAAGCCCGGCCCATTCCAGCGCGCGGCGCGCCGCCGGCACCGGCGCTTCCGGCATATAGGCAAGTTCGGCCCGCGCCAGGCCACAGCCGAGGATACGCACCGCGATCTTGGGATCGGTGCTCAGCTCGTGGGCATGCTCGGGCGTGGTGATGATGATCGCGGCATTGCCGTCGGCCGGATGGGTCTGGCCGCCGAAGGTCACCGTCCCGCCCTCGATCACCGGCTTGAGGCCGGCGAGCCCTTCGGGTGTCGAGAAGCGGATGCCCTCGTCGCCGTCGATGGCGCCGACGGTCTTGCGAAAGCTCGGGTGCGGGACCTCGAAGGGCAACGTCATGAAGCGCTTGAGAAAGGCGCTCTCGTTGGCGGTCGCGTCCTTGTACTGTTCCTGGCGGCGCAGCACCACCTCATGCTGCTGCTCGGTCGAGACCTGATGCTTGGCGGCAACATTTTCCGCCGTCTGGGTCATCGAATGATTGCCCAGGGGATCGCACTGCATGTTGTCCAGTGTCCAGTCCTCGTGGGTTCCGGTGCCGCCGGGGCCGGCCGGATTGGGGTAATAGATGTGGGGGCCGTTGGAGACCCGGTCGCAGGTGATTGCCAGGGCGGTTGTCGCCATGTCGGCAGAGACCTCCTGGGCCGCGATCTGGAGCGTGCGCACGCTGGTCGCGCAGGCCTGCATCACCGTCGGCCCACCGGCCTGTTTGGCGCCGATCAGGCCCATCAGCCACGGCAGGCCGTAGAACGAATGCTGCTGCGGCACGGTCAGCCCGAGGACGCCGTAATCGAACATGTCGCCGGGGATGTCGCGTTTGGCCAGCTCGGCCTTGGCGACATGGGCGGCAAACTTGATGCTGTGCAGGTTGGCGAAACTGCCCTGCCACTTGGCAAAAGGCGTGCACCAGTAGCCGCCGTAGGGAATTTCCGCCGTGCAGGTCATGACCCGGATCTCCTCTTCAGTTGCGCGTTGTCGTCAGGGCAGGGCCACCTCGGCCTGCCCCTTGAGCACGATTTCATCTTTCTGGTTGCGGGCCACCAGATCGAGCCGGGCCCGCTTCTCGCCGTTGGTCTCCTCCAGCGCCGCGATAGTGCCGGAGCAGGTGATCACGTCGCCGGGCAGCACCATGGCGGCAAAGCGCGTGGAAAAGGCCCGCACCCGGCTTTGCGGCACCCAGTCGGTGATCGCCCGGCCAAGCACCGCCATGTTCAGCATGCCATGGGCAATCACACCGGGCAGGCCGACGCTGTGCGCCGCCTCCTCGTCCAGGTGAATCGGGTTGTGATCGCCGGACGCCCGGGCATAGCGTTTGAGCTGCTCGCGGGTGATCGGCGCGGCAACCAGTTCGGGGATCGGATCGCCCACCTTGAGGCTGGCGAAATCGACCGCCTGCGGGCCTGTCGGATCGCTCATGACGGCTCGCCTCCCTGGTCGATGTTTCGAATCACTATGACAGAGCGTAAATTGCACACCGGCTTGTCGGCGGCATCGGTCATGGCCGTATCGGTGACCAGAAAGGTCAGCGCGCCGCCCTTCTTGTCATAGATGTCGACAACCCTTTGGCGCCCGGTGATCACGTCGCCCGCGACCATCGGACGGACATAGGTAAAACCCTGCTCGCCATGGACCACGCGGATGCGATCCACCCCCATGGCACCCAGGGTCTGGTAGGACTGCTGGGCATCCATGGTCAGCGCGAACGGGAAGGTGAGGGGCGCCGGGATGCCCGGGTACCCGGCCTTTTTGGCCGCTTCCTCGTCGAAATATATGGGGTTGGTCTCGCCGATCGATTCCGCGAACTCGGCGATTCGCCGGGCCGATATCTCGGCCTTGAAGGGCGGATTTTCGTGTCCGATGAACTGCGCGTAGCTCATGCAATATCCCCTCGTTGCCCGTTTTTGCCGCCCCCCGAAGCCCGCGACCGGCGCCCGTCCGCAGTCCGAGCAGCCATACCGATGGCCTCATCATCCCCGATGGCGACCCGCCTAGGCTAGAGGAATCAGGGGCGGCTGTAAACAAGATTTTACACCTATGTAAAAAAATCCCTTGTTTTGGAACCGCCTCGGTCGTAGTCTTGTCGGGCCGGTGTGAAAGGGGCCGCGGACGCCGAAGGTGTCGCCGGCCGTTCTTGATACCGGGCGGCCCGGATCGGGACCGCCGAACCGATGATTGCAAGTCGGGCGCAAAGAGGAAACCGGGGAGGGCGATGATTGGGCCGCGCCGGGTCGAGGCCGGCCGCCGGGAGAACAGAGCAAGCGGAGCCAGGAATGAGTCGGCGAATCGAAATACTCAGGCGCGCCACCGAGGTGTTTCAGCGCAAGGGCGTGCAGCAGACCTCGATGGCCGATATCGCACAGGCCGTCGGCGTCAAGCGCGAGGCCATCTACTACTACTTCCGCAACCGCCGCGAAATCCTGCTGGAGATCATCCTGCCCCAGAGCCGGACGCTGCATATGAACATGCAGAACATCCTGCGCTCCAACCGGCCGAGCGTCGAGAAGCTCCAGGCGGCGATCGAGAACCACCTGCAGCAGTACGATCCGCGCTACCTCGAGATGACCGTGGCGCTGCGCGAGGACCATTTCTTCAAGGAGGACCGGCGCTTGTCCGAGCTGCGCCGGGTGTGGAAGAACTACACCCGCGGCTGGGAGGACCTGATCCGCGAAGGCCAGAAGAACGGCGAGCTGCGCGCCGGCATCGATCCCAAGGTGGCGGCCTTCGGCATCCTCGGCATGTGCAACTGGCTGGCCCGCTGGTTCGACCCGGCCAAGGACCTGTCGATCGCCGAAATCACGGCCATGTACTGCACCCTGGTCACCGACGGGCTCTCGGTCGATGCCGGCCTCGGGCAAAAGGACGAGGCATCACCGCCGGTCCCGGCCATGGCCGGCCGTGGCGGCGCCTGAATGGGCGGCCCGCGCCGGCGGAAAAGCGGCGCCGGCGGCGGTGTCGGCTGTGGTCTATGAATATTCAACGGTTATATGATATGCCAGAAGCGCGCGCCGAGGCCGGTGCCCCTGGCTGCGCCAGTCACTGTAACGGAACGCCCTGCCGATGACGCTTGTCGAACGCAATCTGCTCGAAGACGTCACCCTGGATGACGTCTACACATTGACGCAGGGCCGGGTCTATATCACCGGCATTCAGGCGCTCGTCCGCCTGCTGATCGAGCAGCGCCGGCGTGACCGGGAAGCCGGGTTCAAGACCGCCGGCTTCATCTCCGGCTACCGCGGCTCGCCCCTGGGCGGGCTCGATCTGGCGCTGTGGCGGGCGCGCCCGCACCTCGAGCGGAACGACATCCACTTTCGTCCCGGCATCAACGAGGAAACCGCGGCGACCGCGGTGATCGGCACCCAGCTCGTGCATCTGGCCCCCGATGCCACCTACGACGGCGTCTTCGGCATGTGGTACGGCAAGGGGCCGGGCCTCGACCGGGCGGGTGATGCGCTCAAGCACGCCAATGCGCTGGGCTCGGCGCCCCACGGCGGTGCCCTGGTGGTGGTCGGCGACGATCACGGCGCCGTCTCGTCGAGCCTCGCGCATCAGTCCGAGCAGGCGATGATTGCCTGGCTGATGCCGATCCTGCATCCGGCCAGTGTTCACGACTATCTGGAATTCGGCCTCAAGGGCTATGCCATGTCGCGCAGCTGCGGCGTCTGGGTCGGCTTCAAGGCGCTCTCGGAAACCGTGGAAAGTGCCGCCACCATCACCATCGATCCCGAATCTCCGCGCATCATCACGCCCGAGGATCTGGTGGTGCCGCCGCAGGGCCTGAACATCCTCTCGCCCGAGCCGCAGCTTGCTCAGGAAGAGCGGCTGCACAAATACCGGCTGCCGGCGGTGGCCGCCTTTGCCCGCGCCAATCCCTTCGACCGGGTGAGCCTGGAAAACCCGCAGGCCCGCTATGGCATCGTCGCTGTCGGCAAGGCCTGGCTCGATCTGGTGCAGGCGCTGGCCGACCTCGGCCTTGATGACACGCAGGCGCGGGCGCTGGGCCTGCGCATCTACAAGGTCGGCATGCCCTGGCCGCTGGAGACCACCGGGGTGCGTGCCTTCGCCCGCGGCCTCGAGGAAATTCTGGTGGTCGAGGAAAAGCGCGGGGTGGTCGAAAGCCAGCTCAAGGACCTGTTCTACGGCCTTCCCGAGGGCGAGCGCCCGCGTATCTTCGGCAAAACGGATGAGCGCGGCGCCGAGCTGTTTCCGACCAACGGCGAGATCAATTCCGGCATGGTCGCCCGGGTGCTGGCAGCGCGTTTCCTCAAGGATGCGGACGCGCCCAAGGTCGCCGAGCACCTGGCATTCCTGGAGGCCAAGGAGCGGGTGCGCAGCGCCCCGCCGGTGGCCGTGCGCATGCCGTTTTTCTGCTCCGGCTGTCCCCACAACGTCTCCACCCGACTGCCCGAGGGCAGCCGTGCGCTGGCCGGGACCGGCTGTCATCTGATGGCGGCGTTCATGGACCGGCGGACAACGGTTTTCCTGCACATGGGGGCGGAAGGTGCGGCCTGGGTCGGCCAGCAGCCGTTTGTCGAATCCGACCACATCTTCCAGAACCTGGGCGACGGCACCTATATCCATTCCGGCATTCTGGCGATCCGTCAGGCGCTCACCTCGGGCGTCAACATCACCTACAAGATCCTGTTCAACGACGCGGTGGCGATGACCGGCGGCCAGGCGGTCGAGGGCGGGCTGACCGTGCCGGCGCTGACCCGCCAGCTTTACGACGAGGGCGTGCGCCACATCGCGGTGGTCAGCAACGAGCCGGAAAAATACCCCGCGGGCACCAGCTTTGCGCCCGGCGTGACGCTGCATCACCGGCGCGAGCTTGACCTTCTGCAGCGGCGTTTCCGCGAGCTGCCCGGGGTCACCGTCATCGTTTACGACCAGACCTGCGCCGCCGAGCTGCGCCGGCGGCGCAAGCGTGGCGAATTTCCCGACCCGCCCAGGCGCGCCTACATCAACGCCGCCGTTTGCGAGGGCTGCGGCGACTGCAACGAGGTATCCAACTGCCTGTCGGTGGAACCGCTGGAAACCGAATTCGGGCGCAAGCGGGCGATCAACCAGTCGACGTGCAACAAGGATTTCTCCTGCGTCGAAGGCTTCTGCCCGAGCTTCGTGACCGTCCATGGCGGACGCCTGCGCAAGGCGGCACCGCCGGACGTCGATATCGAAAGGCTTGCGGCCGAGCTGCCGGCCCCGGAGCTGCCCGAGATCACCCGGCCCTACGGCATTCTGATCGCCGGTATCGGCGGCACCGGGGTGGTTACGGTCGGGCAGATTCTCGGCATGGCCGCGCATCTCGACGGGCGCGGTGCCACGACCCTCGATTTCACCGGGCTCGCCCAGAAGGGCGGCGGCGTGCTTACCCATGTGCGCCTGGCCAGGGATCCGGCGGCGGCGCATCCGGCGCGCATCCCGGCGGGCGGCGCCGACGTGCTGCTGGCCGGCGACACGGTGATCGCGGTCGGCAGCGAGGCGCTCGCCGCCCTGCGCGCGGGGGCCAGCCGGGCGGTGGTCAACGCCAAGGCGATCCCGACCGCGGCCAATGTGCTCGACCCCGATGCGCCGGTCGAGATTGCCCGCCATGTCGCCGTCCTGCGCGAGGCGGTGGGCGAAGAGGCCATCGACCTGCTGGACGCGACGGACGCCGCCGAACGGCTGATCGGCAACAGCATCGCCGCCAATATCCTGCTCCTGGGCCTCGCCTGGCAGCGCGGGCTGGTGCCCCTGTCATGCGCCGCGATTTTGCGGGCGATCGAGCTCAACGCGGTTTCGGTCGAGGCCAATCGCCAGGCCTTTGCCTGGGGCCGGCTGGCGGCCGCCGACTGGGAGGCCTTCATCCGCTATGCCGGGCCGCTGGAGATGCCCGAAAAGGCGCCGGCCCCGTCGCTCGACGAGGTGATCGGGCGCCGCGTCGAGGAACTTACCGCCTACCAGAACGCCGCCTATGCGGCCCGTTACCGGGCGCTGGTCGACAAGGTGCGCAAGGCCGACGCGGGGCTGGACCGCGGCGAAGAACTCACGCAAGCAGTCGCCCGCAACTTCTTCAAGCTGATGGCGTACAAGGACGAGTACGAGGTCGCCCGGCTCTATACCGACGGCCGCTTCGAGGCCGAGCTCAAGGCCCGATTCGACGGCGATTTCAGGCTCGAATTCCACCTGGCGCCGCCCTTGCTGGCGCCGCGCGATCCGGCGACCGGGCATTTGCGCAAGAAAGCCTATGGCCCCGGCATGCTCAAGGCGATGAAGGTGCTGGCCCGCCTGCGGGGCCTGCGCGGCACGCCGTTCGATCCCTTCGGCTACACCGCCGAGCGCCGGGCCGAACGCCGCCTGATCACCGAGTACGAGGCGATGATCGACGAGATCTTGCCCGGTCTCGCTCCCGGCAACTACGACCTGGCCCTCGATCTCGCCCGCCTGCCGGAGCACATCCGCGGCTTCGGCCACATCAAGGAGCGCAGCATCGAGGCCGCCGAGGCGCGCCGCGCCGAGCTTCTGGAGGCCTATCGCGGCGGCGCCCGCACCTCGCCGCTCGCCGCCGAATAGCTTGCGCGGCCGGCGGGGCTTATCCGCCTGGCTCGAACGGACCTGGCTGGGGCGGAGCCGCCGCAGTATCCGCGCTTTCCTCCGCCTTGTAGGTCAGTGCCGCGACGATGCCGGCACCCACCCCCATCACCAGGTCGGCGACAAATCCGCTTAGCGCCAGATCAAGCGGGATCGGCTGCACCGCGTAGGTGATGAAATTGACCGCGCCCAGCAACAGCCCGGCATAGACGCCGAAGCGCACGCCCTCGCCGATCCCGCGGTCTTCGTAGCCGCCCACGAACAAAAGGCAAAAGGCGATTGCGACGATGATGTAGGCGAAGACCAGCCACCACATATGGGCTATGAAATCGGCTTCCTCGCGCCACAGGCTGGCGGTCTCCTGGTATTTGGGCGCCAGAAGAATGCCGTGAACCAGCCAGTTGTAGAGGTAGAGAAACACAAACACCGCCACGCCGGCGATGACGAATCGCTTGGTGTTCATTGGAACCCCCCGATTTTGAGCCATTCTCCCCCCGGAGAATGCAAGAAGCCTGGAACGATACGCCGAATCGGGCGCCGTGAGAAGCCGCGCCGGCGGCCTAGCGGGAAGGGGGCGGGGGCGCAGAACCGGCGTCAGTCGTCTTCCTTGTGCTGGTCGAGCCAGTCGCGCATCATTTCCCGGGACTGGGCGATCTGGTCGCCGGTCATCATCGCCGCGGTTTCCGCGAGTTCCTTTTGTGCCTCCTTCTGCCCCTGGGCGGCGGCGAGGCTGAGCCACATGTGGGCGCGCACCAGATCACGCCGGATGCCCTTGCCGTCGCGGTACATCAGCCCGAGGCTCAGCTGCGCCGTCTCATGGTTCTGGTCGGCCGCCTTCTTGTACCATTTGATCGCCTCGCCGAGGTCCTGCTCGACGCCTTTTCCGTTGGCGGTCATGAAGCCGATGCTGTACTGGGCGTCCGGATGGCCGTTTTCGGCCAGCGGCAGATAGACCTGATAAGCCGCCTTTTCATCGCCCCGGGCGATTGCCAGGGACGCCGCCACCACCGCTTCCAGATAGGATTTTTCCTTGGCCAGCGCCTTGGCGGCGGCCCTTGCCTTTTCCAGCCGCGCGGCCTTGTCGGCTTCCGTGGTCGGGCTCGGCGCCGCCCGCGCGGCCAGCGGGAGGGCTATCAGAGCGGTGATCAGAAAGGCGCGCAGCATCGCCAGTCCTTGTTGCTGTTGCCAAAGCCGGGGCGGAACCGGGCGGTTGTATTCGACGGCCATTCTAGGGGCAGTGGCAGCGATTTCCAACCGGTGGCGTGCGCGCCGCCGTGCAGAAAACCCGGTTTGGGCTTGCAATATCCATCGTAGCAAATAGGCTTGGCACCGGAGCCCCGGCAACGCAACCAGAAGACGGAAAAACCACGGGGGGCCATCCCGCCCGCGATCTGCAGGAAAAGAGGCCGACCGATGAAACGTGCCGTGATCCTGGCCCTTGTTCTCACCTTCAGCCCGATTGCAACCATGACAGTTCTAGCCAAAGACGGCGGCGGCGATCGCATCGTCGGCGCACCCTTTGCCACCCGCTCGCCGGTCATCGCCCGGAACGGCATGGCCGCCACCAGCCAGCCGCTGGCGTCGCAGGTGGCGATCGATATCCTGAAGCGCGGCGGTTCGGCCGTGGACGCAGCGATTGCCGCCAACGCCACTCTGGGCCTGATGGAGCCCACCGGCAACGGCATCGGCGGCGATCTCTTCGCCATCGTCTGGGACCCCAAGACCAGGCGGCTTTACGGCCTCAACGGTTCGGGCCGCTCGCCCAGGGGCTTGAGCTATGCCGAACTGAAGCGCCGGCTGGGCGATGCCCAGCAGATTCCCTATTGGGGGGTGCTGCCGGTCACGGTGCCGGGTGCGGTGGACGGCTGGTTCACCCTGCACGCGCGCTTCGGCAAGCTCGCCATGACCGACGTTCTGGCGCCGGCGATTCGGTATGCCCGCGACGGTTTCCCGGTCTCCCAGGTGATCGCCTATTACCTGGCCGGCAGCCTGCGCCGGTTTGAGAAAGAACAGGACCTGATCGAGGAGTTCGACAACGCACGCCAAACCTATTTCAAGGACGGCCGGGCACCGGCGGAAGGCGAGATCTTCCGCAACCCGGACCTCGCCAACACGCTGGAGAAGATCGCCAAAGGCGGGCGCGACGTGTTCTACAAGGGCGAGATCGCCGATGTGATCGACGCCTACATGCGGCGCATCGGCGGCTATCTGAGGAAAGAAGATCTGGCCGCCCACAAGAGCGAATGGGTCGAGCCGGTTTCCGTCAACTACCGTGGCTACGATGTTTACGAGCTGCCGCCCAACGGCCAGGGGATCGCGGCACTGGAGATGCTCAACATCCTCGAAGGCTACGATCTCTCGGCGATGGGCCTGAACAGCGCCGACTATCTGCATGTCAGCGTCGAAGCCAAGAAGCTGGCCTTTGCCGACCGCGCCCGCTTCTATGCCGATCCCGACTTTGCCGACATTCCGCTCGAAGGTCTGTTGTCCAAGGCCTATGCCGCCAAACGCCGCAAGCTGATCGCCATGGACCGGGCGCTGCGCGCCGTCGATCCCGGCGATCCCCGGCTTGAGAAGGGCGATACCATCTATATGACGGTGGCGGACAAGGACGGCATGATGGTCTCGCTCATCCAGTCCAATTTCGTCGGCATGGGCAGCGGCCTGGTGCCCGACGGACTGGGCTTCATGTTGCAGGACCGCGGCCAGTTGTTCACGCTCGAAAAGGGCCACGCCAACGTCTACGCGCCCGGCAAGCGGCCCTTCCATACCATCATTCCGGCCTTCGTGATGAAGGACGGAGAGCCTTACTTGAGCTTCGGCGTCATGGGCGGATCGATGCAGCCGCAAGGCCACGTGCAGATTCTCGTCAATCTCATCGACTTCGGCCTCAACGTGCAGGAGGCCGGCGATGCGGCGCGCTACAACCATACCGGCTCCAGCCAGCCGACCGGCGAGCGCATGACCGATGGCGGCATCGTCAATGTCGAAAGCGGCGTGGCCGCGCAGGTCGTCGAGGAGCTGCGCCGGCGCGGCCATACGGTCCGGGTGAAGAAGGGCGGTTACGGCGGCTATCAGGCGATTCTGTGGGACGCCGAGAACCGCGTTTACCGCGGCGCCAGCGAAATGCGCAAGGACGGCGAGGTCATCGGCTACTAGCGCCAGCGACCTCCAGAACCGTGATTTCGGGCTGCGCGCACCAGCGCAGCGCGATCTGCACCGTGCCCAGCCCGCGGCTGACGTAAACCGGGCAGGGGCCGCCGGTGACCAGCCCGGAAAGATAGGTCATGCCGAATTCGGAGTTGGAAACGACCGGCTTGCCGAACGGGCAGATCTGGCCGCCATGGGTATGACCCGAGACCATCAAGTCAACACTCTTCTCCGGCACTTCGCAGATGAAATCCGGATTGTGCGACAAGAGCAGCGTGAATTCGCCGGGCGCGCGGCCCGCGAGTGCCGGTGCAAGCCGGGCGGTTCCGCGCCGGTAATCATCGACCCCCGCCAGCCAGATCGCGGTCCTGCCCAGATCGAGGCGGGTGCCGTCGTTCACCAGCATGGTGATCCCGGCCTCTGCGAACCGGCGGCACAGCAGCCGGGTATCGAAATCATGATCGTGGTTGCCGAGAACGGCATATGTGCCGGCCGGCGCCGGGATCGCGGCAAGGCGGGCCAGCAGGCCGTCGAGAGCTCGGGCCGAGGTGGTCAGATAATCGCCACCCAGCAGCAGCGCCTCGGGCTTCAATGCCGCGATGCGCGCGATCACCCGGTCCAGCCAGCCCCAGGACAGCGTTGGTCCGGCGTGCAGGTCGGAGATGAAGACCAGCCGGGTGGCGGCCGGATTGGCGCCGTGTGGACCAGGATTCAGTGGCACCTTGCAGATCTCGGGTGCCGGCGCGTGGCGGCGCAACAGCGCATTCAGCGGCCGGCCGACGGCGCCGGCGAGATGGGCCAGATACTGGGTGCGCTTCAATCGGCGAAGCCGCGGGGTGCCGTGCGATCGAATGCTCATGGCATGCCCTGTTCCGGACAAGCCACCCTTCGTGGCCGGGTCATGATCGGGAACAATCGCGGGCCAGACTCATGAGTTCCTCGGGCGTCGTGGCGACGCCGCCGCAGGTCCCGAAGAAGTAGTCGAAGTAGCGGCGAAAGCGGTCAAGAAAGACATCAAGCTCGGCCGTCGTGGTCACATAGGGTGTATGGCCGGGCGCCAGCGACGGGCTGTGATAGCAGAAGCTGAACACCTTGTGCCCCGATTTCAGGAGCGCCTCGGTGAGGCGGCGCATCTCGGCAAATGTGGTGCCTTCGGGGGTCAGGCGGATGCGTTCGATCACGCCCAGCCGGGCGGCGATGCCGGGCAGGTGCAGGGCGAGGCCGGCGGGCCCGATCAGGTGTTGATACAGACGCGGCCCGCAGGCCTTGAGTGCGCCGGCAAAGCCGCTGGTCACCGGTATCTCCAGCAGCCTGCAGCGCTCGTCCAGCCAATGGGGGCGATCGGGCGCGGAGGTGAAATCGGGGCCGCCGTCGGCGCCGAAATCCCAGCCCGGCACGACGCTCATGTCGATCTCGAAGCCGAGCTCGGCGAGGGTCGTCGGCGTGTGGGGGCCGAGGCCGTAGCGCCCGGCCTTGTAGACGCGCGGGGTAAGGCCAAGGTTGTCCTCGATCGCACCCACCAGATGGCGCAGCTTGTCACGCTCCAGATCGGGCGGCAGATTGCCGGGGTAGGAATTGCGGGCGTTCACCTCTTCGCCGAACGGCGGGTTGACCCAGGGATGCAGGTGCGCGCCGATCCGGCAGTGCCCGTCGGCGTAGAATTCGGCCAGCGGGCGAAAACCGTCCGGCTGGCTGGCGACCGGGTAATCGATGACATAGGTGGGGCGAATGCCATAGGGCTCGAACAGGCGCTGGGCGGTCTCTTGTGCCTTCATCGCCTGCACGCTGGTTGCCGTGCGCGAAAACGGTGCTGTCCAATCGAATTCTTCTTCGGTGTCGACCACCACCAGAAGCCGTGGCGCCATGTCCTCGGGCCAGGGGATTGTCTGCGTGCTGTCCGGCGCGGCCATGAATCTTACCGGATGCGGTTGGCGGCGGCGCGGGCCCGGCCCTCGTAGCGGACATTGTCCTGGGTCACCGGCACCGACGAACTGATCGGGATGGTGGCACCCAGCCGCCGGCTCTCGAAGGTGACATTGCGGAACAGGGCCCCGGATCCGACGTATGGAATGGCGGTGCCATCAGCCGATTTGTCGCAGCGGCGCAATTCCTTGGCGATGCCCACCATGTCCTGCTGGACCGAACGTGCGCCCTTGCGCAGCACCGTGTTCTCGACCCGGATGCGCCCGCCGCAATAGAAATCCAGCTCGCGCGAGCCGTTGCAGTCCTGGCTGTCGATCCGGCTGTCGCGAATGGTGGTGGCCCGGGCGCCCGATTTGACGCCGTGGCCCTCGTAATTGCACAGGATCTGCGACTTGACGATGGTCAGCGCCGCGCAGTCGCCGACATAGATGTTGTGGGACTTGCCACCGCCGCCGCGGCCGTTGTGATGAATGCGGCTGGTCTCGATGCGCAAGCTGCCGCAGTTCTTGCCGGTCAGCAGGCCGTTCTCGCTGTCGTGCCAGTTCACGTTGCGGGCGGTGAAATTCTTTCCCTGCACACGCACGCAGGCACCATTGCGGCTGGAGGACTTCACACCGGCGCATTCGCCGCCGGTCATGACGATGTCGTCACCGTCGATCACCCACAGGGCCTTGGCGACCCGGGCGCCGGCCATTTCGAAGCGGGCACCGGTTAGATTGAGCGTGACATTGTCGGCTTTCACCACCAAGTCCTGCACCCGGTAAGTGCCGGGCTTCACATACAGCCGGTCGCCGTTGCGCAGAGCCCGGACCGCCCGGTCCAGACGGGCGAACTTGCGGCACTGAACCGGCCCGCAGACCTCGATGCGGGCTTCCGGCTTGCGGCCTTGCGAGGGCGGCGGCAGGCGGTAAAGCCAGACGCCCTGTTCGGTGTTGTTGTAACCGGCGAACAGATCGAAACGGGGCAGATAGATCCATTTGCCGTAGACGCCGTTGGACTTGATGACCTTGGGGCCCTGGCCCTCGAACTCGAGCCAGGTCCGGGTGTCGGGGTCGAAGCTGGCGACCGTGCCTTGACCGCCCCAGGCGACCATGGTCCGGCTTGGCGGGTGATAGACGAAACCGGCCGCCACATCCACCGAGGGCGGCCGCATGGTATCGGGAATGAGCCGCGGCATGCCCAGTTGCGGTCCGTCGAGGGTGACCTCCATCACGCCCTTCTTGTGCAGGCCATAGAGCCGGCGGCGCAGCGGATCGATATCACCGGCCGAATAGGTCATCCAGTTCGACTGTCCGCTGGATGTGCGCGCGTAAGTGCGGGTCACCGGATCGTACTCGCTGGCCCTGGTGGGGCCGCCGCCGACAACGATGATCCGGCCGGTGATCGGGTCGAGAGCGGTTTTCTGGTAATCCTCGCCGGCCAGCGGGGCAGTCGGCCCACGGCTCCAGGCTCTGGCGGGGTCGGCGATTTTCGGGTTCCATTCCCACAGGCTGAATTTTCCGTCGCCGGTCGCCCACATCAACAGGGTGCCGGTCTTGGGCGACCACACAACGCTGTCATAGGTATGCATCGAGCTCGGCCCCCAGGCCGGGCGCAGCGTCGACTTGCCGTTGGGTCGCACGGCAGATACCAGCGGCGCCGGATCGTAAAGCCGGCGCCATTCCAGCGTCGCAAAATCGAAGCGATAGAGCTCGTTGCCGGCATAGGCATTGTGGCCGCCGCCGAAGAAATACCAGTAGCGGCCGTCAAAGGCGGCGCCGGTCCAGACATTGATCGCCGAGCGCGGGCCCTGAACCTGCCAGATGTCATGCTTGGGGTCGATCCGGCGCAGCTCGGCGCGGCTGATCAGCACCGGCTCGATCGAGGTCTCGGGAATCTCGAACCATTCGCCCGGCGCGATGGCAGCGGCGAAGCGCGCCACGCCGGGCAGCGCCGGGGCCGGGCGGACCGGAACCGTCTGCTCACCGGCACCATTGGTGGGGTAGGGCGAGGTCGGAATCGGGATCACCCCGGGCTTGCGGGATTCGCGCGGCGGCCGGAGCCTATCCGAATCCGGTGCCGGCGGTGCTGCGACAGCCGGCCAGGCAAACGTAAATGCCAGAACCAGAGCCACGCCGGATGCCGCGATCCGGTTCCTCGCGTCCTTCATAAGGCCAATGCTCCGGTTTCGGCCGGCGAGTCGTCCAGGAACGAAGCGAGTGGCGTCCGGGCGACGATGTCGGTGATTCTGGCGGTCTCCTCTTGGCTCAGTTGGGTGCGCCACCTGCCGGCCGCTTCGGCCGGGGATCTGTAAACGCTGTAGTATCCGGCGCCGCCGCGCTGGGTACTGGCAGCAACAAAGCCTTCGGTCTGCTGCGACCAGGAAAGACCGGCAAAGGCGAACAGGGCTTTGGCCTGCTCGAGTGGCCGGTTGCAGATGTCCTCGTAGCGGACGATCCGGCAGTTGGCGAGCGATCGCGCTTCGCTCACCGCCTGTTCGTTAAACAGGACCCACCGCCAGGCCAGGCGCGCGACCGCATCCATGGCCTTGATGTCATCCAGGGTCAGGCGGTATTTCGCCGCCGCAGGGGTGGCGAGAAGCAGCTCGAACAGGCCCCAGTCGCGGCTCGCCGGGGTGGCGGCGATGAACTTGCCGGTGGCTTCGCCGCGCAGCACCGAATTCACCTGACCGCAAGGGTGGCGGACGATAACGATGAACCGCGTCTCGGGCAGGGCGGCGGCAAAGCAGCCGACGCAACCGACCAGATTGATCGATTTCCAGACCGGGCGGATGCCGGCCCGGGCCTGAGGGCGGATGAAATCGGGAATCGTGAGGTCGGACCGGATGCGGCTGCCGGCGGCGACCATCGAGGCAATCAGCCGACGGGCATGAAAGCCCAGAGGCGAGAGGTAGCTTTTGGGGAAAAACGGTTTCTTGGCGCTGGTCCGGGCGTTGCGGGTGGCAAGGATTTCCGCCGTGACCTCGGTCACGTCCCCGGCCAGGGCCGGGGCCTGGGCGCGGCCGGCCAGCAACGGGATTCGCCCCATCAGAAAGCCGCCGCCCAGGCGGCCGCTGTCGGGCTCGTGACGATAGAGCGTGTCCGGGTGGCTGTCGAAGATCTTGCCGATCCAGGTGGTCCCCGACCGCGGCATGCCGAACACACAGATCAACTGCGCCGCATCAAACATGATGGGGCTTCGCCGGCCGGCGCCAGGTGCGGCCCGAGACCGGCCCTGGCGACACCGTGAGATGAACGGCGAATGCGGGCGTCCGCAGTGGCTCGGAAAGCGCCCGGGTCATTCCTTGCCGGTCGGATATTCGACGAAATAGGCGGTATAGCCCTTGTGCGGGCCGGTGGCCCACCAGCGGAACGGTTGCTTGGCCTTGGCGTTCTCCAGATTCTTCATCGGCGTATAGGCCACCGGCATGAGCGAAAACTTGCCGGTCGCCACGCTGTTGCGCTGGCTAGCGCAGGTCCATTCCTTCACCCGGTACCAGGGGGTATGCCACAGGTTGGGCTCGTTGGGCTGCATCGGGTTGCCGTCCGACCAGATCAGCTTGCCGGTCCTGCAGTCGAGGTGCAGGCCGATCCACGCCGGCTGGGTCAGGCGAAAACGCTCCATCAGAAAATTGTGGGTCTCGAACGTGCGCACGATCGCCAGGCGTCCGGGCACCCCCTTGTAGGACAAGCGTTTGACGGCCTTGAGCGTATCCGTCCACAGGGCCTGGCCGACATTGTCGAAGCGCAGCTCGAAATAACTCCTGGTCTCGGGGTTGTAGAATGGCCCGACGCTGGGCCTGGGCGGCCCCTTGGCGTCCGCAGTCAACGACGCGGCGACGAGGCCACCGACCAGCACGACAAGCCCGGCCATGAACGCGAACCGGCGGCGATTCTGTCTCCTGCGCATCATCGTCTTCCTCGGTCCCCGGTTATGTTTCAGGGATAGATCAAACCCCGTTAAGGCCGCGTAAATCCGACCGATCTAGCGTCGACGCCGTATCATACCGCACAAGGGGCCGTAAAACGCCTATTGTTCAAGGCCCCGATTATACGCGATTCTTCTGATGCCTGAACAGCCACGCCGTGGATTCCATGCCGGATCTTGCCGTCGTCATTCCCTATTACCAGCGCCGATCCGGCATTCTGACGCGGGCCGTGCGCTCGGCACTGGCGCAAGCCGGAGCACCGGAGGTCGTGATCCTTGTCGTCGATGACGGCTCGCCGGTGCCGGCGCGTGACGAGATCGCCAACCTGATCGCCACGCATGCCGATCGGGTCCGCGTGATCGAGCAGGACAATGCCGGCCCCGGCGCGGCCCGCAATGCGGCGCTCAACGCCGTGCCGGAGGGGACCCGGTACGTCGCCTTTCTGGATTCGGACGACGAGTGGACCGCGAATCACCTGTCGCGGGCGGTGGCGGCACTGCGGCGCGGCTACGACTGCTATTTCTCGGACCTCTATCACCTGGACATGGAGATATCGTCCTTTGCCCGCTCCGGCGTGCCCGATCTCGCCCGCCACCGGCGGCTTGAGGGGGCCGAGGCGATTTACGAATTCAGCGACGACATGTTCACACAGGTTGTCGATTACAATGTCATGATCGCGTCCACCGTGGTCTATGATTTTGTCCGCTTTCCGGATATTCGCTTCCGAACCGAATACGCCCACGCCGGCGAGGACTACATCTTCTGGCTGGAGCTTGTGCGGGCCGGCGCGCGCTTTGTTTTTTCCACCCAGCCTGAGTGCCGGCGCGGACACGGCGTCAATGTCTACGACAGCGCCGGCTGGGGCAGTTCCGATTATCTTGCGCGAGTCTGTGACGAAATCCGCTATCGCCGTCATATTCTGACTGCATTGAAGCCCGAGCCCACTCATATCCGTATCCTGAAGGAGCGCATCAATCGCCATCGCGAATTGTTCGCGCTGGCGCTTCTGGGCCGGCTGCGGCGCGGTCGATGGCGGGCGCTTGGCGATTTGCGCCGGCTTTTTCGCATCGATCCCATGGGCGCCTTGCAACTGCCATACCGGGCGTTGACCGGGGTATCGCACCGGCCGTCCCGCCGGGCTCGAAAGAATGCCGACAGTTCAACCGATCCTTAAGAACCTGTATGGTGAAATCGCGATTCATGAGCCGCCTGAGGGGGCGCCGGCAGAGGGCCGAGGGTGCCGAGAGACCCTGCCTTTTGCGGCATGAGGCGCATGGGGACAGCAAAGACGGCGGAAAATGCGATGGCAAGCAACAGTGTCTTGAACGACGTCCGCGAAAAGGTCGAGCGGGAAACCCTTCTAGCCACCAAGCGCGTGGCGCAATGGTGGCGCCACGCGATGGCGGCGTCGAGCGCCAGAAACGTCATTTTCATTGCCGGCGTCCAGCGCTCGGGCACCAACATGATCGCCGATGTACTCGAACGCAGTTTCGATACTGACGTGTTTCTGGAAAATGATCCCAGGTCCTACGAAAATTTTCAGCTTCGCCCGGCGCCGGTACTGCATCGGCTGGTCGAGCGGTCGCGGGCCCGGCATGTCGTCTTCAAGGCCCTGTGCGAGACCCAGAGCGTGCGCGCCATGCTCGATGATTTCGCCCCGGCGAGAGCCGTCTGGTGCGTGCGCCACTATGCGGACATGACCAATTCTCATCTCAGGAAATGGTCCGGCTGTACCGGCCGCATCGCGCGAATCGCTGACGGCACCCGGGAGAGGGATTGGCGTGACCGCGACATGTCGCCCGAGATGCGTGCGCTGGTGCGCCGGATGTATCGGCCCGACCTGAATGACGCCAGTGCCGTCGCCCTGTTCTGGTATTTTCGCAACATGACGTTTTTCGAGCAGGGGCTGGACAGGGACGATCGGGTCATCGTCGTGCGATATGAGCGACTGGTGGCCGACCCGGTGCGGGAATTCGAACGGCTGTGTCGCTTTTTCGGTCTGACCTACCGTCCGCGTCTTACCGAGAAGGTTCACAGCAGATCGGTGCGCAAGGCGCCACCACCGGACATTTGCCCCGATATCGCCACACTTTGCGATCAAATGCTGGAACGGTTCGCGCCCTTCTATGGGCAGGACGCGTGCGCGCAGGCAATCGCACCAGCCCTCGATCATTCGCAGGCCACGCGCGGCGTGTCATCTTCAACCTGCCGTTAAAGATATATGTTGATATATCTCGTACTGGCCCGTCATGATCCGGGATTGCGGTATGGCCGTCTGCAGAGGTCCTGTCCGGCTGATGGACCGGCAGGTTGCATCGGCCGGGGCAGGGCTGATGCGGGTTTCGATCCCTTGATCCACGGCGTGGCGCAATGGTGCAGCTAAGCGGGAGCAGACGACCGGATTTCTTGATCGTCGGGGCGCCGAAATGCGGCACCACGGCGATGGATTACTATCTGTCTCAACATCCCGAGATTTTTGTCGCGCCCAGGAAGGAAACGCACTTCTTTGCCACCGATCTGCTGCCGGCGGACGACCCGGCCCGCGATCCAGAGCGATATGCGGCGCTGTTTGCGGACATGGGGGATGAAAAAATCGCCGGCGAAAGTTCGGTCTTCTACATGCTGTCACACGAGGCCGCGGCCAATATCCGCGCCTGCAACCCGAAGGCCAGGATCATCATTCACCTGCGCAACCCGGTCGACGTTCTCGCCTCGCACCACTCGCAGATCGTCTATGAGGGGATTGAACCGATCGAGGATTTCGAAGCCGCCCTGGATGCCGAAGACGGGCGCCGCGCCAATCTGCCGGCACCGACACGGATCACGCGCATGCCGCAGGTGCTGCTGTACAGCGACATTGTCAGATTTACCGATCAGGTTGGACGATTCCTCGATCAGTTCGGCCGCGAGCAGGTGCACATCAATATCTTCGACGACCTGAAGGCCGATGTGGCCGGCGTCTATCGCCGGACGCTCGAGTTTCTCGAGGTCGATCCGGATTTCCAGGCGGAATTTCCGGTGATCAATGCCAACAAGGTGGTGCGCAGCCCGGCCCTGCGGCGGTTCCTGAAGGACACGCCGGATTGGGTCTCGGCCGCCAGTCGGCTGTTCACCAGCCGGCAGACCCGGGTGCGTTTGCGACAGAAGCTCAAGAAGCTGAATACGCAGCCCGTGTCCCGGCCACCGATGGCACCCGAGTTGCGCCTCAGGCTGTGCCGGCAACTGGCGCCGGAGGTTGAAGCCCTGAGTGCCCTGATCGATCGCGATCTCACGTCCTGGACACGGCCGTGACCGGTCCGGCCCGGCGTGGAGAAGTGGAAATGGCGGAAATTGCGGGATTTTGGGCTGGCGGTGACAGCGTCCCATGCGGCCGGCTCGTGCTCGCCCGCACGTGGCCTTCCGCATTGATCTGAGCGATGACGGACAGCGAGAACGCCACGGCCAAGTCGATGTCCCGGCATATCGCCCGCGGCTCGGCCTGGATGGTCGGCATGCGCTGGGTGATGCGCAGCATCGGTCTGGTCAGCACGGCAATTCTGGCGCGCCTGCTGATGCCAGAGGATTTCGGCATCGTCGCGATGGCCACCGTGATCGTCGGTCTGTTCGATGTCTTCACCTTTCTGGGTGTCGATCTGGCACTGATCCGCAATCGCGAGGCGGAACGTGCCCATTACGATACCGCCTGGACGATCGGCCTGATCCAGAAGGCCGGCATCGCCCTCATCCTTGTGATCGCCTCGCCACTGGCCGGCCTCTATTTCGACGAGCCGCGGGTGGTCCCGGCGATCTGGGTTCTGGCCCTGGCCGGGGTGATCGGCGGGCTGGGCAATATCGGGGTCGTCGATTTCCGCAAGGAGCTCAATTTCGCCAGGGATTTCCAGCTCGGCGTTCTGCGCAAAGGGCTGGGATTTTTTGTCATCGTCGGTCTCGCCTTCTGGCTGCGCAGCTACTGGGCACTGATTCTCGGCACCCTGTTCCGCAGCATCATTGGCGTCGTGCTGACCTACGCCATGCACCCCTATCGGCCCCGCTTCAGCCTGGAGAAGTTCCGCGATATCTGGTCGTTCTCCCAATGGCTTCTGTTTTTCCATGTCGGCCGGTTTCTGACCGGCAAGATCGATCGCTTCGTGATCGGGGCGTTTGGCAATACTGCGGCGCTGGGGGTCTATCACGTTGCCGACTACGCGACCACGTCGTTCACCAACGAGCTTGTCGTGCCGATGGGGCGTGCCGCCTTTCCCAGCTATGCCCGCCTGACCCATGCGCCGTCCGAGTTGGCGGCATCCTATCGCCAGACCCTGGCTTTCATAGCCCTGCTCTGCATTCCCGCGGGGCTGGGCATTTCGGCGGTGGCCGGCGATCTGGTCACCGTCCTGCTGACCGACAAGTTTGCCCAGTCGGTTCCCGTGGTCGAGTGGCTGGGCCTGTTCGGGGCGGCTGCCGGGCTCACCTTTTCGGCCTTTCCGCTGATCCTCGCTGCCGGTTCGGTGAAGCGCTATGCGCAGCTCACCTGGGGCCATCTGATCGTGCTGAGTGCGGTGTTCGTGATCGTCATGGGGGCACGCGACATCACCCAGATCGCCATGGTCCGGGCCCTGATCGGGACCCTGTACGTGGGGGCCGTTTTCCTGCTGGTCACCCGTATCCTTCCTCTTGGGTTTGCCGGCCTGGTGGCGGCCGTGATCCGGCCGGTGCTGGCCGGCGCGGTCATGTTTGCGATCATCAAGGTCATGGACACCCAAGATCTTGGCGCACCGATTGTTGCCTTGACGATCAAGGTGATTGCTGGTGCCGCGATCTACGGTCTCACACTAATCGCCCTGTGGTTTGTCAGCGGGCGTCCGGACGGGCCCGAGCGAACGGTTCTGGCAATCGTCACAAGGAAGCTGTCACGTCAGGTTGTCACACCAAGAACCTGAGCGAATCGGGATGATTCGGGCGTGGCTGATCATCGTGATTCTGTTGGTAGCTCATGACCGTTACCTTTGATCGCCAGAATTCGAGTTCCCGGGGACAGCATCTGACCGATCATCCGCAAGGGGGGCAGAGACCGCGTGATGCGGAGAACACCGTTGCGCACCGCGCCCTTGTCGGTGCGGGCGGCCAGATCGAAGCGATCGAAGGTTTTGGCGAAGCCCCGGGCCCGCAGCTCCCGGCGCAGGCTGTAATAGGTGAACCAGTTGACCGCCGGATATCTGGCGAAATTGGCAAGTTCGGGCCGCGTTGTCCGGGCGAGCTGCTCGTAATGCCGCTTGAGCCGGGCCGGATACCAGCTGTAGAGCGGCAGATTGAACTCCTGTTGCCTGGGGCACAGGGCATTGGTGGTGCTGAGGTAGAGAAGTCCGTCGGGGCGCAGGATGCGCGCGAATTCGTCCAGACAGGCCTGCCAGTCGGGCACGTGCTCGAGCAGCTCGGGCACCACGCAGATGTCGGCTGACGCATCATCGCACGGGAGCTCGGCCGCCGAGGCCACCCGAAAGTCGATCTCCAGCCCGGCCTCGGTCGCCCGCTCGCGGGCAATTTCGATCAACGGCGCATTGACATCGATGCCAATGACCGAATGACCCAGGGCCGCCCATTCCTGGCTCAGGGTGCCGGCGCCGCAACCGACATCGATGACGGTAAGCCGCTCGTCGGATGCGCGGCATTGGTTGCTGCGAATATCGAGGATCAGGTCGCGCAGATTGCGGAACCGCCGCCGGGTCGCTTCGCTGACGCTCTGCTTGGCGTAATAGGCGACGAATTCCTCGTGTGAGGAATGATCCCAGTCGGAACCTTCCGGGGGCTGCGATATCGGCATGGCCGTGAGTCCTGGTCGTTCTGTCACGATGCGCGCTAACTCGGGGCGCCGGCCCGGGTCCAGGTCGCCGGATGCCAGGCCCGCGCCGACGCTTCCGTCCCCAGGGCCCGCTTGACCAGCAGGCGGGTGATGACCACCAGAACCACCAGCTGATAATACAGATCGAAGGTACCCAGGTTGAGAAAGGCGCCGCCCGCGGCATAGCCGACCAGGCTGACCTGCAGCATCGAGGCCAGATCGCGCGCCCAATGGAGCTCCGGTCGTCGCCGGGTTTCGCGCACGATGCGGCTGGCAGTGAAATAGGTGCCGAAGCCGATGGCCAGGAACAGCAGCAGCCCGACGTAGCCATGCTCGCCCAAAGCCTCGAAATAGATGCTGTGGACATTGCGGCCCCGGGTTTCGGGGGGAAGATATTTCTGGCGCAGGCCTTCGTCGTAGAAGCTCAGGAAGCCGCCACCGACAATCGGATGATCGGCGGCCAGGTCGATGGCAAATTTCCACATGACGATGCGGCCTACGGCGGACGGGTCGTTTTCATATTGGGTGATCGAAGTCATCCGTTCCTTCCAGGTTTCCGGCATGAAGGCGACGCCGATGCCGAGCGCCACGATCAGCGTCAGAATGGCAAAGCCGCGCCGCCGCGATTTCAACGCCATGAAGGTCAGCATGGCCGCCAACGCCAGAAAGGCGCCGCGCGACTGCGAGCCGAAAACCGCGAACAGCGTGAGCACGATCGAGCCGGCCAGCGCCCATTTCAGATATTTGCGTTTCTCCTGCAAATGCAGAAAGCGCATCAGGGGGAGCGTCATGATCAGCGCCAGAGCCAGGGCATTGTTGTCGGCGATGAACGAACCGGGTGGGCCGAACACATGCGCCTTGCCGCCGCCCAGAATCGTGAAGGCACCGCCCTTGAGCCCGAAGTATCCCAGCGACAGGACGGTCACCCAGATCAGCGCCGTGAGCCGCGAGCGGCTGGTGATCAGGGCGGCGGTGATGAACGCGAAAAGCAGGATCTTTTCGGTGCGCTCCCATTTGCCCCAGGCGTATTCGGGCGCCACCGCGAAAAGCGTCGTGATCGTTACCCAGATCGCATAAACCAGCAAGAGAACCAGGAGCGGATGCCCCAGAAAGGCTTTTTTCTCGCGCGAAAACACCAGCGCCAGAATGGTGCCCCCGGCGATCACGTCGGCGACCGGAAAATTGGACGCCGCCCCCCAGGTCAGCCGGTGCGGATTCATATAGGAAATCCAGCTCCACAGCAGCACGCCGACGTGCGGCTTGGCGAGAATCGCCGGCACGAAGCTGAAAATGATCAGAAGAACCAGCAGGCTTCGCATAAGGGCCTTTCTTGCGCAGGTCTCGTCAGTGGGCCGCCCGGATCCAGCGTTCTTCGGCCAGATCGGGGCGCGCCATCAGGGCGCGTCGATCTTAGTTTGAGACCGTTAACCGACCGTGACCGGGGCCCTTCCATGAAAGGACTTTAGCAAGATTTCCGTTGGCAGGGCGCGCTAATATGCGCATGCTTGGTCTCTCACGGAACCGCGCCCGCCGAAAGGGGCGAATTCGGGTGCCGGCGTCTTAACCGAATCTTTCCGGCAGCGTGGCAGAACGGTCGGGAAGAGGGCGCCACCGGGGCGTGCCCCGGGCCGCGAAACGGAGGACGAAGCGATGGTCGAACTGGTCAACAGTCTCGCGTTCGTCATATTTTGCGGGCTGGTCGCTTACGTCTGCTACTGGTCGATCAAGAACGACGACGATGGCGAGGGCGGCGACAAGCGCTTTCATCCCGGCGAGACGCACCACGCGCATGGAACCGCCGGCCGGGACTCGTCCTAACTCGACAACCACTCACGGGTAGCGGCGACCATCTCCCGGAGCCAGGCCCGGGTCGAGAAGGTGTGGTCGGCGCCGGCAATTTCGCGCCGGGTGACGCGGGGCTCGCCAAGAAGCCGGCGCCAGCGCGGTGAGGCCTGTGCCATGTCGGCAAATTCGCGGGCGGTCAGATCATCACCGCTGAGCAGCACCAGCACCTGTCCGTCAAACGCGTCCATGGCATCGGCCATGCGCTCGGGCAGCGATCGGCCGACATCCGCGCCTGTATCCGAACGGTCCTTGCCGCCCCGCCAGGCGGTGCGCAGATCGCCGAACAGCGAGCCGGCGGCCCGCAGGGGATGGAGCCCGCCACTCACCAGCTTGCGCCAGAAGTCGGGGGCAAGGAGGCGCCGGACGTAATAATGCTTCAGATGAGCCTTGGCCAGCCCGGCCTCGGTGCGGACCCAGGGATTGACCAGCGCCACCCCCCAGATGCGCGGGTCCCTGGCGGCCGTGAACAAGGCCGTGCCAGCACCTTCGCACAGGCCCCACAGGGCCACCTCGCGAAGCTCGGGAACGGTGCGGAAAAAGGCCGCAATCGCCGCCTCGACATCCGGCATCACCGCCTCGAATCCGGGGTAGGAGCCGGCGCTGTCGCCGATGCCGCGATAATCGAAGCGCATGACGGGGACGCCGTTATCAGCCAGCGCGCGGGCCAGCAGCAGGTACTGGCGATGGCTGCCGATCCGGTACTGCGGCCCGCCGACGACGATCAGCAGCCCGCGCGGGCGCGGGGCCTCGGGCTCATGCACGATGCCCAGAAGGTCTGCGCCCTGGCAGTCGAAGACGATGGCATGCTCGCGGGCGCTCATGTGCCCGCCCCGCAGATCTTGACGGTGGTGGCGGCCACCAGGCGCGGCGCCCATTCGCGCTCCAGAAAGGTCCAGAAGGCGGCGTCCACAACCGTTTGTGCTGTCACCTCATGGCCGGCCTGGCGCCAGGTCTCGATCACCCGGGCAGCGCCGCGAGACAGCGGCGTCTCGTCGCTTGTCACCAGTTCGAACCAGGCCACCGGGCAGCCGGGCGGCGGCGTCAGTTCGGCCAAGCGCAGGGCATCGATGGCCTGCGCAAGATCGGGGCCCAGGTCATAGCCCGCCACTTCGATGGTCTCACCTGCCTCCAGGGCGGCGCGCAGGTCGCTGGTTGTCGGACCCGGCTGGCCACGGGCCATGTCGGCGGCGATCTTGATGCGCAGGAACTGGGTCAGAAAAACGCGGCCATCGGTGACCGGTTGCCACAGAACCAGGCGCGTGCACGCTCCCGCGATCGTCCCGGCGGCGGCCACGGCCAGGGTGGCGCCGAGGCGCAGGCCCCACAGGCCGATGCGATCGCGTCCCTGCGCACGCAGCCAGCGGGCGCCGGCGGCGATGTCGTCCAGCCAGATATCCCAGCGGCCATCGGCGAAATCGCCGTCGCTGTCGCCGGTGCCGAACAGATCGAGGATCAGCACCCCGCACCCCCGGGCGGCGAGATCGCGGGCCTGGGTGGCGACGACGTGGCGCGAGCGGTTGAGCTCTTCGGCGAAAGGGGGCACGAAAATCAGATCGCCGTGGTCCGGCGCATCCGCCTGTGGCGGGTGATAGAGACCGAAGATCCGGCCCTGGCTGCTGGGAATGAAGACCGGTTTCACCGCATTCTCGGGCGCGGCGCGGTCAGGCCGCGAGCTTGGAGTCGATAAAATCGTGAAGGGTCCCGACGGTCTCGAAGGTCTCGGCGCTGATCTCGTCGTCCTCGATATAGATGTCGAAGCGCTCCTCGATGGTGGTGATCAGGTTCACCACCGCCATCGAATCGAGCTCCGGGATATTGCCGAGCAGCGGCGTTGACGCAGACAATGTCTGTGCCCGCGCGCCGAGCTGCAGGGTCTCGCCGATGATCGTGCACAATTCGTCCAGCAACGACATGGGCGTCCGATTCCGCTTCCCTTGCTGTCCCCCGGCCACCACCGGTTTCCGGTCCCGGCTCGGCGGGCCGCCACAAATGCCGGCCCCGAACAATCGGAACGGCGGTTGCCGCCGCCCGAAGCCGAGCCTTCATACTAGATTTGCCTTCGTGAAAAAACCCTGAAAAACTGGCCTCGAGACAGAGGGTTGCGGAGCTTGGCTCGGTGCGGCCGATACGGCGTCACGCGACGGGGAATTTTTAAGCCCCCCTTAATCCACACGCGCTATGGCTTTTTTGGTGGGAAAGTGGCGATATGCCTGTAGCCGCTCCGGTTAAAGGTTGGGGCGCGGGCAACCGGCTTGGGATGGTCAGGCGGCTATGAGAATCGAAAATCTCCGGGAAGAGCACAGCGGCGACAGGCATCGCCTGACGGCCACCATCGTCTGGGAGGAACGCCAGCGCGACCCGGATGAGATCTATTTCGAGGTCGAGGCCGATTCCAGCTATCTGATCCCTGAAAACATGCACCCCTTCGTGGTGGCGGCGGTCGCGCCGGCCTTGTGCCATGGCGAACGCCGCATCCATGTCGATGGCGCGGTCTGTCCCTGGCTGAAGCAGAACCTGTATACGGCCATGGCCTATCTGGTGAATTGGTACTGGTACGACTGGGGCCGGCCGAAGGATGACCGCTGGCTGCCGGTGATCGAGGCCGGCGATCGCCCCTCGGATCGACAACCCGGGCAGGCCCCGCGCGCCGCCGCCTTTTTCTCGGGCGGGGTCGATTCGCTCTACACATTGCGCAGAAACAGGCTGGACATTCCGCGCGATCACCCGATGTCCATCCGGGATGTGATCTTCGTGCACGGGTTCGACATCGGCGCGCACCCCTTGGTGGGAGAGGAGCGGTCATATTTCGAATATGTGATGGGGACCATGAGGCCGGTACTGGAAGAAGCGGCTGTCAGTCTGATTCCGGCTTCGACCAACCTGCGCTGGCTGGAACCCAATACCGATTTCTGGCGGACCGCTTTCGGGGGATGTGGCACAGCAGCCATCGGACATCTGCTTGCCGGCGGGATTTCGGATGTCATGATCGCATCCAGCTTCGTCATTCGCGCCCTGCAGCCCTGGGGTACGCATCCCCTGCTCGACCCCCGCTTCAGCGGAAGCGGTTTGCGGGTTCATCACCTCGATGAGCGGACTGGACGAATCGACAGGGTAAGGTGCATTGCTGACTGGCCTTCGGCCTTGGAGGCTCTAAGAGTTTGCTTTCTGCGTCCGGAGGATGGGCTCAATTGCGGCGCGTGCGACAAGTGCATGCACACAATGCTTGAGCTTCTATGCGCGGGGAAACTCGGAGACGCGAAGACCTTTCCCCATGACGAGTTGAGACCGGAAATGGTCGAATCCAGTCTCGATATCCGGATCGACAGGCTCAGAGACGTCTACCTGCCGCTTGCCAGAGAACTCCGCCAGGTCGGGCGTAATGATCTCGCTGCGGTTTTGTCGCGGAAGATCTGGAAACTCAGGACAAAATGGGCTCTGAATCCGCGTGAAAACATCAAGCGATTTGATCGGGCTTTTCTGAACGCCGGATTGAGAGACCTGACCCACGGCCGATAATCCTGCCGGGGTCTGCGATCCCGGATGGTTCAAGAGCGAGCGCCCTGTTCGGCGTGCCTTTGGATGAGCTCCTGCGCATGCCGGTTTGCCATGGCATTGCGCAGCACCGGGGTCAGCGCGCCTGCCAGCGCGGCCAGTTGATGGAGGTCCACTGCACCCTCGACATTGACTTCAAGCATCACCGGACCCGACGGACAGAACGCCAGGTCCCAGTGCTGAAATCCCAGTCCCGGCAAAGCCCGTGCAGCAATTGTGCAAAGGTCGATGAGGTCCTGCCAGCAGGGCAGCGAGATCTCGGTCAAGGATACGCCGGTATCCGGATGTGTGGTGGCGATCTGGCACTCAAAGCCGGTGCCGCGAACCACGCGGACGATGCGACCGCTCGTGGCGTCCGCATGGCCGAGAAGATTGCCCGGCTCGCCATGGGCGAAATTGTCGGTCATGTTGTCTCCGACCGGCACTTTCCAGACGGCGCTGTGAATCACGGGCTGTTCATCAACCATCAGCATGATGACACGCACCGTGGAAAGGCGCGGGCCGCAGATGCGGG
>CAZZKF010000027.1:19398-30183 GCA_964654995.1 uncultured Alphaproteobacteria bacterium | reverse complement strand
CTGGATGCCTGCCTGATCGTTCATCGGGTGGGTCGCATGCTGCCCGGCGAGCCGATCGTGCTGGTGGCCACCGCCTCGGCCCATCGGCGCGCCGCCTTCGAGGCGGCCGAATTTCTGGTCGACTGGCTGAAGACCCGGGCGCCGTTCTGGAAGCGCGAGGAAACGCCCTCTGGCGATCGCTGGGTCGAGGCCCGCCATGAAGACGAGGCTGCCGCCCGGCGCTGGCAGGGACGGGGCGACGCCAACAATTAGGCGATTTTCAACCGGCAGTGCGGCCGCGCACCAGATCGTCGTAATCGTGCATCAGCGTGGTGACCGGCTCGCCGATCTCAAAGCGATAGGGACCGATTTCGGAAATCGGCGTGACCTCGACCGCGGTGCCGGTCAGAAACGCCTGCTCGAAGTCCGCCATCTCGTCCGGCTGGATGGCGCGCTCGATCACCTCGATGCCGTGCTTGCGGGCGAGGTCGATCACCGTGCGCCGGGTGATGCCGTCAAGGAAACAGTCGGGCGTCGGCGTGTGCAAGACGCCGTCTTTGAGGAAAAAGATATTGGCGCCGGTGGCCTCGGCCACCTGTCCACGGTAATCCAGCATCAGGGCATCGTTGTAGCCCTGCGCCTCGGCCGCATGTTTGGAGAGCGTGCAGATCATGTACAGCCCGGCCGCCTTGGCGTTGGTCGGCGCGCTGTCGGGGGCCGGCCGGCGCCATTTCGAGATATCGAGCCGCAGGCCCTTCATCTTGGCCTCCGGGCCGAAATAGGCCGGCCAGGCCCAGGCGGCGATGGCCAGATGAATCCGCGTGTCCTGCGCCGAAACGCCCATCATTTCGGCGCCGCGCCAGGCGACCGGGCGGACGTAGGCGTCGCTCAGCCCGTTGGCAGCCAACACCTCATCGCAGGCCTGGTTGATCTGCTCGGCGGAGTAGGGAATCTCGAAGTTCAGCACGTCGGCCGAATGCAGCAGCCGGGCGGTATGCTGGGCGAGCTTGAAAATCCGGCCGTCGTAACTGCGCTGGCCCTCGAACACGCAACTGGCATAATGAAGGGCGTGGCTGAGCACATGAATTCTGGCCTCGCGCCAGTCGATCAGGGTACCGTCGAACCAGATTTTACCGTCGCGGTCGTCGAAGGGGATCATGCTCATTCTGTGTTGCCCAAAACGAAGATACGGGCGGCGGGAGCCGCGTGGGGTAGGGACAGATTATGTCCTGATTTAATTGATTCCGGTAACATTATTGATTTAATATGTCAACATGGCTGACTTAAGCACGAGTGCCAATCCGCTGTTCCTGCGCGAGGAGGAATTGCGCCGGGGCATCGAGCTGCTGTTTTTTGCCTATCGGGACTTTACCAAGGGTCCGGATGTGCTGCTGGCCGAGCACGGGTTGGGCCGCGCCCATCACCGCGCCATCTATTTCATCGCCCGCAATCCCGGGATCACGGTGTCGCGCCTGCTGGCGATTCTGCGGATCACCAAGCAGAGTCTGAGCCGGGTGCTGGGCCAGCTTATGGAGCGGGGACTGGTCTATCAGGAAAAGGGCCGCAAGGACCGCCGCCAAAGACTTCTCTATCTGACGGAAACTGGCGCCGAGCTGGAAAAGCGCCTGTCCGATCTGCAGCGCGAACGGGTAGCCCGCGCCTACCGCGATGCCGGTGCCGATGCCGTGGCCGGCTATCGCCGGGTGCTTCTGGGACTGGTCGACGAAGCTGAGCGCGACCGCATTCTGGCCCTGATCGAGGGCGGCTGACACGTTGTTCAGGTTGGGCTGGCGGCGGTGTCGCCTTCGCCGCCATCGGGTTCGCGCCGCGGCAGCCAGCGGGCCAGCCGCTCGGCCCGGGCGAGATGTTCGTCAAGTGCCGTCCGGGTGCGGGCCAGATCTTCGCTGTCGTCATTGAACCAGACGCACAGGGTGGCAAGATAAATCGCGCTCAACCCCTTGAGCCGGATCTCGCCGATAAGGCCGGCGCTGTCGATGCCGGCTGCTTCCAGCATCCAGCGCAGGGAGCGGCGCAGGTGGCACAGCATCCGCAGGCCGGTGACCGGATCGGCAATCAGATCGCGCCGCAGCGCCCGGTGGGCGTTGCGGTAGGGGTTGAGCAGGGCGAACCGGCGCATCACCACCTCGGCCAGCCGCTCGCGCGGGGTTTCGGCCCTTGGCGCCCGCCCTTTCAGCATCGCCTCGTCGATTCGCGCCAGATGGGCGAGAAGAATGGCGCTTCTGTCCGGAAAATGGCGGTGAAGCTGAGCCAGTGTCAGCCCCGCCGCCTTGGCAATGTCGCCGAGGCCGGTGCGATGCCAGCCGCGCACGGCGATCAACGCCAGGGCGGCGTCAATGATCCGGTCGCGGGTATCGCTGCGGGTCTGGGGCATGGGGCTCAGCCTTTCATTGCCCCCTATCATACGCCGGATCGCGCCTTTGGCCCAAGTCCTTCGTTGTGACGGTGCGACCGATTGTGCGCCGGTCCGTCAGCCGGACAATTCACGCGAGCGCGCGGTCGCCCGCTCAACCGCCCGGCGCAAAAGCGTGGCGAACGCCTCGTCGGCCATCAGCACGGCCAGCGCCGCCTCGGTGGTGCCGCCGGGGCTGGTCACGGCGCAGCGCAGATCGGCGGCCGACATGTTGCTTTGGCGCAACAGCTCGCCGGCGCCGCTGACGGTTTCGCGGGCCAGAAGCTCGGCGAGCTCGGCCGGCAGGCCGGCGGCCTCGCCGGCCCGGGCCAGGCATTCGACCAAATGGAAGACATAGGCAGGACCGCTTCCCGACACGGCAGTGACCGCGTCCAGCCAGTCCTCATGCTCGGTCCACACCACCCGGCCGATGGCCGAAAGCAGCCCGTCGCACAGCGCCTTTTGCCGGTCATCGACACGGCTGTTGGCACAGGCCACGGTGATCGCCCGGGCCACCGAGGCGGGCGTGTTCGGCATCGCCCGCACCACCGCCGCCTCTGCTCCCAGCCGGTCGGCGAAAAAGGCCAGTGGCTTGCCGGCAACGATCGACAGAAAGACGGTGTCGGCGTGAACCAGATGGCCGGCTTCGCCGAGTACCTGCGGAAGGACCTGCGGTTTGATTGCAAACACCACGGCGCGCGGGTTCAGCGCCGCATCGAGCTCGCCGATGTTCGAGACACGATAGGCGCCCTCAATGGCATCACCGAGGGCGGCGAGGCGGCTCTCGTCGGGCTCGACCAGGATCAGTCCGTCGCTGGAAAGGCCGTGTGCCAGCCAGCCCCTCAGCATGGCCTGGCCCATGTTGCCGCAGCCGATCAGAACCAGCGGCCGGGCCGGTCGAAATTCGCCAAGATCGGACATGGTTCGCGTTCAATCAGCCGGATCGGAAAAGGGGTCGACGGTTACGCTTCGCCAACGGTTTCGATCATAGCTGCGGCCAGGGCGTCGCGCGAGGTCTTTCCGCCCCACATGACGAACTGGAAGGCGGGGAAAAAGCGCTCGCATTCCTGAATGGCGACCTCCAGCAGGTTTTCGCACTGGGCCGGCGTCACGGCGCCGGGCTCGGCGGCCAGCAGGACATAACGGAACAACAACAATCCCTGGTCCTCGACGATGTCGAAATGGCCGAGCCAGATCTGGGCGTTGATCAGAGCCAGAAGCCCGTGCACTTCAGGAATTCGCGGCTTGGGCACGCGACAGTCGAAGGCACAGACGATCTGCAGGGCGGCGGGCCGGTCGTTCCAGCTGAAGTGCAGGTGATAGTCGCACCAACTTCCGGTCGTGGAGACCGTCATCTCGTCGTCGCTGGCCCGCTCGTACAGCCACTCGTGGGCAGTAACGATCTGCTCGATCAGATCCAGCGGATTGTCGAGCTCCACTTGGCGTCGCAGGGTCCCGGTATCCACGCCGATCGTCTCCCACCCATCTTCCGGCTCCCGTCCCCGGAGCCGCGTCTTGCACCCGAAAGGCCCAAAATCACAAGTTATAGTGATGTGCGGCCTCTGGATCGCAAGATATAGCATGCCATTGGCGGCCTGGGCGCGCAAGACCCTAGCCGCGCCCGGCGGTCGAAAACTTGTGGATAACTTTTGACGGTGAGCGCGGTGCGGCGTTTGGCGGGACGGTTCGCGCCCGGGCGTGCTCAGGCCTTGGTGCCGGTTTTCCTGGCGCGGCTTTTGGCAGTGCTTTTGGCCGTGCCGGCCTTGCGGGTTGTGCGTTTGGGTGCGGCCCTGGTCTTGCCGAGCGCCTTTTCGAGAGCGGCGACGCGCTTCTTCAGCGCCTCGTTTTCGGCCCGGGCCCTGGCCGCCATTTCGCGCACCGCCTCGAACTCGTCGCGGCCAACCAGGTCGAGGTCGGAGATCATCCGCTCGAAACGCTGGCGGATCAGGGCCTCGAGTTCGGTTTTCATGCCTTGGAGCGTGCCCAGGGCGTCATTCGCCAGCTTGGCCAGGTCGTCGAGGATCGGGTTTTCGGTCTGCATGCGGCTTTCTTTCGATGATGTGCCCGGAGCGCGGTATCGAACCGGCCCGCAAGAAATTCCCTATCGGGAAATATGGCGGTCCCGAACCGCTTTGCCAAGGGGGAGGTGCGCTATCGTGACACGCTTGACAGGTGAGAAGCCCGCGTCGATGTTGAAGGCCGCAATCGAGATTTCTCGGGACTGATGCCATGACCTTCGTGCTTCCCGCCATCCTGTTCCCGGCCGTCGATCCGGTGGCCCTGCAGATCGGACCGGTGGCCATTCGCTGGTATGCGCTGGCCTATATCGTCGGCCTGCTGATCGGCTGGTGGTATGTGGTGCGGCTCAACCGGTCGCTGCTCGAGCCGGTGCTGACCCGCGAGCAGATCGACGACCTCATCGTCTGGATCATTCTCGGCGTCGTGTTCGGCGGGCGGATCGGCTATGTGCTGTTTTATAACGCCGGCTATTACATGGAGAATCCGGCGGCCATCCTGCAGGTCTGGCGTGGCGGCATGTCCTTTCACGGCGGCCTGCTGGGCGTCACCGTGGCGATCATCTGGTTCAGTTTGCGTCACCGGCTGCCGGTGCTGCGGGTCGCCGACCTGATCGCCTGCGCCACGCCGATCGGCCTGTTTCTCGGCCGCATCGCCAATTTCGTCAACGGCGAGCTGGTCGGCCGCCCGACCGATCTGCCGTGGGGGGTGATCTTTCCGGGCGGCGGGATGCAGCCGCGCCATCCCAGCCAGCTTTACGAGGCCGGGCTCGAAGGCGTGCTGCTGTTCATCATCATGTACCTGCTGTTTCGCCGCACCCGCCTGGCCGAGCGTCCAGGCGCGCTGACCGGCGCCTTTCTGATCGGCTATGCGGTGCTGCGCAGCTTCGGCGAGCTGTTCCGCCAGCCCGACGCCCAGATCGGTTTCCTGGCCGGCGGCTTCACCATGGGCCAGCTGCTGTCCGTGCCGCTGGCCCTGTTCGGGGTCTATCTGATCTGGCGCGTCTATCGCCGGGCATGACGCCGCTCGAAGAGCATCTGATCCAACTGATCCGGCGGGCCGGGCCGATCACGCTGGAGCGCTTCATGGCCGAGGCGCTGGGGCATCCGCGTTACGGCTACTATATGACCCGCGATCCGCTGGGACGCGCCGGCGATTTCATCACCGCCCCGGAAATCAGCCAGATCTTCGGCGAACTGATCGGTCTGTGGTGCGCCGATCTGTGGATGCGCATGGGCGCGCCGGACCCGGTCAATCTGGTCGAGCTGGGGCCCGGGCGCGGCACGTTGATGGCCGATGCCCTGCGGGTGATCGAGACCGCCGCGCCCGACTTTGCCGGCGCCTTGCGCCTCCATCTGGTGGAAACCAGCCCGGTCTTGCGCCGGCTTCAGGCGGAGCGGCTGGAGGCCACCTGGCATGCCGATGTGGGCGACCTGCCGGGGGGGCCGATGATACTGATCGCCAACGAGTTTTTCGATGCCCTGCCGGTGCGCCAGCTGGTACGAACAGCGGACGGCTGGTGCGAGCGCCTGGTCGGTGTTGGCGAGCCCGGGGGACGGCTGGTGCTCACCCTCGGCCCGCCGGCGCCCGAGGCCGCTGGGCTGGTCGGGCCGGATCACCTGGATGCCGCCATCGGGACCTGCATCGAGGTCTCTCCCCAGCGTGAGGCGGTGATGACGGCTCTCGCCCGGCGGCTGGTGGCTGACGGCGGGGCGCTGCTGGTCATCGATTACGGGCCCGCGGCGGGCGGCCCGGGGGACTCGGTTCAGGCGGTGCGCGGCCATCGTTTCACCGATATTCTGGAGGCACCGGGCGAGGTCGATCTGACCGCCCATGTCGATTTCGCCGCCTTGACGCGAACTGCGGTGACGGCCGGGGCCGACGTTTGCGGCCCGGTCTCGCAAGGTCGCTTCCTGGGCGCCCTGGGGATCGAGGCGCGGGCCCGGCAGTTGCTGGCAAGTGCGGACGCGCGCCAGGCCGCGGATATTCGTAGTGGCGTTGCACGGCTGACCGCGCCCGAGGCGATGGGCGAGCTGTTCAAGGTGCTGGCGGCCACCGCCCCCGGCGGCCCGCCGCCGGCCGGCTTCGGGGACACGGCGGCATGAGGCTCGAAAGCCCGCTTCTGGCCGGTGTCGGCGGCCTCGCCCACGGCTTTTTCACCCGGCGCGGCGGCGTCTCCACCGGCATCTACGCCTCCTTGAACTGCGGGCCGGGATCGGAGGATGTGCCCACTCATGTCACCGAGAACCGGGCGCGGGCTGCCGGCCGTCTCGGCGTAGGACCAGACGCATTGTGCACGCTTTATCAGGTCCATGGTGCCGACGTGGTGACGGTTGACGAAAGCTGGGAGGCTGGTGCCCGACCGCGGGCCGATGCCCTGGTCACGAAGGCGCCGGGTCGGGCGCTCGGGATTCTCACCGCCGATTGTGCACCGGTGCTGCTGGTCGACCCGCAGGCGCGGGTGATCGGTGCGGCGCATGCCGGCTGGCGCGGGCTTGCCGCCGGGGTGATCGAGGCGACATTGGCGGCAATGGAGAAGCTGGGAGCGCGGCGCGCCCGTATTTGCGCTGCCGTCGGCCCCTGCATCGGCCAGAACTCCTATGAGGTCGGGCCCGAGGTGGTGGCCGCCTTTACCGATGCCGAGCCTGCCTTTGCCGCCTTCTTCGCGCCCGGCCCGCGGCCCGGCCATGCGCTGTTCGACCTCGGCGGACTGGCCCTCGAGATGCTGCGCCGTCTCGGCGTCTCGCACCTCGACGGGCTCGCCTGCGACACGTTTGTGCAGGACGATCTGTTCTTCAGCTATCGCCGGTCGCGGGCGCGTGGCGAGCCTGATTACGGCCGCTGCCTGTCCGCCATAGCGCTGGTCCCCGAGGGGCGGCTGGAAAGCACGTAGGGATAGGCGGATAGCCGGTTTACAGCCCCCCGGCGCCCTGATACAGTTCGCCGCGCCCTGGCACCCGGGAATGGCCCAAAGGGGCCGGCCTTTCGCGGTGTCGGGCGGCATCCCCAGTGTCTATCGAGGGAACCAGGCCCTTGAAAATTCTGACCGGCAACAGCAACCCGCCGTTGGCGGAGGCGATTGCATCCTATCTCAACATGCCGTTGACCCAGGCCACCGTCCGGCGCTTCTCGGACATGGAGGTGTTTGTCGAGATTCAGGAAAACGTGCGCGGCGAAGATGTCTTCGTGATCCAGCCGACGTCATACCCGGCCAATGACCATCTGATGGAGCTCTTGGTCTGCATCGACGCCCTTCGCCGCGCCTCGGCGCGCCGCATCACCGCGGTCATCCCCTATTTCGGCTATGCCCGGCAGGACCGGAAACCGGGTCCGCGCACGCCGATCTCGGCCAAGCTGGTGGCCAATCTGATCACCACCGCGGGTGCCGATAGGGTGCTGACCATGGATCTGCACGCCGGCCAGATTCAGGGTTTTTTCGATATCCCGACCGACAATCTGTTCGCCGCCCCGGTGTTTGTTTCCGACATTCGCGAGCATTTCGACAATCACTCGCTGATGATCGTCTCGCCCGATGTCGGCGGCGTGGTGCGCGCCCGGGCGCACGCCAAGCGATTGGGCGTCGATCTGGCGATCGTGGATAAACGCCGCGAACGGGCCGGCGAATCGGAAGTCATGAACATCATCGGCGACGTTGAAGGGCGCAGCTGCATCCTGGTCGATGACATCGTCGATTCGGCTGGTACTCTGTGCAATGCGGCGGAGGCGCTCCTGGACAAGGGGGCGGCGTCGGTCAGTGCCTATGTCAGCCACGGCGTGCTTTCGGGCGGCGCGGTGGCCCGGGTTTCGGCCTCGTCGCTGCAGGCGCTGATGATCACCGATTCGATCCGTCCCACCGATGCGGTGCGGCTGTGCGACAAGGTCCGGACGATTTCGATCGCCCCCTTGATGGCCGAAGCGATCCGGCGGATCAGCGAGGAATCCTCGGTGTCCAGTTTGTTTGATTGAGTTTTCGACTGAAGACTTGTAAAAAGCGGACGATTTTTGTACATGGCGGGCCGGGATCGCCATGGCGCAATATCGGCTTTCCATGTGATGAAATCGGGGCAGCCGTCTGCGCCCGTGAAGCGGAGATGTGAATAATGACCAACGTTCGTACCATCGAAGCGGTGGATCGGCCCAAGGTGGGCCGCGGCCCGGCCCGGGCCGCCCGGCGCGCCGGTCTGGTCCCGGCCGTGGTTTACGGCGGTGCGCGGGATCCGCGGGCGATTTCGGTGACCCTCAAGGACCTCAACCTGCACCTCCACGCCGGCGGCTTCACCAACTCGCTGTTCGAGCTCCGGCTCGGCGACAAGAGCCAGCGCGTGCTGCCCCGCGATATCCAGTTCGACCCGGTCACCGACTGGCCGGTGCACGTGGATTTCATGCGCGTCGAAGAGGACACCCGGGTCACCATCCGGGTGCCGGTCACCTGGGTCGGCGAGGAGGAAAGCCCGGGGCTGCGCCGCGGCGGCGTGCTCAACATCGTCCGCCACGAAATCGAGCTGCTGTGTCCGGCCGGCAAGATCCCGGAATCGATCGAGGTCGATGTCACCGGGCTGGAAATCGGCGATGGCGTTCACATCAGTGCTGTCAAGCTGCCCGAAGGCGCCCGGCCGACGATCACCGATCGCGACTTCACCATCGTCACCATTGCCGCACCTTCCGGTCTGGTGTCCGAGCGCGAGGAAGCGGAAGCGGCCGAAGCCGAGGCTCTGGAGGCGCTGGAAATCGAAGCCGGTGCACCCGAGGCCGAAGAGGGTTCGGACAGCGAGGGCGGCGACTAGGCCGCTCCAACCGGGTTTTTCTGGGCGGCGCCGATCACCGCCGCCCGTCGATCACGGAGAGGCGCGATGCTGCTGCTGGTTGGGCTCGGCAACCCGGGGCCCGATTATGCCGGCCATCGCCACAATGTCGGCCGGATGGCGGTCGACGCCATCGTCCGGCGCCACGGCTTCGGCCCGGCACGGGCGAAATTTTCGGGCCGCCTTCATGAAGGCCGGCTGGCCGGGGAAAAGGTTCTGGCGCTGCTGCCCGAAACCTATATGAACGAGTCCGGCCGGTCGGTGGCCGAAGCCGCCCGCTTTTACAAAATTCCGCCCGAGGACATCGTGGTCATTCACGACGAGGTCGATCTGGCGCCCGGCAAGCTGCGGGTCAAGCACGGCGGCGGGGCGGCCGGTCACAACGGCCTGCGCAGCATCGATGCCCATATCGGCAACGGCTATCGCCGGGTCCGCATCGGCGTCGGCCACCCCGGACACAAGGACCTGGTGCGCGGCTATGTGCTGCATGATTTCTCGAAAGCCGATCGTGCCTGGCTGGAGCCATTGCTGGATGCCATCGCCGAAGCCGCACCGCTGCTGGCAGAGCGCAGGGACAGCCTGTTCATGACCCGGGTCGCGGCGATTTTAAAGCCCAACCCCAGGAACCCGCCGCCCGATCACGTCCGAGCGCCTGAGGAGCAAGGTAAAAATGGGGTTTAAGTGCGGGATTGTCGGCCTGCCCAATGTCGGCAAGTCGACCCTGTTCAATGCGCTTGCCCGCTCGGCCGCGGCGGCGGCCGAGAACTTTCCGTTCTGCACCATCGAACCCAATGTCGGCACTGCGCCGGTGCCGGATGAACGGCTCACCCGCATTGCCGAGATCGCCAGGTCGGCGCGCGTCGTGCCGACGCGCCTCGATTTCGTCGACATCGCCGGTCTGGTGCGCGGCGCCAGCCGCGGCGAGGGGCTGGGCAACCGCTTCCTCTCCCACATCCGCGAGATGGATGCGATCCTGCACGTTCTACGCTGTTTCGAGGACACCCAGATCGCCCATGTCGAGGGTCGCACCGATCCGGTGGCGGACGCCGAGATTGTGAACACCGAGCTGATGCTCGCCGATCTCGAAAGCCTCGAGCGTCGCATCGAGCCGCTGGCCAAGCGGGTGCGCGGCGGCGACAGGGACGGGGCCCGCCAGCTGGCCTTGATGGAAGAGGCCCTGGCGCTGCTGCGCGAGGGGCGCCCCGCCCGGCTGCTTTCGGTCTCTGACGAGAACCGCTCGGCGTTTCGCCAGTTGCATCTGCTGACTGCCAAGCCGGTTCTTTATGTCTGCAACGTCGATGAGGCGTCGGCCGCCTCGGGCAATGCCTACTCGGATGCGGTGGCCGAAATGGCGGCACGGGAACATGCCGGCTGCGTGGTCATCTCGGCGGCGATCGAGGCCGAGCTCGCGGGCTTCGATGATGAGGCCGAGCGCGCCGCCTTTCTCGCCGACATGGGGCTCGAGGAGACCGGCCTGGCGCGGGTGATCCGTGCCGGCTACGAGTTGTTGGGGCTGATCACCTTCTTTACCGCCGGGCCCAACGAGGCCCGGGCCTGGACGATTCCGCGCGGCACCTG
>CAZZKF010000027.1:0-19298 GCA_964654995.1 uncultured Alphaproteobacteria bacterium | reverse complement strand
AAGGCGCACAGAGTCAGCACGTTGCATCCCATGGCGCGCAGCCGTTTGACGCCGCCGAGATCGGGCAGGTCGATGACAAAGCTGGCCGCCACGACGTCGCCGCCGGCCTTGTGAATCAGCCGGATCGCCGCTTCCGCCGTGCCGCCGGTGGCGATCAGATCGTCGATCAGCAGCACCTGTTCGCCGTCGCCGACCGCATCCATGTGCATCTCGACCCGATCGTTGCCGTATTCCAGCTCGTAGTCCTGGCCCAGCGTCTGCCAGGGCAGCTTGCCTTTCTTGCGCACCGGAACGAAGCCGACGCTGAGCTGATGGGCCACCGCACCGCCGAGAATGAAGCCGCGGGCTTCGATCCCGGCCACCTTGTCGATGCGCAGGCCGGCATGCGGCTGGACCAGTTCATCGACGGTCTTGCGAAAGCCCAGCGGGTCCTGCAGCAGGGTGGTGATGTCGCGGAACATGACCCCCGGCTTGGGATAATCTGGGATGGTGCGAATGCGCTCGCGAATCCACGCCGGCATGGTCTCTGTCTCCTCAGGATTCGAAATCGTCGAGAACCCGGCCGGCAACTGCATCCAGCCGGGCGATCATCTCCGCATCGCGGCTCTCGGGCGCCGTAATCAGCGCCCCGTCGAGCACCCGGTCGCATCCGTTCGGGCACGGGTGGGCGTCGTCCTTCGCGGCCTTGATCCAGGGCACCAGGTAGCGGATCAGCTCGCGTGCCCGGTCGGCATTGGCCAGCAGAACGCCGACGATATCGGCGACCTCGACATCGTCGTGATGCGGGTGCCAGCAGTCGTAATCGGTGACCATGGCGACGGTGGCATAGCAGATCTCGGCCTCGCGGGCGAGCTTGACTTCCGGCATGTTGGTCATGCCGATGACATCGCAGCCCCAGGCCTGATAGAGCCGCGATTCGGCCAGCGACGAGAACTGCGGGCCCTCGATCGCCAGATAGGTGCCGCCGCGCACGTATTCGATATCGGCGTCACGGGCGGCTGATTCGACCATGTCGCCCAAGCGCCGGCACACCGGATGGGCCATCGACACATGCGCCACCATCCCGGGGCCGAAGAAGCTGCTCTCGCGCGAACGGGTGCGGTCGATGAACTGGTCGGCGATGACGAAGGTGCCGGGCGCCAGCTCCTCCTTGAACGAGCCGCAGGCCGACAGCGAGACGATGTCGGTGACGCCGGCACGCTTCAGCACATCGATGTTGGCGCGGTAATTGATGTGGCCGGGATCGAGCCGGTGGCCGCGTCCGTGGCGCGGCAGGAACACCAGCGGCTGGCCATCGAGCGTACCCATGAACAGCGCGTCCGAGGGCTCGCCGAAGGGCGATGATACCTGCTCCCAGCGGGTGTCCTCCAACCCTTCGATTTCGTAAAGACCGCTGCCGCCGATGATTCCGAGAACGGGTGTCTGCGTCTTGTCAGCCATGGCTCCCAACCACTGCGAAGGCCGCTCCCGCCGCGGCAGGAAACGGCCTTCGGATATTACCCCAACGCGGCACCGGGGCTAACGCTTGAGTTTGCTCCAGACCTTGCGGTTGACGAAGTACAATAGCACCGTCAGAACCAGCAGGAAGGCCATGACCTTGAAGCCGAGGCGCTTGCGCGCCTCCAGCGTCGGCTCGGCCGTCCACGCCAGGAAGGTGGTTACATCGGACGCCATCTGTTCGACAGTCGCCGGCGTGCCGTCGGCGTATTCGACCGAATCCTCGAACAGCGGCGGCGTCATGGCGATCTGCCCGCCGGGGAAATAGGGGTTGTAGTTCATGCCTTCGGTCAGTTCGAAGCCCGCGGGCGGTTCGTCCTCGAACCCGGTCAGCAGCGCATAGATGTAATCCTCGCCGCCTTCGCGGGCCTTGACGATCAGCGACAGATCGGGCGGCAGAGCCCCGTTATTCGCTGCCCGGGCTGCCTGCTCATTGACAAACGGGGGCGGGAAATAATCCGACGGACGGGCGGTCCGCATGAACATTTCGCCCTCGTCATTGGGGCCGTCCTCGATCTCGTACTCGGCGGCGATGGCCTTGACCTCGTCCATCGAATAGCCGAGATCGGTCAGATTGCGAAAGGCGACAAAGTTGATGCTGTGACACGACGAGCAGACTTCCGCATAGACCTGGAATCCGCGCTGCAGGGTGGCCCGGTCGAAGGTGCCGAAAACTCCCTTGTGCGGCCAGTTGCGGGCCGGCGGATGTTCGGCTTCGGCCGCAACCAACACCGTGAATGTGCCGACGGCGGCTGCGGCGATCAGCGCGAAAGCGGGCAGAATGGATTTGAGTCGGGTCATCAAACGTCCTCCCTATTTCGCGGTTGCCGCGGCCTCGCCCAGGACCGCTTTGGCGATGCTGTCGGGTAACGGTTTCGGTTTTTCAAGCACGCCCAACAGGGGCACGATCACCAGGAAGTGGAGGAAATAATAGGCAGTGGCCAGGCGTCCGATCAGAATGAACTGTCCTTGAGGCGGATTGGCGCCGACCCAGCCGAGGATCAAGACGTCGATCACCAGCAGCCAGAAGAACTGCTTGTATTGTGGCCGGAAGCGAGCCGAGCGAACCCGCGAGCGATCCAGCCAGGGCAGCGCGAACAGCACCAGGATCGACGAGAACATCGCGATCACCCCGCCAAGCTTGTCGGGAACCGCCCGCAGGATCGCGTAGAACGGCAGATAGTACCATTCCGGCACGATATCGGCCGGGGTGACGAAACGATTGGCCGGGATGTAATTGTCCGGATGCCCCATGTAGTTCGGATTGTAGAACACCCAGTAGGAAAAGAAGATCAGGAACACGGCCATGCCGAACAGGTCCTTGGCGGTGTAATAGGGGTGGAACGGAATCTGATCCTGCTTCGATTTGACGTCGATTCCGAGGGGGTTGTTGGAGCCTGGAATATGCAACGCCCAGATGTGCAGAATCACCACGCCGACGATGATGAAAGGCAGCAGGTAGTGCAGGCTGAAGAAGCGCTGCAACGTCGGATTGCCGACGGCAAACCCGCCCCACAGCCACTCCACGACGGCTTCGCCGATTACCGGAATCGCGCTGAACAGATTGGTGATCACGGTGGCCGCCCAGAAGCTCATCTGTCCCCAGGGGAGCACATAGCCCATGAAGCCGGTGGCCATCATCAGCACCAGGATGATCAGCCCCAACCACCACAGCACCTCACGCGGGGTCTTGTAGGAGCCGTAATAAAGGCCGCGGAAAATGTGGATATAGACGACCAGGAAAAACATTGATGCGCCATTGGCATGCATATAGCGCAGCAGCCAGCCGAAATTGACGTCGCGCATGATGTGCTCGACCGAGGCAAAGGCAAGATCGGCGTGCGGCGTATAGTGCATGGCCAGCACGATGCCGGTGGCAATCTGGATGACCAGAACGAGGCCGGCGAGCGAGCCGAAGTTCCACCAGTAATTCAGATTCCGGGGTGCCGGATAGGCAACCAGCGTACCGTGCAACAGCGAGAGAATCGGGAGCTGCTGATCGAACCAGCGGACAAACCGGTTCTTTGGCTGAAAGGTTCCAAATGCCATGATCTCTGCCTTCCCTAGCCGATCTTGATGGTGTTTTTGTCGAGGAACGCGTAAGGCGGCAGCCAGAGGTTTTCCGGCGCCGGGCCCTTGCGGACGCGTCCTGCGGTATCATAGTGGGAGCCGTGGCAGGGGCAGAACCAGCCATCCCAGCCGCCGCGCGGATCGCTCGACTTCTGGCCCAGGGGAATGCAGCCCAGATGCGTGCAGATGCCGATGACGACCAGCCAGTCCTCCTTCTGGACCCGCGCTGCATCGGTTGCCGGGTCGCGCAGCTCGGCGGCATCATCGGCTTTGGCCTTGGCGATTTCCTCGGCCGTCCGGTGGCTGATGAAAACCGGCTTGCTCTGCCACACCACGGTGATCCGCTGACCGACTTCGATCGGCTCCAGATCGACCTCGGTCGTCGACATCGCGCGCACGTCGGCCGAAGGGTTCATCTGGTCGACGAACGGCCACACCGCGGCCAAGGCCCCGAGTGACGCGAATGCTCCGGTCGCCACATAAAGAAAGTCTCGCCGGGAGACCGCGCCGGTCCCCTTATCGAATTGCTCGTCTGTCGCCATCAGCGCAAATCCACGATTTAGACATCTTCCTCGGACGCACCGAAACCGGCGGCTTTCAAAACTGCCGTCCGGTTTCCGTCGCCGCCCCCGGCTTGACGGCTTGCCCAGGATTACGCCATGACTGGCCTCTAGTGGGCCCTGGCGAATACGTCCGCGCCGGGTGGCCGCCCATACCTTTAGCGGCGCCGGGGTCAGGATGCAACGACATATTGTCGGGATGCGACAGATCGTTGCACCGCTCGGCAAACGGGACCTGCATGATCATGCGACTGGCGCTTTTCGAGCCCGATATTCCCCCCAATGTCGGGACCCTGATCCGCCTCGGCGCCTGCCTGGGCGTGCCGGTCGATATCATTGGTCCCTGCGGCTTCCCGGCCTCCGAGAAATCGCTGCGCCGGGCCGCCCTCGATTATATGAAGCAGGCCGAGATCACCCATCATCTGTCGTGGCCGCATTTTCTCGCGGCACTGGCGCCGGATGCGCGCATCATTTTGCTGACGACCCAAGGCGATCTGGTCTATACCCGGTTCGAGTTTGCACTTGAGGACGTGCTGCTGGTGGGCCGTGAAAGCGCCGGCGTGCCGCCCCGTGTACACGCGCGCGCCGATGCCCGCGTCACCATTCCGATGGCTGCCGGGCGGCGCTCGCTCAATGTTGCGGTGGCGGCGGCGATGGTATTGGGCGAAGCGCTGCGCCAAACCGGATCGTGGCCGGGGCAGGGATGAAGGCTGATGACCGAGCTGTCGATTGAGACCCGCAAGGCCCGTGCCGCCGACTGGTTCCGGGAGCTGCGGAACCGCATCTGCGCCGCCTTCGAGGCGCTTGAGGACGAATATGCCGGCCCCCTGGCGGACCGTCCTCCCGGGCGCTTTCAGCGCCGCAACTGGAGGCGTGACGCCGGTCCGCATGACGCCGACGGTGGCGGCGGCGAGATGTCGGTGATGCACGGTCGCGTGTTCGAGAAGGTCGGCGTCAATATCTCCACGGTTTACGGCACATTTTCACCGGACTTCGCCGCCTCGATCCCCGGGGCGGCCGAGGATCCGCGGTTCTGGGCCAGCGGCATCTCGCTGGTCGCGCACATGTGCTCGCCGCTGGTGCCGGCGGTTCACATGAACACCCGCTATATCGTCACCACCAAAGGCTGGTTCGGCGGCGGCGCCGACCTCACGCCGACCTTTCCCGATCAACAGGAAACGCAAACCTTTCACGATGCCCTTAGGGCGGCCTGTGATGCCCACGATCCCGGCTATTACGAGCGCTTCAAGGCCTGGTGTGACGACTATTTTTTCATCCCTCACCGCGGCGAGCCGCGCGGGGTTGGCGGCATTTTCTATGACAATCTCGATAGCGGCGACTGGCAGGCGGATTTCGCCTTTACCCGCGACGTTGGCCTCGCTTTTCTCGATGTTTTTCCGCGGATCGTGCGCCGGCGCTTCAACGATCCGTGGAGCGAGGCGCAGCGCGAGGCGCAACTGATCAAGCGCGGGCGCTACGCCGAGTTCAATCTGGTCTATGACCGCGGCACCCGCTTCGGGTTGCAGACCGGCGGCCATACCGAGGCGATTTTGATGTCGCTCCCACCGCTTGCCAAATGGCCGTAAGGCCACATCTTTCCGCGCCCTGACCAGAGACCGGCGGGCAAGGGCACAACCACACGGAACCTGTCGCGCCCGGCGGCCCGGCAAACGGGACGACGCTTCCTGTGCTTGTAAGCGTCGATTTCGGCTTGACGCGCCCGTTGAATTGTATTTAGCTAATTAACGAAATACAGAAATGGAGGCTCGTGGTGGATCGCGTGTTTCGTGCCCTGGCGCATCCGGCCCGGCGGCGGATCCTCAATTTGTTGAAAGAGGGGCCACTATCGGCGGGCGAAATCGCTGAGGCGTTCGATTTTTCCAAGCCGACGCTGTCCGGCCATCTCGACAAGCTCCGCAGCGCCGGGTTGGTCCATGCCCGCAAACAGGCGAACAGGGTGATTTACAGCCTTAATACGTCGATTATCGAAGGGGTTTTGGCCGCTGTTTATGATGTTTTCGGCCAGTCCCCGGCGGCGGCTCACCCTGACGATGGAGGTGATGATGTTGCAGCGAAATGATCTGATCGGTGTGGGCGTTTCGGTTCTTATCTCGATCATTCTGGTCATCCACAACGGACCATCTGCGATGCTGCCGATTCACTGGTCGGCGACCGGAACGGCTAATCTGCGGTTGCCTGTGTGGGCGTTTGCCGTGGCCTATCCGATCCTTTTTGCCGCCCTCATCGTGGTCGTCCGCAGGGCTGAGGGCAGCCGCCGTCTGGTCGGCGGATCGGTGGCGCGCACGGTGGCGCTGACGACATTCGTTCTGCTCAGCGCTCAGGCACTGATTCTGGTCCGCGCTTTGCAGGTGCCGGTTTCGCCAGTCAGAACAGGGGCGGCAATTCTTGGCATCGCCCTAGCGGTGGCAGGGAACTATCTGCCCAAGGGGTTCCCGCCGAACGAGCTGGTGATCCTGCCGGGGGGCACGACGACCAGCTTTTCCCGACGCCGCGTCGGGGCGGCGCTGATGTTGGCAGGTTTCGCTATCGCCCTGGGAGCAGCCCTGATCTGACGTATTCGAGGTCGGCCCCACCTGCCCCCGAGGGTGCAAGCGGGGGGCGCGGTGCAGGCGCCGCACCCCCTGCAACGCTTCGCAATCAGTTTGGCGATGCGCCGGAATTGCCCGCCAGTTCACGCAACCGGGCCAGACAGGCGGCGCGATCGGGCCTGAAATCCTCCCCGATCCACCAGTCCTCCAGCGTCCGCAGCAACTCGCCGATTTGCGGGCCGCGGGGAACGCCCAGGGCCCGCACGTCGGCGCCGCTCACCGGCAGGCTGGGCGGGGTGAATTGAGCGCCGACCTCGAGCACCCGGGCCCAGCGCTGATCCTGTGGCGTTTCGGCCCAGGCGAGGATGATGGCGTCGGCAAACCGCTCAGGCCCCAGACGATAAACCAAGCGGCGAATCGCGGCATCCGACAGCTCGGGTGCAAGCTCGGGCACCGGTGTCGCCATCGCCGCCATCCGCCGCATCAGCCGGTTCGACAGCTTGAGCCGCCGGGCGATGGCTTGGGCGCCGGTGGCGTCGGTGCGCACGAAGGCGGCAAGCCGGCGCCAGTGATCGACCTCGCCAAGGTAGCCCTCGATGGCGATCATGCCGGCCAGGCGGGCGTAATCGCCGCCTTGCGGCAAAACTTCCGCCAGAACGCCGGTCTCCTCCATGGCATGGAGTGCCGGCGCCGGATCAGGCGCGTGAAACAACAGTCCCAGTTCGCTCGCCACCCGCTCGCCGGAAAGATGGTGGAGATCGCCCCGCCGTTCAGCGCAGGCGGCAAGGCCATCCGAATCCAGGGGGCCGCGGCCGTACCAGGCGTAAAAGCGAAAGAAGCGCAGGATGCGCAGGCCGTCCTCGATGATGCGGGCACGCGCGTCGCCGATGAAGCGCACCCGGCCGGCCATCAGGTCGGCCAGTCCGCCGACCGGGTCGTAGACTGTACCGTCCGGGTCGCAATAAAGGGCGTTGATGGTGAAGTCGCGCCGCTCGGCGTCCGCCACCCAGTCGTCGATGAAAGCGACCCGGGCGCGCCGCCCGTCGGTCTCGACATCGCGCCGCAGGGTGGTGATCTCGAAATGGTGGCCGCCGGTCACGGCCGTCACCGTGCCGTGGTCGATGCCGGTCGGGATGGCCTTGATGCCGGCGGCGCGCAGCAGATCCATCACCGTCTCCGGCACATCCGGGGTGGCGATGTCGATATCGCGGACTTCGCGGCCGACGAGCGCATCGCGCACGCAGCCGCCGACGAAACGCACGGTCGAACCCCTGGCCATCAGTGCGGCGATGACGGCACGGGTCTCCGGCGCCTCCAGCCACGGCTGGTGCAGCACAGTCGACGTCGGTTCCATCGTACGCCTAGTCCGATTTGTCCGGCGGGCGGATTTCGGCCGGGACGATCTTGCCGTTCTCATAACGTGGCGGCACATAGACGCCGTCGCGCACATCGCCGCCGGCAAACCGGGTGACGAACAAAGCGCCAAGCATCAGCGCCAGTCCGGCGATCAGCAGCCAGGTCACCGGCGCGTCGTTCCACGTGCCGCCCGCTTCCTTGTCGCGCCGGCGCAGATAACCCATCCAGCCGCCGTACACCAGGAACGGCAGGACGAGCAAAAACAACTCGAACAAAATCCGGCGGATCATCGGTTCATCACCATGCGATAAAGGTTGACCAGCATGCCGGCGGTCGCCCCCCAGATGTGATGGCGGCCATACGGAATGACATAGAACTGGCGTTCCGCCCCCTTCCAGACCAGGGATTGGCGCTGGTGGTTGGCAGGATCGAAAATGAAATCGAGCGGCACCTCGAAGACTTCCGAGACCTCGAAATCGTCGAGCTCAAGGGTAAAACCCTCGCGCACAAAGCCGACCACCGGGGTGATCGCAAATCCGGTGCTGGTTTCATAGACGTCGAGCTCGGCAATGACATCGATGAAACGGCGGGCGAGTCCGATTTCCTCCTCGGTTTCGCGCAGCGCGGTGGCCACCGGATCGGCATCCGTTTCCTCGACCCGGCCGCCGGGAAAGCTGATCTGTCCGGCATGGTCGTTGAGGTGATCGGTGCGCCGGGTCAAGAGCACGGTCAATCCCTGCTTGCGCTCGACCAAAGGGATCAGAACCGCGGCCGGGGTCAGCTTGCGCCGGGGCGCGATCAGCCCGCGCAGGTCCGGGTTGAGATCGAAATCGCCGCGCAGCCGCCGGGCCCCCGAGGCTGCCGTTTGTCTGAGTTGCTGTTCGATCAAATTGCGCATGGCCAGATCATGTATCCGGTTCAAGCGGCGTCGGGCTCGCCGGTCTCACCGAGCGAAAAGAATTGGCCGCCGCTCCACACGCCGAGCACGGTTCGGCCCTCGATCACGCGCTCGACGCCCAATTCCACGAGCTGATAGAACACCGGCCGGTTGATCAGTGCCGCGAGCCGGTCGCGAACCAGAATATACGGCGCCGGCTCGCCGCTGTCCGCATCGGTCTCGACGCGGATCGGGTGGTCAGGGCCGGCGATCACCACGTCGTCGACATTGGTACGAAACAGAAGCTCTTGCTCCTCTCCCTGCCCGCGGGCCTCCAGTTCGACGGCGACAAAAGGCGCGTCATCGACCCGGATTCGCACCTTTTCGACCGGGGTGACCAGAAAATACTCGTCTCCGTCGCGGCGCAGAATGCTGGCGAACAGGCGCACAAGCGGCGCCCGGCCGATCGGCGAGCCCATGTAAAACCAGGTGCCGTCGCGGGCGATACGGATATCCATATCGCCGCAGAATTCCGGGTTCCACTGATGAACCGGCGGGCGCTTGCCGGCCTCCACCTGAGACAGCAGGCGGGCCAGATCGCCGCCTTGTGCGCCGGCACCGGGCATGTCCTCAGGGCCACGATCGGATTTCATTTTCGCTTTCTCAACCTGTACCATGCTATCAATATGTGCGCTTTATCGGGCGACCGGGCAAGGCGCGACGCGAAACACCTTATCAGGGGAACTATAGTCAATCCCATGCAGTTCGTCAGTGAAGCCGATGATACGCTTGTCGAAAAGGTCGAGGCCGCCGGCCAGCGCATCGCCGAAGTTCGGGCCAGCGTCGGCCAGGTCATTCTCGGCCAGGAACGGGCCGTCGATCAGGCGTTGATCGGCCTGTTGTCCGGTGGCCATGTTCTCCTGGTCGGGGTTCCCGGTCTGGCCAAGACGCGGCTGGTGGAAACCCTGGGCACGGTCCTCGGGCTGGACGAGAAGCGGGTGCAGTTCACCCCCGATCTGATGCCGGCCGACATTCTCGGCTCCGAGGTGCTCGAGGAATCGGAGACCGGCAGCCGCAGCTTCCGGTTCATCAAGGGCCCGGTATTCTGTCAGCTTCTGATGGCCGACGAGATCAACCGCGCAAGCCCGCGCACCCAGTCGGCGCTGTTGCAGGCGATGCAGGAACACGAGGTCTCGGTGGCCGGGCACCGCCACAAACTGCCCGAACCCTTTCATGTGATCGCCACCCAGAACCCGTTGGAGCAGGAAGGCACCTACCCGCTGCCCGAGGCTCAGCTCGACCGTTTTTTCATGGAAATAGATATCGATTATCCCGACCTCGAGGCCGAGCGCCGGATGGTTCTGGCCACCACCGGGCCCGATGATGCCACCGCCCACACCGTGATTTCGGCTGACGATCTGATGGAGATGCAAAGGCTGGTCCGCCACATCCCGGTCGGCAACCAGGTGCTGGATGCCATTCTCGGCCTGGTGCGCGCCGCCCGCCCGGGGCCTGAGGCCGATGACGAGATCAACCGCCAGGTGGCCTGGGGGCCGGGTCCGCGCGGCGCTCAGGCGCTGATGCTGGCGGTCCGCGCGGCGGCCCTGATCGATGGCCGTTTCGCGCCCTCGGTCGATGACGTGATCGCGCTGGCCCGGCCGGTTCTGCGCCACCGCATGGCGCTGACCTTTGCCGCCCGGGCCGACGGCCTCACCGTCGAGGACGTGATCGACCGTCTGTGCGCCCCCTATGCCTAGATTTTCGAGCGTGGCGGCTGCCGGGATCAGCCCGCTGCACCGCGAGGCCCGGCGCGTCGCCGGCCTGCTGCCCGACCTGCTGGTCGAGGCCGAGCGGGTCGCCGCCACCATCGTTCAGGGCGCCCACGGCTATCGCCGGGCCGGGCCGGGCGACGCCTTCTGGCAGTTCCGCCGCTATCAGTCCGGTGATCCGGCCAGCGCCATCGACTGGCGGCGCTCGGCGCGCGGCGACCATCTGTTCATCCGCGAACATGAGCGCGAGGCGGCGCAAAGCGTCTGGCTCTGGGTTGACCGCTCGCCGTCGATGTCTTTCGGCACCGTGGACAAGGCCCACCGTGCCGCCCTGATCGGACTGGCGCTGGCGGTGCTGCTGCGCCGCTCCGGCGAGCATGTGGCGGTGCTCGGGCATCCCGGCACCCGCATATCCGGGCGCAACGGGCTGGAGCGGCTGGCCCGGGCGCTGGACCCGGCGCGTCCGCAAGGACCCGGGGAAAGCGCGGACAGCCTGCCGGCGCTCGAAAACGTGCCGCGGCATGCGCGCCTCGTCCTGATCGGCGACTTTTTGGCGCCCCTCGACGAACTTGAGCGGGTGATCCGGGGCTATCGCGAGCGCGGCGTGCGCGGCTGTCTGGTGCAGATCCATGATCCGGCCGAGGAAGAGCTGTCGTTTTCCGGCCGCACCCGCTTCGAGGGGCCGGAAGGCGAGGGCGCGGTCGTCGTCGGCCGGGTCGAAAGCGTGCGCGACGAATATGTTCGGCGCTATCGCGCCTGGTGTCAGGCACTCATCGCCCTGGGCCAGAACGCCGGCTGGCCGGTGATCGCCCACCGCACCGACCGTTCACCCCAATTGGCGCTTCTGGCGGTTGTGGGGGCGCTTGGCGAGACCGCATGCTGAGCGGTGCTCTGGCGTTCACCCAGCCGTGGATTCTGGCGGCACTGGTCGTGCTGCCGGCGGTGTGGTGGTTGTTGCGGCTGATCCCGCCGGCCCCGAAACTGCGGCGTTTTCCGCCGATCCGCATTCTTCTCGACATCGCGGGAACGGAAGAAACCCCGGCCGGTGCGCCGTGGTGGCTGGTGCTGCTGCGCCTGGTGATCGTCGCGCTGGTGATCGTGGCCCTGGCCGGACCGGTTCTCAATCCCGCCGGGCGGCTGGCCGGCAGCGGCCCGCTGGTGCTGATCGTCGACGATGGCTGGACAGCGGCCAGCCACTGGCCGCGTCGCCTCGCCGCCATGGACCGCTGGATCGCCCGCGCCGATCGCGCGGGCCGCGCCGTCGTCATTCTCGGAACCGCGCCGCCACCGGGTCCCGAAAAACCGCTCGACCAGCGCCCGCCGGCATCTCTGCTGAGTCCCGAGCAGGCGCGCGCCCGGGCCGCCGCCATGAAGCCCAAACCCTGGCCGGTGGATCGCACGAATGTCGTGGCACGTCTGAAGGCTCTCGATCTCGATCATGATGCCCATGTCGTCTGGTTGTCGGACGGGCTCGATCATGGTGGGGCGGCGGCGCTGATCGACGATCTGCGCCGCTATGTCGGCTTCGACCTGATCGCCGATGAACAACCGGAGCTGGCCCGCGCCCTGTTGCCGCTCAAGGCCGAAGGGACGGATCTGTCGATCGGCGTCGTGCGGGTCAGCACCGAGCGGCCGCTATCCCTGTGGGTTCGCGTCAGTGCCGGCGACGGCCGGCTGCTGTCGCGCAGCGAGATCCCGCTTGAGGCCGGGGCGGTGCGGGGACGCACCCGGCTCGGCCTGCCGGTGGCGCTGCGCAATCGCATCGCCCGCATCGAGATCGAAGGTGAATCGTCGGCCGGCGCCGTCATGCTGGTTGACGAAAGCTGGCGCCGGCGCACCGTCGGCCTGGTCTCCGGCGAGGGCGCCGAAGCCGCCCAGCCGCTGCTCTCGGCGCTCTATTACCTGAGCCGCGCCCTGGAGCCGTTTGCCGACTTGCGCCAGGGTCCGGTGCCGGCGCTGATCGAAAGCGGCGCCGGGGTTCTGATGCTGGCCGATGTCGGTACACTGCCCGAACGCGACGAGGCGGCGATCCAGGGCTGGCTGGGGCGCGGCGGTGTGCTGGTGCGCTTTGCCGGGCCGAAGCTGGCGGAACATGGCCAGGATGCGCTGTTGCCGGTGCGTCTGCGCAGCGGTGGCCGCTCGATGGGCGGTGTGCTCTCCTGGGAGCAGCCGGCGCCCTTGGCCCCGTTCGATGCCGACAGCCCGTTCTTCGGCCTGGCGATTCCCGGCGATGTGCGGGTCAACCGTCAGGTCCTGGCCGAGCCCAGCCGCGACCCCGAAGTGCGCACCTGGGCGCGGCTCGAAGACGGAACGCCGCTGGTTACCGCCCGCCGCAAGGGCCAGGGCTGGGTCGTTCTGTTTCATGTCACCGCCAATACCGACTGGTCGAACCTGCCGCTCTCCGGCCTGTTCGTCGCCATGCTGAAACGCATCGTCGCACTTGGCCGCAAGGACGACAGCGCTTTCCGCGGCGACCGGCCGCTGGCGCCGGTGGCGATACTCGACGGTTTCGGGCGGCTGGGGCGGGCGGACCCGGCCGTGCCGCCGCTGATCCCGTCGCCCGAGTCACCGCCGCGGGCCGGAGCCGAGCACCCGCCCGGCCTCTATGGCTCGAAAGAGGCGCCGGTGGCACTCAATCTGATGGCCCCGAACGGCCCGATCGATGACGAATACCGTCTGCAGCCGCTGCCCGAAGTGGCGGGCGTGCGTGCCCGGCCCTACGGCACCGGCGGCGAGATGTCCTTGCGCCCCTGGCTGCTGGCGGCGGCGCTGTTGCTGCTGCTGATGGACGGTGTGATCGGCCTGTCTCTGCGTGGCCTGCTGCGCCGCGCCGGCCCGATGGCGGCCATGGGGCTGGTGTTGGTGTGCATCGGGCTGGTGCCGGTTGCTCCCGCCCGGGCCCAGAGCGCGAACGATGCCGCGCCGTCATCCCGCGCCGCCGATCGTCTGGCACTGACCGCCTCGCTTCAGCTCCGCTTTGCCTATGCACTGACCGGCGATGCCCGTACCGACCGCCTGAGCCGCACGGCGCTGGTCCGCCTCGGCGAGGTGGTGGCGATGCGCACCACGGTGGCGCCGGCCCCGCCGCTCGGTATCGATCTTTCCCGTGACGAGCTGATCTTTTTCCCGCTGGTCTACTGGCCGGTCGTCGATGACCCGGCACCGCTGCCGGCCGCCGCCATCGATCGCATCGATCGCTACATGAAGACCGGCGGCATTCTGTTCATCGACGCCTCCAGCGTGGCTCGCCCGACCGAGGCCCTGCGCCGGGCGCTCGGCCGTCTTGACGTGCCGCCGTTGATGCGGCTGCCGTCCGATCATGTGCTCAACCGCGCCTTCTATCTGCTGGAGCGCTACCGCCAGGCGCGCCCGCCGACCAACATCTGGGTCGAGCGTCATGCCGGCGGCGTCAATGACGGGGTTTCATCAGTGGTGATTTCGTACGAAGACCTGGCCCGGCAGTGGGCGCGGGGCGACGGCACCTTTCCGTTTCTGCCGCCGGAACGCGAGATTGCCTTCCGTTTCGGGATCAATCTGGTGATGTACGCGCTGACCGGCAATTACAAGGCCGATCAGCTTCATCTGCCGGTGCTGCTCGAAAGGCTGGGGCAGTGAGCGTGGCGCCGATCGCATTGGGGCCTGTGATGCTGAGCCCGGCGCTGTCGTGGCCGGTGATGGCGATTCTGGGCGCTGGTCTCCTGGTGCTGGCGGCGTTCGGCCTGTGGCGGCGTGCACGTGGCAATGGCTGGCGGGCCGCGGCGATGGCGGCGCTGTTCGCCGCCGGCCTCAACCCCACTTTGATCCAGGAACAGCGCACGCCCTTGTCCGACATCGCCGTTGTCGTGACCGACACCACCGCAAGCCAGCGGATCGGCGGGCGACTGGCGGAAACCGCCCGCGCCGCCGCCGAGCTCGAGACCCGATTGAAGGCGCAGGACGGGCTCGAGGTGCGCCGCCTCGAGGTTGGCGAAAAGGATGCGGACGGCGCGTCGGGCACCCGCCTGTTCACGGCGCTCGACCGGCTCCTGGGCCAGATCGACAGCCGCCGCCTCGCCGGCGTCATTCTGATCACCGATGGCCAGGTCCATGACGTGCCGGAAGCCCTGCCGTCAGCGCTGCGCGCCCCGGTGCACGTGCTGCTGACCGGCGATCCCGATGGTTTCGACCGGCGGGTGGTGGTGGAAGAAGCGCCACGCTACGGCATTGTCGGCAAGCCTCTGACGCTGACCTTTCGGGTCGAGGACGATGCGGCGCAGAAAGACGATACGGTCAGGCGGCCGGCAACCCCGGCACCGATGGCCCGGGTCGCCGTCCGCCTGTCCGGCGAGACGGTCTTCGACCAGCCGGTCCAGCTCGGAGTTCCGGTCACCGTGCCGTTCGAGATCGGCCATGCCGGCAAATCCATCATCGAGATCGAGGCGGCACCGCGCAAAGGCGAGGTCAGCGCGCTGAACAACCGCGTCGTGCTGGCGGTCAACGGCATCCGTGACCGCCTGCAGGTGTTGCTGATTTCCGGTGAGCCGCACGCCGGCGAGCGGGTCTGGCGCAATCTCCTGAAAGCCGACCCGGCGGTCGATCTGGTCCACTTCACCATTCTGCGCACGCCCCAGGAGGCGAACCTCACGCCGGTTGACGAGCTCTCTCTCATCGCATTTCCGACCCGCGAGCTGTTCGAGGAAAAGCTCAAGGACTTCGACCTCATCATCCTCGACCGCTATCGCCGGCGCGGCGTGCTGCCGTTGCGTTATTTCGCCAATCTCGCAGGCTTCGTCGAAGAAGGCGGGGCGCTGCTGATCGCCGCCGGCCCGGAATTCGCCGGCGCCCGCAGTCTTTATGATACGCCGCTGGCACAGATTCTGCCGGCGCGCCCGACGCGCCGCGTGTTCGAGCAGGGCTTCCGCCCGGTGCTGAGTGCCGCCGGGCAGCGCCATCCGGTCACCGCCGATCTGCCTGATCCCAGAGGCGCCGGGCAACAGGGATGGGGCCGCTGGTTTCGCCAGATCGAGGCCATCGCCTTGCGTGGCGAGGTGTTGATGCGCGGCGTTAACCGGCGCCCGCTTCTGGTTCTCGACCGGGTTGGCGAGGGCCGCGTCGCCGAGCTGCTCTCGGACCAGGCGTGGCTGTGGGCGCGCGGGTTCGAGGGCGGCGGACCCCAGGCCGAGTTGCTGCGCCGCCTTGCCCACTGGCTGATGAAAGAGCCGGACCTCGAGGAAAATGCGCTCGAGGCCCGGGTCAGCGGCGATCGTATCACCGTCGTTCAGCGGACCATGGATGAAACGCCCCTGCCGGTACGCATGACCGGTCCCGACGGGACGGAAGTGCCGGTGGCGATGAGCCGCCAGCGCGATGGCGCCTACGCCGCCACGGTCAGCGCCGGCGTGCCCGGCCTTTATCGCTTCAGCGACGGCCGCCACCAGGCGTTTGCCGTCGCCGGGGCGGTGGATGCGCGTGAATTCACCGATATCCAGCCGACGCCCGAGCGTCTGGCGCCGGTGACTGCGGCCAGCGGCGGCGGGATCGTCTGGCTGGCGCGCGCCGGCGTGCCCGAGATCCGGCGGGTGAAGCCCGGCCAGCGAACGGCCGGGCGCAACTGGATCGGGCTCTATGAGAATGGCGAAGCACGCATCACCGGCGTGCGCCGCACGGCGCTGCTGCCGGCCTGGGTGCTGCTGCTGCTGATCACCGCACCTTTGCTGATGGCCTGGTATCGCGAAGGCCGCTGAATCATCCCGTGGTGCGAGTCAGGACGCCGGCTTCAGGCTCTGACGCCGGGCCCGGTAATAGTTCTTGTAGTACGCCAGAACGCCGATCCGCCAGGCGATCAGCTCCTTGCGCATGCGCTTTGCGCGCTCCGGCATTTCGGCCGCCAGATTGCGGGTCTCGCCGGGGTCGCGGACCAGATCGAACAGTTCGTCCGGGCGGTTGTCGAAGTGGTAGATCAGCTTGTACGGCCCGCGGATGACCGACATGCACTGGCGCTCGCGCCAGCAGTGCGACATGATCGCCCGGTCGATCGGTGGGGCGAACATCGATCGTCCCGGATAAACGCCGTTCTCGATCCGGAAGCCCAGGAGTTCGAGGGCCGTCGGCATGACATCGGGCTCCCACACAGGCTGGGTGATCTCGCCGGCCTTCGGATTGCGCCCGTCATGGATCAGCAAGGGGATGTGCAGGCCCTCATCGTAGATCGTCGTGATGTGCTGCTTGACCCCGTGTTCGCCGAAGCCTTCGCCATGATCGCCCATGATGATGAAGACGGTGTTGTCGTAAAGCCCGAGCTCTTTGTACTGAGCGATCAATTCCTTTACGAAATGATCGAGATAATTGATGCTGTTCAGATACCGGTTTAATTCGTCGTCGGCGGCGAACGGTTTTCGGCCATAGGTCGTCGGCGCCAGATAGGGGTGGTGCGGCGTGTTCGTCATGTAGGTGGCGAAGAACGGCCGGTCGCCGTTCTTTTTCAGCCAGCGGCGGCTGGGGCCGAGCATGATGCGGTCCTCGAACCCGAAGTAATTGGCCTTTTGCAGGCCTTCGGATGGCATCTCGTCGCCGGAATAGAATTCGGCATAGCCCATGTTGGCGACCAGCCCGTCGCGGTGCTCGAAGGTCTTGGTCGCCGACTGGAAGAACACCGTGCGATAGCCGGCATCGCGCAGCAACCCGGCCAGGCAGCGCCCGGGGATGCCGAGATTCGGCTGTGCCTCGCGCACCCCGCGGCGCAGGAAGTTCTCAAGTCCGCACAGGGTCGAGACCAGCGCCTTCGAGGTCTGCGGCGTAAAGGCATAGGCGCGCCGGGCGACGATGCTGGTCTTCGCCAGCTCCGCCAGGTACGGCGTGGTCGCCAGCTCCGGGTTGTAGACGGTGACCGATTTGGCGCGCGTCGATTCGAGCAGAATGATCACCAGATTGGCGGTTCCGGCCGCCGGTGCGGCCGCCGCCAGGCGCGCCTTCAAGGGATAGGTCGGGCGAATCGGCTTGGCCTGGAGCTTGACCTCGCTGAGCAGGTCGACGGCGTCCTCGCTGGCATTGATCGTGATCGCCCGTGACATCAGCACGTCGTCGCTGAAAAAACTGGGCAGGATCGCGAGGACCAGCGCCAGCGGCGCGGCCAGCATCATCGCCCGGCCCAGTCGGCGATTGGGGCGATGGCGGTGGCGCCGGCGCGTGCGCGTGCGCCGGGCGACATGAACCAGCGCCGAGGCCAGCAGGATCAGCATGGCGGCGACCGCCATCAGGGGCAGGGCGGCGGTCGAGGCCTCGGCCGAGACCATCGGCGCGATCGCCGGGATTTTTTTCAGGCCGTAGACGAAGAACGGATAGCTGAAGCCGTAATCACCGGTGGTCAGCGAATAGCCGGTGCCAAGCAGCTCGGTGGTGCCGATAATGACCCAGAACAGGGCGCCGCCGATCACCGCCAGGCCGCGCCAGTAACCGCGCCGCGAGGCCAGCACCAGCCCGGCCCACAACAGAAACACGGCCAAAATCAGAAACACCTCCGAGCGCAGGAAATCGAGCGTCTCGAGCGCCGTGAGCTGCATGCCGCCGATCCGTGCCGCCTTGGCGGTGACAACGACGATGAGCAGCGGCACGTAAAGCGCCAGAAGCCCCTGGATGTGGGGAAAGCGGCCGAGCTTGCGCCGCGCCCGGAACAGCCGTCGCCACGAGCGCAGCCAGCGCCGAAGACTGGCGCTGTCCTTGCCGTTGCTGTGATTCTGTGGAATCGCCGATCCCAAGCGGACCTCCCGAATCCCGAGCGCTGCCGGTAGCCGACTGCACCCGCTCGCATCAAAAGGAAGAAACAATGTTACAGGAATTCGCAAGGCCAGACCATGACGAACGACCAGGATGCGAATGTCGGCGTTAACCAAAATTTTAAATTTGCTGTGACAGCCTGATCGTCACGCATGGCGCTCGAAAGGACCCGAGGGATCGACCGCTGAGGGAACATCCGCCTTCGTTTCGGGGGATTTCGGGTCCGCGTGGGGGATGTGATATGGGAGCCATTGACAAGAGATACGTCAGCAATCGACTGCGTGCGGCCAAGCGCGGCAAGGCGGAAGCGCTTTATGATCTCGGCCTTCTCTATGCCACCGGCCAGGGCGTGCCACAGGATTTCGTCGCGGCCCACATGTGGTTCAATCTGGCGGCGATGAACGGGCTTGAGCGGGCCCGGGTCGATCGCGCCGAGGTCGCCCAGGACATGTCGGAGGTGGAGATTGCCGAGGCCCAGCGCCAGGCCCGCGAATGGCAGCTCAGCCATTTCAACGGCGTTCGCCAGGCCAACGGCGTGCGGCGCTGACCGCTGTTTCGAAGACCGCTTGCCCGCCGCTTTCTGCCGCAACCCGAGGTGCCAAGGGCCACGTCGGCAGGGGACCGGCGCTGCGAGGCCGTGATGTCTGCTCGCCGTCCCCCGCAATCCGGCCAAATGCCTTGAACGCATATGAGTTCTGCGCTATTCACGGCCTCGGAGAGGTGGCCGAGTGGTTGAAGGCGCTCCCCTGCTAAGGGAGTATACCCTAACAGGGTATCGTGGGTTCGAATCCCATCCTCTCCGCCACGATCGCTGGTGTCCGACCCGGAGAGATGGGTAACGGAATGTCCCTAAGACATGGGTGACAAC
>CAZZKF010000026.1:0-32800 GCA_964654995.1 uncultured Alphaproteobacteria bacterium | reverse complement strand
GATTGCGTCCTCGCCCGTATAAAGAAACCCGCTGCTGACAAAATCGTTGCCCGCCACTTCCAGCGAAACCCTCGTGCCTTTGAAATCTTCGGATTTGACCGTATCAGAAGACTTCACATCAACCCCTGCCAGCCTATCATCAGCCCTTTCCAAGAGGAAATCGGCTTCCTTGTTGTCGCGGGTCCTGAAATGCACCAGTCGGGCGCACAGGTTACAAAAAGCCACCCGTTTTTCAGTTCGGTGGCAACGAGGGGCTCAATGAGCTGAGGCTCCGCCAAGAACAATCTCGATGCAGCCACGCTCGCACCCCATTTGCCCCGCGCGCGGGGCGGCGATATGCTCGCGCGTCTGGCATCGGGGAGGCGCGAAGATGATGCGAAAGCATGGCTGGGCGGTGCTGGCCGTCCTGTTGGTGGTGGCGGCCGGCGCCCAGAGCGCCCGGGCCGGGGCAGTCGAGGACCTGCACGCGCTGTTTGCCGACGAATGGGCCGCGCGCCTGGCCGACAATCCCTTGCTGGCAACCCGGGCCGGCGTTCACGACTATGACGACCGGTTGCCGCAGGTGGCACCGGCCGATTTCGCCCGCCGGCTGGACCGCGACCGGGCCTTTCTGGCGCGCCTTCGGGCAATTCCCCGCGACCGGCTGCCGGCGGGCGAGCAGCTCAACTACGACCTGTTCGCCTTCGTGCTGTCGCGCCGGATCGAGCGCGCGTCTTTTCGCGACTGGCGGGTGCCATTGCTCAGCGACTCCGGCTTTCATACCGCGCTCGCCCATATGGCCGACGGCGTGGTGATGCGCACGGTGGCCGACTATGAGAACTATCTCGCCCGGCTGGCCGCCATTCCAACTTACGTCGATCAGAACATCGCCAACATGCGCCTGGGCCTGGATCAAGGCTTTACGCTGCCCGCCGTTTTGGTCCCGCGGGTTGCCCCGACGGTCAAGGCCCTGATCGTGGAAGCGCCCGAAGAAAGCCCCTTTTTCACCCCCTTCCGGCGCCTGCCCGAGACCCTGCCGGCAGGTGAACGGGCGCGCCTTGCCGAAGCCGCACGGCAGACGATAGCCGAGCAGGTGACGCCGGCATTTGTACGGTTCTACCGCTTCCTGACCGGCGCATATCGACAGGGCGCGCGCAAGACGATCGGCGCCAGCGACCTTCCCGATGGCCCGGCGTACTACCGCTTTCTGGTGCGCTACTACACGACCCTCGATGTGACGCCGGACGAGGTGCATGCGCTGGGGCTGCGCGAGGTGAAGCGCATCCGAACCCAGATGGAAGCGATCATCAAGGGCCTCGATTTCAAAGGAAATTTTGCCGATTTTCTGCAATTCTTGCGCACCGATGCGCAGTTTTATGCCAAAACACCGGGCGAACTGCTGCGCGAGGCGGCGTGGATCGCCAAGCAGATCGACGGCCGGATGCCGGCGTTTTTCACCCGTCTGCCGCGGCTTCCCTACGGCATCGCGCCGGTGCCCGACGACCTGGCCCCGGGCTATACCACCGGGCGCTACTGGGGGGCGCCGGTGGGCGGGCGGCGCGGCGGCCTGTTCATGGTCAACACCTATGCGCTCGACCAGCGCCCGCTCTATGTGCTGCCGGCGCTCACGCTGCACGAGGCGGTGCCCGGGCATCACCACCAGATCGCGCTGGCCCGTGAGCTCGACGACCTGCCGCAGTTCCGCCGCGCCCTTTATCTCTCGGCCTTCGGCGAGGGCTGGGCGCTTTACGCCGAAAAGCTGGGCCGCGAGATGGGGCTTTACGACACGCCGTACAAGGATTTCGGCCGGCTGACCTACGAGATGTGGCGGGCCAGCCGGCTGGTGGTCGATACCGGCATCCATGCCATGGGCTGGAGTGCGGACAAGGCACGGCGCTTCATGGCCGAGAACACGGCATTATCGCTTCACAACATCGAGACCGAGGTCGACCGCTACATCTCCTGGCCCGGCCAGGCGCTGGCCTACAAGATGGGCGAGCTGAAAATTCTCGAGTTGCGGGAACGCGCCGAGAAAGCCCTGGGGCCGAGGTTCGACCTGCGCCGGTTTCATGATGCGGTGCTGGAAAACGGCGCCCTGCCGCTGCCCGCCCTCGAGCGCCGCATCGACGCCTTCATCGCCGCCGCCCGGGGAGATTGACCGAGGGCCTGCGCTCAGGTGCGCCAATAGGCCGGGGTGAGCAGCACCAGCACGGTCATGAACTCGAGGCGGCCGAGCAGCATGCCGGCGCTCAGCAACCATTTGGCGGCATCCGGCAGCGGCGCGAAGTTGCCCGCCGGTCCGATCACCGGGCCGATGCCGGGGCCGACATTGGCAATCGCGGTCGCCGCACCGCTGAGGCTGGTCTCGAAATCCAGCCCGTAAAGCTGCAGGAGGAGCGCCAGCAACACGACGCTGCCGATGAAGATGTAGAAGAACATGCCGACCGAGCTGGTCACGTCCTCGCTCAGCGGCTTGCCCTCGTATTTCTCGACGAACACGCCGTGCGGCTGGATGCTCTTGCGGATCTGCATGCGGATCATCTTGAAGGCGACCAGGAACCGCATCATCTTGAGCCCGCCGGTGGTCGAGCCGGTACACGCCCCGACCAAAATCAGCATGAAGAAGGCGGTCACCGCGAAGCTGCCCCAGGTGGTGTAGTCGGCGGTCGCATAGCCGGTGGTGGTGACCACCGAGATGACGTTGAAGGCAACCTCGGTCAGGCCCTTGAACCACGACACGTCGCTGGTCAGCACCCGCCACAGGGTCAACACCGAAATGACGACGGACAGAAAGATGATGAGCGCCCGGGCCTGAACGCTGGCGATCACCCGCTTGCGAAAGATGCGGATGTACATGACGAACGGCAGGCCGGCGAGCAGCATGAACAGCGCCGCCACCCACTGGATCAGCGGGCTCTTGAAATAGCCCAAGGACGCGTCATGGGTGGAAAAGCCGCCGGTGGATACGGTCGTCATGGCATGGGTGACGGCATCGAAGCCGCTCATCCCGGCCAGCCAGTAGGCCGACATGGCGGCCACCGTCAGCCCGGCATAGACCCACAGGGTGGCGGCCGCCACCGAGGCAGCACGGGGCAGTTCCTTTTCCGACTTGTCGGAGCTTTCGGTGCGGAACAGCTGCATGCCGCCGACCCGCAGAAAGGGCAGGATGGCGATCGAGGTGACGACAATGCCGATGCCGCCGATCCATTGCAGCAGCGCCCGCCACAGCAGCATCGCCGGGGTCCGCTGGTCCAATCCGCCAAGCACCGTCGAGCCGGTGGTGGTCAGCCCCGAGACGGTCTCGAACACGGCGTCCGTGGGGCTCAGACCGAACACCATGAAGGGCAGCGAGGCAAAGGCCGAGACCAGCAGCCAGGCGCCGGTCGTGAGCAGGAAGGCCTGGCGCACGCTGATGTCGAGGTCGCCGCCGCGGTTGCTGAAATAAAGCGCCCCGGAAGCAAAGGCGGTCATCACCGCGCCCCACAGAAACGGCGTCGCGTCGGTCGGGTCAACAATGGCCGGAACCAGCATGATCATCGCCAGCCCGCCGAGAATCAAACCGATGATGGACAGTACCGCCTGCACCGAAGGCCCTTCTTTCGCGTCCTCGAGGTCCTGTGGCCGGCGCGATCCCGGCCCGGCGCCCAAGACTGCCGCGCCGGGGGCAAAACCTCAAGCCACAAGCCGTCGCCTGCGTCGATCCGACCGCCAGGATGCACAGCGCATTGGAGCGGGGAAGCGGCTAGCGATCCGCCGGCGGCGCCGGATTGCGAACCCCCATCTCGGCCAGCACCTCGCGCACGCCGGCCAGAAGGGCGTCGAAATCCGCGTCCTCGAGCGCGCCGATGCAGCCGACCCGGAACGACGGGGTCTGGGTGATCTTGCCGGGGTAAATCGCCAGCCCCCGGGCCCGCAGGCCGTCGTAGAACGGCGCGAACGCATAGCGCGGATCAGCGGGCGCCAGCAGGGTGAGAATGATCGGCGACTGCACCGCCTCGTCGAGATAGGGCTGGAAGCCGATTTCGACAAAGCCGTCGCGCAGCCGCGCGCAGTTGCGCCGGTAGCGGGCGCCACGCGCCGGAACCCCGCCTTCCCGGTCCAGCCGGTCGAGGGCGGCATCGAGCGCCGCCACCACATGGGTCGGCGGCGTGAAGCGCCACTCGCCGGTCGCCTCGAAGCTGCGCCACTGGTCGTGCAGATCGAGCGCCAGCGACGGCGCATTGCGGGCGCTGCCCTTGATCGCCTGCACGTCGGCAATCACGAAGGCGACGCCGGGGGTGCTTTCCAGGCACTTGTTGGCGGATGCCGCCACCGCCTCGAAGCGCATGCCCCGCGCATCCAGCGGCAGCGCCCCGAAGGCGCTCATGGCATCGATCAGACAGCGCCGCCCGGCCGCGGCCACGGCTTCGGCAATTTCGGCAATCGGATTGACGACGCCCGACGTGGTCTCGACATGGACGACACCGACATGGGTGACCGCGCGGTCCCTGGCCAGGGCCGCCTCGACGCGGCCTGCGTCGATCGCTTCGTCCTCGGCCCAGCTCATCACCCGGAAGGCACGCCCCAGACGTTCGGCGATATCGACCATGCGCTTGCCGTAGGCGCCGTTCTGGAGCACCAGCACTTTGCCGTCGGGCGGCACCAGGGTGCCGATCATCGCCTCGACCGCAAAGGTGCCGCTGCCCTGGATCGGCACCACCGTGAAATCATCGTCGCCGTCGACCAGCGCCTTGAGGCGGGCGCGGATGCGCGCCGTCATGTCAATGAACTCGGCATCGCGCGAGCCCCAGTCACGCAGCATGGCGCGGCGCACCTCGGGCGCGGTGGTAAGCGGGCCGGGTGTAAACAACCGCGGGGCGGGCGAGCCGGAATTGTCTGAATCTTGCGCCATGATGTGAATCATCCTAAGGAGTCTGCGGGAGATCGTCCATGCAAGCCGTCATTCTGGCCGCCGGCCGCGGAACCCGCCTTGGGGAGACCACCCGCACCCGACCCAAGGGTCTGATCGAGATCGGCGGCAAAAGCCTGCTCGCCCGCTCGCTCGACTGTCTGGCGGCCGCGGGCGTCGCAACAGCCGTGCTGGTGACCGGATACAAGGGTCCGATGATCGCCAGGACCCTGGGTAATCAACACGCCGGCATGCGCCTGCGTTACATTGAAAACCCCAAGTTTGCAACAACCGGCAGCATGGTCTCGCTTTATCTCGCCCGCCCGGCGGTCACAAAGGGGCCGCTTCTGGTGCTCGAATCGGACCTGTTGTACGACCCGCGGTTCGTGACGGCGGCACTGCGGGCACGCGGCACCGTGCTGATGGCGGCGGCCGCCACCGGCTCGGGCGACGAGGTGTATCTTTGTGTGAAGAACGGTACCCGGCTCGATTATCTCGGCAAGGCCGCCGGCGCCGGGGAACGCGCCCGGGCAGTCGGCGAATTCGCCGGTATCTCGCGCCTGAGCGGCGCCTTCTTCGCCCGCTTCTGCGCCGAGGTCGAACAGGCCCTGGCCCGGGGCGCTGCCGGCGATCATTATGAAGAGGTGTTCTGGCGCCTGGCGCAAAGGGGCGCACGGGTGCGCGTCGAGGCGCACCGCGACTGGCCCTGGACCGAGGTCGATACGCCTTCCGATCTCGCCCGGGCGCGCACCCGAATCTGGCCGCGGATCAAGGCGATGACGGAGGAGACGCCATGAAGGCCCTGGTCACCGGCGCCACCGGCTTTGTCGGCTCGGCGGTGATGCGCCGCCTGCTGAGGCGCGGCTGGCAGGTGCGTGTGCTGGCACGCGCAACCAGCGACCGGCGCAATCTCGAGGGCTTCGAGGTCGAGCTGTGCGAGGGCGATCTGACGGACGCGGCCGCGCTGTCCCAGGCGGTTGCGGGCGTGAATGCGGTCTTTCACGTCGCCGCCGACTACCGTTTGTGGGTGCCCGACCCGGCGGCCATGTATGCGACCAATGTCGAGGGCACGCGAAAGCTGATGCAGGCAGCCCTTGCCGCCGGCGTGTCGCGCATCGTCTATACCAGCTCGGTCGCCACTTTGGGGCTGGACCCCAGCGGTGAGCCGGCCGACGAGGAAACCCCGGTGACGCTCGATGACATGATCGGTCATTACAAGCGCTCCAAGTTCCTGGCCGAGCAGGTGGTCCGCGAGATGGTGGAGAAAGAGGGGCTGCCGGCGGTGATCGTCAATCCGTCGACGCCTTTGGGCCCCAACGACATCCGCCCCACCCCGACCGGCCAGTTGATCGTCGATGCCGCCACCGGCCGCATGCCGGCCTACGTCGATACCGGGCTCAACTTCGTCCATGTCGAGGATGTTGCCGAAGGCCATCTTCTGGCCTTCGAGAAGGGCCGGCTCGGTACGCGCTACATCCTCGGCGGCGAGAATTTGAGCCTGCGCGCGCTGCTCGAGCGCCTTTCCGCCATCACCGGCCGGCCGGCGCCGCGCATCAAGCTGGCGCATTGGGCAATTCTCCCGGTGGCCTATGGGATGGAAGGCTGGGCCCGGCTTGCCGGCACAACACCGCGGGTTACCGTCGACGGCGTGAAGCTGGCCCGCAAGCACATGTATTTTTCCTCCGCCAGAGCGCGCGCCGAGCTCGGCTACGCGCCGCGGCCGGTCGAGCAGGCGCTCGAGGATGCCGTCGCCTGGTTCCGCGCCCACGGCTACTGCTCCTGAGCCCCCGTTGGTTCGCCGCCCGCTGGCGCCGGCGAGACGGCTTCCTCGCCGGCCCGGCCGATCAGATCGGCATAGCGCCAGCCGAGCGCCAGGCCCCACAGGATCCAGACGATCTCGCGCCCGCGCCGAACCAGAGCCGCCGCCAGACCCAGCGCCGGATTGCCGGTCAGCGCCGTGGTGATGACCACGAACGCCCCGTCCTGGGTACCGAGATTGCCGGGAATGAAGAAGGTGGCGGCGCGCACAAGCTGGGTGAAGGCCTCGACGATCCAGGCCTCGGTAAAGGTGATGGGATGGCCGAGAAACAGGAAGGTGTAATAGACCGTGACGACGCCCAGCATCCAGTGCGTAAAGGCCAAAACCAGCGCCACGGCGAAACGGACGCGATGGCCGGTGTAAAAGGCAATCAGGCGATCCTCGGTCACGTGAATCATGTCGAGAAAGCGCCCGCCGCCGGAGCGCGAGAACAGGCGGCCCGAGCGTGAAAACAGCTTGAACCGCTGCATCACGAAGAAAATGGCGATCGCCAGGCTGAAAATCGCCAGCCCGAGGCCGGCCGACAGCTTGTATTCGCGGCTCACCACCGGCGTCTCCAGAACCAGCGCGAAGCCGGCGGCCAGAAACACCACCAGCGCGATGACGAAACAGGTGCGCGCCAGAACCAGGGTCGCCACCCCTTCGACATAGCTGATGCCGTGGCGCCGCTTGAGGATCACCGCCTTGATCACCTCGCCGGCCATCTGGGCGGACGGGGTGGCGATATTGAAGGCATCGCCGACCATCTTGATCCGCCACAGGCGATAGAACCAGGCGAGGTCGAGCGGGATGCTTTCGAAGGTGAGGTGCCAGATCACCGTCATGATCAGGAATTCGACGAAGAACAGGGCCAGCACCACGGCAAAGCCCCAGCCGATCTGAAGCGTGATGTCCCAGGCCTGACGCACGTCGGCGCGGGTCAGGATCAGTGCCAGCAGGCCCAGCCCGACCGCCAGATAGACCAGCTTCGGCCAGCGCCGGACGCGGTCCTCTTGTCTGGTGCCGGTCACCGTCAGGCCCTCCGGACCGCGCGCCACAGACCGACGACAGCACAGAGAAGCGTCTGTGCCCGCCCCAGCTCGACCCGCTCGGCAACCGGATCGCGGCGGCGCAACATCCGGCTCAGAACTTCAGCGATGCGCACGATCACCGCCGATTCCATCGCCAGGCGCCGGTTGCTCAGGGCCCCGGGCAGGGCGCGGGCAACGCGCAGGAGATCATCGACGCCGTCGAGCGCCCGATCCAATACGCGCCGCAGGCCCGGCGAGGACGCCGGCGCGGCCAGGGCAGCAACCTCGACACCTTCCGCCACCATCCAGTCCTGGGGCAGGTATACGCGATCGAGATTGCGGTAGTCGTCGGCACAGTCCTGCAGATGATTGATCACCTGCAGGGCGTTGCACAGGGCGTCGGAATAGGCGTAGTCGCACGGCGATTCACCGTGCAGGTCAAGCAGATAGCGCCCCACGGGTGCGGCCGAGCGGTTGCAGTAGTCGATCAGCTCGTCCCAGTCGGCATAGCGGCCCTTGAGAGCATCCTGCCTGAAAGCCGAGATCAGATCGCGACAGTGGCGCACGGACACGCCGGTTTCTTGCAGGCTCTGGCGCATGCGAATGCCCTTGGCGAAAGCGGGATCATCGGTCTCGCCCAAAAGCGCCGCATCGAAGCCGTCGAGCGCCGCCAGCTTGTCCGCCGGGCTGCGGGTCGGATGATCGGCGATATCGTCGATGGCCCGGGCATAGGCATAAAAGACCGCCACATGCGGGCGCAGGCGGGCCGGCAACAAAAACGAGCCGACGGGAAAATTTTCGTCGCCGGCGCCCTTTCCCGAAGGGCTTTCGATGACGCCTGCCTGCGCTGTGCTCACCGCCTGCTCATTCCTGTCCCATGCCCGTCGCCAGGCCTGTCGAGCGCCCGGCCCACCCAACTTAATGGTGCGGCCAAGGCGATCAAGGCTTTTGTCGGGCGGCCGCTATCGCGGCCCCGCGATCTCGGCTACAAAGGCGCCATGCCGGTTCTCTTCCTCACCGTATTCCTCGATTTCGTCGGCTTCGGGATCATCATTCCGATCCTGCCCTTTTTCGGCCTGCGCTATGGCGCGACACCGCTGGAGATCGCCTTTCTGTTCGCCATCTATTCGACCGTACAGTTTTTCTCCGGGCCCATGTGGGGACGCTTGAGCGATCGCATCGGCCGGCGCCCGGTGCTGTTGTTCACGCTGGCCGGAGCGGCGCTGGCCTATGTCGCCTTCGGCTTTGCCGACAGCTATGCGACGCTGCTGGCGGCGCGCGGGCTGTCCGGCCTGATGGCCGGCAACATGGGCATCGCCAACGCCATGGTCGCCGACAGCACCGAACCGGGACGGCGCGCCGGCGGCATGGCGACGCTGGGCGCCGCCATCTCGCTGGGCTTCGTCGTCGGGCCGCTGCTCGGCAGCCTGCTGGTGGGAAGCGACCCGACCCGTGTCGATCACGCCTTTCCCGCCTTTGTCGCCGCGGCACTGTCGGGATCGGCCTTCGTGCTCGGCCTGGTGATGCTTGAAGAAACGCTGCCGCGCGGCCGGCGGCGCCCCAGGGGCGAGGCCGCCATCGGGCGCTTCCAGGTGCTCGCCATGATGCGCGCCATTCCGCATGTGCCGGTTCTGGTGCTGCAAATGGCCGCGCTCAGCTACATCGTCAGCCAGATGACCGCGGTGTTTCCCCTGTGGTCGCAGCAGCGCCTCGCCTGGGGACCGCACCAGATCAGCTATCTGTTCGCCGCCATCGGCCTCATCGTGGCAATCGTGCAGGCCGGGCTGGTCGGGCGGCTGACACGACGGATCGGCGACGGTGCGACCCTGCTGATCGGAGCCATGATTGCGGTGGCCGGACTGATTGCGGTGATCTTCTCCCGAGGCAGCCTCGGCGCCGGCGGCGCCATCATCATCGCGTTTGCCGGCACCAGCCTGTGCTCGCCGGTGGTCACCAGCCTGATCTCGCGCCTCACTCCGGCCGACCAGCAGGGCGGGGTGCTGGGCACCTCGAACTCGGCCGCCAGTCTGGGACGCATCATCGGCCCGCCGGTCGGCGGCGGCTTCTACCAGGCGCTCGGGCCGGCCTGGCCGTTCGCCGCGGCCGCCGGCCTGATGGCGCTGATCGGCGCCTGGGCCTGGCGGCATCGGGCGGCCGGGGCCACCATCGGGGCGCTCCCGAGTTCCGCGACGGGCCCGCATGATTAAGGTTAACAAACATGGTTAACCACCTGTTACCAAAATGCAACAGCCGGAGATTTTACGCGTCTGAGGGCCTGACAGGCGCCGATCGGCACACTATTTGCGACACTGCCAACGGGTCTGGCCGCATTCCGAACGAAGAGTGGCGGCGGCCGGACAGGTTGAATGAGGTGTCGATATGGTTAATCAGCGTGCCCTCTGGCTGCGACGACTGGCCGTCGTTCTGTTGTACCTGAGCCCGCTGGCTTTGGCTTTGGTGCTGCCGGCGCCACCCAGCGCGCCGCCGTTGCTGGCAACGCCGCAGCCGGTCACACCGGCCCCGGCGAGCCGCCCGCAGACGCCCGAGCCGATCGTTACGGTTAACGCAAAGACGCTCTCAAGCCTGCCCGATTTGGATCAGACTGTTTCAAAACAGCACAGGTGCCTGGCCCAGGCGGTCTATTTCGAGGCCCGCGGCGAGCCGCTGGAAGGCCAGCTTGCGGTCGCCCAGGTGGTTCTCAACCGGGTCGCCGATCCGCGCTATCCCGACACCATCTGCGGTGTCGTCTTCCAGAACGAATGGCGGCGCAACCGCTGTCAGTTCTCCTTTGCCTGCGACGGCCGCTCGGATCGTCCCCGGGACCCGGTCGCCTGGGAGCGCGCCCGCAAGATCGCCGCCCTGGCCCTGCACTACCGGGTCGCCGATTATTCGGATCGGGCCACCCTCTATCACGCCACCTACGTCCAGCCCTATTGGGCCAAGCGGCTCAAGCCGATCAAGCGGGTCGGCCGCCACATCTTCTACCGCGACCAGGGGGGCCGCGGCGGGCCCTAGGATTACATCACACTCTCAACGGTGTCCGTCGATCGGCAAATCGGCAAAAAACCTCTCAACGGCACCGAAAAAATACCGTATGAGAGAAGGGATCCCGATCCCAGCAAGGAACCGGTCTATGAGCAGATTGTTGATGCCGATTGCCGCCTTCGGTCTGGCGCTTGGCCTTCTTGGCGGCTGTTCGCAGGAAGCGGACGAAGAGGCCGATGCCGTGCCCCCGGCCGCAGAAGACGAAGCCGGTGCGCCGGCCGTCCAGGATCTGAGCGGCGCCACGTTTTTTGCCGAGAACGGCAAACAGGAGGGTGTCGTCACCTTGCCGAGTGGCCTTCAGTACCGGGTCCTGCGGGCCGGCACCGGCAAGTCACCGACACTGGAAGACCGGGTGCGGGTGCATTACCGCGGCGTGCTGCTGGATGGTACCGAGTTCGACAGCTCATATGCCCGCGGGGCGCCGGCCGAATTCGGTCTCGCCAGGCTGATCAAGGGCTGGCAGGAGGCGCTGCCGCTGATGCGCGAAGGCGCCAAATGGGAAATCTACATCCCGGCCGAGCTCGGCTACGGCGAAGCCGGTGCCGGCAACGTCATTCCGCCGGGGGCGGCGCTGATCTTTGAAGTCGAATTGATCGCCGTTCTATAGGCGTCTCGGGAGCTTCCGGTTCCACCCGGATGCGTGGCCGAAACCTCTGGCGGCGCCAGCGGCGCACGGTTTCCTCGATGACGCCGTCGAACGACTGATCGCGGCCCCAGGCCTCGGCAAAGCCCATGCGGGCGCTGCGCGGCTGCAGCTCGGGCGGCAGCACGTCGAACATGAAACGCACCGGGATCGGCGCCCCTTCGCCGATCGCCACTGCCTCGCGGGTCTGCAGCGAGGGCAGCGCATTCAAGAGCCCCAGGGCATTTTCCGGCAGGGCGCGCCGCACGAAGTCCTGATCCTGCTCGTTGCTCATGCGCATGGCGATTACCGTGTTGCACTGCGAGAGCACGCTTGGTGATATTTCCGACGGGCGCTGGGTGACCAGCCCCAGGGACACGCCGTACTTGCGCCCTTCCTTGGCGATCCGGGCGATCGCCGCCTTGGTCGGCCCGAAGCCCCGGGTCTCGTCGCTGGGGATGTAGCGGTGGGCCTCCTCACAGACGAGGAGCATCGGGTGGGTCTCGGGGTTTTCGCTCCACACCGCAAAGTCGAAAATCAGCCGGCACAGAAGCGAAACCACGACATCGACGATATCGGCCGGAATGCCGGACAGATCGATGATGCTGATCGGCTTGTCACGGTTGGGAATGCGGAACAGCCGCGAGAGTACCTCGGCCATGGTGTCGTGGATCCGCGGGCTGCCGAACATGAAGGAGAACCGCTTGTCCGACATCAGCGTATCCAGGCGTGCCTTGAGCCGCAGATAGGGCCGCGAATCATCCGGCTTGTCGAGCTTGCCCATGGCCTGATCGATGTGGCGGATCAGTTCGGCGAGACGAAAAGGAACCGGGGTATCGACGGTGACGTTCTCGAACTTCTGGGAGCCGGTGCCCAGGCGCCGGGCAGCCAGCACCGCGGGGCGCAGGATATCCGCCTCGATTTCATGGTCGCGTCCGTCGTGGCTGGCAAACACCGCCACCATCTCGTCGAAATCGAGCAGCCAGTAGGGGAGCTCGAGATTGTCGAGATTGATCACCTCGGCGACATCCCCGAAGCAATGGGCGTATTCGTCATGCGGGTCGAGCAGAACGATATGGCCGTTGGGATGGGCATCGAGGATGGCGCGCAGCACCAGGACCAGGGAACACGACTTGCCGCCGCCGGTGGTGCCCAATATGGCAAAATGCTTGCCCAGCAGATCGTCGGTCACCAGATAGGCCGACAGGTCATTGCCCTGCAGCACCTTGCCGACCCGGATGTTGGCCTTTTGCGGGCGTGCGTACACCCGTTCCAGGTCCTGGTCATCGGCGGCGAAGACCGGATCGCCGAGCCCCGGATAGCGGGAAATGCCGCGCTCGAACGCGACGCCGCTGTCGCTGGCGCTGCGGGCGCGGATCTGGCCGTAGAGATCGATCTCGGCGATGTATTTTTCGGTCTTCGAGGGAACGATGGTCAGATCCTCGACATGAATGTTGCTGACCAGCCCGTAGACCGTCCCCTGGTCGGTGATCGCCTTGACCAGCGAGCCGATCTGAACCGAGCTGTTGACGCGCGCCTCATCGGCACCGGGCCGCCCGGACGGCGAGGGGCCGTCATGATGGCTCAGCAGACAGCGGATTTTCGAGCCCGAAACCGCGATGACGCGGCCGATCGCCTGTGGTTCCCCGATCATCATGCCCGTTCCTCGCCAGTCTCCAACTGCGACACCGCCGCCGTGGCGGCGTGCGAAGGCGCGCCGGTGCCCCCCTTGGACACCGCCGCCACGTCCAGTCTGGGCAGTGATCGGAAAGAAAGCGTTAACGTTTGGCGGCCCGCCCGCCGGTTGCGGCGCGGGCTCGGCTTTTGTTATTCGAACAGGTCCGGCGAACAGTCCTTGGCGATCAGCGCCGCCATGGTGCGATTGGGCACGTCGAGCGCCTTGAGAATGGCCGAGACGTGAATTCGGATGGTGTGTTCGGAGCGCCCCAGAATCGCGGCGATTTCCGAATTCGACCGTCCCTCGCCGAGAAGCCTGAGGACCTGGCGCTGGCGCCGGGTCAGATTACGCACCGCCTCGGGCGGCGCCTCGTGCAGGCCGGAAGGGATTGCGGTAGGCGATTTCCGCCCGCCTTGCGGCCTGGATATCAGGTCCTTGGGCAAATAGATCTCGCCGCTTCGGACCTGGCCGACGGCGCGAAGAATCTCCTCGGGGCTGGCCGCCTTCGAGAGGTAGCCGACCGCACCCAGCTCAATCGAGCGCAAGATGTCGCTGGGATGCTCGGCCATCGAAAAGATGATGATCGGAACCTCGGAAGCAACGCGGTGCAGGGCCTTGATGCCCTTTTCCCACGGCATCCCCGGCATCAGCAGATCAACGAATGCCAGATCAATGTCGACATGCACCTTCGCCGCCTCAAGCGTTTCGGGAAAGCTGGCCGCCTCGACAGCGGAAATTTTCTCGCCAAGTCCCTCGAGGATGCGAATCAGGCCAATGCGCACCACCGCATGATCGTCACCCAACAATATCTTCATGAAACTACGGATACCCCATTATTTTTGCGCCGATGCGCTTGAACCTCCGAGAAATCTGGAAAGCACAATTCTCCCTTCAATATCCGATCGGCAGGAATTCCCGATAGCTCAAATTCATCACCTTATTGTTAACCCGCGAGAATTTCGGCCCGCCGCCGCCGATAATCCACATATTGGGCGTGGTTTTCAATAGAAATTCGCGGGACTCTTGCCCTAATACACCAGTTTATTTCTCGGCATTTAAATAAGGGTTGGCCCCACTTACAGCAGGCAAATCGCATGAACCGGCCCAATTGCCGACATGTTTACGATATTTCTTCTAATACCAATTACCGATCGCCCCTGCCAGATACTGAAAACCGCATTCAAGCCGGCTTCGCCCCCCCGAATACAGGCCTTTTCCGACTCGCATACTCGGCATTTTCAGGCCGTCTGTGCAAGAAAGGCGCTCGCATTACGCGAGTCGATATGATCGTTAATCGACCTCTGCGGGTTGTCTCCCATAGTGGCCGTCGAAGACGAGACATGGCCGGCATATGGCCGCCAACCGCCTTTCTCCTGCATCGCGGACCCACGGTTAACGCTATTTTTACCGCCAATGGCGAGAATGCCTGCCGTCCGCGTAGGGGGTGACCAGCCCGTGGGGACCGGCTGGACGCGAAAGCGGCAATATGCGGACAAAAGGCCTTATTTCCAAGGTCGGTAATTCAGGCGTTCCCGAAAGATTTCAATGAACCAGGAGCTGTTAGATGTTGCAAGCACTGAGCAAGACACCGCCGGCTGCGGATGGGGCCGTCGGCTCTCAGGACGTGGATCAGGCCGGCGCTCGAGACGCGCTGGCGGATGTCGCCGCGCTGCGGGCCATGGTCGATGCCATGCCCGTCAACGTGATGATGTGCGATCCCGCGACCTTCGAAGTCACCTATATCAACAAGACCAGCGTCGAGACGCTGCGTTCGCTTGAGCACCTGCTGCCGGTGCCGGCCGATCAGATTCTGGGAAGCTGCATCGACATTTTCCACAAGGACCCGTCGGTGCAGCGCCGGCTGCTGGCGGATTCGAGAAATCTGCCGCACACGGCCGAGATCAAGCTGGGCGACGAGATTCTGGAACTGCTGGTCACGTCGGTGAACGACTCCCAGGGCCGCCAGGTCGGCCTGATGCTGACCTGGTCGGTGGTCACCGACAAGGTCAAGGCGGCGGCCGAAAGCGAGCGCCTGCTCAACATGCTCGACCAACTTCCCATCAACGTGATGATGGCCGACCCGACGAGTTTCGAGATCACCTATATGAACGAGGCGAGTCGCGCGACCCTTCAGTCGATACAGAATCTGCTCCCCATTCCGGTGGACCAGATTGTCGGTACCTGCATCGACATCTTTCACAAGGACCCGGGACGGATTCGCCAGATTCTTGCCAACCCCGACAATCTGCCCCACAAGGCCAATATCCCTCTCGGATCCGAGACTTTGGAGCTCAACGTCTCGGCCATTCGCAACCAGGACGGCAACTATATCGGCCCGATGGTGAGCTGGAGCGTGGTCACCGAAAAGATCAATATGGCCAACCGGGTGAAAGAGGTCGTCGACGTCGTCGCCAGTGCCGCCACCGAGCTGGAAAGCACCGCCAGCGCCATGTCGGTCACTGCCGAGGAGACATCGAAGCAGGCGACTGCGGTGGCCGGCAGCGCCGAACAGACGGCGACCAACGTTCAGACCGTGGCGGCCGCGGCCGAGGAAATGGCCCAGTCGGTCCAGGAAATCGCCCGCCAGATGTCGGAGGCCGACAAGGTCGCCCGCGGCGCCGTCGACCAGGCGACCGAGACCAACGAGACCATCGAAGGCCTCTCGGCCGCCGCCCAGAAAATCGGCGACGTCGTCGAGCTGATCAACGACATCGCCAATCAGACCAACCTGCTGGCCTTGAACGCCACCATCGAGGCGGCGCGCGCCGGCGAGGCCGGCAAGGGCTTTGCGGTGGTCGCGTCCGAGGTCAAGTCGCTGGCCAATCAGACCGCCAAGGCGACCGAGGAAATCACCGCCCAGGTGAGCGCCATGCAGTCGACCACCGATCAGGCGGTCACCGCCATCGGTCAGATCAGCACCACCATCGATTCGATCAGCGAGATCACCGCCAGCGTCGCCAGCGCCGTCGAGGAGCAGCAGGCGGCGACCGAGGAAATCGGCCGCTCGATCCAGGAAGCTGCCTCGGGAACGACGGAGGTCTCGAACACCATCGCCAAGATCGAGAACGCCGCCAATGAAACCGGCGCGTCCGCCGGTCAGGTGCTCGACGCCGGACGTGAACTGGCCGGCCAGGCCGAGACCCTGAAACAGGAAGTCGAGCACTTCCTGAACAACGACTAAGCCGCGACCCGGGCCGCTTGCGGCCCGAACAACAGCCAGCCCCCGCCCGGTCCGCAAGGATCCGGGTGGGGGCTGACCTGTCTTGTGCAGACAGATCCGCTCAGCCGGGCTTGAAGCAGTCGTGACGCCAGATGAGGATGCGCTCGAACTCGTTGCCGCGGCCCTCGGGCAGCGTGCGCTCGCGGTTGAAATAGATCTGGTGATGCATCAGCCGCTTCGACGGCGCTGCCCGGCGGTTCCAGGAGCGGCAGATATAGCGCCCGTAATTCAGGAGCTGGCGGCTGTTGCCGAACCACAGGCGCGAGAAATACTTGCGCCAGCGATAATCGCCGAAGACTTGCGAGACATAGCGCGGGCGCCGGAAGCTCGGCGGCTCCAGGCGGCCGCGATAGGCATCGACGATGGTGCCGTCGGCAAGCTCGCCGCGTACCACCAGCCAGCCGTCGACCTTCGCCGGATTGGGCGCGAACATGTTCCATTTCTGATCGAAACGCAGCACCTCGTAAACCATGCGATAGGCGGCCGGCCGCGGCCACGACAGATCCGGCAGGCTGGCCAGATTGCCATAGACGACAATCGCCAGGGCCGCGCTCACCAGCCCGGTGCCGAGCCTCGACGGGGCAACGCCGATGTCGCGAAACGGCAGGGCCCACGCGCTGACCCGGCCGAGCACCGGCCGATGCGCGGCGATCCAGCCGTAGATGGCGCGCCCCAAACGCTGAAACGGCCGGGCGGCAAACAGAAATCCCAGCGGCCAGAAGATCGGCGAGCGCAGAAAGACGATCGCCACGGCGCGCCAGCGCACGTAGCGGGTCTCGTCATGATCGACCACCACCCAACTGTCGTATTCCTGCAGGATGTCATGGATTTCGGGCTCGTTCTGGGCCGGCACGATCAGCGTGTCGGGGAGGATCAGGAAGGTCCTGAGCAGCAGACAGACCTTGCGGCAGAACTCGCAGTCCTGATCGTAATAGATCCACAGGCCGCGCCGCTCGCGGGTGCGCAGCCGCGCGCCCAGCCGGTCCCAGACCGCGCCGGGCGTAAAGACCAGCAGGCTGGCGATGCTGATGAACGGGAACAGCCCGATCTCGAGATTGAGCCAGAAGCCCAGATGCATGGCGATGAACAGGCCCAACAGCACGAGGCGCAGCGGCACGTGGAGAACCGGCGAAAACATCAGGATCGGGCCGACGAATTCCAGATACCAGACGAAATAGGTGAGTGCCGTAAGCACCTCGGGCGGCGCGACCTGGCGGAACCAGACGGCAAAGGGCGTCGCCAGGCTGTCGAGATGCAGCGCGTAATAGACCGCCGTGCCGTCGGCCAGCCAGTCGTTGCCTGACTTCAAAAGCGCGCTGAAGAAATAGACCGACATGGCCTGGATCAGCAGCGCCAGGGTGGCCATCGAAAAATAGCGGTTGTCCGCCACCTGGGCCTGAGAGAGCGCCGCATCCACCGACCAGCGCGCGCCCAACGGCAGGAACATGCTCCAGAACAGCAGCATCAGCAGAAGATTGTCGCCGCCCTGAAGGATCAGCGGGTTGCGGTTCTGCAGGGACAGCAGCAGGAACCACGACACCACCGCTGCCACGCGCGTGCGCCAGCCGGCAAGCAGCGCCAGCGCGGCAAGCCCGGCGAGCGCGAACAGAACCCCTTCAAAAAAGGCGGTGCCGTTCCACAGGTGGATCGACAGCCGCCATTGCGACAGGTAAGCGATGGCATCGGCACGCCGCAGCACGCCGTCGTCGGTGTAATGGGCGACAAGGTTGGTGGCGCGATTGATCAGGTCGGCGAGCAGGACGAGGGCCAGCGCCACCCGGAACAGGGCAAGCGTGCGCAGATCGATGCCGAAGACCGTCTTGAACCGTTCCATGCCTGGTGCCTAACACGCCGCCGTCCCGCCCGTCATGACCCCGGCGGCCCGGGCATCGGCTCTATTGTGCCGCTTGCAGGTAATCGACGGCCAGCGCCGCCATGGTGCGCACACCGGTGATCAGCGCCGCCTCGTTGACGTAGAAATAGGGTGAATGATTGGGCGCCGCGTCTTCTGCCGGCACCCCTTCGCGGTTGACCCCGAGGCGCACGTAAAGACCGGGAATGCGCTTCTGAAAATAGGAGAAATCCTCGGCCGCCATCACCCGCGGTGACTGGCTGACGCGGCCCTCGGCGGCCCATTCGAGGGTCGGGATCATGCGCGCCGTCAATTCCGGGTCGTTGTAGGTCACCGGCGCGTAATCGCCGAACGAGACCTCGGCCCTGGCGCCCATGCCTTCGGCGATATTGCGGGCCGTGCGTTCGATGCGGGCGTGCACGTCCTTGCGCATATCTTCATCGAAGGTACGGATGGTGCCGACCATCTCGACCCGTTCGGGAATGATGTTGTTGCGCACGCCGCCATGGATGCTGCCCACCGAGATCACCGCCGGCGCCCGGGTGACATCGAGCTGGCGGCTGGGAATGAGCTGCAGGCCGAGCATGATCTGGGCCGAAACGATGATCGGGTCAACGCCTCGCCACGGCATCGAGCCATGGGTCTGGGCGCCGGTGACCGCGATCCTGAACATGTCGGCCGCCGCCATCGTCCCTTCGGCGCGGTACGAAACCTCGCCCGGGGGGCCGGGCCAGACGTGCAGGCCGAAGATCGCCTGAGGCGCATCGGGACCGTCGAACAGGCCCTCGGCAAGCATCAGCCGGGCGCCGCCTTCTTCGCCCGCCGGCGCCCCTTCCTCGGCCGGCTGGAAGATGAACACGACGGTACCGGGCAGCGCCTCGCGCAGGCCGGACAGAACCTCGGCCACGGCCATCAGAATGGCCGTGTGGGCATCATGGCCGCAGGCATGCATGACCCCGACCTCGCGCCCGTTATAGGTGCTTTTCACCTTCGACGCGAACGGCAGATCGACCCGCTCGGCGACGGGAAGCGCATCCATGTCGGCCCGCAGCGCCACAATCGGGCCGGGCCGGCCGCCCTTGAGCACGCCGACGACGCCGGTGTGGGCGATACCGGTGCGCACCTCATCGAAGCCCAGCTCTTTCAGATGGGCGGCAACCAGGGCCGAGGTCCGGAATTCGCGGTTGGACAGCTCGGGGTGCGCATGGATGTCGCGCCGCCAGGTGATCAGCCGGTCTTCCAGCGCCTGGGCGCGCGCGGCGATCTGGTCGTGCAGCGATGGCGCCGCCGCCACGCCTGCGGGCGCCAGTGCCAGAAATCCGCTTGCGGCGATAAGCATCGCCATCATCCAGTGTTGTGCAGCCATCTCTCCCGCCTCCCGTCGGTTTCATCCTTTGCCCCGCATGATTACAGACCTGAGGGCGAATATCCAGCGCACCCGCACCAGCCCCCGCGGCCCCGCCCGCCAGGCCCGCGAGGGGTCAAAAAAAGCGGCTGAAATCGAGCCCCCGTTGACCCCCATCAAGGCCTCTTGCAGGCGATTGTGGCAGTACATATCTGTCAGTCGTAGTCACCGAGTAGAACCTGAAATCCTAGCTACGGAGGTGCGGAAGATGACCAAGACAGACGTTGAAGTACGGCGTCCGGAAGCGGAGGAATCCGCAACCGTGCTGACACGGCCGGAATGGTGGGCGAACCCTCTGGCCGAACTGCGTCAGGACATCGACCAGTTGTTTGACTTCCTGTCCTGGGATTTCCCGTTCAGGCTGGGTTGGCCGGAACGGCGTTCAGCCGCTCGCCGGGACGGCGCCATGCTGACGGCCATGCCGCGGTTTGACGTCGCCGAAGCGGACGGTGCCTACATGATTACGGCCGAGGTGCCCGGCCTCGACGAGGATGATCTGGACATCACCCTGGCCGACGGTGTGCTGACGATCCGCGGGGAAGTCAAGGACGAGCACGAGGAGGAGAAGAAGGACTACTTCCTGCGCGAACGCAGGTACGGGTCGTTCTCTCGCTCGCTGCGGGTCCCTGATACCGTGGATCTCGATCACATCAAGGCGGAGCTGAAGAAGGGGATCCTGAAGATCACCCTTCCCAAGACCGCCGAGGCCCGCAAACGGGAACGGAAAATCCGCGTCAAGGCGGCTTGATCAGCGCCAAGTGTCCAACTTCAACGGCGGGGCCCGCCTGGCCCCGCCGTTTTTATGCGCGCCTCACCCGGGAGGGTGATCGGGGCAACGGATTGGTGATTGCGGCATGATCTTTGGCGGACTCGCGGATGCCGCCGAGGCCCACCGGGCGGTGGAATCGCGCACCACCACCGGGTCCTTGATTCTGCTGCCATAAGCACGGCGTCGCGGCTGTTACGGCGACTCCAGCACCGCCACCGCCTCGATCTCGACCAGGTTGTCGGGGAACGCCAGCCGGGCGACCTGAACCACGGTCGCCGCCGGCGGCGCACAGTCCCGGTAATGGGCGACGCGCACGGCATTGGCCTCGGGCGCGAGGAAGGCGTCCATGTCGGTCACATAGGAGGTTTCCTTGACCACATTGGCAAAGCTCGCACCGTGCACCGCCAGCACCTTTTCAATATCGGCATAGACGGCCCGCAACTGGCCCACCATGTCGCCCGGCGCCACCGTCTGGAACTGGTCGTCCATGGCGATCGCCCCGGACAGATACAGCATGTTGCCGACTTTGACGCCAGCCGCAAAGCCGTACATTTTTTCGCCCTCGGGGCGCAGATGAAAGACCTGATCGGGCTTCGACATGTCTTGTTCCTCCGGAAATTGGTGCGGCTAGTGAACTCCGTGCATGCCGCGCCGGAGCACGGGGGAGATCAGCAGCAAAAAGATGCCGACACCAATGGCGATCAGGCCGACATCGCGGTAGACCTCCATGTATTTGGCGGCCGCCGCGGCCGCATCGACGACCTTGCCGGCTTGCGTTGGCGCGCTGGTCAGCCGGGCAATCAGGCCGGCGATGAAATTGGCGCCGGCGCTGGCCAGGAACCACACCCCCATCATCATGCCGACGACCCGCAGCACCGACAGCTTGGTGATCATGGACAAGCCGACGGGTGACAGGCACAACTCGCCGGTGGTGTGCAGCAGGTAGATCAGCACCAGCCAGATGAGCGCCGTCTTTTCCCCGCCGCCGGCCAGCGACATGCCGAACACGAGGATCAGAAAGCCGAGCCCCAGCTGGATGATGCCGAGCGCGAACTTGACCGGCGTCGAGGGCTCGCGCCGGCGCCGGCTCAAGGCGATCCACAGCATGCTGAACAGCGGCGCCAGGGTGAAGATGAAAAAGGCATTGAGCGACTGGAACACGGAGGCCGGGATCTCATAGCCGAGGACGACGCGGTCGACACTGCGGTCGGCCAGCAGGTTGAGCGAGCTTCCCGCCTGCTCGAACAGCGACCAGAACAGCACCGAAAAGACGATCAGCGCCGAGGCCACCAGCATCCGGTCGCGGTCCTGCGGGGTGCATTTGAAAAACGCGTAGACCAGGATCACCAGCAGCATCAGCCCGCCGAAACCGAGCAGCAGCTTGCCGACCAGCTCCTGGTGCTGAACCAGTTGCCAGATCACCAGAACCCCGATGACGCTGCCGATATAGATCAACGCTTCGCGGCTGAGGCCGGCAAACAGCGGCTCGGCCAGGCGCTTCGGGTCAGGGGGCATGGCGTGGCCTTCCAGCAGCGGCTGGCCGCGCTGAAAGACAATGAGGCCGGCAAGCATGCCGACGCCGGCGGCACCAAAGCCGTAGGACCAGCCATAGGTCTGCCCCAGCCAGCCGGCGATCAGGGCGCCCAGAAAGGCGCCGATATTGATGCCCATGTAGAAAATCGTGAAGCCGGAATCGCGCCGCGGGTCGTCGCGCTCATAAAGCGCCCCGACAATCGTCGAGATATTGGCCTTCAGAAAACCGACGCCGGTGATGATCAGTGCCAGCGACAGGTAAAAGACCTGAAGATAGAAGGGATCGCGCACCACCGCGCCGCTGTCATTGAGGATCGCCGCCGGGCCCTCGAAGGCCATGCCGAAATGGCCGAGCACCAGCAAAATGGCCCCGAAGGTCACCGCCTTGCGTGATCCCAGATAGCGGTCGGCGAGAATGCCGCCGATCACCGGCATCATGTAGACCAGCGCCGTATATGCCCCGTAGATCAGATAGGCACGGTCATCGCCAAACAGAAAATGCTGGGTCAGATAAAACACCAGGAGCGCCCGCATGCCGTAATAGCTGAAGCGCTCCCACATCTCGGTCATGAACAGGACATAAAGTCCGCGCGGATGGCCACTGCGCATCTTCGGCCCGTCCGCGGTCTCGACTGCTTCGGCCACGTCTCGCTCCCCCGTTCGTGGTCTCAGACTCAAGGGCGCCATAAGAGCAAATATCGCTCCTGCGGGCAATGGGTGGCGTCCTCGACCCGACGGCCCGTGACTGCCGGCAGGCTGGCCTTGGCAGGAGCGCCGGTCTACGATACGCGCCGCCGCCGGCCGGAGGGCACCGGCAGGCGATGTATCTTGCCAGACGAAGAAACGACATCCTCGGGGGACCATGATGACCATACGCCGCTTCAATCCCGAACCTGTGCACCCGCCGGTCGGCCATTACAGCCACGCCAGCGAGGTGATCGGCCCGAGCCGCTGGCTTTACGTCTCGGGCCAGGTCGGCCTGCACGCGGACGGCACCCTGGCGGAAGGCATCGCCGCCCAGACCGAACAGGCGCTTGCCAACCTGCAGGCGGTGCTTCAGGGCGCCGGGATGGACTTTGAGAACATTGTCAAGATGACAGTCCTGTTGACCGATCCCGCCCATATCCCCGAGGCCGGGGCGGTGCGCGCCCGCATCCTCGGCGAGATCAAGCCCAGCGCCACCCTGATGATCGTCGCCGGCCTCGCCGGTCCCGACCTGCTGGTCGAGATCGAAGCCATCGCCGCCGCCTGACCGGGCAACCACGCGCACAGGAGACCGAGCCATGGAAGACCGCGCCTTTGTTCACGAAACCTGGTCGTCGCGCCTCGCCTTTCTGCTGGCTGCGGTCGGCGCCGCCGTCGGGCTGGGCAACATCTGGCGGTTTCCCTATCTTGCCGGCGAGAACGGCGGAGCCGCCTTCGTGCTGATCTATCTGGCGTGCATCGCCTTTGTCGGCGTCCCGCTCCTGATTGCCGAGCTGATGATGGGCCGGCGCGGCCGCATGAGCCCGGTGAATACGATGACCGTGCTGGCCCGCCAGGAAGGCCGCAGCCCGCATTGGCGCAAGGCCGGCTGGCTGGCGGTGATCACGATTACGCTGGCCGGATCCTTCTACATGGTGGTTGCCGGCTGGGTGCTGGCGTACGTCCCGCTGGCCGCCGGAGGCGCCTTTTCCGGCATCGACCGCGCCGGCGCCCAGGCGCTGTTCGACGGTCTGCTGGCCGACCCCAAGCGCCTGTCGCTGTGGTATGTCGTGTTTCTCGGCCTGACGGTCTTCGTCGTCGCCAGCGGCATCCGCCACGGGCTCGAGCGGGCGGTCAAGTTCCTGATGCCGGCGCTGTTCGCCTTGCTGGTGATTCTGGTCGGCTATGCGGCCTATGTCGGCGACTTCATGCGCGGGCTCACCTTCCTGTTCGCGCCGGATTTTTCCAAGATCACCGGCAGCGTCGTGCTCGATGCCATCGGCCAGGCGTTCTTCACGCTGGGCATCGCCCAGGCGGTGATGATGACCTATGCCGCCTACATCCCCCGGCAGGTCAATCTGGTGCGCGCCGCGGTGGTGATCGCACTCGCCGATCTGGTGGTGGCGGTGCTTGCCGGCATGCTGATCTTTCCCATCGTCTTCGCCAACGGGCTGGAGCCGGCGGCCGGGCCGGGGCTGATTTTCGTCACCCTGCCGATCGCCTTCGGCCATATGCCGGCGGGCGGCTTTTTCGGCACCCTGTTCTTCCTGCTCGTCGCGATCGCGGCGTTGACCTCGACGATCTCGGGGTTGGAGCCGGTGGTATCCTGGGCCGAGGAGGAGAAGGGCTGGAAGCGCATCCCCGTCGCCATCGCGCTCGGCTTTTTCATCTGGGTGATCGGCTTTGGCTCGGTGCTGTCGTTCAACCTGTGGAAGGACATCCACCCCCTTGAAGCGCTGGCGGTGTTCCGCGACAAGACGATCTTCGATCTGATCGAATACATCTCGGTCAATATCTTCATTCCGGTGAACGGCCTGCTGATCGCCATCTTCGCCGGCTGGCTGATGGCCAAAAGCTCGATCCTCGACGAGCTGGCGATCGCCGATGGCCGCTTGTATCGCACCCTGCGCTTCCTGGTCCGCTATGTGGCGCCGATCGCGGTGCTGGCGATCTTCGCCTACAACCTGAAATGAGCGGACCCGACGTCATCATCATCGGCGCCGGCATCGCCGGGGCATCCCTGGCCTGTGAGCTGTCGAAGAACGCACGGGTGCTGGTCCTCGAGGCCGAGGCCCAGCCCGGCTACCACGCCACCGGGCGCTCGGCGGCGCTCTATACCGAAAATTACGGGCCACCGGCGGCGCGGCTGCTTACCCGTGCCAGCCGTGGCTTTTTCGCCGACCCACCGGACGGCTTCGCCGACTACCCGCTGCTCACCCCGCGCGGGGTGATGATCATCGCTTCCCGCGGCGATGAGGCGCTGCTTGACGCCATCGTCGAAGAGGCCGCCGGTCAGGGCACCCGCCTCCAGCGCCTGAGTGCTGCGCAAGCGCAAGCCCGCGTGCCCGTCCTGCGCCGCAACTGGCTGATGGGTGCGCTTTACGAGCCGGATGCCTTCGACATCGATGTCACCGGCCTGCTTCAGGGATATCTGCGCCAGGCCCGATCAAACGGTGCCGAACTGAACTGCGAAGCATCGGTCACCGCGCTCGCGTACCGCGATGGGCTGTGGCACATCGAGACCCGCCGCGGGGACAGGCTCGCGGCGCCGATCGTGGTCAATGCCGCCGGCGCCTGGTGCGACGAGATCGCTGCACTCGCCGGCCTTGGCCCCCTCGGGCTTCAGCCCAGGCGGCGAAGCGCCTGCATCATCGCCGCCCCGGAGGGTGCGGATGTAGGCGCCTGGCCAGCGGTGGGCGATGCACGCGAGCGGTTCTATTTCAAGCCGGACGCCGGCAAGCTGCTGGTTTCGCCGGCCGATGCCACACCGGTGGCGCCCCATGACGCCTGGGCCGAGGACATCGATATCGCCCGCGGCATCGATGCCCTGCAGCAGGCCACCACCATTTCTGTGAACCGCATTGAGCATTCCTGGGCGGGCCTGCGCACCTTCGCGCCCGACGAGCTTCCGGTCGTCGGCTTCGATCCCCGCGCCGATGGTTTCTTCTGGCTCGCCGGTCAGGGCGGCTGGGGCATCCAGACGGCCCCCGCCTTGGCGCGCCTGGCGACCTGTGTCCTGCGCGGCGCGGCGATCCCCGGGGATCTCACGGCTCTTGGCCTCGAGTCAGATGCGCTGGCGCCCGCACGGCTATTGTCCTAGGCGCGCCAGTTCCACCTTGGACGCGGTATATTCGACGAACTCGGTAATGCCGGTGGCCACCGCCTTGCGGAAATAGTCCACCGCCCGCTCCCGCTCGCCCCGGATCAGCGCGTCTTCGCCGAGAAAGAAATAGGCCTCGCAGGCCCGCTCGAGGCGGGCCCGGGCGTTTTTCGTGTCGACATTTCCGCCGGTTTCCAGACCTTCGACGACCTGCGCCGGCGTGACCTCGCCGAGAAACAGGCGGATGATCGGCCCGGGCCAGGCCTCAAGATAGGCGGGTGAGAGCTCGCGAAAGGCTTGCCCGCCGTCCTGACCGGATCGCTTCAGCGCGATGTGGAACCACAGCCGGCTGTACAGGCTCGCCGGCCCGAGACCGAGAACCCGGCGGTAATCGGCGGCGGCCGCCGTAAAATCGCCCTGATAGAAATGCGCCCGGGCGCGCCCGCGCAAGGCGCTCAGGTACTCCGGAGCAAGCTCAAGCGCGTGATCGTAATCCTTGATCGCATCGGCGTAGCGGCCGAGGCGCAGCAGCGCGACGGCGCGATTGTTGCGCAAATCCACGCGGTCCGGCTCGGCGGCAATCGCCGCGCCGTAATCGGCCACCGCGCCCGAGATATCGCCGCGCGCAAACCGGATGATGCCGCGATTGAACCGGGCCTCGACATGATCGGGACGCGCCGCGATGGCGGCGCTGTAATCGGCGACGGCACGATCGATCCGGCCCAGCGCATAATAGGAATTGCCGCGCTTGACCCGGGCCGAGACCTGCTCATCGGCCGCCAGATCGCCCGACTCGATGGCCCGGGTGAGCAAAGCCACCGCCTGGCCGTGATCGCCCTGCTGCTGGGCGCGCAGGCCTTCGACCAGATCGTCGATGCCGTCGGCGATCGCGGTGCCGGCCACCATCAGGCTGACAAGAACGCCGAAGATTATGCCCGGCCGCATCAATGATTGTCTCCTCGGGCCATCGCGTCTGCGTGATCGAATTCGATTCTAGCCGCTCGGGCGCCGGCGGCGCCACCGGCATTTGAAAGCGGCAAGACGGGACCGGTGTTTGCCGCCTATCCAAGTTCGCCGTTGCCAAGCCGCGCGTCCCGCCTATATTTGCGGGCATGTCGAGACACGCCGCAATCCGCCCCGCCGACCACACGGCATCTGATGCCCCGCCCGCCCGCCGGGTGGTGGTGGCGATGTCGGGCGGCGTCGATTCGTCCGTTGTCGCGGCGCTTCTGAAAGAGCGCGGGGTCGAGGTGATCGGCATCACATTGCAGCTTTACGATCACGGCACGGCGACGGCACGGCCCAATACCTGTTGCGCCGGCCGCGACATCATCGATGCCCGCCGCGTCGCCGAATCGCTCGACATTCCCCATTACGTGCTCGATTTTGAGCGCCGGTTCCGAACGGACGTCATCGATGATTTCGTCGACAGCTACTTGGGCGGCGAAACACCGGTGCCGTGCATCCGCTGCAATCAGACGGTCAAGTTCCGGGATCTGCTGGCCACCGCCAAGGCGCTGGGGGCGACGGCACTGGCCACCGGCCATTATGTCCGTAAAGTCGCCGGCAGGCACGGCCCCGAATTGCATCGGGCCTGCGATCTGTCGCGCGACCAGAGCTATTTTCTGTTCACCACGCCCAGGGATGTGCTCGATTTTCTCGACTTTCCCCTGGGTGACCTGACCAAGACGGAAACCCGGGCGCTGGCCGCGCGCTACGGTCTTGCGGTCGCCGAAAAGCCCGACAGCCAGGATATCTGTTTCGTGCCCCAGGGGCGCTATACCGACATTATCGCACGGCTGCGCCCGGAGGCGGCCGAGCCCGGCGATATCGTGCACGTCGATGGGCGGGTGCTGGGGCGCCATCCGGGCATTGTCCATTACACCGTCGGCCAGCGCCGCGGGCTCGGCATCGGCGGCACGGCCGCACCGCTCTACGTCGTCCGGCTCGACGCCGAGGAGCGCCGGGTCATCGTCGGCCCGCGCGAGGCCCTGTTGCGGCGCAGCCTCACCTTGCGCGAGCCCAACTGGCTGGTCCCGGACCCGATGGCGCTGATCGGGCGCGACGTTCAGGCACGGGTCCGCTCGACCCGGCCGGCGGTGCCGGCGACCCTCGACATTGATGGCCGGGGGCGCTTTCAGGTGCGCTTCGAGGCACCCCAGGAAGCGGTGGCGCCGGGCCAGGCCTGCGTGCTTTACGACGGCACCCGCGTGCTGGGCGGCGGCTGGATTGCGCCCGAAAACCCGCCGGAAGGAGAGCGGCGATGATCCGCATCCGCCCGGCAGACACCCGGGGCCGCGCGCCCATCGACTGGCTGGAGGGCTATCACAGCTTTTCGTTTGGCGATTTCGTCGATCCCGAGTTCATGCGCTACCGCGATTTGCAGGTCTTGAACGACGATACCATTGCGCCCAAGGCCGGCTTTGCCATGCACCCCCACCGGGACATGGAGATCATCACCTATGTGGTCGAGGGCGCTCTCAAACATGAAGACAGCCTCGGGCACAGGGGCGTGATCGAGGCCGGCGACGTGCAGCGCATGACTGCGGGAACCGGCATCCGCCACAGCGAATTCAATGCCTCGGATAACGAGCCGGTGCGGCTGTTGCAGATCTGGATCGCACCGGTCGAGACCGGTCTGGCGCCGGGCTATGAACAGCGCCACTTCGAGCGCGAGGCGCGCCGAGGCCGGCTGCTTGCCGTCGCCACCCGCGACGGGCGTGGACGTTCGCTGCTCATTCACCAGGACGTCGATCTGTTCGCCGCCATCCTCGCACCGAATGAGCAGGTCTCGCATCCGCTCGCCCCCGGGCGCCACGCCTGGGTGCAGGTTGTCGACGGGCAGATCGAGATCAATAGCCAGGCGCTGGCGCGCGGCGACGGCGCGGCGCTGGATGACGAGCGGGAAGTCACGGTCACCGCCCGCAAGACAAGCGAATTTCTGCTGTTTGACCTGCGTTAAAGTGAATCGGCACAGGCTCCGCCATGATCATCGGCAAAGACGCAGCGATCGGGTAAACTGGACGAGCCATGAAAATCACGCCGGGTTGGATGCGTCGCGATCGAGACGGGCTTTCGACAAGGAGACGGAATTGTGAATGATGTAAGCCAGGCCAGCCAAGGGGGCCAAGCCGGAAGCCAGGCCGCACGGGCAGCCTTTCAGTGGGACGACCCCTTCCTTCTGGACGAGCAGTTGAGCGAGGAAGAGCGGCTGATTCGCGACAGCGCGCGCAGCTATGCCCGCGACAAGCTGATGCCGCGCATTCTGATGGCGTTTCGCGAAGAGCGGTTCGACCGCGAGATTTTCAATGAAATGGGCGAGATGGGCTTTCTTGGCGCCACCATCGACGGCTATGGCTGCGCCGGTGTGAACTATGTCAGCTACGGCCTGATTGCCCGCGAGATCGAATGGGTCGATTCCGGCTACCGCTCGATGATGAGCGTGCAATCGAGCCTGGTCATGCATCCGATCCATGCCTATGGCACGGAAGAACAGCGCGAGAAATATCTGCCGCGGCTTGCCACCGGCGAGATCATCGGCTGCTTCGGGCTGACCGAGCCGGACCATGGCTCCGATCCCGGCGGCATGAAAACCCGGGCGCGCAAATGCGATGGCGGCTATCGCCTGAGCGGCTCCAAGAGCTGGATCACCAATGCGCCCGTAGCCGACGTCTTCGTGGTCTGGGCCAAGGATGATGACGGGGTGATCCGCGGCTTCATCCTGGAGCGCGGCATGGAGGGGCTGAGCGCCCCGGTCATCGAGGGCAAGTTCTCGCTGCGCGCCTCGATCACCGGCCAGATCATGATGGACGAGGTGTTCGTGCCCGACCAAAACCTGCTGCCCGGGGTCAAGGGGCTGAAAGGTCCCTTCGGCTGCCTCAACCGGGCCCGCTTCGGCATCGCCTGGGGGGCGCTGGGCGCCGCCGAGTTCTGCTGGCACGCGGCCCGCGACTACACGCTCGAGCGCAGCCAGTTCGGCCGGCCGCTGGCCGCCAACCAGCTCATCCAGAAAAAGCTCGCCGACATGCAGACGGAAATCTCGATCGGCCTTCAGGCCTGCCTGCGCGCCGGCCGGTTGATGGACGAAGGCAAGCTGGCGCCCGAAGCGGTCAGCCTGATCAAGCGCAATTCCTGCGGCAAGGCGCTGGATATCGCCCGCCTGGCCCGCGACATGCACGGCGGCAACGGCATCGTTGACGAGTACCACGTGATTCGCCACCTGGTGAACCTCGAGACCGTCAACACCTACGAGGGCACCCACGACATCCACGCCCTGATCCTGGGCCGCGCCCAGACCGGCATTCAGGCCTTTTCCTGATCCCGGCCGCGGGCTCCATGGGTGGACACGCCAGGCCCCATGTCGGCGGCGGCCCTGTCGGACGCACCTGAGCCGTGAGCGGGCCGCTCAGCCATATCCGGGTGCTCGATCTGAGCCGGGTGCTGGCCGGGCCCTGGGCCAGTCAGTTGCTCGGCGATCTCGGCGCCGAGGTGATCAAGATCGAACGCCCGGGCACCGGCGATGATACGCGGAGCTGGGGTCCGCCGTTCCTCAAGGACGAGGCCGGAAACGAGACCCGCGAGGCCGCCTACTATCTGGCCACCAACCGGGCCAAGAAATCGGTGGCAGTGGATTTCTCGACACCCGAGGGCGGCGACCTGATCCGCCGCCTGGCCGCACTCAGCGATGTGGTGATCGAGAATTTCAAGGTCGGTGCCCTGGCCCGCTATCGCCTGGCCTACGAGGATCTCAAGGCGGTCAATCCCGGCCTGGTCTATTGCTCGATCACCGGCTTCGGCCAGACCGGGCCGCTGCGTGAGCGGCCCGGCTATGATTTCATCATCCAGGCGATGGGCGGATTGATGAGTGTCACCGGCGAGCGCGACGACCGCCCCGGCGGCGGGCCGCAGAAGGTCGGCGTGGCGGTCGCCGATCTGTTCACCGGCATGTACGCCAGCGTCGGCATTCTGGCCGCGCTCGCCCACCGGGAGCGCACCGGCGAAGGCCAGTACATCGATCTGGCGCTGCTCGATTCCCTGGTCGCAACGCTCGCCACCCAGCACATGAACTATTTCGTCTCGGGCCGGGTGCCGGAGCGCCAGGGCAACGCGCATGCCAACATCGTGCCCTATCAGGTGTTCAGGAGCAGCGACGGCCATCTGGTGATCGGGGTCGGCAACGACGGCCAGTTCAAACGCTTCTGCACCGTCACCGGCCTCGACGGTCTGGCCGAGGATGCCCGCTTTGCCACCAACGCCGCACGGGTGCGCAACCGCGACGAACTGATCGAGCGGATCGTGCCGGTGATCGCGGCGCAACCCAGCGCCCACTGGATCGCGGCCTTCGATCAGGCGGGTGTGCCTTGCGGGCCGGTCAACCGGCTGGATGAGGTGTTTGCCGACCCGCAGATCCGGCACCGCGAGCTGCACCGCAACCTGCCGCACCCCCTGGCCGGCCAACTCGATCAGGTGGTCTCTCCCTTGCGGTTTTCGGCGACGCCGTGTGATTTCGACCATCCGCCGCCGCTGTTGGGCCAGCACACCGATGCGGTGCTGGGCGAGCTTTTGGATTTGAGCGAGGCTGAGCTGGCCAGCCTGCGCGAAGCCGGCGTGATCGGCTGAGCGCAGCCGCGTCCTACAGTTTCGAGAACTGGTCGAGAATGCCGAGCACGGCGGGGCCGATGAGGACCACGAACAGCGCCGGCAGAATGAAGATGATCAGCGGCACGGTCAGCGTCGCCGGCAGGCGTGCGGCCTTTTCCTCGGCCTTGAGCAGGCGTTCGGTGCGAAATTCGCTGGCCAGCACGCGCAGGGACTGGGAGAGCGGCGTGCCATAGCGCTCGGTCTGGCTCAATGTCGCCACGACGCTGCGCACCGGCGGAATGTCGGCCCGCTTGGCGAGATTTTCGAGGGCCTGACGGCGATCGGGAAGAAAGCCCAGCTCGACCGCGGTGAGCCCGAATTCGTCGGCGATTTCTGGGAAGGAGAGCGCCATCTCGCGCGCCACCCGGTTGAGCGCTGCATCGAGCGTCAGCCCGGCTTCGGCACAAATGACCAGCAGATCGAGGGCATCCGGCATCGCCTTGCGCAAGGCGTCATAGCGTTTGGTGACCACATTCCTGACAAAAATATCGGGCGCCATGAGGGCCGCGAAAATGGTGCCCATGGTGACCAGAAACCGCATCAGGCCATCGAGCCGGGTGACGCCGATGCCGTACATCAGAACCACCATGACGACGCCGGTGGCGACCGGCATCACCAGCTTGAAGAACAGGAAGACGACCACCGCGTCCTTCGACCGCCAGCCGGCCTGGGCCAGCCGGTCGGCAGTCTTGCGACCCTGGGCGGAGCGCACCAGCTCGAACTTGTCGACGATGGTGCGCATGATGCCGACGCTGGTCATCTGACGCGCCGAGTTCTTGCGCCGCCGGGGTGCGATGTAGCCGCTTTTCAGGGCCTCGCGCCGGGTCTCGAGATTGCGCAGCCGGCCGCGCATGGGATCACGCACGACGGCCGTGTTCCACACCGCCACGACGGTGACAAAAGCGGCAATCGCCGCCATCACGGTGATCACGGTCTCGGCATCCAGTCCGAATGGCAACATCGTTCCCATGATCAGATCTCGAACCTCACCATCTTGGAGATGACGGCGGCGCCGGTACCCATGAGCAGCAGGCCGAAGCCCGACATCACCATGCCGCGGGGATCGGTGAACAGGGCGCTGACATAGTCGTAATTGATCAGCAGCAGGATGCCGAGCATGATGAAGGGCAGCGCGCCGATGATGATGGCGCTGGCCCGGGCCTCGGACGACATGGCCTTGATCTTGAGCTTCATCTGCTGGCGCCGGCGCAGGATGTCGGCCAGATTCTCGAGGGTCTCGGCAAGATTGCCGCCGGTCTCGCGCTGGATCGACAGGCTGATGATGAAAAACCGGAAATCCGGCGTATCCAGACGCTCGGCGGTTTCCTCCAGCGCCTCATCGGGGTCCTGGCCGAGCTTGATGGCGTCGATGATGCGGCGGAACTCGATGCCCACCGGGTCCTCGATCTCCTGAGACACCGAGCTCATCGATTCGGTGATCGGCAGACCCGAGCGCAGGCCCCGGACAATCAGGTCGATGGCCTCGGGGAACAGCTTGGTGAATTTGTCGAGGCGGCGCCTGACCAGCCGGCCGACGACGTAATGCGGCAGGCCGA
>CAZZKF010000025.1:1635-34640 GCA_964654995.1 uncultured Alphaproteobacteria bacterium | reverse complement strand
TCGCCCTTTACGGTCTGCGCGAAACGGTGGCGCTGATCGACCGGGCACTGGCCGGTGAAGACCTCGGGGCTGTGGATCAAGAAACCGTCTGACACGGCCAATGCTGCCGACTTGCACGGGGCGCATGGCGCCCTGGCCTTGCTCTGGTGTAGACTGACGACAAAACGGCCTTGGCCGAATCAATATGGGGTCGTCCCCCGTGACAGGTTGCAGGCGCACCGCGTTTCTTGCTGTTCTGCTGGGGCTGGCAGTGGCCGGCTGCGCCGGCGTGCGCCCCGAGCCGGCGCGCTTTGCGTCCGCCGCGCCCGACATTCGCGCCTGTGCGAACAAGCTGCGACTCATCGATCAGACAGTCCGCGAGGTGCATGTGCGCGATGCCGCCGGGCGCGCGGTTGCGGGCTTTCCCTATTTGCGAACCAATCGGTTTCTTGCCAGCTTTGGCCGGACCATCAGCAATCGGGCGCAACTTGCCGCCTGGATGGCGCGCCTGTACCGGTTCGATCTGCGGGCGCGCAGGATCGAGCTCGCCAATCTTCCGGGGCCGGCGCGTGCCCGGCTTGAAGGCCAGCTTTCGGCGGATGCGGAAAAGGTCGTTGAGCGCTGCGGCGCGCGCCTGATGGCGGCCGATCTCGAGGATGCAGAAACGCTCGAGCGACTGCTGTCTGCCGTGCGCCCGCCCGATCATTACCACGACTGGAACCGCTTCTTCGGGCTTTATGCATTCACGGCGATTCCGGTCTCGGCCGGCTACCGGCGCTGGAAGCGCAAGACGCTCACCGATTTCAACACGCCGCTGGACCAACTCGAAGTCGCCGGTGAGCTGATGACCTATGTGCCTGAGGCTCGATCAGCGCCGCTCACACCGGCGCAAGTCGCGGTCATCCTTGCCCGCTCCGCAGACAATCCGCTGGCCATCCCCGAGCCCGAGGGCCGGGACCTTCAGCGCCTGCTCGCCGCCTTTGCCCCGGTCTGGCAGGTCGAGACGCAAAGCGATGATGACCGCATCGGCGCGCCAGCCTGGGCGCGTGAGGATCGCGCTTATGTCGATACCACGCGGCCGGAAGTCTATACCGTGGTCTCGCATATGCGCTGGCAAGGGCGCATCCTCCTGCAGCTCAGCTATGCGGTGTGGTTTCCGGCCCGGCCCAAGCGCGGCCGGCTCGATCTGCTGGGCGGACGCTTCGATGGGGTCATCTGGCGGGTCACCCTGGATGCGGACGGCCGGGTGCTGCTTTACGACAGTGTCCATCAGTGCGGCTGCTATCACCTGTTTTTCCCCCGGGATGACCTTGCGATCCGGCCCGAGGCCGCCGGCGTGAACAGCGAGGACGGGGTCACCGCGCCGCGGGCCGCGCCGGAGGTCAAGCCTGGTGAGCGCGTGATCATTCGGCTCACTGCCGGCAGTCATTACATTCGCAACCTCGGCGTCTGGAAGGACGGGCGGTCTGAACTCGCGTCGCCTGACCGGATCGTCTATACGCTCACCGATTATGATCGCCTGCGCAGCCTGGCGCTGCCCGCGGGCGGCCGGCGCAGCCTGTTCCGCCCCGATGGCCTGGTGGCGGGAAGCGCCCGGCTGGAGCGCTTCCTGCTGTGGCCGATGGGGATCAGGAGCGCCGGCGCCATGCGCCAGTGGGGGACCCACGCCACCGCCTTTGTCGGGCGGCGCCATTTCGACGATCCGGACCTGCTGGAAAAATCGTTCTTCATCGCCGGGCGCGCCGGATCATGATCCGGTTTGCGGTTGTCCTGGCGGTGATGGCTGGTTTCATTCCGACACCGGTCGTGGCCGGTGGCGGCGATCTGGCGCACGCCCAGACGCTCTATAGCGAAGGTGCGTTTCTCGAGGCGGCCGAAACCGGTGCGCGCACCGGCACGGCAACAGGGCTGGCGCTGGCTGCCCGGGCGATGCTCGCCTATGCCGCCTACGGGGCGCCGGAGGCCGAGAAACCGGCGCGTCTCGAAGCGGCTGAGGCGCTGGCCCGCAGGGCGCTGGAGCAGGACCCGAACAATGTCGAGGCGATGCTCCATCTGGTCATTGCGCTCGGCTATCGGGCGCGGCTCGAAGGGGCGGTGACGGCGCATTTTCGCCATCGCGGCTCGGAAGCGGCGAAATTGTTGAAGCGGGCCCTGGCGCTGGCGCCCGCGTCCGGCTGGGTTTTTCTCACACTGGGTGGCTGGCATGCCGAGGTCGTGGCTTCGGGCGGTCCGGTCCTGGCCCGTACGCTCTATGGCGCCTCATTGGGCCAGGCGATCGCCAATTTCGAGCGCGCCCTTGCGCTTCTGCCGGACAATCCGGTGGCACGGGTGGAATTTGCCAAGGCCTTGCTGCGCACACGCCCGAAAAAATATGCGGCCCGCGCCCGCACCCTGCTCGAGGAGGCGCAGCGTCTTGCGCCGCGTGATGCGTTCGAGCGCCGGGTGGCGGCGGTGGGCGAACAGATCCTGGCGGCGCTCGATAGCCGCTCGCCGAAGGACGTGCGGGCGCTGGTCAAGCAGCTGGAGCCGTTTCATCGCGCACCACGACGCAAGACGCCGGCGACGCGCGAACGGCGGCGGCGTCGTTAAGTGGAATTGGTTGTTTCCTGACGGCGCCGCTTCAGCCGAAATTGCGGCCCGGAGCTTTCTCCGGAAACAGCCCCGGCATCCAGCGTGAGGCCAGCTTTGCCGGAAAGGCAAGGCGCAGCGGGGCGCGCGAGCTTTCCGACACGAGCACCCCGCGCTCTAACAGGGCCGATGTGATGCGCCGGGCGTGACGGTCGCTTGTGCCGAGCAGTGCGGCGACTTCGCCTCGGGGCAATTCACCGCGATAGAGGACGGCTTCGAGAACGGCACCTGATTTCGGCGGCAGGGCGTCGGCGCGTATCTCCTCTTCGGTCCAGATCAGGATGCGATGGCGCAGCCGGTCGGGCTGGACGAGCCTTTCCATGAAATCCACCTGGTCGATACAGGTTTCCAGGAAGAACCTTGTGAAGGCGGCCAGCGCTTCCTCGCTCAGGTGGCCTCTTCCATCGAGATCGTTGCGGCGCTCCGTGTCGCAGGCCATGAGGTGGCTTTTGTATGTGCTTTCATTGCGCGCAAGGCCCCTGGCAATCGACCAGACCCCGCCTGTATCCAGAACGTCCAGCAGCATCGCATGGGACATCAGACGAGCGACGCGGCCGTTGCCGTCAAGAAAGGGATGAATCCACAGCAGGCGATGGTGGGCGGCCGCGGCGGCCAGGATGGTGTCGGTCTTGCCAAGCCTGGCATAGACGGTCTCAAAGCGCTCAAGGAAGCGTGGCACGGCACCGGGACTGACCGGGATATGGCGTCCCACCTCGACATCGCGGTGGCGCAAAGCACCGGGAACGAGCTTGATCCGCTCGCCTGTGTCCGGGTCGTCTATCAAGAGCAATTCTTCGGGCAGCTCTTGACAGAAGCGGCGATGGATTTCGCAAATCCCGTCCACTGTGGTTTCCCGACTGCGCAGTCCTCCCTCATCGATCCATTGCTGGACCTTGATATGGGCCTTGGCTTCGAGCTGGAGATTGCGTTTTTCGACGTCGGTGCTGTAGTCACCCTTGAGTGCGCGCTCGATATCGACCGGGTGGGTATCGTGGCCCTCTATCAGGTTGCTGTAATAGCAGTTCATCGCCCGGACGAGATCGGTAAGGGCAGCAAGCACGCCTTTCGGCAAGCTGCGGTGGAATCCTGCCGAGCGGGCGGCAAGCTCCACGGCCAGGTCAGTCAGGCCGGTGCGATATTTTGACCCCTCTGCGACAAGCAGGGGCTCCATCAAACCGACCGATTCGCCCCGATCTTCCATATCCATGGCCGCTGAAATGTCCGCTTTTATGTCCGCTTCGTTTCCAGCCATAAAGATATATATATCACATTGTTATTCGTGTTCATAGTCTTCATACAGCCTCTTTGATGTCCGCTTTTATGGCTCCTTTATGTATGATGCCCAGACGGTTGGAAACCCCCATCTGGTGTATGTTCGATCTTGCCCTGCCTGGCCGTTGCGCAGGTTTCGGGAAAGGGCACTCGCGCTTGACGCCCATGCGGGCCCGTATTACCTAACAGGCGGGTCTGCGTGAGGCTTTAATTCGATCCCCGGGCCCGGCGACGAGGGTGTGTTGTAACGATGGCCGTTCTGCCGATCATCACGGTTCCGGATGCCCGCCTGAAGCAGGTCTCGAGCCCGGTCGAGACGGTCGACGACGCTTTGCGCCGGCTGCTCGACGACATGCTGGAGACCATGTATGCGGCCCCCGGCATCGGCCTCGCTGCGGTTCAGGTGGGCGTGCCGAAGCGGGCCATCGTCGTCGATATCTCGGCCAAGGACGAGGCGCCGGCGCCGCTGTTCCTGATCAACCCGGAGATCGTCTGGACCGGCGACGAGTCCATCCGCTGTGAAGAAGGCTGTCTGTCCCTGCCCGACCAGTATGCCGAGGTCGAACGCCCGGCCGAGGCCCGCATCCGCTATATCGATTATGACGGCAAGGCGCAGGAGATCCACGCCAAGGGCCTTCTGTCGACCTGCATCCAGCACGAGATGGACCATCTTGAGGGCATTCTGTTCATCGATCACTTGTCGGCCATCAGGCGCAACATGATCGTCCGCAAGCTGATCAAGGCCCGCAAGCTGGAAGCTGTGGGCTGAGCGCCCGAAAGGCCAGGAACCATGCCCCGTCTGCGGCTCGCATTTCTAGGCTCGGCCGAATTCGCCGTGCCGACCCTGGCGGCGCTGGTGGCGTCCGGGCACGAGGTGACGGCCGTCTATACGCGCCCGCCGCGCCCGGCCGGTCGTGGCCAGCATCCGCGCCCGACGCCGGTGCAGAGCTGGGCTGAAGCCCATGGTCTGGCGGTGCGCACGCCCAGGTCGCTGCGTTCAGCGGAGGAGCAGAAGGCGTTTGCCGCGCTCAACGTCGATGCCGGGGTGGTCGTCGCCTACGGCCTGATCCTGCCACAGGCGGTTTTTGCCGGGCCGCGGCTCGGCTGCCTCAATCTCCATCCCTCGCTGTTGCCGCGCTGGCGCGGCGCGGCGCCCATTCAGCGCGCCCTGCTGGCTGGCGACGCGGTCACCGGGGTGACCGTCATGCTGGTCGACGAAGGCCTCGATTCGGGGCCCATCCTGCTGGCCCGCGAACACCCGATTGCGGCGAACGCCACCGCCGGCAGCCTGCACGACGAGTTGGCGCAGCTTGGCGCGCAGGCGATGTTGGAGGCCCTGGACGGCTATGCCGCCGGGCGCCTGCGCCCGCGCCCGCAGACGGACAAGGGGGCGACCTACGCGGACAAGATCGACAAGGCGGAGGCGCGCATCGACTGGCGCCGCGACGCCGCCGAGATCGAGCGTCAGATCCGCGCCTTCAACCCGGCACCGGGCGCCTGGTTCGAGGTCGACGGCCTGCGCATCAAGGTCTGGGCGGCCGAAATCATCGGTGATGCGCCCGCCGGCGCGCCCGGCGAGGTGCTCGATGATCGCCTGACCGTGGCTTGCGGGCGCGGCGCCGTGCGTCCCATCCGGGTGCAACGGGCCGGCCGGCGCGTGATCAGCGTTGATGAACTGTTGCGCGGCCTTCCCCTTGCCGCCGGCACCCGGCTTGGCTGACGGCCCCGCGATGCCGCGCTATCGCCTGATCCTGGAATATGACGGCACCGCCTTTGTCGGCTGGCAGCATCAGGACAATGGCCTGTCCGTCCAGCAGGTGGTCGAAGAGGCGATTGTCCGCTTTTGCGGGCAGCAGGTGCGGGTGACCGCGGCCGGGCGCACGGATGCCGGCGTTCACGCGCTGGGCCAGGTGGCGCATGTCGATCTGGCACGCGCGCATCCGGAAGATACCGTGCGCGACGCGCTCAATTTCCATCTGCGCCCGCATGCCGCGGCGGTGCTCTCGGTCGAACGCGTGAGCGATGATTTTCACGCCCGCTTCGATGCCAGGGCCCGCGAATACCTCTACCGCATCATCAATCGCCGTCCGCCACTGACGCTCGAGCGGGGCCGCGCCTGGCATGTGCCTCGGCCCCTCGATGACGGGGCGATGCAGGCGGCGGCCCGACTTCTTGTCGGGCGCCACGACTTCACCACCTTCCGCTCCAGCCGCTGCCAGGCGAAATCGCCGGTCAAGACCCTCGATCGCCTTGATGTCGTGCGTACCGGCGAAGAGATCCGGGTGCATGCGCGGGCGCGCTCATTCCTGCATCATCAGGTGCGCTCGATGGTCGGCACGCTCAAACTGGTGGGCGAGGGGCGATGGACTGCCGATGATGTCGCCCGCGCGCTCGAGGCCCGGGACCGCCGCGCCCTGGGGCTCAATGCGCCGCCCCACGGTCTCTATCTGGTCCGCGTCGACTATTGAGAAAGGCCGGGCGCGGCCGGCAGCTCGCTGCCGAGAAGCGCCAGCCCGGCGGCGGCGATGAGATCGCCAAGCACCAGATCGAGGACGACGATCCCGACCGCTGCGCCCCAGCCGGCTTGCAAGGCGATGCGGGCGATCCGCCACTGATAGACCAGAACCGCCGCTGTCACCACGGTGGCGATCACCACGAACGCCGCATCACCCAGCACGCCACCGGCCACCACCAGGCGCAGCGGCAGCTGCACGGCGGCGATGATCACCCGGGCCCAGTTGTAGACGATGATGTAGCGGACGTAGTGCTCGCCCAGATCCAGGAGCTTGACGACCGCCAGCATGACGATCGGAAAGGCCACCCAGTTGAGCCCGTAGATCATGAGCGCGCCGGCGATCCCGGTGCTCCCCAGGGAGCGTCCCGAGGCGGCCAGCGCCAGGCCGTAAACCGGCAACACGAGGAGCGCGGCGCCAAACGAGCGCCAGAAACCGGCGATGCTGAGATCAAAGCGGGCCAGCGCCGCCTGCCGATCGACGATCAGGGAAACGGCGCCCGCGACCGAGCCCGCCACATACCGCGCGATGGCCGCCGGCCCGGCGCCGGATGCTCCGGTCATCAAAGGCCCTGGGCGGCGCGCGCCAGCACACCGCGGTAGATGCGGGCAAGCGCCTCGAGATCGGCCAAGGCCACCCATTCGTCGACCTTGTGCATGCTCTGACCGGTGAGCCCGAACTCGGCCACCGGGCAGTAGTCCTTGATGTAGCGGGCATCCGAGGTGCCGCCCGAGGTGCTGCGCTCGGGCACGCGCCCGGTGACCTCTTCGACGGCCGCCGAGACGATGTCGATCAGCGGCCCCGGCGGCGAGACAAAGGCATCGCCGGTGGCCCGGGCATCGAGCTCGTAACCGCCGCCGATCTGGGAGAACTGCTCGTGCAGCCAGCCGATCAGGGAGTCCGGCGTATGGCGGTCGTTGAAGCGGATGTTGAAGCGCGCCTCGGCCCGCGCCGGGATGACGTTGTGCGACGGATTGCCGACGTCGACCGAGGTGATCTCGAGCCGCGAGGCGTGGAAATATTCGGTGCCCTCGTCGAGCTCGGCCTCGCTGATGCGCCCCAGCATGGCGATCAGCCGGGTCACCGGATTGTCGGCCAGGCCCGGGTAGGCGACATGGCCCTGGGCGCCGAACACGGTAAGCCGGCAGTTGAGGCTGCCGCGCCGGCCGATTTTCATCATTTCGCCCAAACGGTGCGGATTGGTCGGCTCGCCAACCAGGCAGGCATCCGGGATATGGCCTTCACCGGCCATCCATTCGAGCACCTTGACGGTGCCGTTGACCGCCGGGCCTTCCTCGTCACCGGTGATCAGCAGGCTGATCGAGCCGGGGTGTGCGCTGTCTTCGAACGCCTGCGCCGTCGCCGTGATGAAGGCGGCAATCGCACCTTTCATATCGCTGGCGCCACGCCCGAACAGGCGGTCGTCGATGATCTCGCCGGCAAAGGGATCGACGCTCCAGGCGGTCGCATCGCCCACCGGCACGACGTCGATATGGCCGGCGAAGCAGAAATGCGGGGCTCCCTCGCCAAAGCGCGCGAACAGGTTGTCGACCGGTGCCGTGCCGTCCTCGGCAAAGGTCAGGCGATGGCAGGCAAAGCCCAGGTCGTCGAGGGTGTTGGCCAGCACATCCAGCGCCGGGCCGCAATCCGGCGTGATGCTGGGCACGCGGACCAGTGCCCGGGCCAGTTCGGTAACGTCCGGCCGCGCCGCCATGCTAGTCGCGCAGAAGGTCGTTGGGCGAGACCTTGGCCCGGGTACGGGCATCCACCCGCTTGACGATCACCGCCGCATAGAGACTGGCACTGACGCCGTCGGCTCTTGGCTCGCCATCGATGGTGCCCGGCACCACCACCGAGTACGCCGGCACCCGGCCGCGCAGCACGTCGCCGGTCTCGCGATCGATGATCTTGGTGGAGGCGCCCAGGTAGACGCCCATGGCCAGCACCGCACCTTCCTCGACGATCACCCCTTCAGCGACTTCCGAACGGGCGCCGATGAAACAGTTGTCCTCGATGATCACCGGTGCGGCCTGAACCGGCTCCAGGACGCCGCCGATGCCGGCACCGCCCGAAATATGGCAGTCGGCGCCGATCTGGGCGCAGGATCCGACGGTTGCCCAGGTATCGACCATGGTCCGCGCCCCGACGTAGGCGCCGATGTTGACGAAACTCGGCATCAGAACCGCACCGGGTGCGACATGGGCGCCATAGCGGACCAGCGAACCCGGCACGGCGCGAAAGCCGGCGGCGCGAAAGCGCGCCTCGTCCCAGCCGGCGCATTTGAGCGGCACCTTGTCGAACCACGTCGCCCCGTCCGGGCCGCCGGCGATCAGCCGGCTCTCGGTCAGGCGAAAGTACAAAAGAATCGCCTGTTTCAACCAGGTCCGAACCTGCCAGTTGCCATCGACCTTCTCGGCCACGCGCAGGCGACCGTCATCCAGGGCTTGGAGAACCGCGTCCACCGCTTCGCGCACCGCGCCGCCGGTCGCCGGGCCCAGGGAGTCGCGCTCCTTCCAGGCGGCTTCGATGGTGGCTTGGTGGCTTGCGAAATCCATTGGCGGCTACCGCTCAAGGCCAGAAACAAAAGGGTTCGCGCCAGACAATAGCCGCCGAACCCGGGCTGTCAACTGCGGTGCGCTGGCCGGCCGGCCACGTCCGGCCATTGGCCGAGCCAGGTCGCCAGGTCATCGGCAATGTGGTCGATATGGCCGTCCCCGGACCCTTCCCGGGCCCAGTCATTGCCGGTCGGCACCCACACCGTGGTCATGCCGCGTTGGGCTGCGGGCACGAGATTGCGGGCGATGTCCTCGATCATGACGGTGCGCGTCGGCGTGATGTCGAGCGCTGCGATCAGGCGATCAAACGCGCGCGGCTCGGGCTTCGGCACATAGTCGGCGGCCTGGATGTCGAAGACGCCATCGAACCGCGCCGCCAGCCCCAGGCGATCGAGGATGCGGGCCGCATAGCCGCCATCGGCATTGGTATAGACGAACTTGCGGCCGGGCAGATCGGCCAGAACGGCGGCCAGATCGGGGTCCGGCCTCAGCACCGACAGATCGATGTCGTGCACGAAGGCGAGAAACGCCTCCGGCTCGACGCCGTATTCGGTCATCAGGCCCCGAAGCGTCGTGCCATAGGTGTGGAACAGACGTTTTTGAACCGCTCGCGCCTGCGCCAGATCGAGGCCCAGATGGTCGGCGACGAACCGGCTCATGCGCCCGCTGACCTGCTCGAACAGCCGGCAGTCGGCCGGATAGAGCGTGTTGTCGAGATCGAAGATCCAGGCATCGATCAGGTCGGGATCGGCAACTTGCGGCATCACGGTTTGCTTGGGCTCATCGAGGGCCAGGGCCGGCGCTTAATGGCGCATTAATATCAGGATGATAGCCTGTCGGCACCCCCATTTCCGGGGCCTGCGGCCTTTGCCGCGTGCAGCTATTCGGATGATGACGATGCGCCGGGCTCTCACCACCACAGATGCTGCGGCTGCCGATACCGCCCGCTCGACGGCCGAGCCGGCGGCGATCGTCGATCGTTTTCCCGGTCCTGCCTTCATCGTGACCGGCGGCACCACCCTGGTCCATGCCAATCGCGATGGCGCCGGCCTTGCCCGCGGCCTGCGCGAGCCCGCCTTTGCTCGCCTGCGTACAGCGATCGAACGCTGCGCCGCACGCGGCCTGCCGGCGGCCGAACCGGTGCAGATGGGCAAGGGCGATGCGGCGCGCAGCTATCGTGCCGTCGTTCTGCCGACCGCCTCAATGGAGGCAGCGCCGGGGCCGTGTGTGCTGGTGCTGTGCCAGGACCTCACCTTCGAGACCAATCTGACGACGGCCCTGATTGACTCGCGCAAACGTTTCAAGGACCTGGTCGACTGTTCCACCGATTTCACCTGGGAGACCGACGATCAGGGGCAGTTTCGCTATGTCTCGCCCAAGGGGGCGTTGGGGTTCACCGCGGTCGAGCTTCTGGCGCGGCCGGCTGCGGCTCTGGTCAGCGCCGATCATGCCGCGCCGGAACCGCTGCCGTTTGCGGCCCGCGAGGCCGTCGACGAGGTTGAAGTCTGGCTGACGGCCAAGGATGGTTCGGCCGTGTGCATGTTGATCTCGGCGGTGCCGATCGTCGATGAGACCGGCGTCTGGACGGGGGCCCGCGGCGTCGGGCGCGACGTCACGCAAGCCCGGGCCCGCGATGCGGCGCTGAAGCGGGCACGGGCACGTGAGCGTCTGCTGGGCCGGATCGTCTCGTCGATCCGCGATCAGGTGGACACGGATGAGATGCTCGGCGCGGCCACTCGGGAAACGGCACGCGCAGCGCAGGCGCAAATCTGCCGGGTGTGGCGGCGCGACGGCGCCGATTTCGTCCCGGCCGCCACCTATCCCGACGACGCTGACGGCGCACAGGCGGCTCTGGCCGAGGTCGAGGTCCGGATCGAAGGTCTGGCGGCGGATGCGCTGGCACCGGACTCGCCGGTGCCGCTTGAAACGGCAGCAGGCGACGCGCTTCTCGCCCTCTCGCAGCACCACGGCCAGGTCAACGGCGCCATCGCCCTGGTGCGCACCCCCGACCAGCCGCCATTTTCCGAAGACGATCATGCGCTGCTGGCCGGAGTTGCCGATCAGCTCGGCATCGCCATGGAGCAGATCGCCCGCCAGAAGGAGCTGGAATATCTCTCCCAGGTCGATCCGCTGACCGGTCTCTTTAACCGCCGCACCTTCGTCGATCTGGCCGGTGCCGCCCTGGCGCGCCGGCATGCGGCGGCGGTGCCGAGCGCGCTGCTTTATGTCGATCTCGACCATTTCAAGCAGATCAACGACCGCTACGGCCATCGACGCGGCGACCGTATCCTGGCGACTCTGGGCGATGCGCTGCGGGCGCGCCTTGGCGAGCACGACGTTGGCGCCCGGCTGGGCGGCGACGAGTTCGTTCTGTGGCTGGGGGGCGCCGACGAGGCGCAGGCGATTGCGGTGGCCGAGGATCTGCTCGGCGCCTGTCCGGAACTGCGCAAGCTGGCCGGCGAGACCGAGCCGCCGTTATCCATGTCGATCGGGATCGCCGTCGATGGCCAATCCCGGCACACGCTCGACCAACTGATCGAAGCCGCCGATCAGGCCATGTATGACGCCAAGAAACGGGGCCGCGCCACCTATGGCGTTGCGCGGCTGTAATTGACGAGGGGGATATGCTGGAGAAGTTGAAAAAGGCCTTGCACAAGGAGACGCAGCTCCCGGATGAGCTGACCTATGAGGAGGCCCGCGACTATCTCGCGCGCGAGGAGCCCGAGATCAAGGCGGCGCTGGCCAAGCGCGAGGACGTGCGGCCCGAGATTCTCTACTATCTGGCGCGCGATGAGTCGCCGGAGATCCGCCGGTCGATCGCCGCCAATCCCAGCACCCCGGTCAAGGCCGACGCCCTGCTTGTCGGCGACAGCGATGACGAGGTACGCTGCGAGCTGGCCCGCAAGATCTCGCGCCTGCTGCCCGATCTCGATCCCGGGACGCGAACCCGCCTGCGCGAGGAAATGATCGCGCTGCTCGAACGGCTCGCCGCCGATCAGTTGCCGCGGGTACGCCAGATCATCGCCGAAGAGATCAAGCAGGCGCGCAATGTGCCGCATCACCTGGTCAAGCAACTGGCCCAGGACGTGGAACTGGTGGTCTGCGCCCCGATCCTCGAGTATTCGCCGCTGCTCAACGACGATGACCTGCGCGAGATCATTGCCGGCACAACCGTGTCCGGGGCGCTGGAGGCGATCTCGCGTCGCGCGCAGGTCAGCGAGGACGTCTCAGATGCGATCGCCTCGACACTGGATGTTCCGGCGGTGGCCGCCCTGCTGGCCAACCCGAGCGCCCAGATCCGCGAGGAAACGCTCGACCGGATCATCGACCAGGCGGAAGAGATCGAAGCCTGGCACCAGCCGATGGTGATGCGGCCCGAGCTTTCGATCCGGGCGATGCGCCGGATCGCCGGATTTGTCGCCTCGTCCCTGGTCAACGTGATGATCGAGCGCCACGGGATCGAGGACGACTTTGCCGACGAGTTGCTGAAAAAGGTACGCGAGCGGATCGCCAGCGAACCGGTGGCCGAGCCAGACCCGGATCACGCCGACCCGCGCAAGGAAATCGCCGAGCTGTTTGACGCCGGGGCGCTCGACGATACGGCCCTCGGCGAGGCCCTGGATCAGAAGCGCCGGCGCTTCGTGATCCTGGCGCTGGCCCGCCTCGCCCGCATCGAGGCCGAATTGGTGACCACCATCCTCGATACCAAGAACGGCGTCGTGATCACCGCACTGACCTGGAAGGCGGGCCTGGCCATGCGCACCGCCCTGCGCCTCCAGCGCGAGCTTGCGCGCGTGCCCCCGGACAAGCTGGTCAATGCCCGCAACGGCGTCGATTATCCGTTTACGCCGGAGGAAATGGCCGAAAGCCTGTCGCCGTTCCTGAGCTGATCGGCGGCACCAATGCTTGCAGCGGGTCTCAGGCGGCCTCGATCAGGGTGCCGACGCCGGCTTCGGTGAAGGCCTCGAGCAGCAGCGCGTGTTCGAGCCGGCCATCGAGGATGACCGCCGCGGCGACACCGTTTTCGACCGCTTCGATGCAGGTCGTGACCTTGGGGATCATGCCGCCGGTGATCGTGCCGTCGTCGATGCGCGCCCGCATGTCATCGACGCTCGCCCGGGCGATGACCTCGCCATTGGCGTCGAGCACGCCCGGCACGTCGGTCAGCAGCAACAGGCGCCGGGCCTCGACGGCCGCCGCGATGCCGCCGGCCATGGTGTCGGCGTTGATATTATAGGTGGTGCCGTTTTCGCCGACCCCGATCGGCGCGATCACCGGGATGACCTCGGACCCGGTCATCATTTCCAGCACCTCGGGGTCGATGGCGATGGGCTCGCCGACGAAGCCGAGATCGAGAATCTTCTCGATATTGGAATCAGGGTCGCGCCGGGTGCGCCGCAGCTTGCGGGCGATCACCAGCCGGCAATCCTTGCCGGAAATGCCCATCGCCCGGCCGCCGGCGCGGTTGATGTCGTCGGCGATCTGCTTGTTGATCGAGCCCGAGAGCACCATCTCGACGATCTCCAGGGTGTCGCGGTCGGTGACCCGAAGGCCGTCGACGAACGAACTCTTGATCTTGAGGCGCGCCAGCATCTCGGCGATCTGGGGACCGCCGCCGTGGACCACGATCGGGTTGATGCCGACCTGCTTGAGCAGCACGATGTCGCGGGCGAACCCCTGGCTGAGCGCCGCATCCCCCATGGCGTGGCCGCCGTATTTGACGACAAAGGTGGCACCCGAATGCTTGCGCATATACGGCAGCGCCTCGGAGAGCGTGCGGGCCGTGCGCTCCCAGTCCGCGGGTGATCGTGTGGTTGTCGTCATGATCTCTCGCCGGTGGCTGAATTCGCCGCCTTATACCGCAATCAGGGCCGTGCCGCCAGCGTCGCCAGGGCAGCGCGCAGATCGTCGATGCCGAGGCCGGTCTGGGCGCTGGTGACGATCAGCCGCGGGTGCGCTGCGGCATGCCGGCGCAATTCGGCGGCGAGATCGGTACAGACGCGCTCCAGAGCGTCCGCCTTGAGCTTGTCGGCCTTGGTCAGCACCGCCTGGTAGGACACGGCGGCCGTGTCCAGCATCGCCATGATCTCGTGGTCGGCCGGGCCAAGCCCACGCCGGGCATCGATCAGCAGACACACCCGGCGCAAGGTCGGGCGGCCCTTCAGATAGGCCTTGATGAGGCGCGTCCAGCGCTCCACCGCGGCGCGCGCGGCCTGCGCGTAGCCGTATCCCGGCAGATCGACGAGATAGAGCTGCCCGGCTGAACCGCCATCGAGATCGAAATAGTTGATCTGCTGGGTGCGGCCCGGCGTTTTCGAGGTCCGGGCCAGCGCCTTGCGACCGGTCAGCGCGTTGATCAGGCTCGATTTGCCGACATTGGAGCGCCCGCAGAAAGCCACTTCCGGCCGGTCCGCGTCGGGCAGGTCACGGAGCGCGACCACCCCTTTGATGAAGGTGCAGGTACCGAGAAACAGTCGCCGTCCGGCGTCGGCAGCGGCGGCAGCGGCTTCGGATTCGCTTTTCGACTCGGCTGCGAATGCCGAGGCAGCCTCGGCGGTCAGGTCGCCACCCCCATGCGTTTCATGATCACCCATTGCTGCGCCATCGAAAGCAGGTTGTTCCAGGTCCAGTAGATTACGAGGCCGACTGGAAATCTGGCCAGCAGAAAGGTGAACAGGATCGGCATGAACATGAACATCTTGGCCTGCATGGCATCGGCGGGTTGCGGATTGAGCTTCTGTTGCAGGAACATGCTCAGACCCATTGCCAGGGGCCAGATGCCGATGGCCAGGAACGACGGCGGATCCCAGGGAATGAGCCCGAACAGGTTGAACACCAGCAGATCATCCGGGGCGGACAGGTCCCTGACCCAGCCGAAGAACGGCGCATGGCGCATCTCGATGGTTACGAACAGAACCTTGTAGAGCGCGAAGAACACCGGGATCTGGATCACCACCGGCAGGCAGCCGGCCATCGGGTTGACCTGCTCCTTCTTGTAGAGCGCCATGATCTCCTGCTGCTGGCGCACCTTGTCGTCCTTGTAGGTCTCGCGGATGGCGACCATCTTGGGCTGCAATTGCTTCATCTTGCTCATCGCCACATAGGACTTGTTGGCGAGCGGGAAGAAAATCGCCTTGATGATCACGGTGAGCACCAGAATTGCGACGCCGAAATTGCCGAACAGACCATAGAGAAAATCGAGCAACTGGAAGATCGGTTTGGTCAGCCAGAACAGATAGCCCCAGTCGATGGCACGGTCGAAACGGACGATGTTGTAGCGCTTCTGATAGCCGTCGATCAGCTTGACTTCCTTGGCGCCGGCGAAGAAGCGACTGGTGACCTGGGTCGCGGCACCGGGTTCAATGGCCCGCACGTCGAGAAGGTAATCGACCTGGTACTTGTCGATGCCGTTGACGGCGCGATGGTTGAAATGACCGGTGAACTGACTGTCCTGATCGGGAATCAGGGCAGTGAGCCAGTATTTGTCGGTGAAGCCGATCCAGCCGCCCGTACTGGTCTTCTCGACCCGGCTCTTTTTGCGCATCTCCTTGTATTTGATCTCGAAAAGTGCGCCCTCGAAGGCCCCGAGCGCACCTTCGTGAAGCAGCGCGTAGCCCAGGGTCTTGGGCGTGCCGGTGCGCGCAATCAGCCCGAACGGCGCCAGCTTGACCACCTGATCTCCGCGGTTCTCGATCCGCTGGGTGATCGTGAACATGTAGTTCTCGTCGATCGCATAGGTGCGCACGAAGCGCAGACCCTGACCGTTGTCCCAGGACAGGACCAGCGGCTCATCCGGTGTCAGCTTGCCGCCTTCCACCTGCCAGGAAGTGCTGGCGTCGGGGGTGGCGATGGTGCTGCCGGGCGGACCCACCCAGCCGAATTCGGCGTAATAGGGCTTGGCCGTTCCGGCAGGGGAGAGCAGCACGATATTCGGGCTGTCGGGGTCAATGGTCTCGCGGTAGTCGAGAAGAAGCAGATCATCGAGACGGCGGCCTTGAACCGCAATCGAACCGCCCAGCCGGTCGGATTCGATGGCGATGCGGCGGACCCGGGTCAGGACCTTGTCGCGGGCCTGCGCCACCGTTGGCGCTGCCGGCGATGGCGTCAAGGACGGTTGCGCGGGGCCTGCCGCTCCGGCCCCGGGGGTCGGTATTGGCACGTCGGCTTGCGACGGGGTCGGCGCCCCGGCCTGTTGTGCGACCTCGGGCGCGGTGCTTCCCGGTGGCGGTGGCGGTGGCCGATAGAGGTACTGAAAGGCGATCAGAATGATGAAGGTCAGGGCCACCGCGAGGATCAGATTTCTATGCTCCTCCATCATCTCAGCCGCGTCCCGGTTGGGTGTTGTGACAGGGCGTGGTGATGGTCGGCATCCCGGCCCTCGGGCACCGGGTCGAAGCCGTGCCCGCCCCAGGGATGGCAGCGCGCCAGGCGACGCAGGGCGAGCCAGCCGCCGCGCCATGCGCCATGCCGGGCCAGGGCCTCGAGGGCATAGTCGGAGCAGGTCGGCAAATAGCGGCAGCGTGGTGGCATCAGCGGCGAGATGGCCAAGCGGTAAAGCCGCACAGGCAGGGCCAGGATATGTGCAAGCAGAGTCACGATTGCGCCGTCCGCGCGACCCGCAGACGCGCCAGCGCGGTCTTCAGATCGCGTTCCAGAAGATCAAACGACCGGTGCAGTGTGGCCGGCCGTCCGATGATCACATAGTCGTGGCAGGGGGCCGCCAGGACCGGCATCACCTTTCGTGCGACCTCGCGCAGGCGGCGTTTCGCGCGGTTGCGGGCGACCGCTCCGCCGAGCCGGCGGGTGGCGGTAAAGCCGACGCGAAAGTCGCCGTTGCCGGCCAGCACGCCGGCGTCGACGCGGCGCGCCTGCAGGACAAGCCCGGGCGCTGCCCACGAGTTGCGGGCGGCCGCGACCTTTAGAAACTGCGATCGTTTCCTGAGCTTGCCCATCATCAACGGCCGATTATCCGAAGTCGGGCCGGTGCCATGCGCGGCACCACCCGGCCTGCCTGTGTGCGCCATTCAGATTACGCAGAGAGACGCTTGCGCCCCCTTGCACGGCGGCGTGCCAGAACCTTGCGCCCGCCGACGCTGGCCATGCGGGCGCGAAAGCCGTGACGACGCTTGCGTATGATGACGCTGGGCTGAAATGTGCGTTTCACCTGAAAACTCCTTCGCCCCCGGCCCCATGCGTAGAGCGGGAATCAAGGCCCGCTGTATAAGGCCTGGGACCGGTGAAGTCAATGCGTGGTGCATGCCCGGTGCGGCGGATGACGGTCGGGCGACATCGCCCTCGAGTCGGCTTCACGATCCGGTGTTGTCGATACCGGCTGTCGATCACATTTGAGTGACGCGCCCTGACAACGGCGCAGCGAAGGGTTAAGTATGGAGAGCTTCGCCCGGTTTGCCGGTCTCGGCCCGCAAACGCAGGCGAAATCAATGGAACCGGTGCATGATCGCGACTCGCATCCGCTATCCGCTGATCGGCGCGGCAATGATCGCTGCATTGCTGGTCGCCGCCGGCTTCGCCGAAGCAGCGCCCAAGGCACGGCTTTGGGCACGCTGGACCGCGCACGATCCGGCCGCCACCAGGGTCATCGACCACAGCGCCTGGGACCGCTTCCTGGCCAGATACCGGCATGTCGGGGCGGACGGCATTGCCCGCATCGCCTATGGCGAGGTGAGCGAGGCCGACCGGGCCCGACTCCGGAGCTATCTCGACGCCTTGCAGAAGACGCGGGTATCGCAGCTCTCGCGCCCCGAACAGATGGCCTTCTGGATCAATCTTTACAATGCGGCGACAGTGGCGCTGGTGCTCGATCATTATCCGATTTCATCGATTCGCAAGATCGGTGCCGGGCCATTGGCAAAGGGGCCGTGGTCGCGCAAGCTGGTACGCGTCGAGGGTGTCGCGCTCAGCCTTGATGACATCGAGCATCGCATTCTGCGCCCGATCTGGCGGGATGCACGCATTCACTATGCGGTCAATTGTGCGGCCCTCGGCTGCCCCGATATGGCCACGCCGGCCTTTCGAAGCGACCGACTGGACGCGATGCTGGAGCGGGCCGCGCGCGCCTATGTCAACCATCCGCGCGGGGTTTCGGTTCGGAACGGCAAACTGAATGTCTCCAGCCTCTATCGCTGGTACCAGTCCGATTTTGGCGGTAGCGAACGGGCGGTTATTGCTCATCTGATCAAATATGCCGAACCGGAATTGGCCGAACGGCTTAAGGCTTTTCGCAAGATTTCAGGGTACGATTACGACTGGGCCCTGAATGATGCCACGGACATATCCCGGCGATGAAGAAAACCCTTATGACAACCGCCGAACGGACACCGCTGCTGACCCCGCGCCGGCTCATCCCGCTGGCGGTGCTGCTGGCCGGCTTTGTTGCCTTCTTTGCCGCCGGCCTGGATGAATATCTTTCGGTCGAGGCCTTGCACGACAACCGCGACGCTCTGGTCGCCTTTGCCGCCCACTACGGTGTTCTGGCCAAATTCGTCTATATGCTGGTCTATGCCGTGGTGGTGGCCTTTTCGCTGCCCGGCGGGGCCCTGATGACAATCATTGGCGGCTTTCTGTTCGGTACGGCGACGGCCACCGTGGTAGTGGTGATCGGGGCGACGATCGGAGCTTGCGCCCTGTTCCTGATTGCCAAGACCACGGTGGGCGATGCCCTGCGGGCGCGGGCCGGCCCGGGCCTGCGCAAGATGGAGGCGGGGTTTCAGAAAAACGCCTTCAGTTATCTTCTGTTTTTGCGCCTGGTCCCGGCATTCCCGTTCTTTCTGGTCAATCTGGCGCCGGCGTTTCTCGGCGTGCGGCTGTCCACCTATTTCATGGCCACGCTGATCGGCATTATTCCCGGGACTTTCGTCTATGCCAGCGTTGGCAACGGGCTTTCCGCAGTTCTCGCCGAAGGTGGGCGCCCCGATCTGTATCGCATCTTCGAGCCCGACGTGCTGATCCCGATCATCGCCCTGGCGGTTCTGGTGCTTCTCCCGGTCATTTATCAGCGCCTGCGCGGCAACAAGGCGGCGCCATCCTCCGCCGGCGCGCCTTGAACCTTTGAACCAGTCAACCTGTCCATCGCGAAAAGGTCTGGTCATGAGCCGAGAGCAAACAGCCGATCTGTGCATCATCGGGGCCGGCTCGGGTGGCTTGGCGGTGGCCGCCGGCGCCGCGCAGATGGGGGCGAGGACGGTCCTGATCGAAAAGGGCCGCATGGGCGGCGACTGCCTGAATTACGGCTGCGTGCCGTCAAAGGCCCTGATCGCCGCCGGCCATCACGCCCAGGCGCTGCGCGCAGGTGCCGCCTTCGGCATCGCGCCAGTGGAGCCCGAGGTCGATTTTGCCGGTGTTCACGATCATGTGCATGGTGTCATTGCCGACATCGCCCCGCATGATTCGCAAGAACGCTTCGAAAGCCTTGGTGTCGCTGTGATTCGGGCGCCGGCGCGATTCGCTGGACGGCGCGAGGTGGTTGCCGGCGACCACCGCGTGCGCGCCAGGCGCATCGTCATCGCAACCGGCTCGTCGCCGGCCGTACCGCCGATTCCCGGGCTCGAGTCGGTCTCCTATTTCACCAACGAGACGATTTTCGACAACACCGTCCGCCCGGGCCACCTGATCGTCATCGGCGGCGGACCCATCGGCCTGGAGCTGGCCCAGGCCCATCGCCGGCTCGGCGTGCAGGTGACGGTACTCGAAAAATTCAGCTTTCTGGCCAAGGACGACCCCGAGCTGTCGGCCGTGGTGACCGATACCCTGCGGGACGAAGGCATCACCCTGCTGGATGGCACCGATATCGATCGCATCGAGGGTGGCGCCGGCGAGATCCGGGTCCATATCTCGCAAGACGGGGTGCGCCGGGTGATCGCCGGCAGCCATCTGCTGGTCGCGACCGGGCGCAAGGCCAATGTCGAGGGGCTTGATCTCGAGGCCGCGGGCATTCGCTACAGCGCCAGGGGGATCGAAGTGGATGCCCGTCTGCGCACCAGCAACCGCCGCATCTTTGCCATCGGTGACGTGGTGGCCGGCGGGCTGCAGTTCACTCATGTCGCCGGCATGCATGCCGGCATCGTCATTCGCAACGCCCTGTTCCGCCTGCCGGCACGGGCGCGGACAGCGGCGCTCCCCTGGGTCACCTATACCGACCCGGAGCTCGCCCACGTCGGGCTGGACGAGGCGGCGGCGCGGGCGCGGCACGGCAAGGTCCGGGTGATGCGCGTGCCTTTCACCGAAAATGACCGGGCCCGGGCCGAACGCCGGACGCAGGGCCTGATCAAGGTCATCACCAATGCCCGCGGGCGCATTCTCGGCGCCTCGATCGTCGGGGCACAGGCCGGCGAGCTGATCTTTCCCTGGGTGCTCGCCCTCTCCCAAGGCCTGAAAATCGGGGCAATGGCGGCGGCGGTCGCGCCCTATCCGACGTTGAGCGAAATCAGCAAACGCGCCGCCGGCGCCTATTTCACGCCAGCCCTGTTCGGTGCGCGCACGCGTCGTCTGGTTCGGCTGCTGGCCCGCCTCGGGTGACCGGCCGCCGAGTGCAGGCTTGGCAAGGCCGTGGCGGCGAGGCCGGGTTATGGTGTAGTTTTTGGTGATGATGCGGGAAAGGCTGTCTCTGCCATCCTTCGCCAAGGGGCTGTCGGCACGGCTTCTGGTTCTGACCATCTTTTTTGTCGTGGTCGCCGAAGTTCTCGTCTTTGTTCCCTCGGTCGCCCGCTTTCGCCTGAGCTACCTCGAGGAGCGGTTGAATACCGGCCACATTGCCGGGCTTGCCCTTCAGGCCACCGATGAAAACCACATCAGCAAGGATCTGGAACGGCAACTGCTGGCGGCGGCGGAAGTTGACGCGGTAATCGTCAAGCGCTCTCAGCGCCGCACCATCATGTTCAGCGGCAGCCGGCCACCGGCGATTGCCGCCACCTACGACCTGCGTTCGGCCAACGCGCTGACCCTGATCGTTGACGCATTTGCAACGCTGGCCCGCCGTGGTCGCGACACCATTCACGTCATCGGCCCGCTGCCCGACGGCGGTCCGGACGAGCGTCTCGAGATCATCCTGCCGGAGTTGCCGCTGTGGCACGCCATGGTCGATTTTTCGGGCCGGATACTGGGGCTCACCATCATCATCTCACTGATTACCGCCGGGCTGGTTTACATCAGCCTGCATCGGTTGATGGTGCGGCCTCTGCGCCGGATTACTGAAAGCATGGCGGTCTTTCGCGAGGACCCGGAGAACCCGGCCCACACGGTGCTGGAATCGGCACGCAGCGACGAGATCGGCACCGTCCAGCGCGAGCTGGCCAAAATGCAGGACGAGGTGCGCAACGCGCTCAGGCAGAAAACCCATCTTGCCGATCTCGGGGCGGCGATCAGCAAGATCACCCACGATTTGCGCAATTCGCTCGCCAATGCCCAGCTTGTCTCCGAGCGTCTGTCCAAAAGCGACGACCCGACCGTGCGCCGTTTGCTGCCGCAACTGGTCGGCGCCCTCGATCGCGCCATATCGCTGTGCGTGCGCACGCTCAAATACGGACGCTCGGACGAGGTGCCGCCGCGGCGCATTCGCTTCGAGCTCAAGCCGCTGGTTGATGATATCGGCCAGTCACTGGGGCTGGGCGAGCATAACCGGCTGGTCTGGGAGACGGCGATTGACGACAATCTCGAAGTCGATGGAGATCCCGAGCATGTCTACCGTGCGATCGCCAATCTTGGCCGCAATGCGGCAGAGGCGCTTGACGGCGATGACGGGGGGCGCATCCGGGTCTCGGCCGAGCGCCGGGCGGCAACCGTGATCATCGAAATTGCGGATAACGGCCCCGGCCTGCCCGAGGCGGCGCGGCGCAATCTGTTCAAGCCGTTCGCCGGCAGTGCCCGGCGTGGCGGTACCGGCCTCGGTCTGGCCATCGCCCGGGAGCTGATCCGTGCCCATGGCGGCGATGTCGTTCTGGTCAAGAGTGACCGTGACGGCACGACCTTTCGGCTGACCATACCCGACCGTGAATGACAACGAGACATTGGCCTGGGAGCCGGGGCTCTATCAGGCGTTTGGACCTGCGCGGTTGCGCCCGGCCCGCGATCTGATCGCGGCCATTCCGGCATTGTCCGCACGCCGCATCGTCGATCTCGGCTGCGGCACCGGGGCAGTCACCCGCCTGCTGGCGGAACGCTGGGCGGACGCGCAGATCGAGGCCATCGATGCCTCGCCCGAGATGCTGGCGGCGGCCGCCGATGATGGGCCGGCGGACAGGATTGCCTGGCGCCGGCAGGATATCGCCGACTGGCGGCCGCCGGCGCCTGTCGATCTGGTGTTTTCGAACGCCGCGCTGCACTGGCTGGACGATCATCAGCAGCTGTTTGCGCGCCTGGTCGGCTGTCTTGCCCCGGGTGGGGTTCTGGCCGTGCAGATGCCCGATAATTATGACGAGCCCTCCCACCAATGCCTGTGCGCGGTGGCTGGCCAGCCACGCTGGGCGTCGCGCCTGGGCACCATTTATCGCCGCCGGCCGGTGCTCGCGCCGCAAGATTATTACGATTGCCTGGCGCCAGTGGCGGTGAACGTGGACATCTGGCAGACCCGCTATCATCATCGTCTCGAAGGGGCGGACGCGATAATCCGCTGGCTCTCGGCGACTGCCATGCGGCCGTTTCTCGAACCACTCGATGCCGAAGAGCGAGCCGCCTTCACCGATGCCTGCCGGGCGCCGCTCGCCCGGGCCTATCCGCCGCGCGCCGACGGCACCATATTGTTTGCCATGACCCGGTTGTTCATCATTGCCCGGGCGAGGGGGCGGGCATGATCGTTCTGTTCACCGATTTTGGCACTGATGGGCCTTATGTCGGCCAGATGAAGCTGGTGCTGGCCCGCCACGCGCCGAATTGCCCGGTCATTGACCTGATGCATGATGCGCCCTCGCGTACCCCCCGCGCCGCCGCCTATCTGCTGGCCGCGCTGATGGCCGATGTGCCGGCTGGTGCGATAGTGCTCGGCGTGGTCGATCCCGGGGTTGGCGGGGCGCGCCCGGCGCTGGCGGCGCTGGCCGGGGACCGCTGGCTGGTCGGGCCCGACAACGGCCTGTTCGAGCTGGTTCTGCGCCGTAGCCCGGCACCGATGCGGCGCTGGCACCTCGACATTCCCGAGACCGGCGTTTCGGCGAGCTTTCACGGCCGCGACGTGTTTGCCCCGGCCGCCGCCCGGATCGCCGGCGCCCTGGCGGCGGGCGAAAATCCGGCTGCAACGGTTCTGGAGCGCGAGGCCCAGCCGGCGGACGATGCCCCGCGGGCCGGGCCCGACTGGCCGGACGAGGCGGCGGAGGTGATCTATATCGACGGCTTCGGCAATGCGGCCACCGGCCTGCGCGCCGAAACAGTAGCACCGGACGCGTGTATTATCCCTGAAGGCACAGGTACGGCGCTGCGCCGCGCGCGGACCTTTTGCGAGGTGCCGCCGGGCACCGCCTTCTGGTATGAAAACGCCATCGGCCTGGTTGAACTGGCCGTCAATGGCGGCAGCGCCGCACGGGCCCTTGATCTTGAAATCGGCACGCCTGTGGCCGTGAAGGACGCCGCGCCATGACCGTTCCGGGGCCCAGAAACCTGATCACCGACGTCGATGGCATCCGCGTCGGCCATGCCGAGGACGCGCACGTGCGCACAGGCGTTACCGTGGTGCTGGCGGATGCGCCCTTTGTTGCCGGCGTCGATGTCGGCGGCGGCGCGCCGGGCACGCGTGAGACGGATTCGCTGGATCCCGCCTGTCTGGTCGATCAGTGCCACGCCGTCGTGCTCTCGGGCGGTTCGGTGTTCGGCCTGGCGGCGGCCGATGCGGTGACCAACTGGCTCTCGGCCCGCGGCATCGGCCTGGCCCTCGGCGTGCGGCCGGTGCCGGTGGTCCCCGGCGCCGTGCTCTACGATCTCGCCAATGGCGGCGACAAGGACTGGGGCGAGGTGCCGCCGTATTATCGGCTGGGCGGCCAGGCCTGCGCGGCGGCGGGCGCCGAGTTTGCGCTCGGCAATGCCGGGGCCGGGCTTGGCGCCAGGGCCGGTCCGGTCAAGGGCGGGCTCGGCAGCGCCTCGGCGGTCACCGCGACGGGCCTGCAGGTTGGCGCCCTGTTCGCGGTCAATTCCTGGGGCTCGCCGGTGGTGCCGGGCCAAAGGGCGCTGTGGGCCTGGGCGCTGGAACAGGACGGCGAATTCGGCGGTCTGGCGCCGCCCCACGCGAGCGTGACCATGGACGCCGAGTGGCCCGAGGCCGGGCCTTTGGCGAGCCATACCACCATCGGCGTCATCGCCACCAACGCGGTGCTCGACAAGGCCCAGGCGCGGCGCGTCGCGATCATCGCTCAGGACGGCATTGCCCGTGCCATCCGCCCGGCGCACACGCCGTTCGACGGCGATACCGTGTTCGTGATTTCGACCGCCCGCCAGCCGCTCGAACCGCCCGGCCCGGAAGGTCTGGCCCGGCTCGGCAGCCTGGCCGCCGACTGTGCGGCGCGGGCGATCGCCCGCGGCGTCTTTTATGCGGAAAGCCTCGGCGATCTCACCGCGTTTCGCGATCTCGCCGGTGGCTGACCCGCGAAGGCGCAGCAGTGGCGGCTATTCGGCGGCATCCGGCAAGCGGTAATCCTTGAAGTCTTCGCGCAACTTCGTCTTGAGGAGCTTGCCGGTGGCGGTGTGCGGCAGCTCGTCGACAAAGACGACATCGTCCGGCAGCCACCACTTGGCGGTCTTGTCCCGCATATAATCCAGAATCTCGGGCCCCGTCACCGTGCTGCCCGGGGCACGCACTACGATGAGCAAGGGGCGTTCCGTCCATTTCGGATGCGGTACGCCGATCACCGCCGCCTCGGTCACCTCGGGATGGCCAACCGCCAGATTCTCGAGATCGATGGAGCTGATCCACTCGCCCCCCGACTTGATCACGTCCTTGGCCCGGTCGGTGATCTGGATGAAGCCATCCGGGTCCATATTGGCGATGTCGCCGGTATCGAACCAGCCGTCCTCATCGACGATGTTGCCGCCCTCGCCCTTGAAATAGGCCCGGGCCACCCACGGCCCGCGGACCCTCAGATGGCCCGAGGTCCTGCCGTCACGCGGGACCTCGTTGCCCTCGTCATCGACGATGCGAAACTCGATGCCATAGACGGCACGACCCTGCTTGGCCTGGATATCCAGTTGCTTGTCGAGCGGCAGATCGAACATCGACGGCTTCAGCGTGCCGACACTGCCGATCGGACTGGTTTCGGTCATCCCCCAGGCATGCAGCACGCGCACGCCGTATTTGGTCTGAAACACCTCGATCATGCTGCGCGGGGCGGCCGAGCCGCCGATACACACGGAGTTGAGATGGGGCAACATTTTGCCGGTCTCTTCGAGATAGCGGAGCAGCGCCAGCCAGACGGTCGGCACGGCGGCGGTGGCGCTGACTTTCTCGCTGTCCAGCATCTCGTAAAGGCTCTCGCCGTCCATGCCCATGCCGGGCAGCACCAGCTTGGCGCCGGCCGCCGCACAGGCATAGGGAATGCCCCAGCTGTTGGCATGGAACATGGGGACCACCGGCATCACCGTTTCCTGGCACGAGATGCCGAAGCAGTCGCGCGACATCGCCATCATCGTGTGCAGCACGTTGGAGCGATGGCTGTAGACCACGCCCTTGGGATGGCCGGTGGTGCCCGAGGTGTAGCACATGCCGCACGCAGTGTTTTCGTCGAACTCCGGCCAGACATAGTCGTCGTCCTGGCCGGCGAGCAGGTCCTCGTAGCAGAACACCGGATCGAGCCGGGTCAGGGGCATGTGTTCGGCATCGGTAAGGATCACATAGCCCTTGACGGTCTTGAGCTTCTCCTGCATGCCCTCGACCAGATCGACGAACGAGAGGTCGAGGAACAGATAGGAATCCTCGGCGTGGTTGATGATGTATTCGATCTGGCCCGGGAACAGGCGCGGGTTCACCGTATGGGTGATTGCCCCCATGCCGGAGATGCCGTACCACAGCTCGAGATGGCGGTGGGTGTTCCAGGCCAGCGTCGCCACCCGCGTGCCGGGGCCGACGCCAAGCGCAATCAGCGCCTTGGCAAGGCGCCTGGCGCGGGCCGCGCAGTCGGCATAGCCATAGCGGTGAATCGGCCCCTCGAGCGTGCGGGTGACGATTTCGGTGTCGCCATGGTAGCGCTCGGCATAGTCGATGAAACTCGAGACCAGAAGCGGCCTGTCCTGCATCAATCCCAGCATCGGTTCTTCCATCCTCCCCTGTGAACCAACCTCCCAAGATATCGTGGCCGGCCGGTTATATCCAGACGAGAGCGCAAAGCCTCTGGCCCTGCGATTGTTCTGGGGTAAACTGGCGCCATTTCCGAAGGCGCAATAGGGAGATGCCAGTCATGAGTGAAGTCGTGCGCTTTGAACGCCAAGGTGAGATCGGGGTCATTACGATCGACAATCCGCCGGTCAATGCGCTCTCACACGCGGTGCGCAGCGGCATATCGGAAGCCATCGCCAAAGCCGGTGCGGATGACGCGGTGCGCGCCGTGATCCTGATCTGTGCCGGGCGGACGTTCATCGCCGGCGCCGACATCACCGAATTCGGCAAGCCGCTGGCGCCCCCCGATCTGGTGACGGTGATCAAGGAGATCGAATCGCTGCCCAAGCCGGTGGTGGCCGCGATCCACGGTACCGCGCTCGGCGGCGGGCTGGAAACCGCGCTTGCCTGCCATTACCGCTGTGCGGTTCCGAGCGCGCGCCTCGGCGTGCCGGAGGTCAAGCTCGGCATCCTGCCGGGTGCCGGCGGCACCCAGAGGCTGCCGCGCCTCATCGGCGTGAAGCCGGCGCTCGACATGATTCTCTCGGGCGATCCGCTGCCGGCCTCGAAGGCGCTGGAGCTCGGGCTCATTGACGAGATGATCGACGGTGATCTGTTGGACGGCGCCGTTGCCTATGCCAGGCGTCTTCTGGAAGAGAATGCACCCCTGCGCCGCATCCGCGACATGGAGGTCAAGGACCCGCCCGCGCCCGGCTTTTTTGATGAGTATCGCCGGGCCATCGCCGCCAGGACGCGCGGCTACTTTGCGCCGGAGCGCTGCATCCGGGCGGTCGAGGGGGCGCTTTCGCTGCCCTTTGACGAAGGCCTGAAAAACGAACGCGCGCTGTTCGTCGAATGCCTTAATTCCAAGGAATCGGCGGCGCTTCGCCATGTCTTCTTTGCCGAGCGCCAGGTCGCCCGCATTCCCGACATTCCCAAGGACACACGCAAGCGCGAGATCGCGCGCGCCGCGGTGATCGGCGCCGGCACCATGGGCGGCGGCATTGCCATGAATTTTGCCAATGCCGGCATTCCGGTCACCGTGCTCGAGGTCAATGACGACGCCTTGAGGCGCGGGCTTGAGGTCATCGAAGGCAATTATGCCCGCAGCGTTTCCCGCGGCCGTCTGACCAGGGACGAGATGGACCGGCGCATGGGGCTGATTTCCGGCACCCTCGATGATGCCGAGCTGGGCGATGCCGACATCGTCATCGAGGCGGTGTTCGAGAACATGGCGCTCAAGAAGGAAGTGTTTGCGAAGCTGGATGAGGTCTGCAAGCCGGGCGCCATTCTCGCCACCAATACCTCCACCCTGGACGTCAACGAGATCGCCGCCGCCACCAGCCGGCCGCAGGATGTGATCGGCACCCATTTCTTCAGCCCGGCCAATGTCATGCGGTTGCTCGAAATCGTCCGTGGCGAGAAAACCGCCAGGGACGTGGTCGCCACCACGCTGGCGCTGGCCAAGAAGCTGCGCAAGGTCGGGGTCGTCGTCGGCGTCTGCTACGGCTTTGTCGGCAACCGCATGCTGGAAGGCTATTTGCGCGAGGCCGAGTTCCTGCTGCTCGAAGGGGCGACGCCCGAGCAGGTGGATGCGGCGCTCTACGACTTCGGCATGCCGATGGGACCGTTTGCGATGAGCGATCTCGCCGGCATCGACGTCGGCTATCGGGTGCGCCAGGAACGCAAAGGGCAAAGGCCCGAAGACGCGCGCGTCGGGGCGATTGCCGACCGGCTCTATGAGATCGGCCGCTATGGCCAGAAAACGCAGGCCGGCTTCTACCGCTATGAGGCCGGCGATCGGACGCCGAAGTCCGACCCTGAGGTCCACGAGCTGATCGAACGCGAATCGGCGCGCCTCGGCATTGAGCGGCGCCAGATCGATGCCCAGGAAATCGTCGAGCGCTGCATCTATCCACTGATCAACGAGGGCGCCCGCATCCTCGAAGAAGGCATCGCGCTGCGGCCCGGCGATATCGACATCGTCTGGATCTACGGCTATGGCTTTCCGCCCTATCGCGGCGGGCCGATGTTCCATGCCGATCTGGTCGGCCTGCAGACCATCTATTCCCGTATCCTCGATTTTGCCGAGCGCGACGCCCGCTACTGGCAGCCGGCGCCGCTGCTGCAAAGGCTGGCGGAGGCCGGCCAGTCCTTCGCCGATTATCAGGAGAAAGCGACATGACCGACGCGGTAATCGTCTCGACGGCACGCACGCCCATAGGCAAGGCCTATCGCGGCGCCTTCAATGATACCCACGGGGCGCTGCTCGGCGGCCATGTGGTCAAGCACGCGGTCATGCGCGCCGGCGTCGATCCCGGCGAGGTCGAAGACGTGATCATGGGCTGCGGCCTGCCGGAAGGGGCGACCGGCAGCAACATCGCCCGCCAGTGCGTGGTTGCCGCCGGCCTGCCGATCACGGTGGCAGGGGTGACCGTCAACCGCTTCTGCTCGAGCGGGCTGCAGACCATCTCGATCGCCGCCCAGCGGGTGATGGTCGATGGCGTCGGGGTGGCGGTCGCCGGCGGGCTGGAATCGATCAGCCTGGTGCAGAACGAGCATATGAACAGCTACCGCCTGGTCGAAAGTGCAGTGCAGGAGGCCAAGCCCGGCATCTACTACAGCATGATCCAGACGGCCGAGATCGTCGCCGAACGCTATGGCGTGTCCCGCGAGGTGCAGGATGAATACGCCCTGCAGAGCCAGCAGCGCACCGCCGCCGCTCAGCGCGAAGGCCGCTTTGCCCACGAGATCGTACCGATGGCGTCGATCAAGAAGGTGGTGGACAAGGAAACCGGCGAGGTCTCCTTCGAGGAGGTCGAGCTCAAGCAGGACGAGGGCAACCGCCCGGACACCACGCTCGAAGGGCTGGCGGCACTCAAGCCGGTGTTCGATGAAAAGGGCTGCATTACCGCCGGCAACGCCAGCCAGCTCTCGGATGGCGCCGCCGCCTGCGTGGTCATGGACGCGCGGCTTGCCGAGCAGCGTGGCCTGACGCCGCTGGGCATCTATCGCGGGCTCGCCGTGGCCGGCTGCGAGCCCGACGAGATGGGCATCGGGCCGGTGTTCGCGGTGCCCAAGCTGCTCAAACGCCACGGGCTCGAGATCGACGATATCGATTTGTGGGAGCTCAACGAGGCGTTTGCCGTCCAGACCCTCTATTGCCGCGATCGCCTCGGCATCGCCAACGAGATCTTCAATGTCGATGGCGGCGCCATTTCGATCGGCCATCCCTATGGCATGAGCGGTGCACGCATGGTCGGCCACGCGCTCATCGAGGGCAAGCGCCGCGGCGCCAGGCTGGTGGTGGTTACCATGTGCATCGGCGGTGGCATGGGTGCCGCCGGTCTGTTCGAGGTGGTCTGAACGGCAGGGCCTGTTCTCATCAGATCCAGCGCTGCGGGGCCGGGGCGAGCTCGCGCAGGCGGGCGATGCGCTCCTGGGTCACCGGATGGGTGCGCAACCATGATGGCTCGGCCGGCCGGCCCATGGGGAACAGATGACGCTCCCAGGGATTGCGCTGCTGGGCCTCGATCTTGACCAGCGCCGCAACCAGGGCTTCCGGGTCGCCGGTCAGCTCGACGGCGCCCAGGTCGGCATCGAATTCGCGGGCCCGCGACAGGGCGAGCTGGAGGAGCACGCTCAACGACGGCGCCGCGGTGAGCAGCAGAATGCCGAGCCAGGAGATATAGGCCTGGCCGGTGACGATCAGCGGCAGATTGAGAATGATGAGAAACATGCCGACCAGCGAAAAGGTGCGCGTCAGGCGCGCCATGATGTCGGCAATCGCCATGACGCCGAGGTCGTTGTGGGCGATATGGCTCATTTCATGGGCGAGGATGCCGGCCACCTCGCGCATGCCGAGCCGCGCCAGGATGCCTTGCGAGACGGCGATGGCGGCGGCCTCCGGCTGGCCGGCCGAAAACGCCTGCATGATCGGCCCCGGGATGACGTAGAGGCGTGGCGGGCGTGACAGGCCGGCGCGCCGGGCGAGCTCGGCGGTGAGCGCAAACAGCTCCGGCGCGGCGTGCGGATCGAGGGGGCGGGCGCGATAGAGACGCAGGATAAAGCCCGGCGGCACGACGGGGCCCAGCATCAACAGCACCAGACCGGCCGCCACCGACCAGACGACCGCCGCCGGGCCGCCCAGAACCCAGCCGATGGCCCCCAGCAGCAACGCCATGCCGGCCAGCATGACCAGGGTCTGGCGCAGGTTGCGCCAGCGGTTCTCGGCGGCGCGCACGGGATCGAGCATGGCTTAGCCCCGGGCCTCGAGCCAGGGTCTCAACCGCGCGATCGCCTCGGCAATGTCCTCTTCCGGACCGGCGACGGAAAAGCGCACGAAGGCGGCGCCATGCGTGCGGTCGAAATCGATCCCCGGGGTGGCCGCCACGCCCGCCTCTTCGAGCATCACCGCGCAAAACTCGCGGCTGTCCGCGGTGAAGCGGGAGACGTCGGCATAGACATAAAAGGCGCCGTCGGCGGGTGCGATGCGATCAAGTCCCATGTCCGAAAAAGCGGCCAGCAGTGAATCGCGATTGCGGCGGTAGCGGGCGACATAGGCATCCAGCTCGGCGCGACAGTCCAGGGCCACTTCGGCGGCCGCCTGGGCCAGGGCGGGGGGCGAGATGAACAGATTCTGGGCGAGCCGTTCCATCGGCCGGATCAGCGATTCGGGCGCCACCAGCCAGCCGATCCGCCATCCGGTCATGCTGAAATATTTGGAAAAGGAATTGACGATGATCGCCTCGTCCCACAAATCGGCCACCGTTGTCGCCGGCGCGCCAAAGGTAATGCCGTGATAGATCTCGTCCGAGATCAGGCGAATGTCGTGCCCCCGGCAATAATCGACGAGTTCACCAAGCGCCGCGGGTGTCAGCATCGTGCCGGTCGGGTTGGCCGGGCTGGCAATCAGCAGCCCGGAGAGCGGACCAGCCTGTGCCGCAGCCGCCTCGATCAGTCCGGGCGTCGGGGCGAAGCGGGTCTCGGGCCCGGTGGCGATGGGCACCGGTTCCAGCCCCAACGCGGCCAGAAGATTGGGGTAGGCCGGATAGCACGGGGTGGCAAGCCCGATCCGATCGCCGGCGTCGAAAGCAGCCAGAAAAGTCAGCAGAAAGCCGCCTGACGAGCCGGTGGTCACGACGATCCGCCTGGCGTCGATTGCGCTTGCGTACATGTCGGCGTAATGGCGGGCGATTCGGGCGCGCAACGTCCCGATCCCCAGCGATTCGGTGTAGCCGATATGACCATCGGTCAGCATGGCGGCGGCCTGCTCGAGCACCGCGCGTGGCGGCGGCGTGCCGGGCTCGCCGATCTCCATATGGACGATCCGGTGCCCATTGCGCTCCAGACCGTTGGCCGCCTTTACCACGTCCATGGCGATGAACGGGGCGATGTCGCTGCGCCGTGATGTTTTGAGACCGGTCATGCGCGGTTTCCTGGCATTGGCGGTTCCTCGGGACCCCTGTCCCGGCCATAATACAGACTGACGCGTTCGCACCAACCATGTGTGATGAAGCGAGCTGTTGCGGGGGAGGAAGCGACCATGACCATTGCCTGCGGCCCCATCGCCCATGTCGGCGTGCGCGTGCGTGATGCCGGAAAGGCTTGCGCCTTTTACGCGTTGCTCGGATTTCGATCCGTCTATGAGGACGACACGGATCCGGTCATCGTCCTGCGCAATTCGGCCGGGGCCGAGATCAACCTGATCGTCAACGCCGATCCTGTGCCGGGGCCCAATGTGCTGATGGATGTGCCGGAAAAGCATGCCGGCTATACCCATGTCGCGCTGGCGATCAGCTCGATCGACGATGTGCTGGCCGGGCTGCAGGCGGCCGGCATCGCGGTCACCGAGGGCCCGGTGAAGCTGGGCACCGGCACCTCGGTTTTCATCCGCGATGTTGACGCCAACGTGATCGAGCTCACCACCGCCGCGTCGTAATCGCGCCGCCGGCAAGGCATCGAAACAAGAGGAAATTGGAGCGGGCGATGGGAATCGAACCCACGACATTCAGCTTGGGAAGCTGACGTTCTACCTCTGAACTACGCCCGCGCTCGGGTGCTTCATGTTTAATCGCCTGCCTCGTCCAGATCAAGCCGGGCAAGCGCTTGTGCGAAGACATCGAGCGCGGCTTGATCGTAAAGCACGAAACGGATGTGCTTGAGGCTGTCGAGGCCGGGGGCCGCTTCGACCACGGTTTTCAGCGCGATTCTGGCCGCCGCCTCGAGCGGATAGCCGAAAATGCCGGTGGAGATCGCCGGAAAGGCGATGGACGCAAGCCGCGCGTCTTCCGCCAGTTCGAGCGCCCGGCGGTAGCAGCGGGCCAGCAGTTCGGCCTCCGGCTTGTCGCGCCCATAGACCGGGCCCAGGCAGTGAATGACATGGGTGTTGGGCAGATCATGCGCCGAGGTGATCACCGCCTCGCCCGGCTTGATCGGCGCCAGGGACGCACATTCGCGGGCCAGCCCGGGCCCGGCCGCCCGGTGGATCGCCCCGGCGACGCCGCCACCCGGCATCAGCGCCGCGTTGGCAGCATTGACCACCGCATCGAACCCGGCTTGTGCGGCAATGTCGCCGACCACGCAGTCGAGCTTGAGGGGCCCGATCCGGCGCTCCACCGCCTGTTGCCGCTCACCTGCCATATGTCCATTTGAGCCCGGTGCTGGTAGAATTCACCAATAATAATCCGCTTGGAGGCTCCATGAAACGATCGATCCTTGCCCTCGCGCTGGCGCTGGGTTTTATCGCCGTTGGAC
>CAZZKF010000025.1:0-1535 GCA_964654995.1 uncultured Alphaproteobacteria bacterium | reverse complement strand
ATGAAACGATCGATCCTTGCCCTCGCGCTGGCGCTGGGTTTTATCGCCGTTGGACAGGCACAGGACGCCGGTTTTGTGATCCTGACCCCGGACCGCATCGTCTGGCACGACGTCGCCCGCTATCCCGGCGTTCAGGTGGCGGTGCTGGCCGGCGATCCGGCCCGCGAAGGGCTCTACATTCTGCGCGCCAAATTCCCGCCCGGCGTGATGACCCACCCGCACAAGCATTCCAAGGACCGCTATGTCACGGTGCTGTCAGGAACCTGGTATGCCGGTACCGGCGCCCGCTTCGCGCCCGAGGAGGCAGTGCCGTTGCCGCCCGGCAGCTTCATGAAACACCCGGCCGGAGCGGCCCATTTCGACGGTGCCCGCGACGAAGAGGTGATTGTCGAGATCCGCGGCCTTGGCCCGGTGACCACCGAGCCGGCCGGTGAATAGGAGACTATTTCCGCCACCATTCTGGGTACGCGATCACGAAGTATTGACATGCGCGGAGCCATGCGTCCGGCTAAACCTGTAGGTCACCGCGCGAACACAGGACGGTCATGAATTATTCGCCGCCGAAAAAATATTCGCCGACCCCGGGCCTGGCGCCCGAGAAGTTCAGCGATCCGGATGTTACCGTGACCGGTGCGCGCCGCGCCCGGGTCCGGCTTCGGGCGCTGGAGACCCTGTGGTTCAACACCGGCACCCTGTGCAATCTGACGTGTCGCGGCTGCTATATCGAATCGAGCCCGCGCAACGATGCGCTGGTCTATCTGACCTGCGCCGAGGTGGTGCGCTATCTGGACGAGATCGCCGCCCTCGGCTGGCCGACTCGCGAGATCGGCTTTACCGGCGGCGAGCCGTTCATGAACCCGGAGCTCATCGACATGATCGACGTGGCGCTGGCGCGCGGCTTCGAGGTGCTGGTGCTGACCAATGGCATGCGGCCGATGATGAAGCAGGCGGATGCGCTGCAGGCGCTGCGCCGCCGGAGGGGCCGCGAACGGCTCACCTTCCGGGTTTCGCTCGATCACTACGAGGAAGCGGTCCACGAATCCGAGCGCGGGCGCCACAGCTGGGCGCCGGCCGTGGACGGCCTTGCCTGGCTGGCAAATGAGGGCTTTCGCGTGCATGTCGCCGGGCGCACCTTTTCCGGCGAGCCGGAGGCCGCCCTGCGGGCCGGATATGCGCGTCTGTTCAAGCGCCTCGGGCTCGCCATCGATGCCATGGATGCGGCGCAACTGGTGCTGTTCCCGGAAATGGATGCCGCCTGCGACGTGCCGGAGATCAGCGAAGCCTGTTGGGATGTGCTCGGACTGCGGCCCGATGATGTGATGTGCGCCTCCTCGCGTATGGTGGTCAAACGCAAGGGCGCAAGCGCACCCACCGTCGTCTCCTGCACCCTGCTGCCCTACGATCCGCGCTTCGAGATGGGGGCGAGCCTGGCCGAGGCGGCTGGCGAGGTCCCCCTCAATCACCCCCACTGCGCGCGCTTCTGCGTGCTCGGCGGCGCCTCTTGCTCGGTGCGCGACTGAGCGCACCTCGGTGTT
>CAZZKF010000024.1:34473-35795 GCA_964654995.1 uncultured Alphaproteobacteria bacterium | reverse complement strand
TTCGCCGGCGCCTTGCTTGCGCCAGCCCCGCGCGCCCGGCACAATGGCCGCCAAACCCTGGGGCCAATCGGGAGGTGCGCTCATGAACGGAAAAGTCATCGGCATTCTGGTTGCGATGATCCTCGCCGCCGCCATCGTCGCGCAGCCCGTCCGGGCGGAATGCAGTGTCGAGACCTGGAAGGACTGCGCCGGCAAGCCCTGGGTCAAGGGTGAGATGGAAACCCCGATCGGCGCCAAATGGTGGCCAAGTCCCCTTTGGGGCAAGGGCGACGAGGCCGGCTCCACCAACTGGTACACCCGGCCCGAGGTGGTCAAGCGGGCGCTGGCCGAAGCCGACAAGGGCCGGGTCTACACCCTCGGCCGCCCCTATGACGCGAAGATGCCGATGTTCGGTGGGCGCTCCTACGAGCTGCAGACCCGCGATCCCCTGCACGGGGTCCCGGCGGGCGGCAGCGCCACCGTCTATTTCGAGGAAATGGTGACCTCGCAGATCGGCCAGGTCGGCACCCAGTTCGACGGCCTCGGCCATATCGCGGTCTCGGAAGACGGCACGTCGGACCCGGATAAGGTGCGCTTTTACAACGGCTTTACGCGCGCTCAGGTGATTACCGCCCATGGCCACCGGCACCTCGGCGTCGAAAAGCTGCATCCCATCGTCGCCCGCGGCGTGCTGATCGACATCGCCGGCGCCAAGGGTGTGGACATGCTTGAGCCGGGCTATGCGATCACGCGCGAGGACGTGCGCGCGGCGCTCATCCGTCAGGGGATGAAGGACTTTGCCTTCAAACCCGGGGATGCGGTGTTTTTCTACACCGGCTGGAGCCGGCTGTGGGACAGCGACACCAAACGTTTTCTCGCCGGCGAGCCGGGCATCGGAATGGAGGTTGCCGACTGGCTGGCCAAGATCAAGGTGGGCGTCGTCGGCTCGGACAACTGGGGCACCGAAGTGGTCCCCGCCCCCGATCCCCAATGCGTGTTCTGCATCGTGCATGTAAACCTGATTTTGCGCCATGGCATCGTCAATCAGGAGGGCCTGAAGCTGGACGAGCTGGTGCGCGACAAGGTCTGGACGTTCCTTTACATGTTCACGCCGGTGCCCTTGCGCGGCGCCACCGGCTCGCCCGGCGCCCCCATCGCCATCGATTAGGAGGCCTCTTCGCACCCCTTGCCGGACTTCGAGAAATTGGCTACCTCTGGCGCTCGGAACAAGACGTTGATTCGGGGGACATCGGTCATGCGAAAAGCTTGGGCGCTGTTGGCGCCGCTGCTGGCTTTGGGGCTCACCATGTGTTCACAAGACAAACTGCCGGAGCCGCCGGTCG
>CAZZKF010000024.1:31976-34373 GCA_964654995.1 uncultured Alphaproteobacteria bacterium | reverse complement strand
GCCGGCTTTTCCGTCGGCATCTCGAAGTCGCGCAGCGGCCGCTTTCTGGTTGTCGAGACCGGCGATCATGTGACCTCCGAGGTCCGGGTCCTGGATCTGAACGCCCCCGAAGCGGCCCTGCGCCTGATCGCGCCGCGCAAGACCGACCATTACTATGATGTCGAGCATTGCGGCGATCAGTTTCTGATCCGCACCAATGATACGCACCGCAATTTCCGCATCGTCTCGGCACCGGTGGACGCGCCGGGACCGGAAAACTGGGCGCAAGTCATCGCCCCGGACGACGATCATTATCTGCTGGGCATCGACTGTTACGCGGACTTTTTCGTCATCGCCGAGCGCAGCGGCGGCCTGCCCCGCATCCGGGTGCGCGATTACGCCGGGGCCGAGCACTATGTCGCCTTCCCCGAAGACGCCTATTGGGCCGAGCCGGGCGAGACCCGCGATTTCGAGACCGATCGCTTCCGCATCGTCTATTCGTCGCTCATCACCCCGCGCTCGGACATCGACTATCACGTGGATACCCGCCGGCTCGAGACCATCAAGGTCGAGGAAATCCCGTCGGGCTATGACGCCAGCCAGTATGTCACGCGCCGCCTGTGGGCCACGGCGCCCGACGGGGTCAAGGTGCCGATCACCATCGTGCACCGCAAGGATTTCCCGCGCGATGGATCGGGGCGCCTCTACCTCGAAGGCTATGGCTCATACGGCTATCCCAACGATCCGGTTTTCCGTTCGCGCCGCCTGAGCTTGCTTGATCGCGGCTTCGCCTTTGCCATCGCCCATGTGCGCGGCGGCGGCGAGATGGGCCGCTGGTGGTATGAGGACGGCAAGCTCGCGAAAAAGACCAACACGTTCACCGATTTCATCGCCGCCACCGAATATCTGATCGCCGAAGGCTACGCGAAACCCGAGCACATCGCCATCGCCGGGCGCAGCGCCGGCGGCCTGCTGATGGGGGCGGTCACCAACATGCGCCCCGATCTGTTCCGCACGGTCGTCGCCGGCGTGCCCTTTGTCGACGTGCTCAACACCATGCTGGATGATACGCTCTGGCTCACCCCGGGTGAGTTTCCCGAATGGGGCAACCCCAAGACGGACGAGGCGGCGTTCGAGACCATCCGGTCTTACGCGCCCTATGAGAACGTGCGCGCGCAAGCCTACCCCAACCTGTTCGTGACCGCCGGGCTCAACGACCCGCGGGTGACCTACTGGGAGCCGGCGAAATGGGTGGCGCGGCTGCGCGATCGCAAGACCGACGACAACCTGATCGTGCTCAGGACCGAAATGTCGGCCGGCCATCGCGGCGCCTCGGGCCGCTTCGAGAGCCTGCGCGAACGCGCCCAGGAATACGCCTTCATCCTGTTCACCCTGGGGGTGGAGGATTAGGGGGTGAGCGGGTAACACCGCGCCAACATCGGATTCGGTCGGCCGGCCATTTGCGCGCGCCGTGCAGGACGGCAAGGATTTCGATCACCTCGCCCGCAACCCGATAGGGAAGGACATAGGGGGTTCCAGGCACCACCAGCTCACGGGTATGCGGCACCCTCCCCGGCCGCCCGCTGGCCGGAAACTCGCGCAACCGCTCAACCGCCTCCAAGATGCGCTTTGCCGTCATGGTGGCTGCATGCGGATTGTCCTCGGCGATATAGGCCCGCAGCAAACGCAGGTCACCCGGTACTTTATATTCCCAAAATCATCCGCAAAGCATGGGGATAATTCGGGAGAAATAGGTAAATATTGCCTGCGTTCTTGTATTCTACCTGGTCCAAGGGGATTGCAGCCGTATTTTCCTGGCTTCGAATAAAGGCCTGCAACCCACATGTTGCGCCTTGCAAGCATGCGAGTTGCTGACGCTTGTCCCGCGGACACCCGGATACAGCGCCATCCAATGCGGTCGCCCGTATGCCGCTGCTCGGTCTTACTCCGAAGCTGCGCCCTCCTGCAGCTCTAAGATGGCTCCGACGCTGGAACAGGTAGATACAAGATAAGGTACCAGCACGGTAAGCCCCATCTTGATGAGACTGGCGCCGGTTACTTCTCCCTGGAAAATGTGATCCACGTGATTAATGAGGATCAGGATGATCCCGACGAAAAAAGCGTACTTGGTTGCCCTCCAGGCTACGCTCGGCTCGCAAGCACATCGCAACCAGACCTTTATAACGCCCTCCTTTCGTCCTTCATGAGCGTTTACATCTTCGTACTTGAGTGCCATGACTTACAGTCTCTTGCACTCTATGGTCCAACACAGACTCTGACGCAAAACGCAGCATTTGATATCAAAAGCCCTCTGAAACTTCTTGGCTTACAAACAGGTTGATTATTTTTCGAAGGGCGTCCGCTCATCCCGAAGAGCGGCGATTGCCGGTGGAGGGGAGCACCCTCCCTCACCTACCC
>CAZZKF010000024.1:0-31876 GCA_964654995.1 uncultured Alphaproteobacteria bacterium | reverse complement strand
TCCGTATAGAGCATCGGCACGCCCTTCTTGGCCAGCTCGAAATGATCGGAGCGGTAGTAATAGCCCTTCTCGGGAAACGGCTCGGGATCGACCCGGCGCCCCTGCGCCGCGGCCGCCTGGCGCAAATAGTCTTCAAGCTCCGACTTGCCGGCGCCGACAACGGTGATCTCGCGGGTCGGGCCATAGTTGTTGATGCCGTCGATGTTGAGCCCCGCCACCGTCTTGTTGAGGGGATAGACCGGGTTCTCGGCATAATAGGCGGAGCCGAGCAGGCCCTGCTCTTCGGCTGTGACCGCCAGAAAGATGATCGAGCGTTTGGGCTTCGGGCCCTTGGCGAAGGCCTCGGCAAGGCCGAGCAGCGCCGCGACGCCCGAGGCATTATCGAGCGCACCGTTGTAAATCCCGTCGCCCTCGATGGTCGGGTCCGTGCCCAGGTGATCCCAGTGCGCCATGTAGAGGAAGTACTCGCCCCCACGCTCGGCGCCGTCGAGCCGGGCAATGACATTGTGCGAGACTGTCTCGTTGATGGTGTTATCGACCGCGACGCTGGCCTTGAGCCCCAGGGGAATGGCCGTGAAGTCCTTGTTCAAAGCCGCCGCCTTGAGCTCAGCGAGCGTCTTGCCGGCGCGCGCCAGCACCTGCTCCGCCGCGTCCTTGGTCAGCCAGCCTTCGATCGCCACGCGGCTGGCGTTCTTGTCGGCGCGGACCAGATCGAACTGCGGCCCCGACCAGGAATTGGCCACCGTCTCCCAGCCGTATCCGGCCGGGCCTTCCTCGTGAATGATCAGGGCGGCAGCGGCGCCCTGGCGCGCCGCTTCCTCGTATTTGTAGGTCCAGCGGCCGTAATAGGTCATCGCCTTGCCGGTGAACAGGGCCGGATCCCTGGTCTCATAGCCGGGATCGTTGACCAGGATGACCACCGTCTTGCCGCGCACGTCGAGCCCCTTGTAGTCGTTCCAGCCGTATTCCGGCGCGACAATGCCGTAGCCGACAAAGACCATGTCGCTCTCCGCGATCTCCTCGTGTTCGCTGACCCGCTTGGTCCACACCATCATGTCCTTGGCATAATCGAGAACCAGCGGCTCGGCATCGCCGCCCGAAATGGTGAGCTGCGTGTTCGGGTCGGCGGCGATCGAGACCAGCGGGACGGCTTGCGTCCACTCGCCGTTGTTGCCCGGCGTCAGCCCGAGTTTGGCGAACTGTTCGGTCAGATGGGCAATCGTCTTGGCTTCGCCTTCAGATGCCGGGCCGCGGCCGCCGAATTCGTCAGACGCCAGCACCTGAATGTGCGCCGCCAGGTCGTGTTCGTTGATCAGGTTGACTGGCGCGCTGTCCAGTGACGCCTCTTCACGGTCGCAGGCGGCCAGCAGGCCAATGAGTGCGAGCGCAACCACAGGTGCCAGTTTCATGATGACCTCTCCCCTTTTTCGGGCACCCGGCACATGCCGGCCGCGGCCCCGCGTTTTCCCTTGTCCTGCCCGAACATCCCGCGTCTTCGAGCCGGCGTCAAGCCCGCCAGTTACAGCAAAACCGGTGCCCGACCAAAGGCTGTTCAGGCATTCGCACTGAGCCGCAAGAACAAACCGCTGGAACACCATTCTTACGACGTGTTGCGATTAGAAATATCATTCTTACAGCATGTAAGCGATTTCTATATTATTCTTGCTTGGCAGGGCCATTTTCGCTTAATTTAGACGATAGTAGCCAAGGCAATTGTCAAGATTTCGATCGGGAGGGGAGGCGCGATTCATGACAGGTTGGCCGATTTGCGGCTGCGTGACCTGAGCCTGTCGGTCCTGCGCGACTCAGGCATGTCATCATCCGCCCGGTGCGCTGGCGCCGGCGGAGACAGGCGTATCGAACGGTTCCGTCAATGTGGCGGGATAGCCGCAGACCGCATGGATGTGCGGGTCTCGCGGCAAGGCGGCTCGGGTCAGAACCTGCGATGAGTTTGACAATCCCACCCCGGTTTTGCGCAAATCTTTTGTGCGATCTTGACGCTTGGTAGCGATAGTTTCCAGTTTCCTGGAGTGCTGAGCTGGAATTCGAAAATAAATCGGGAGTGCGATTCACTATACTTAAACCACAGGCAGCACAGTTCCTGCCGATCGCGCAGGGACAAGATGGCAAAAAGCCGCGCTAGCCGGAACCGTTTTGGAAGGGAGAAAACGATCATGAGGAATGGCCAATTTGCGGCCGCGCACGGGACGCTTGTCAGTCACCACACAGCCTGGAGATCGCGTCTCAAGCTGGGGGTTGCCACCATCGCCTTGGTCGGCGCCTGGGCAATCGCGCCGGCCCTCGCCGCCGAGGAAGGCACCGCCACCGAAGAGGACGCAATCGGCGTCGAGGAAATCGTGGTGACCGCCACCAAGCGCAGCGAGGTGCTTCAGGACATCCCGATGTCGGTGAGCGCCATCAGCAGCGTCGAGCTCAACCGCATGGGCGCCACCGAATTCATCGACTACGCCATCCGGGTTCCCAACCTCGGCTTCGGCTATGAGGCCGACGGCCGGTTCGATTCCCGCAAGATCGGCATTCGCGGCGTGTTTGGCGCCGGACAAACCTCGGTCGGCGGCACCACCGGCTTCTATATCGATGAAACACCGGTGCCGGAGACGATGAATCCGCGGGTGCTTGACCTCGAACGTGTCGAGGTTCTGCGCGGGCCCCAGGGCACGCTTTATGGCGCCCGATCGATGGGCGGCACCGTGCGCCTGATCTCCAAGCAGCCATCCCTGGACGAGCTTGAGGGGCGCGGTCACGCCAAGCTGTCGACAGTCAAGAGCGGTGACATCAACTGGGCGCTCGACGGCGCGCTCAGCATCCCGCTGGTCACCGACAAGCTGGCGGTGCGCATTACCGGCTACTCGGCCGAGAACTCCGGCATCTACGACCGGCTGTCGCGAGCGGACACGCCGGGCCCGGCCTTCGTCAACAAGAACGTCGATGACGAGCGCTACTACGGCACCCGGATCGCGGTGGTCGCCAAGCTGACCGACAACCTGACGTTCTCGCCGAAGTTCATGTACCAGAAGGTGGAAGCCGACGGCCTGCCGTTTGCCGACATCTCGCCGAAGAATTTCCAGCAGTTCCGCTATTTCAACATCGAGGAGCCGGGCTCCGACAGATGGTATCTGGGCAGCGGAACGCTTACCTGGGATCTCGAATTCGGCTCGTTCACAACGACCACCGCCTATTTCGACCGCTTCATCGACGAAGACGAGGATGAGACCGCGGTGCTCCCCTTCTTCATCCCGATCGTGCCACCGGCACCGGCGCCGATCACCGAAACCGTCGATTTCAACGCCACTGTGCACGAGACCCGGTTCACCTCGGATTTCGCCGGTCCGTTCCAGCTCACCGCCGGGGTGTTCTACCAGAGCACCAACGAGTTCCTGCAGTATCCGCCGGCGATCTATCCGGGTCTCGCCAATGCGCTCGGCGCACCACCCACATTTGACCTGGTGTTCCAGACCGACACCACCTTCGACACCAAGGAATTCGCCATTTTCGGCGAGGCCAGTTATGACATTACTGACTGGCTGAAGGCGACGATCGGCGGCCGCTGGTCGAAAACCAAGGTCAATTTCTTCCGCATCGCCGGCGGGCTGGTGACCGACTTCGTGCCGGATGCCCAGTTCTTCCGGCCGGACGGCGGCATTGACTTCGACGCCGTGCAGGCCGGACTGCCGGCGGATGAGATCACCACGCTCAACACCGGCAGGCAGAAGGAAAGCAGCTTCAATCCGAAGTTCGTGCTTGAATCCCAGGTCTCCGAGGACGTCAAGGTCTACACCTCGGCGGCCAAGGGCTTCCGCATTGGCGGTGTCAATGCGGCGGTGCCCGAGGTGTTCTGCGCCGACGATCTGGCGACCCTCAACCTTGGCAGCCTGGATGAAATCGCGACCTACGATTCCGACCGGGTGTGGAGCTACGAGATCGGCATGAAGTCGAAGTTCGCCAACAACCGGATCACCATCAATGGCGCGATCTTCCGCATCGACTGGAGCAATCTGCAGATCAACAATCGCCTGAGCTGCGGCTTCCAGTTCGTCGCCAATGGCGGTAAGGCGCGGAGCAAGGGCTTCGAGGTCGAGATTCAGGCGGTCCCCATCGACGGCCTGTATCTGTCGTTCTCGGCCGGCTACAACGACGCCAAGATCCGCTCGGTTCCCAACCTGGCGGCCGGCGTCGCACCGGGCGATCCGATCCAGCAGGTCCCCGACTGGACGGTGGCGATCACCGGTCAGTACTACTTCCCGGTGTCCGACGGCTGGGACGGGTTCATCCGCGGCGATTACAACTACTATGGCCGCAGCTTTTCCGCCAACAACGAGCCAACAAACCCGCGCCTGCGCCCATCATGGTCGATGCTCAACCTGCGCTTCGGTGTCCAGGGCGAGATCTGGACGCTGACCCTGTTCGCCGACAATCTGACCAATACCCGCGCCAATCTGGCGGACAACCGGTCGATTGCCGCCGAGGTCGGGGGACGGCCGCGTATCGTCTCCAATCGGCCGCGCACGCTCGGCATCGAGGCCAGTTCCACCTTCTAGGAACGGAACCGCGCCTGTGAGCGAAAACCTGGCCGGCGGAGGGTCCCCTTCGCCGGCCATTTTTCTTTATAATGCAGACCGTTGTCTCCAGGAATGAGGCGTGATATGTGGACCCGCTTGACACTCCGGCTGGCGTTCGCGGTGGCCGTTGTTACATCTGTTCAAGGAAACGTCATGGCAGCCGCCCCCGCAAAAACCGCCCCGTATGGTGCCTGGACATCGCCGATTTCGGCTGAATCGCTGACCACCGCGGCAATCCGGCTCGACCAGATCCACCTCGACGGCGACGACCTCTACTGGATCGAAGGCCGGCCGGAGGAGGACGGCCGCCAGGTCATCGTCCGGCGCGCCGCAGACGGAACGATCAGCGATGTCACGCCGCCCGGCTTCAACGTTCGCACCCGGGTTCACGAATATGGCGGCGGGGCGTACACGGTGGCGGATGGCATCGTCTATTTTGCCAATTTCGACGACCAGCGCCTTTACCGTCAGGTGCCGGGCGACGTGCCGAAGGCGCTGACGCCCGAAGGCCTGCGCTATGCCGATTGTGTGGTCTCTGACCGGCTGCGCGCCCTGATCTGCGTGCGCGAGGATCACACCCGCGAAGGCGTGGTTGAAAACACCATCGTTGCCATCGATATGGCCAAGGGCGGTGCCGGAACGACGCTGTTCTCGGGCACCGATTTCGTCTCCTCCCCGCGGCTCAGTGCCGATGGCCGCAGGCTCGCCTGGATCGCCTGGGATCACCCCAACATGCCGTGGGATACCACCACCTTGTGGGTCGCCGACCTTGGCGACGGTCCGGTCCTGGCCAACCGGCAGAAGGTCGCCGGCGGCAAGGAGGAATCGGTGATCCAGCCGCAGTGGGCGGCGGACGGCACGCTCTATTTCCTCTCGGACCGCAGCAACTGGTGGAACCTGTATGCTTGGCGCAACGGCAAGACCCGGCAGATCGTCGATGTGCCGCGCGATATCGGCGAGCCGGCCTGGGTGTTCGGGCAGAGCAGCTATGCCCTGATTACCGACGATGAGGCAGTGGTCCGCCTGCTCGTCGACGGCTTTGCCCGCCTCGCCCGGGCGGACCTTGAGACCGGAACGCTGACACCACTCGATCTGCCGTTCGTTGCCCTGCGCCAGCTTCGCAGCCGGGGCGATCGCGTCTATTTCCTCGCCGCCTCGGCCAGCCAGCCGGAAGGCCTTTACCGGCTTGACGGAACCGCCGCCAAGCTGGTGCGCCGCAGCCGCGAAAACGATCTTCCCGAAGAGGCGATTTCGCGGGCCCAGCCGATCGATTTCCCGACCGGCGACGGGGCAGATGCGCATGCCTTTTATTACCCGCCCACCAATCCCGACTACCGCGGCCCCGAAGGTACGCTGCCACCGCTGATCGTCACCCTTCACGGCGGGCCGACAGGCATGGCCTCGCCGGCGCTCAACCGCGAGATCCAGTACTGGACCTCACGCGGCTTTGCGCTGGTCGATGTGAATTACCGCGGCAGTTCGGGCTTCGGGCGAAAATACCGCAACCTGCTGCGCAGGAACTGGGGCGTGGCGGACACCCGCGATGCCGTCGAGGCGGCCCGCTATCTCGCCAAAACCGGCAAGGTCGACGGCCAGAAACTGTTGATCCGGGGGGGAAGCGCGGGCGGCTACACGGTGCTTTCGGCGCTGGCCTTTTACGACGTGTTCGCCGCCGGCGCCGATTATTACGGGATCAGCGACATCACCGCCCTGGTCGCCGACACCCACAAGTTCGAATCCCGCTATATCGACAATCTCATCGGGCCCTATCCGGAAGCGGCGGAGATTTACAAGCAGCGCTCGCCGATCAATCATCTTGACGGCTTTTCGGCGCCGCTGATCGTCTTCCAGGGGCTCGCCGACCCGGTGGTGCCGCCCAATCAGTCGCAAATGATCGTCGAGGCGCTGCGCAAGAAGGGCGTGCCGGTGGCGTTCTTGACCTTCGAGGGCGAAGGCCACGGATTCCGGATGAAACAGAACATCGTGCGCAGCCGCGAGGCCGAGCTTTATTTCTACAGCCGGGTGCTCGGCTTCCCGCTCGCCGACAACGTCCCGCCGGTCAAGATCGACAACCTCGATTAGGGGTACGGGCCATCAGGCTGCGAGGCGCGCGAGAAACGTGTCGATGGCTGCCACCGCTTGCGGCTCGTCCAGCGTCGGCGCGTGGCCGCGCGCCGGGATGGTGACGGCGCTCAGATCGGCATGGCGGGCCGCCATCTTCTCCACCGTCTCGGGCGAGAGAATGTCCGAAATGCCCCCGCGGATCACCAGGCACGGCGTCGCGGCGGTGGCCTCGAACAGCGCCCAGAGATCGGCGTCACCCGTCGGCGACGCCCGGAACGGGACGGCGATGTCCGGGTCATAGGCCGGCTCCAGCATTCCGTCATCGCGCATGCGAAAGGTGCGCCGGGCAAAACGCAGCCAGTCGGCGTCCTCGAAATCGGGAAAGGCGGCGGCATTGGCCTTGCGAAGCTGGGCCGCCGCGTCTTCCCAGCTTGCCACCGGCCGGCCGTGGCCGACGTAAGTCTGAATACGGGCGATGCCGCGCGGGTCGATCTCGGGGCCGATGTCGTTGAGCACGATGCCGCGGATGCGGTCGGGTTGCGCGCCGGCCATCACCATTGCCATCAGCCCGCCCATCGAGGTGCCGACGATCGCCAGCTGCTCGATCCCGAGATGATCGAGCAGCGTCCACATGTCGCGGACATAGGTGGGCAGCACATAGTTCATCGGATCGGGGTCATGGGCGGAGCGGCCGCGGCCACGCTGATCGGCGGCGATCACCCGGTATCGGGCGCACAAATGCGCGGCCAGATCCTCGAAATCGGCGGCATTGCGGGTCAACCCATGGAGGCACAGGACGGTGAGGGGTGCGCTGGCGTTTTCATAGTCGCGGGCGGCGAGGCGCAGCCCGTCATCCGAGGTATACGAAATGTCCCGCCAGGACATGGCTATTCCCCGTATTCGCGGGTCGCGTAGCGCTTTCGCAACGCCACCTTGGGCAGCTTGCCGTTGGGATTGCGTTTGAGCTCCGCAACCAGTTCGACATCGACGACGCGCTGCTGCTTGCCGACGCGGGCGTTGATCCAGGCTTTGAGCGCCTGCGCATCGAGCGCCGCGCCTTTGGCCGGCACGACGAGCGCCAGCGGCGCTTCCCCCCATTTCCTGTGCCTGACCCCGATCACGGCTGCATCCCTGACGCCTTCGTGGGTGACGATCACCGCCTCGATATCGGCCGGATAGATGTTCTGACCGCCGGACAGGATCATATCCTTTTTGCGGTCGACGATATAAAGAAATCCATCCTCGTCGAGCTTGCCGATATCGCCGGTGCGCAGCCAGTGGCGGCCCTGATCGTCGATCCACAGGGCCTCTTGGGTGGCGTCCGTGCGGTTGTGATAGCCGGGCATGAGGATGCGCCCGCGGGCCACCACCTCGCCAGGCTCGCCGGCGGGAAGCGGCCGGTCGTCGGCGCCGAGAATGCACAGATCGGTCCCCAGCAGCGGCTGGCCGACGGAGTCGATCTTGCGCTCCATGTCCTCGGGCTCAAGGGTGGTGATCACCCCTTCGGTGAGCCCGTAGAGCTCGATGATGCGGCAGCCGAGCACGTCGCGGGCACGCGCCTTGAGCCAGCCGTAAAGCGGCGAGCCGGCCGACATCAGAGCTTCCAGCGAGGAAAGATCATGGGCACGTGCGCCCTCATGCTCGACCAGCTCGCGAAAGATGATGGGGACCAGCGACCCGTGGGTGACGCGGTGGCGCTCGACGGCCTCGAAGAAGCCCTGCGGATCGAATTTGGGGAGCACCACCAGCGTGCCGCCGGCAAGCAAGGTGCACAGCATCGAGATCCACGAGATGTTGGAATACAACCCGATCGGGCAGATGGTCCGCACTCCGCCGTGATAGCGCAGGGCGATGGCCAGATCATAGGCCCAGTCGAGGCGCCGGCGATGGCTGTGCACGATGCCCTTGGGCAGGCCGGTGGTCCCTGAGCTGTAGATGATGTTGCAGGGATCGTCATCGCCCAGCGCCACCTCGGGCGCCTTCGGGCTGGCCTCTCCGCACCAGTCGGCAAAGTCGATCAGGCCGGCACCGCCACCCACGGCAATGACGTGCGCAACATCCGGTGCGTCCGGCTGGCCCAGGATGGTGTCCAGCCGCGCCGTCTGGGTGCGCCCGGCGATCACCGCCCGGGCGCCGGCATCCCGGATCATCGCCGCCACGCCCGCGTCCGAGACCGACAGGTTCAACGGCGCCACCACGGCGCCCGCCTTGATCGCCCCGAAGATGGCGTCCAGCATCTCGAAGCCGTTTTCCATCAGCAGGATGACGCAATCGCCCTTCTCCAGCCCCAGATTGATGAGGGCGTTGGCCACCCGGTTGGTGCGGGCCTCGAATTCGCCCCAGGTAAGCTCCCGACCCTCGAAAATGACCGCCGGCTTGGTCGCCCGCCACTTGCCGTGCAGCGACAGGATTTCCGGCAACAGCGGGGCAGGTGCGTCAATTCTGGTCATCGCGTCCCTCAACTCACCAACTGCGCCGACGCCGGCGCGCCGACAGGACCAACGGGGCTTATGGCGCAATCAGCCAGGTCTTGATCTGGTTGACCGCCGGCGTGTCCCAGCCAAGCTCGAGATGATTGACGGCAATCACCGCGGCGCCGCCGTCATTGGCGATACCGGTCGAATCATTGCAGCTGGCGATGAACAGAACGCCGTCGGACGGCCCCGTGTGTTCATTGTGCAGCAACGCGATATCCGCCTGATTGCCGCACAGATTGTGGACCCGCACGCTGGCCGGGGTGCCGGCATTGCGCACCGTATCCACCAGCGAGGCGCCGAGATAGGCGGTGATCCCCGGCGAATGGGTGTAGAACCCCCAGCCGCCGTAATAGGTGGTCCACCAGTCCTGCTCCAGGGTGGCCAGGCCGTAGACCGAGTCCCAGCGCTTGAGCATCTGCGCCGAGCCGGGGAAATAGGACGAGCCGTAGGTCCATTGCGGACCGTTGCGCCAGACCCCGAAGCACACCAGCCAGTCGTTGGGGACCGGCCCGTTGATCACGCCGCCGCATTCCGGATAGACGGTGAGGCTGAACGTCCAGCCGTGGCGGAACGACAGATCGATGCCATTGTTCGGCCCGCCGAGCATGATCAGACGGCGCACGTCGCCGCGGTAGGCGGTGCCCCAGGACTGGCGCACCGACGAGACATACATGCGGGCATTGAACGCCGACTTCGACCAGGCAACGACATCGACCTTGGTGGCACCGGTGGCATTCAGCACGATCTGGACGGCGTCGGCGATCTGCTCGGCCCAGAAATAGCCGTCGCCGTTCTTGTGGGGAAAGGAGATGGCAAAGACCTTGAAGTTGTCGCCGGCCAGCGCCTGCATCAGGCCGCTGGTCGGGCAGGTCTGGCGGCCGCAGCCGTAGTCGCCGGCCTCATTGGGATTGGCCCAGGCAAGGTCGGCGTCCTGATTGGCGCCGTGGACGAGGAGCACCGGCGTCGCCTTGCTGTTGGTGTTCCAGCCCGGCGCGTAATAGAGCAGAAAGCGCGACGAATGCGGTGTTCCGTCACCGCCGAAGAAGGTCTTGCGCTGGCCGCTCTGATCGCCGCGGCCATCGGGCGGGAAGGTTTCCTGGGTGAACGCCGTGGTGGTGTCGCGCCAGCGCTCGACCTTGACCCAGCCGTTGGAAATGCCGCTCGTATAGGTGGCCTCCAGCACCAGTTGCGCCGCCGGCGACGTTACCGGCAGCGCCGCCAGGCCCAGGACGCCGACGGCCAGGCCCAGTGTCAGCCGGCGCAATTGCGTGGCAAAACCGGTTCGCCTGCCAGGAACGATGTGATGGTTCATGATCATGCCCCCCTTTCTGGCCATTCCGCCGACGGCATCAGTCCAGCAGTCGCGCCCGTACCTGGCGCGCCAGAAAGCGCCGCGCCTCACGGGCAACATCCAAAACGCCGAAGGACAGAAAGGCGTGGATCGTGGTCTCAAAACATTTGAACTCTGTCGGCACGCCGGCGGCGCGCAGGCGCGCGTGGTAAGCCCGGGCCTCGTCGAGCAACGGGTCGAACCCGGCGGTCAGCAGCAGCGTAAAGGGCAGCCCGCTCAAGTCTTGCGCCAGAAGCGGCGAGATGCGCGGGTCGCTGACCCGGGCGGGATCGTCGAGATACCAGGCCACCGCCCCGTCAATGGCGTCGCGCGTCAGCAGATATTCGCCGTTGCCAAACGCCATGCGCGAGGGATAGGCATCGTGCGGCACGCTGACGTCAAGCATCGGGTAGAGCAGGAACTGGGCGGCAAGCCGCGGCCCAGAGCCGTCGGCCAAGCTCTGGGCGATGACGGCGGCGAGGTTGCCGCCGGCGCTGTCCCCCATCACCGCCAGGCGGCCCGCGTCGGCGCCCAGGCTTGCGGCCTCCTGCGCCAGCCAGCGCACGGCCGCAAGCCCGTCGTCGAGGCCCGCCGGAAACTTGTGCTCGGGTGCCAGGCGATAGTCGAGGCTGAGAAAGGCGACGCCGCTTCCCGCGCACAGCGCCCGCATCAAACCGTCGTAGCTGTCGAGATCGCCCAGTGACCAGCCGCCGCCGTGAAGGAACAAAACCAGCGGCAGGTGTTTGCGCTCGGGCGCGAGCGGACGATAGAGCCGCGCCGGTATTGGCCCGGCGGCGCCCGGCACTTCGATGTCTTCGGCCCGGCAGGCGGCCTCGTCGTCGCCGGCGAACATCAACCAGACGGCACGGGCGCCGATGCGCGCCGCCGCAATGCTCACCTCCGCGGCCGCCTCAGACGCGCCCTCGGCCGGGGCATTGAGCCGGCCCAAGAGCTCCGCCGTCTGTTGGTCCAAGGCCATCTGCCATCCCCTTCCCTGCGCCGCCCGGGTGGGGGCGGCGGCACCAGCCGTGCGAGCGCGCGTCCCGCCGGTTCAGTAGCGATAGAACAGGCGGAAGTCGAAGGTCCGCGGCGCCGAGAAGAAGCTCAACTGATAGCCGGGGAATTCCGACAGGTTGAAGCCCTGAACCCGGATCGCCCGGTCGGTCAGGTTCTTCACCCCGGCGCGAAATTCCCAGCGCCCGTCTTCACCGCGCACCGAGACATAGGCGTTGACCAGAATGTACTTGTTCTGGGCCAGCAGCTCGGAGGCGGTGATTTCGTTGTAGTTCTTGCTGCGGTAGTTGGCATCGATATGGGCGGTTCCGATCAGCCTGTTGCTGATCGGCTGGTCGAGGGTGGCGCTGACGCTGGCGTTCCATTTCGGCGCATTGACCAGCTTGCGGTTACTCACATCGGTCACCACGCCGCCGACCAGGGTTTCGAACTTCTTGTACTCGGAATCGAGAAAGCCGACGCTGGCGTTCAGCATCAGCGCCTGGGTCGGCCGCGCGGCGAGCTCCAGCTCGATCCCCTGAATGCGCGCCTTGGCGGCATTGGTAAACAGGCTGGCAAAGGTCCCGGTCTCCGGGTTGGAGCCGAAGGACGTCACCTGCAAGTTGGTATAATCATTGTAGAAATAGGCGGCGTTGATGATGAGCTTGCCGTCCGCCCAGGTCGATTTGACGCCGCCTTCATAGCTCCATACGGTCTCCGGCTTGAACGGCTGGAAGCCGAAGGTGGAATTGGCCCGGCCGTCGAAACCGCCGCTCTTGAAGCCCTTGGCGACGGTGGCATAGAGCAGCACGTCGTCGCTCGCCTGGAAGGATGCGGAAAACTTCGGCGTGAACGAATCGAAGCTGTCCTTGCCGCTGATCGCAATACCGGGAACCCCGGCGCCCTGCAGGAACGGCGGCGTATCGTTGATTGCGGACACCGTGATGTCGAAAAAGTTCTCGAACCGGCGCGCCGACTTCTTCTTCTCGTAGGTGTAGCGCAGTCCGGCAGACACGCTCAGCCGGTCGGTCAGCGCCACCGTGGCATCGCCGAAAAAGGCCAGCGAATCGGTCTTCTGGTCGGTGTCCGCAAGCTGGGTGCTGGGAAAGCCGAACAGGATGATCGGAAAACCGAACAGCGAAGCGGAACCGAAATCGACGCCGCTGAACGTCAGGTCGTCATCATGGAAGAAATAGACGCCGCTGGTGAATGCCAGGGCACCGCCGGCATCATAGCTGAGGCGCAGTTCCTGGCTGAACTGCTTTTCGTCCTGCAGCACCAGAATGTCGAGAATCGGCAACGGCGTGCCGTCGGTATCGAGATTGAGGTCGAAATCCATCTTCCTGTACGAGGTGATTGATTCCACCGACCAGGCGGATCCGGTGCGCCAGTTGATCTTGAGGGTAAAGCCGTAGGCGGTCAGATCGGACAGCCCGTTGGCATTGACATCGACCTTGTAGGGATCGGGATTGGGCTGGAACACGCTCGGCACGAAGGGCGCGCCGATCGGATCGGCAACGCCGGTGACCGTGGTTTCACGCACCGGGCTGCGCGAGGTGTTGGGGCGGTCGATCTTGCCGTCGAAGGTGAACTGTACATCGACATCCTCGTTGGGCGTGAACAGCAGCGCACCGCGCCAGGCAAACGACTTGAGGTCGCCGTCGTCCTTGCCGGTCACCGAATTCTTGGCGAATCCGTCGCGCCGGTTGGCCGAAAAGGCGATCTTGCCCTTCAGTTTGTCGCCGGCCAGCGGCCCGCCGATGCGCCCCTTGACGGTGGCAAAGGCATCGCTGCCGCCGCCGATCTCGCCATAGACTTCCAACTGATCCGGCGGCGTGGTGGAGACGAACTTGATCGCCCCGCCGCTGGTGTTCCGCCCGTACAGCGTACCCTGGGGCCCGCGCAGCACCTCGATGCGCTCGACATCGAACAGCTCGAGAAAGGCGGCCTGCGAGCGGGCGATGAACACATCGTCGACATAGACGCCGACGCCGGCATCGGCAAAGGCCAGCGAGTCATTCTGGCCGATGCCGCGGATGTAGATCACCGCATTGCCGGCATCGCCCTTGTCGAGATAGAGGTTGGGCACCGAATACTGGATGCCGGAGAGATCATCGGCCTGCAAGTCCTGAATCCGGGTTTCGCTGAAGGCGGAGACCGAAATCGGCACGTCCTGCAGGGATTCCTGGCGCCGGCGCGCGGTAACGACGATTTCCTCCAGGGTATAGCCGCTGGCTGAATCGCCCTCGGCGTCGGCCGCGTCCTGGGCAAATGCCCGCGGCATCGGGCCGGAGGTGAGCGCAATAACGGCCGCAACCGCGGCAAGCTGGATATTCCTGATCACGGGATCCTCCCTGCAAGAGTCACTTGTCTTCGGCGTTTCTTGTCTTTGGGTTCGTGCGAACCGGGCTCGGGTGACGCTTCGCTGGCGCTACACCGACTGTCCGACATCCGAGACGATCGTGGTCGACCCCCAACGCCGCCCGGCAAATTCAACGCTTATTGAAACATTAAAATTCAACGCTTATTGAATTGTCAACCGATTTTTTCAACATGTGTTGAATTGGGGTGTTCACTCATGCCTGGAGTTCCTCTAGAGTGAAATGAAACCAGCGCCAATCGCCACGCAGCAGGACCCGCATGGCTGAACAGATTACCGAGACCGGCACCTCGACCGTGGAGCCGCGGCCGCGCAAGGAACGTATCCTCGATGCCGCCGAGGAGCTGTTCGCGCTCCATGGCTATGACGGGGTGACGCTGCGCCAGATCGCCGACAAGGCCGGGGTCGACGTTGCGCTCGCCAGCTATCATTTCGGCAAGAAGCGGGATCTGTTCGATGCCGTGTTCATGCGCCGGGCCAAGATTCTCAACGATCATCGGCGCCAGGCCCTGGATGCCTGCGAGCGCGCCGCCGGCCCCGAAGGCCCAAGCGTCGAGGCGATCATCGAGGCCTTCCTGCGGCCCATGGAATTCGCCCAGGAACAGGAAGACCCGGGCTGGCGGAACTATCTGGCGCTGGTCGCCTACATCAACAACTCGCCGGTCTGGGGCCGGCAGATGATGACCAAGCACTTCAATCCGCTGGTCAGCCGCTTCATCGAAGCGCTCAAACGCGCGCTGCCCAACGCCCGCGAAGAGGACATCTACTGGTCGTACCACTACATGTCGGGGGCCCTGACGCTGACCTTTGCGCGCACCGGGCGGATCGACATCCTCTCCAACGGCCTGTGCCATGCCGAGGATTTCCGGGCCGCCTATGACCGCATGATCCCGTTCATCGCCGCCGGCTTCCGGCGCCTGTGCGAGCCGCGGAATTCGTAACCGCGGCCGCTTTTTTCACGCTCTAAATCTCGAAGGTCAGGATCACCTCGCCGTCGGCCGTGCGCCCCGGGCGCGGCGAGATGTGGCGGGCGCGTACCATGCGGCCGTAAAGCCGGCTTAAGATGGCGCTTGCCGTGCGGGTGAACAGGAATGGTAAGATCGCGTGGATCAGGCAGACGACCGCCGCCTTCGCCAGCTCGACGGCAAACGACAGGGCGACGCGGGCGTGCTCGCCGTAAGATTCGCCGACGCTTGCCGGATGCTCGGAAAACAGCTTGCGCAGAGATTTCATGACGCGCCTCTTGCCATACCCTGGTCACCTTCGGCCCAGCCTACCCCAGGCCCGGCTCGCAAAGAAGGCTTAACATCGCCGGCCCGACCCCAAGGTTCTGTCCGCAGGATTTCGGCCGGCTCGCGCGTATAATCGAGACAATGCCGCGTTTGCAGCGGCCGGGCGGACACGAGTGATCCGCGCCCGTAATCGCCGGCCCCGCAAGGAGATGCCATGGTCCGGGCCGATGCCTTCATTGCCGCCAATCGCTTCGGCCTCGGCGCCGGCGCCGGCGAGGTCGGCGACATTGGCGCTGACCCCAGAGGCTGGCTGCTTGCCCAGCTCAAGGGGTCGGAGGCAAGCCCGCGGGCGCTGGCTGGCCTTGCCTCATCGCGTGAGATCTTCGTGGCCCTGGCCCGGTTTCGGGAGCAGCGCCGGAACGCCAAAAAGACACGACGCAAGCCCGGGCGCCAACAGCCGCGACGCCGCCGGGGTTCGGCGAACCGGGCCGATGAGGACGCCGTCGTCGGCCGTTTTCGCGATCTCGTCGGCCCCATCTACATGCGCGAGGCGGCGGCGCGGACCTGGGCGGCGATCGAAACCGGCCAGCCGTTTCGCGAGCATCTGGTGCACTTCTGGGCCAACCACTTCACGGTCTCCGCCACCAAGCCGCAGGTGATTGCGCTGGCCGGGGCGTTCGAGCGCGAGGCCATCCGCCCGCATGTCACCGGGCGCTTTACCGACATGCTGCTGGCCGCCGTGCGCCATCCGGCGATGCTGATGTACCTCGACAACCTGCGCTCGGTCGGGCCCAACTCGCGCCTCGGGCGGCGGCGTGGCCTCGGTCTCAATGAGAACCTGGCACGTGAGATTCTCGAGCTGCACACCCTCGGTGTCGATGCCGGCTACAGCCAGGACGACGTCACCGAATTCGCCAGGGCCCTGACCGGCTGGACGGTGGCCAACGGCCGCCGCGTGCCGGGCACACCGGGGACCTTTGCCTTCGTCGACGTGATCCACGAGCCCGGCCGGCGCCGCCTGCTGGGCCGCAGCTATGGCGACAGTGGGCGCGAGCAGGGCGAAGCCATCCTTGCCGATCTCGCCCGCCATCCGGCCACCGCGCGCCATATCGCCACCAAGCTCGCCCGCCATTTCATCGCCGATGCGCCGCCGGCAAACGCGGTCGAGCGGCTGGCAAGAACCTTCCTGGACAGCGACGGCGATCTGGCGGCGGTGAGTGCGGCGCTGGTCACGTTTGATCCCGCCTGGACGCCGGAGCCGGCGAAGGTGAAGACGCCCAATGAATTCGTCGTCTCGGCGCTGCGGGCGCTCAATCTGAAGAACGGTGGCGAGGACATGTCGCGCAAGCTGATCGGCTCGCTTGAGCTCCTCGGCCAGCGGCCGTTCGCTGCTCCCTCGCCGGCCGGCTGGCCGGATACCGCCGGCGACTGGGTCGGGGCCGACGCGGTGCTGCGGCGTGCCGAATGGGCGATGGCGCTGGCCGACAAGATGGGCGAACGGATCGATCCGCTGGCCCTCGCCGATCGCATCCTCGGGCCGCTTCTGAGCCGCGAATCCCGCACCGCCATCGGCCGTGCCGAAAGCCGCGCCCAAGGCCTCGCCATGCTGCTCGCCAGCCCCGAATTCCAGAGGAGATAGGCGATGATCACCCGGCGCCAGACCTTGAAGACCCTGGGCGCAACCGGTGCAGCGTTGGCGACCGGCTGGCCGGGGCTCACCCTGGCAGCGGCCGGGCCCGGCCCGCGGCTTGTCGTGGTCATTCTGCGCGGCGGCCTCGACGGGCTGGCGGCGGTGCCGCCCTATGGCGATCCGTCGTACACGGCCCGGCGCGGGCCGCTGGCAATCGCGGCCGTGCGCCTGCGCCGGCTCGATGCCACCTTCGCCCTGCACCCGAGCCTTGCCACCTTTCACGCGCTCTATGGAAAGGGCGAGCTCATCGCCTTTCACGCCATGGCGACGCCCTATCGCGAGCGCTCCCATTTCGACGGCCAGGACGTACTTGAGACCGGCCTCGCCGGCCCGCAGGCCGGTGGCGACGGCTGGCTCAACCGGGCGCTCGGCGCCCTGCCGGATGCCACCGACCGCGAGGGCAAGAGCGCTCTGGCACTGGGCCGGACGGTGCCGCTGATCCTGCGCGGGGCGACGCCTGTCGCCTCCTGGGCGCCCTCGGTCCTGCCGGCCGGCGACAGCGACACGCTGGCGCGCATCACCGACATGTACCGCCATGACGCCCTGTTCGGGCCGGCACTGGCCGAGGGCCTGGCCGCCGATCGTATCGCCCGGACGGCGATGGGAAGCGCGGATATGGGCAAAGGCGGCCGCCGGCGCGGCGATGGTGCCCGCTTCAGCGTTCTGGCGCGGGCCGCCGGCGCCCTCCTCCGCGAGCCCCGGGGGCCGCGCCTGGCGGTGATCGAGACGGGCGGCTGGGACACCCACGCCAATCAGGGCGCCGCCGACGGGCCGCTGGCCCGGCGTCTGGCGGCCCTCGATGCCGGCATCAAGGCGCTGCGCGAGGCTTTGGGCGCGCGCTGGCGCGAAACCGCGGTCATCCTGGTGACCGAATTTGGCCGCACGGCCGCCGCCAACGGAACGATGGGAAGCGATCACGGCACCGCCGGCGCCGGCTTCCTGCTGGGCGGCGCGGTCAATGGCGGGCGGGTCATCGCCGACTGGCCGGGCCTCGCCCCGGGCGCCCTTTACGAGGGCCGCGACCTGCGCCCGACGCTCGATATGCGCGCCCTGTTCAAGGCGGTGCTGCGCGACCACATGGGCATCGACGCACGCGCCCTCGAGACCACCGTCTTCCCGGACAGCCGCCAGGCAAGGGCGCTCGACGGCCTGATCCGAAGCTGATCACCGAAGGATGCGGCGCAAAAGAAACGGGCCCGCCCCGGAAATATTCCGGGGCGGACCCGCCCGTTTTCCAGCCTAGAATTCGCGGCGGACGGTGACCCCGTACCAGCGCGGCTTGCCGTAATATTCCTCGTTACAGCCGCACAGGGTGGCGAGATCGAAGCCGATCAGCCGGTAGCGCTTGTTGCCGACATTGTCGACAAAGGCGGTCAGCAGCCAGTCCCCGTTTTCGCTGGTCCACGTCATCCGCACATTGGCGACGAAATAGCTCGGCAGCCGCTGCGAGTCGAAATTGCGGAGGTTGTGGTAGAACGAGCCCGAGTAATTGAAGTCCGTCTGAAATGCCAGCTCGCCATTGGCCACCGGTTGCGGCAGCGCATAGCGGACCAGACCGGAGAACTGCACGTCGGGGGTAAACGTCGGCTCGACATTGCGGAACACGCCGGGCGCGACCTCGAGGTTCTTGAGGGTCGCGTCGATGGCGCTGAATCCGAGCAGGAAGTCGAGACCCGGCACCGGGCTGCTCCGGAGCTCGACCTCGAGGCCCTTGTACTTCGCATCGACGTTCTTCACCACGCTCGAGACGTTCGAGAACACCGTCGCCTGATAGTCGTTGTAGTCGTAGTAATAGAGCGCCACGTTGAACTGGGTGGTGCCATTGAACAGGGTCGACTTGAGACCGACCTCGAACGACACCAGTTCTTCCGCACCGTAGGGAATGTCGCTGTCGGCCAGCGGCGGCGTGCCATCCGGCAGCTTGGCGTTGAAGCTGCCGGCCTTCACACCGCGGTTGACGCTGGCATAGGCCAGCACATCCTCGCTGGGGCGGAAATCGAGCTGCGCCTTGCCGGCCCACAGGGTGTTGCCGGTGCTGTCGGTGAACGGCGTGCGCAACGGCACGATGAGCTGGGTGGTATCGACCGTCAGATTGCCGGTGCTGGCAAACAGGCCCTGCTCGAAGTTGTAATCCTTCAGCTCGCGCACACCGCGCGCCCCGATGGTGAAGGTGACGGTATCGCTGAGGTCGTATTCGATCTGTCCGAACAGCGAATACGACTTGGTCTTGAGCTTGATCTGGTTGACCAGATCGGCGCCCACACCGGCGCCGAGGAAGATCGGCGACATCACCGAGGTCGGCAGCACCAGGAAGCCGTTGTTGGTCTTGTTGTTGATGTAGAGGAAATAGAAGCCGGTGATCCAGCGCCAGCGGTTGCCCTCGCCATTGAGGCGGACTTCCTCGGTAAAGCTGTCTTCTCCGGCGTCCGAGGCAAAGATGAACTGGTCGGCCGGCCCGGCATCGACGTCCATCGCCACGAACTTGTTGTAGGTCTTGTAATCGGTGATCGATACCAGCGTGAAGCTGTCGAAATCCCAGGTCAGCTTGGCGGTCGTGCCGGCGGTCGAGAACCGGTCAAGATCGTTAAAGGCAAAGTCCATGGAGGTCAGACGCCCGGGGCCATCCGGATCGACATAGCCGAAGAAATCGCCGCCCGGCACCGGCCGCAGCGTCGGCACGCCGTCGCCGTTGATCTCGACATTGATGCCGCCGGGGCCGATGGCTTCGCGGGTCTCGGTCGGCGAGGCGAACAGCGTATTCACCACGCGTCCCTGTGAATCGACCACGGCAATCGTCGCCCGGTCCTGATAGGCGGCGGTGCCGATCCGGGTGCGGGCACCAAAGGCACTGATCAGCAGATCGGCACGGTCGCCGAGCTTGAACAGCAGCTTGCCGCGCGCGCCGAAGGTGTTGTCGTTATAGAGGTCCTGGCCGCCGCCCGGCACCGGCCCGCCGATATTGACGGCGCCCAGCGGAAACTGGTTCTTGAGGATCGCATCATGGCGATTGTACATCACCGCGAGGCGCGCCGAGACACCATCGCTCAACGGCCCGCTGACTGCAGTCTCGACGCGGGCGAGATTGAAGCGGCCATAGGTGACGTCGCCATAGCCCTCGACCTCGTCGGTCGGATTCCGGGTCACATACTGGATGACGCCGCCGGTCGCGTTGCGGCCGAACAGGGTGCTTTGCGGCCCCTTGATGACCTCGACGCGATCGATGTCGAACATCGTGAAGGTCTGCCCCTGCTGCATGGCGATGTAACCTTCATCGACATAGACGGCAATCGGCGATTCAATGGAATCCGTAAAGTCGTTCTGGGTGACCCCGCGGATGGTGAACTGCGAGGTCTGGCCGGCGATGCTGCCGGAGACGTAAACGCCCGGTGTCATGCGGGCGATATCGATGCTCTGATCGAAGCCCAGTGACTTGATCTGTTCGCCCGAAAACGCGGTGACTGCAAGGCCGACATCCTGGATCGCCTGCTCGCGCTTCTGGGAGGTGACGACGATCTCCTCGATCACCCCCTGGGCCAGCACCTGGGTCCCGGACATCACGACCATCCCGATCACGGCCGCGAGACCGCACCAAGACACCCGGCGCCGTGTCCGGCACCGAAAAGACATCAATTTCTTCATTGCAAGCGCTCCCTCCCGGCTTAACGCATAAGACTGACGCAAAAAACGTGCCGTTTCTGGACATATCCCTACCGGATAGTCACAGATATTATATTTTTCAATCGATTTTTGGTCAAATATTATTTGAAATTACAGATGCTGGTTACCGATATACTAATAATACCTATTCTTAGCTCACCCGGCACCGACCAGGACACCCCCAGCCAGGGGAAACAGTCCCCATGCGGGCGATGGTCAGCCGCAGCATATCGCCACAAACGAAGCGCCGCGCATCGAAGTCAGGGCCAGCGGCCTTGCGGCGTGCCAGCGTGTGGCAATCGAAGGCGGCAGCGCAGACAAAGCGCACCCGGGGCACCCACAGTTTCATGATGCGCCGGGGCCAGGGCTTTTGCGAGGGCACATATTCGCGCAGCCCGATCTGCCGGATCCGAGATGCACCGGGTCTCCGCGCCCGCCTCGCTTGTGCGAGCCTGTTCTTCGCGCCACAGGCTGCCCTGGAACGCCTCACGCAGCAGATGCGTGGAGGGCGAAGCCAATTGCCGACCCGAGGCCGGGCCGGATTGACGGGTTGTCCAGGGAACACCGGGCAAGACTGTCGGGATTCTTTACAATTTTGCATTACGTTCTCCAGTGAAACCTTCTTAAGCCATTGATTTAATGAAAAAATCTATAGCTGGCATGGTATTTGCTTCCGTTAACTATAATAAGAAAAAAGGCTTATTCGACTGAGAGGGACTGAGAGGGACACTGAATCATGTCTTCCAGAAAACGCACGATTTTCCACCGCGCAGCCGGCACTGTAGCCGTTCTTGTCGGCTTGGCGGTGTCCACCTCCGCCTGGTCCGTACCGATGATGCGCACGCTCTATGTGACGGATTCGCAAAACGGCAACATCTTTGCAGTTTCGCCGGGGGGATCGGTCAGCATGCTGGTTTCCGAGGCCCAGATCATGGCTGCGACAGGAGACATATCGGCGCGCTTCACCGACAACGGACTGTTTTTCGATCGGGCCACGGGCAAGCTCTATTTCACCGAGAGCCAGTCGGACTCGGTGCTGGTGCGCGATCCATCGGGCGCGATCTCGGTCATCGCCTCGGCCGCGGACATCACTGCCGTGACGGGCGTTTCCGCCAGTCCCGAGCACATCACCCTGCAAGGCGGCTTCCTTTACGTCACCGATGACACGCCCGACGCGGTGCTGAAAATCGACCCCGGCACGGGCACCATCACCGAACTGACCTCGCAATCCGCGTTCGAGGCCGTCAGCGGCATTACCAGCGTCGATCTCGACAGCGGCATCGCCGTCTCCCCGGACGGCACGACGCTCTATGTCGCCAGCGACAGCCTGCCTGACGCCGTGTTCGCCATCGACATTGCGACGGGAACGCCGACCCTGCTGGCCACGGACGCCCGCTTCGGCGACCTCGATGTGTTCCTGACCGTGGCGCCCAACGGCGACGTGATCGTTGCCGACGACAGTGGCGCGCTGGGCGACGAGATCTTCCGGGTAACCCCGGACGGCACCGTGTCCGTCTTCCTTTCCGGGCCCGATCTGGAAGCTGTGGTCGGGGAATCGACCGATCTGGAAGGCGGGCTTGCGTTCGACGACTTCGGCAACTTCTACCTGGCCGAGGAAAATACCGACAGCATTTATCGCTGGTCGGTCGATGATCTCTCCGCCGGCACCATCGACACCTCATCCGGCGCGTTGTTCGTGTCGGAAGCCGCCGTTATCGCGGCGCTTGGGCTCGATCCCCTCGACGGCATCGATTTCGAAGGCGGCATCGTGTTCGGCAAGGCCGTCGTCGTGGGCATCCCGGAACCGGCGAGCCTGGCCATTTTCGGCACCGCCCTTCTCGGTCTTGGCTGGGCCGGGCGGCGACGCAAGGCCGCATAGCCACAGTGCGCCGTTGAATAATGCCGGATCGGACAGCCGATCCGGCCCCGGCCACGGCGGCGTGCGTCAGCCGGGAACCCGGGCGGTGATCAACAAGAGCATGTCGGCGTAGACGAAACGCCGCGCCTCGACGCTCAGGCCGGCGGCTTTGAGGTGCGCAAGCGTATGGCGATCGAAGGCCGCGCCATAGGCGAAGCGCACCCAGGGCGCCCACAGTTTCATGATCCGCCGGGGCCAGGGCTTTTGCGAGGGCACATATTCGCGCAGCCCGATCTGCCGGATCCGAGATGCACCGGGTCTCCGCGCCCGCCTCGCTTGTGCGAGCCTGTTCTTCGCGCCACAGGCTGCCCTGGAACGCCTCACGCAGCAGATGCGTGGAGGGCGAAGCCAATTGCCGACCCGAGGCCGGGCCGGATTGACGGGTTGTCCAGGGAACACCGGGCAAGACTGTCGGGATTCTTTACAATTTTGCATTACGTTCTCCAGTGAAACCTTCTTAAGCCATTGATTTAATGAAAAAATCTATAGCTGGCATGGTATTTGCTTCCGTTAACTATAATAAGAAAAAAGGCTTATTCGACTGAGAGGGACTGAGAGGGACACTGAATCATGTCTTCCAGAAAACGCACGATTTTCCACCGCGCAGCCGGCACTGTAGCCGTTCTTGTCGGCTTGGCGGTGTCCACCTCCGCCTGGTCCGTACCGATGATGCGCACGCTCTATGTGACGGATTCGCAAAACGGCAACATCTTTGCAGTTTCGCCGGGGGGATCGGTCAGCATGCTGGTTTCCGAGGCCCAGATCATGGCTGCGACAGGAGACATATCGGCGCGCTTCACCGACAACGGACTGTTTTTCGATCGGGCCACGGGCAAGCTCTATTTCACCGAGAGCCAGTCGGACTCGGTGCTGGTGCGCGATCCATCGGGCGCGATCTCGGTCATCGCCTCGGCCGCGGACATCACTGCCGTGACGGGCGTTTCCGCCAGTCCCGAGCACATCACCCTGCAAGGCGGCTTCCTTTACGTCACCGATGACACGCCCGACGCGGTGCTGAAAATCGACCCCGGCACGGGCACCATCACCGAACTGACCTCGCAATCCGCGTTCGAGGCCGTCAGCGGCATTACCAGCGTCGATCTCGACAGCGGCATCGCCGTCTCCCCGGACGGCACGACGCTCTATGTCGCCAGCGACAGCCTGCCTGACGCCGTGTTCGCCATCGACATTGCGACGGGAACGCCGACCCTGCTGGCCACGGACGCCCGCTTCGGCGACCTCGATGTGTTCCTGACCGTGGCGCCCAACGGCGACGTGATCGTTGCCGACGACAGTGGCGCGCTGGGCGACGAGATCTTCCGGGTAACCCCGGACGGCACCGTGTCCGTCTTCCTTTCCGGGCCCGATCTGGAAGCTGTGGTCGGGGAATCGACCGATCTGGAAGGCGGGCTTGCGTTCGACGACTTCGGCAACTTCTACCTGGCCGAGGAAAATACCGACAGCATTTATCGCTGGTCGGTCGATGATCTCTCCGCCGGCACCATCGACACCTCATCCGGCGCGTTGTTCGTGTCGGAAGCCGCCGTTATCGCGGCGCTTGGGCTCGATCCCCTCGACGGCATCGATTTCGAAGGCGGCATCGTGTTCGGCAAGGCCGTCGTCGTGGGCATCCCGGAACCGGCGAGCCTGGCCATTTTCGGCACCGCCCTTCTCGGTCTTGGCTGGGCCGGGCGGCGACGCAAGGCCGCATAGCCACAGTGCGCCGTTGAATAATGCCGGATCGGACAGCCGATCCGGCCCCGGCCACGGCGGCGTGCGTCAGCCGGGAACCCGGGCGGTGATCAACAAGAGCATGTCGGCGTAGACGAAACGCCGCGCCTCGACGCTCAGGCCGGCGGCTTTGAGGTGCGCAAGCGTGTCGCGATCGAAGGCCGCGCCGTAAGCGAAGCGCACCCATGGCGCCCACAGTTTCATGATCCGCCGGCGCCAGGGATTCTTCGAGAGCACATATTCGAGCAGCACGATGCGCCCGCCGGGCCGGACCACGCGGGCGATCTCGCGCAGCGCCTGCTCCTGCACGGAATCGGGCAGCACACAGAACAGAAAGGTGGCGGATGCCGCATCGAAGCTGTTATCCGCAAACGGCAGCTCCAGCACATCCGCCTCGATGAGATCGACGGCGCGGCCCAGTTGCCGGGCGCGTCGGCGGGCGCGGTCCAGCATCTTCGGGCTCAGATCGATCCCCGTCACCCGGGCCGCCGCCGGGTAATAGGGAATGTTGCGCCCGGTCCCGACGCCGCAGTCGAGCAGACGCGCGGCGTCCTTCACCTCGGCGAACACCAGCGGGCGTACGGCGCTGTATCGGCCGCGCTCGAACGGCGCATCGAGGAAGTCGTACAGCGGCGCAATGCGCGCGTAGGTCGCCTGCAGGGCACGCGAAACCGGCGAGTTTCCCGCCATGGCCGCCTACCCCAGCGCCTGTTCGAGGTCGGCGATCAGATCGCCCACGTCCTCGATGCCGACGGAAAGCCGCACCAGGCCATCGTCGATGCCCAGCTCGGCCCGGCGTTCGGGCGGGATCGAGGCATGGGTCATGATCGCCGGGTGCTCGATCAGGCTCTCGACGCCGCCGAGGCTTTCGGCCAGCGCGAAGATCCGGCAGCGCTCGAGAAACCGGCGCGCCGCTGCCAGCCCGCCCGCCAGCACCGCCGAGACCATGCCGCCGAAGCCCGTCATCTGGCGCCTCGCCAGATCGTGTTGAGGATGGCTGGCGAGCCCCGGATAGATCACCCGGGCGACCTTGGGATGGCCTTCCAGCCAGGCGGCCACCGCCGCCGCGTTCTCGCAATGGCGCTGCATGCGCACCGCCAGGGTCTTGAGGCTGCGCAAAGCCAGAAAGGCGTCGATCGGCGCCATGACGCCGCCCACCGCATTGTGCAGATAGGCGAGGCGTTCGGCCAGGTCCGTATCGCCGACAACCACCGCGCCGCCGATCAGATCCGAGTGCCCGCCGAGGTATTTGGTGACTGAGTGGACGACGATGTCGCAACCCAGCTCCAAAGGCCGCTGCAAGGCCGGCGAGGCAAAGGTGTTGTCGACGACGCTGAGTGCGCCGTGGGCGCGGGCGATCTCGGCCACCGCGGCGAGATCCACCAGACGCAGGAGCGGATTGCTCGGGCTTTCGACCCAGATCATCGCCGTCTCGGGGCGCAAGGCGGCGCGCAGATTGGCCAGATCGCTCATGTCGACGAAGGTGAAATCAAGCCCGGAGGAGCGCCGACGCACGTTTTCGAACAAACGGAAGGTGCCGCCATACAGGTCATCCATGGCAACCACATGGGCACCCGAATCCAGCAGCTCGAGCACGGTGGCCGCGGCCGCCATGCCGGAGGCGAAGGCGAAGCCGGCACAGCCCGCTTCGAGATCGGCGAGACAGGCCTCGAAGGCGGCGCGCGTCGGATTGGCCGAGCGTGAATAGTCATAGCCCTTGTGAACCCCGGGGCTGTCCTGGACATAGGTCGAGGTGGCGTAGATCGGCGTCATGATGGCGCCGGTGGCGGGGTCGGGCTTTTGTCCGGCGTGAATGGCGCGGGTGGCGAAGCCGGCGCGGGTGGCTTTTCTGGTCATGGCCGCCACTCAATCAGAATTCGAGCCCCTGTTCAACCACTGCGAGTCGGGATTCTTTACACCTGGCAGATACCCGCGATTCCGGGAATCACCAAGAAAATCAATATGTTATTTATATTCTGGACGAACAGGGCTGGAATTCGGGACGATTCAAGTGTCGGATTTTTTTACAGTTAATTTTAAAAGGCTTATAAAAAAATGATCAATCCATTGTTATAACTAAATAAAAAAAGACTGGCGTGATTTTTGCATGCCGACATATCGAGGGACAGTTTCCAGTAATTTTTCATTAGTCGCGTTGCCTTTCAGGGTTGGGCGTCAACTCTCGGTTTTGGGTTTGGTGGCACCGGAGTGTGAAAGTCCCTGTCGGTGGTGCCGGAGCGGTTGGCTCATCTATTCGATGGACCAACCATAAAGAGGCGATATGGAAGGAAGAGGCCATGAACAGGACAGTGCGAACAGCATTGGCGACAGCAGCGGCCGTGGTGCTGGCAGGCGGGTTCGCCATCAGCACCGCTTTTGCCGGTGCAGTGATTTACAATACAGGCGATCTCGCGACCGCGACAATCGCCCTCGGTGTCAATGACGAGGGACACCTGAATCTCCGCGATCCGACGGGCACGTTCTTCCCGCCGAACAGTGGCGCAACGGGAATTGCTTACGTCGGCCTGGGTGATGCAACGGCACCAGGTTGCCTGTGCGAGGGTTGGGGTGTGTCGGGGACCGTGGGGGTCACGCCCCGAAGCGGTTACGCCAACGTGTCTATCGATGGTGTCGTCAATCTGACCGTCGACAGCTTCACCACCGATGCCGGTCCCGGAACCGGCAGCACCGCAACTTCGGCCGTGCACCTGACCAATGAGCCCGGCTTTTCGGTCAAACAGGAGTACGGGCCGGCGCCGAATGCCCCGGAGGCGCTGTTCATCGACATTGTCACGATCACCAATGACACCGGCTCGATGATTTCGGACCTGCGTTACGTACGGGTGATGGACTGGGACATTCCGCCAACCGAGTTCACAGAATTCGTCACCATCATCGGCACCGGAACGACGACCTTTCTTGAGCGCTCCCACGATGGCGGCTTCTCAACCGCTGATCCGCTGGGAAGCGATTCTGCAGAAGATTTGTCGACAATTGACGTCGACTTCACGGATAGTGGTCCCGACGACCACGGCGCCTATTTCCGGTTCAATTTCGGCGACCTGGCGGATGGCGAAAGCCTGACCTTCAACATCTTCTATGGTGCGGCACAAGATGAAACCGCCGCCCTGGCAGCGATTGCCGCGGAAAGCCTGGAGCTGTTTTCGCTAGGCCAGAGCACGACCGACGCCCGTGGTCCCGCCAATGATGCCGTGACGTTCATTTTCGGGTTCTCGGCCGTCGGCGGCGAGGTGATCATTCCGCCACCGCCGCCGCCACCGCCGCCGGGCATTCCCGAACCGGCGTCACTCGCCCTGTTCGGCTTCGGCCTGGCCGGCCTCGGAGGTGTCATTCGCCGCCGCCGCAAGGCCGCCTGACCAGCCCTTTTCTTCCACCCGCCCACTGCGGCAGCCAATGCCACGGTGGGCGGGCCCCTGCCACGCACAGGGGCTTTCCACATGGACCGTGGAAAGCCCCTTTTTTTCTCCTACCCGGTCCCTGTCACCCGGACTCTGCCGAAACAATGCGGCCGGACGGGCGCGCGGTTATACCCGAACTATTTCCCGTGCTTGCCCTGAAACAGGCGCCACAGCGTAAACTGATCGGGAAGGCCGGTCTGTTTGAGGTCGTGTTTGCGTTGAAAGGCCAGCAGTGCAGCCACCGTCTCGGCGCCCGGCTCTCCGTTGACGGTGCCGTCAAAAAAGCCCTGTTCGGCCAGGCGCTCCTGAATCCGCCGCAGGACGGTGCGGTAAATGCGGACGTTCACAGATCCGTTTTCAACCGTGACCTTTTCGGAATAAAGGGTCAGCCTTTGCGGCTCCAGGGCCTTGGCGACACTCAGCACAGCACTGGCAAACGACTTGTCCGGAAACTCGCGGCACTGATCTGCGACCACGGCGGCGATCAACTCCGGCGCATGCCACGGCAGAATGTCATAGGTTTGCGGGCTAGCCGCGTTGTAGGCCGTAAAGAAACCGCTCATCCAGCTCAAATAGGCCCGGTATCGCTCGGGGTTGTCTGTTTTCGAGGCAACATAGTCGCTGCAGGCCAGGGCGCCGGCCCCGCTGATGGCGAAATTGCCGTTCAGATCGGCGGCTCGCGTCGATACAGCCGACCCGGCCTGACTCAACAGGAGCGCGGCCGCCACTGTTCCCAGCCAGCGAAGTGCGGGCCCTGCTCCAGCAGCTTTGCTTTCCCTCATATCCATGTCCCTCATCCAACCCCCTGCCGCGCGCGGCAAGCCCGGCACCCCGATCGGCTTGACAGCTTCCGGACCAATCGAGCGGCCGGATTCTAGCACAACACCGGCCGTGTCGGCCACATCCGCCGGCGCGGCCACCGGGACCGGCCAGCGGCGGCGGCCCCGTCAGCCGCGCGCGGCGAGAAACTCGACCAGGTCGATCTTGGTGACGATGCCGACGATGTCGTCGTTCTCGACCACCACGGCGACATTGTCCTCGTCGAACACGCTTTGTACCCGGGCGATCGAATCGCGCAGGCCCACCTGGCCGGTCAGCGGCTTGGCGATGCTGCTCACCGGATCATTCGGGGCATGGCTGCCGCTGATCAGGCCGTGCAGGATGTCGGATTCATGGACCATCAGGCGGCGCCCCTGGTCGTCGTGCCCGGCCAGCGGCATCTGCGAAAAGCCGAGATCGGCCATGCGGTGCGCGACCTGGGAGAGCGTTTCATCGGGATCGGCGAACTCGACACCGCCGCCCTTGAACTGGAGCACCTCGCGGACCGTGCCGAGGCGCTCCTCGGCGGTCAGGAAGCCCATGTCCTTCATCCAGTCGTCGTTGAAGCATTTGCTCAAATAGCGATCGCCGGAATCGGGCAGGATGCAGACCAGCGTCTTGCCGGGGCCGAGCTCGCGGGCGACCTCGAGGGCCCCGAACAGGGCGGTCCCCGACGAGCCGCCGACGAAAATCCCCTCTTCGCGCGCCAGCCGCCGGGTGGTGAGGAAGGAATCCCGGTCGGAGACCGGGCGGACCTCGTCGATGACCGAAAAATCCAGTGTCCCGACCATGAAATCATGGCCGATACCCTCGACCACATAGATCCGCGGCTCGCCGGCCTCGCCGCGTGTGAACATGTCGTAATAGATGGACCCCTTGGGATCGGGGCAGACGATGCGCAAATCGCGCCCGGCTTCGGCCGCCTTCTCCTTCAGGTACTTGCCGGCGCCCGAGATCGTGCCGCCGGTGCCGATGCCGCCGACCAGACAGTCAAGCTCGCCCTGCGTGTCCTCCCAGATTTCCGGCCCGGTGGTCAGGTAATGGGCTTCCGGATTGTTCATGTTGTAGTACTGGTCGGTATAAAAACCGCCCGGCGTTTCGCGGGCGATCCTTTTCGCCACCTGCACGTAGCTTTCCGGATGGTCGTGATCGAGGTCGGTGCGGGTGATCACCACCTCGGCCCCGAAGGCCTTGAGCATGTCGATCTTTTCCTGGCTCATCTTGTCGGGGATGGTGAACACGCAGCGATAGCCGCGCACGGCGGCGACCATGGCCAGCCCCAGGCCGGTGTTGCCGGAGGTGCTTTCGACCAGGGTGGAGCCGGGCTTGATCAGCCCCGCTTCCTCGGCCCGGTTGACGATGTGGAGCGCCATCCGGTCCTTGACCGAGCCGCCCGGGTTCATCTGCTCGAGTTTGACATAGATATCCGCCATGCCGGGCTCCGGCATGCGCTGCAGCTTGACCAGCGGCGTGTGGCCGACCAGGTCGAGAACGCTGTCATAGAATTTCATGATCCCCGTTCCCCGATGACCGGCCGCACAGGGTCCGCGCCGGTCGGTGGTGTTGTTGGTCGTGTTGGCGCGACCGTAGCACCCGGCCAATTTCCCTTCAAGCAGATGTAGAATGATTGTGGCCGTTTGGCTGATAGTCTTGATCCGGACCGAGTCCTGGTGAGGACGTCTGCCAGACCGGCTTGGTTCGACTGGCCATCGGGGGAATATGATATGGACAATTTGGTGCGGGCCCTGATTGTTCTGTTTTCGCCAACGTGGGCCGGAATCGCGCGGTTGCCGCACAGTCTTGACAGCGCCGGATTTCGCGTTGCCACCCTGTGCCCGCGCAATGCTTATCTCGCCCGCACCCGGTTTGTCGATCTGTGCTATCCGTTGCCTTTGCGATCACGTCGAAGCCAAGCCGTCGAAGCCATCATCGACGTGATCCGCGACTGGCAGCCGACACTGCTGATTCCGGGCGACGACCGGGCGGTCGATGTTCTGATCTCGATGGCCCAGCCACGGATGCACCAGCTTTGGCCGCCGGTGCCGGCAACCGTTCGGCGGCTGTGCCAATTCTCTCTTGGATCCTCCGCCGATTACCGCCCGCGTCGAAGCCGCCAGGGGTTCTGGAAGGTCGCAAAAGCTCTGGGCCTGCGCGTGCCCGAACAGGCCGTCGCACCGAATTCGGCGCGTGCCGAGGCCTTTGCCCGACGCCACGGCTATCCGGTGGTGCTCAAACGCGAGGGCACTTCGGCGGGATCAGGCGTGCGCATATGCCGCGGCCCCGAAGACCTGCGGGCCGGCTTCCAGACGCTGGCCAACCAATATGTCGCCGCGACGGTCCGCCGGCGGATCCTGCAGCGTCTGCGCATGAATGCTGGTGCATTCGACATCACCATTCAATCCTACATCGAGGGAAAGCCGGCGATGGTAATCAATGTCGCCCACGAAGGCCGAATGCTGGCGGCCCTGATGGCCATCAAGGAACGCACCCACCCGCACCCCACCGGGCCCAGCTCGGTCGTCCGCCTTGTCAATGACGACGAGGCATTCGACATGACCCGGCGCGTGGTGGCGGCCCTGGGCATGACCGGATATTCAAGCTGCGACTTCATCATCGAGGCAGCGAGCGGACGGCCCTACATGATCGAATTCAACCCGCGCCCGACGCCAATCGCCCATCTCGGCAGTCTCGTCGGCTGCGATCTTGCCAGACCGCTTCATGCGATTTGCACGGGACAGCAGCCGAAAGCGGCTCGGTCCGTGGTCAATGACTGTCTCGTCGCCTTGTACCCGCAGGAAATGCGACGCAATCCGGCAAGCCCCTATTTCGTCACCGCCCATCATGACATTCCCGACGACGATCCCGAGCTTCGCGCCTGCTTCGAGGAGGCGATTCGCAGTTACCGTCGTGATCGCGGGCGCAGCAGTTGAGCCGGCCACGGCGACAAAGAAGGGGCTGCCCGACCGGACAGCCCCCGTTGGCGGGTTGTCTGATTGACTGTCGTGCGATCAGAAGTCCATGCCGCCCATGTCGGGCATCGGCGGCGTTTCCTTCTTCTCGGGGATCTCGGCCACCATCGCTTCGGTGGTGACCAGCAAACCGGCCACCGAGGCGGCATCCTGAAGCGCCGTGCGCACCACCTTGGTGGGGTCGATGATGCCGGCCTTCAGCATGTCGGTGTACTCCTCCGCCTGGGCATCGAAGCCGCGGGTCTCCTCGCCGGTCTCGAGCAGCTTGCCGGCCACCACGGCGCCGTCACGCCCGGCGTTTTCGGCGATCTGACGCACCGGCGCCTCAAGCGCGCGCCGCACGATATCGACGCCCACCTGCTGGTCGGCGTTCTCGGCCTTCACCTTGTCGAGCACCCTGGTGGCATAGAGCAGCGCTACGCCGCCACCCGGCAGGATGCCTTCCTCGACCGCCGCGCGGGTGGCATGCAACGCGTCCTCGACCCGGTCCTTGCGCTCCTTGACCTCGATCTCGGTGGCACCACCGACCCGCACCACCGCGACGCCACCGGCCAGTTTGGCGAGGCGCTCCTGGAGCTTCTCGCGGTCGTAATCCGAGGTCGTCTCCTCGATCTGGG
>CAZZKF010000023.1:32869-36358 GCA_964654995.1 uncultured Alphaproteobacteria bacterium | reverse complement strand
GAGACACGTATTGAAGCCCGTGAGAAGGCCTCTTAGGCCTTAGCCATCGTTTCCGCTCTCAACCGGTCCAGATAGCTCGCCCACCAATTCATCATTTTGACGCGCTCGGACCAGTGCTCGCCGCGTGCATAGGCGCGGCGGACATCGTTGCTCTCGACATGGCCCAATTGGCGTTCGATGGCATCCGCGTTCCATTTGCCGGATTCGTTCAACAGCGTTGAGGCGGTGGCACGGAAACCATGGGGAACGACCTGGTCCTTTGAATAGCCCATGGTCCGTAATGCCGTCGTCATGGCGTTGTCGGAGATCGGACGGCTGTTCGAGCGGACGCTCGGGAAGACAAGGGTGCTGTTGCCGGTGATCCGGCGGAGGTCTTTAAGGAGCTTGATCGCCTGTTTCGATAGCGGCGAGCGATGCGGCCGGCGCATTTTCGTACGCTCCGGCGGGATGGACCAGATCGCCTTATCGAAATCGAACTCCCGCCATTCGGCTTGGCGTAGCTCACCAGGGCGCGGGAAGAGATAAGCCATCAACAGGAGCGCGGTGCGGGTGGTTGGTTGACCGTCATAAGAGGCGATGCACTCTAAAAGCACACCGAAAGCCTTGGGGTCCGTAATGGCCGGGCGTGGAGTGACTTTCGGCGTTATCAATGCGCCTTGCAGGGCGGCGGTCGGGTCGCGGTCGGCACGGGCGGTGGCGACGGCATAGCGAAAGACGGCGCCGATGGTCGAGCGCATGCGCCGCGCCGTTTCATAGCGTCCGCGCGATTCGACGCGGCGCAACGTCGCCAACACGTCGGCCGGAGAAATCTTTGTGATTCCTTTTGCGCCGATGTCCGGATAGGCGAGCGACAAAAGCCATTCGACCTTCTTCATTGTCGCCGGCGCGCGGCCTTCACCGCGCAGCTTGTCGAGATATTCTTCGCCGATCCGTTCGAACGTGTCGGTATCGGCAGCCTCTGCGATCTTCCGATCGCGTTTGACAGCGGCCGGATCCAGGCCTTGCGCGAGCTGCCTCTTGGCTTCCAGAGTCGCTTCGCGTGCCTCTTTCAGCGATATCAACGGATAGGCGCCGATCGACAAGACCTTTTGCTTTCCGTGCAGACGATAGGCGAAACGCCATTGCCGCGACCCGGTTGGCTGTATCCAAAGCTGCAAGCCCTGCCCATCCGACAATTTGCGGACTTTGGGGCCGGGAACGGCGGTTTTGCAGACTCGATCGGTAAGTTTCATGCACGATGTTGGTATAAAAGTTGTTGGTATAGATGTTGGAAAACAGCCCAAGGGCGGCAGTTCGATTCCAGCATCCCTTCCGCCAATATACCAACATGGGCGAATTTATACCAGCGCTTCTACCAACAGGAATATGCGCTTGCCAGCGATCTGGAGCGGCCTTCGGAGATGGCCTGAGACGGTAACAATATGAATTTATTTCGTTTTTTAGATTGGCTGTAATCTCCTGAGAAAGGGGGATGGTGCCCAGGGGCGGAATCGAACCACCGACACGAGGATTTTCAGTCCACTGCTCTACCAACTGAGCTACCTGGGCGCGCACAGGGCGCAAAGGTTATAGGTAAAAGCAGCCGCCCTGTCCAGTGGAGCGGTGGCACCGGCGCCCAAAGACGTCGGCTCGATCGTCGGCCGGTCCCACCGGGGCGGGCCGACCGTTTGCCCGGCCTATCGGTTTTGCCTAGACGCCGGCGCTCACCGCCGCCCAGATCTCGTCAACCCGGGCCTCGAGCTCGGGCCTGGGCACCACCCGGTCCATGACCTTGAGGCCCAGGGGCACGGTGCAATCCACCCCCATGAAGGCACGCACGTTGAGCGGAATCTCCGGGTAGCCATCGTAGGCGCCGATCCTGGAGACGACGCCGAGCTTGCCCTGGGCCAGCGGATCGATGGCCATGCCGAGCACGTTGGGGATGATCATCAGGTCGCGATCGGCCATGAAGCGGTGGGCCAGCGCCCAGTCGCGCTCGTGCGGGTTGCGGATGTCGATGTCCTTGTCATAGACGAACACATGCTTGGCAAAGCCCTGCAGGGTGGTGTACGCCCGCATCATGGCGAGCTTGGGCTCGCCGATGCGTTTCTTGTCGATCGAGACATGAACCGTAAAGCCGCAGCCGGCGGCCGGATCGACATAGACGTCCTGAACATTGGGCAGCACCGCCTTCAGATCGCGGTAGACTTTGACGCCGCGGAAAAAGGCGGCGATGTTGTTGCACTCATTCAAGGGCCGGCCGATATGCACATGCTGATAGATCGCATCCTTGCGCATGGTAATCGCGGTGACATGAAAGCGCGGGCGCCGGCGGGGATCGTCGTAGAACCCGTTGAACGAGGCGAAGCGGCCCTGAATGCCCCAGTCGAACGGCTTGAACACGCCTTCGATGACGATCTCGGCGTGCGCCGGCACGTCGACATCGATGGTCTCGCACTTCACCATTTCGACCGGCGCGCCGGTGAGCCCGCCGACGAAGGCAAAATCGTCGTAGCCATAGGGCAGGCCGGAATTGGCGCCGGTCAGGATATAGGCCGGCGGCAGGCCCAGAACATAGGCCATGGGAAAGTCCTCGGCGGCCTCGGGATCCCAGGTCGACGACGGGTCGTCGATCTTGGCCTTCCAGGTCTCCTCCATCGACTTGGCATCGCCGGTGTAGCGGAAGATCCACACCGTGCCGACATCCCTGCCGGTCACCTCGAACCGGTGGTAGGACAGATTGTGGCCTCTCTCGGACGGCTTCGAGCAGGCCAGGCTGCCAATGAACCGGCCTTCCAGGAAGTCCTTGGCGCCGGTGCCGTCCTCCGGGTTGTTGCGCAGGATCGGAATTCGCGACAGATCGACATCCTCGCCGGTCAGCACGATCTGTTTGCACGGCGCATCTTCGGCCTCGACCCGCACCGGCGCAATCCCGCCCGACGCCATGATCTCGCCCATCTTCCTGGCGGCACCCGGGAGCGCCTGCGCCTCCGGCACACCGAACGTGGCGGCGATCCGGCGATAGCTGGAGCCCACCGTGTTGGCGAACACCGGAATGTCGAAGCCCCTGGGGTTCTCGAACAGCAGTGCCTTGTCGACGCCTTCATAGTCGGCGCGGGCAATGAACGCGCCGATCTCGTCGAGCGTATCGATCTCGGGGGCGACCCTGAGCAACTGTCCGTCGGCCTCGAGCGCGTCGATGAATTCGCGGAATGTCGTCGCCGCCATGCTTCGTCTGTCTCCTCACCCGAGGGCGGCAGGCGGGGCACAACCGGCGCTGCCGGTCGTGCCCCGCGCCCCCATGAAGCCTCACTCACCCAACCTGGTCGCTTTTTTGTCGCGCCCGCCGCAACGGACCCGACTTGTCCTTTAACTGTACCGTACCGTATGGTACATTTCAATCCATGTTTTCACGCCTGTCCCGGCTCCGGGGGACAGCCATCCGGAGGCAACCGCCGATGACCGACAACGCCAGGACGAACAGGCCTGCCGCCGGCGGCAAGGCCCGAC
>CAZZKF010000023.1:20824-32769 GCA_964654995.1 uncultured Alphaproteobacteria bacterium | reverse complement strand
CCGATGACCGACAACGCCAGGACGAACAGGCCTGCCGCCGGCGGCAAGGCCCGACAGCGCCCCGGCGCCGGCCGGGCCCCGCACGTTGTCCGCTTGCGTGAGCGGTCATGAGTGCCACCCCGAAGTCGCCACAGAATCGGACCGGGCGCCGCGACATCAAGCGCGCGGCGATTCTCTCGGCGGCGGTCGAGCTGTTTCTCGAAGTCGGCTACGGCGCCGCCAGCATCAACCTGCTGGTCGAGCGGGTCGGCGGCTCGAAATCGACCGTCTATGCCCATTTCGAGAACAAGGAGAAGCTGTTCGAGGCGGTGGTGAAAAAGGTCGTCGGCGAAGTCACCGGATCGATGCGCGATCTCGAGCTGGCCGGGCTCGACCTGCGCGCCGGGCTGATGCGGCTGGGCACGCGCCTGTTCGAGCTGGTCCAGTCGCGCCGCCATGTCGAGCTTGCCCGTCTGGTCATCGCCGAGGCCGCCCGGTTCCCGGAAGTCGGACGCATCTATTATCGCTATGGGCCGGCGCTGGCCTACAAGGGGCTGGAGCAATTCCTGCGCGATCATGCCGACTCCGGCCACATCCGGATTGACGACGCCGCCCGGGCAGCCGACTATTTCACCGGCATGCTGCTGCACCGCTGGCTGTTCAAGCGGTTCTGCATCGCGCCCGAGCCCCCGGACGCCGATGAGACCCGCAAGGTGGTGACGGGCGTAGTTGAATATTTCGTCGGCGCCTACACGGAAGCGCCGGGCCGGCAACCGGGGGGCAGCCGGAGCTGAGGAGGGAATACATGCGTTTGATTGTCGGTCTGGCCGGGGCAAGCGGGCTGATTTACGGCATTCGCCTGCTGGAAGTTCTGCGCGATCTCGACGACGTCGAGACTCATCTGGTGGTCAGCTCTGCGGCACGCATGAACATTGCGCTGGAAACCGACTGGCAGATCCGCGACGTCGAGGCCCTGGCCGACGAAGTCCACGCTTTGAACAATGTCGGCGCCAGCATTGCCAGCGGCTCGTTCAGGACGCAAGGCATGATCGTGGCGCCGTGCTCGATGAAGACCCTGTCGGCGATCGTTCATTCGTACGCCGACAATCTGCTGATCCGGGCCGCCGACGTGGTGCTCAAGGAGCGCCGGCAACTGGTGCTGATGCCGCGCGAAACGCCCTTGCACGTTGGCCACTGCCGGCTGATGTACGAGGCCGCCCAGATGGGCGCCATCATCGCCCCGCCGATGCCGGCCTTTTACATCAAGCCCGAAACCATCGACGACCTGGTCAATCATTCGGTCGGCCGCATCCTCGATCTGTTCGGGCTCGATGCCGGGATCGTCAAGCGCTGGGCCGGCACCAAAAAGGCCGAAATCTGAAGCTCGCCCGAACCTCAGGCGTTGTCATCTCCGAACGGACCATCGCCATCGTGGAAAACCGCGGCCGGCTGCGCCGCCTCGTTGACATGAAGGCGGAAAATGTCGGGCCGCGCGTAATGACCGGCAACGTCAAGGTCGTACTTGCCGCGGATGATCTCGTCGGTGTCGATTTCTGCCGTCAGCACACACTCACCGGCATAATCGGGCCCCGCCAGCACGTTGCCGAAGGGATCGACAATGCAGCTTCCGCCGCCGATCAGAACCGTGTCCGGATCATCGCCCTGAACCGCCGCATAATCGTCGGGAAAGGCACCGCGGGTGATGTACTGGCAGGCACTGAGCACGAAGCACCGCCCTTCCAGCGCGATATGGCGCATGCTGGGATGCCAGGATTCACGGTCATCCACGGTCGGCGCGCAGTACAGCTCGATGCCCTTCATGTACATTGCGGCACGCAGCAGCGGCATGTGATTTTCCCAGCAGATCACCGCGCCGAGACGCCCGAGATCGGTGTCGAACACCGGCAGCGTCGAGCCGTCGCCGAACCCCCAGACCAGTCGCTCGAGCGCCGTCGGCATGAGTTTTCGATGCTTGCCCAAGAGCGTGCCGTCGGCAGCGAAAAACAGCGCCGTGCAATAGAGCGTGCCGCGGTCGCGCTCGATCACGCCGACCACCAGCATCATGCCGTGCCGGGCGGCGATCTTGCCGATGGCCTCGGTCTCGGCGCTCGGCACATCGATGGCGCTGGCCCAGTAGCGGCGGAAATCCTCGCGTCCCCGGGGTGTGCGCGAGCCCAGCCGGGCGCCGAAATCGAGCCCCTTGGGATAGGCCGAGACGAAGGCCTCGGGAAACACCGTCAGCCGGGCGCCGGCATCCGCCGCCTGCCCGGCCAGCACCTCCATCTTGGCCAGCGTCGCCGGCACATCGAACGGAACCGGCCCCGCCTGCACCACGGCGGCGTGGAATTTCACCATTGTTCTCGACTCCCTGCCCCGATACGAGCTGGATTTTACGTTGACCGTCGGCGCGAGCCCTGTCAATCGCCGCCCCTTCTGTGCCGTCAAGCGTGCCGGTTCCATTAATCGGAAATTTACCCGAATCGAGTTGTAATTGACTGCCCCCATACAGCGATGGGGAGCATGCCGACGGCCTGTTGTCGGCGGGTCTGAAGATCGGATCGCACGGCGGGTTGCCGCGAGAAGGCCACAGCCAGAAACCGGCCGTGGGATCCAACCGCCGATTCACCGGCGCCGGGATCCCTCGGGTGCCGACGCGGCAGATCCAGGGAACGGGGCGCCAGAAGGGCGGACAACCAGCAGATGTTCAGGGGATTGCGCGCCAAGCTGATCATCTTCTTCGTCTGCCTGCTCGCGGCCGGGCAGTTCTTCACCTTCCTGGCCGCGCGCATCGTCGTCAAGCGCAACCACGAAAATCAGGACATCGTCGAGCTGAACCGTGCCGCCACGGCGATTGCCACACGGCTCGCGCGCCAGGATCGACAGCTTCTGGTCACCGCCCGCTCGCTTGCCCGCGACTCCCTTGTGACACAAACGCTGGCAGGCTCCCAACCAACCCGAACCGCCCTTCGCGAATTGATCCGGTCGCGGATGGGCAAGGATCACCGCCTGCTGCTGGTGACCGATGATGGCCGGGTACTTTTTGATTCCGATAACACCGGCACCGCCGAGTCCTTCCCCGCGACCTCACTTTCCCGGGTCGGCTCCGGCTTCACGGCCTTCTGGGACAACGCCATCTATCGCTTTGCCGCGGTTCCGGTGTCGGCAGCCGCCGACAGCCGCCTGATTCTGGCCCTCAGACTCAGTGAACGGCAACTGCAGCGGCTGGATGAAATGGCCGCCTCCTATCTTGATTACGTGCTGGCAGCAGAAGATGAGGCGGCAGGCTGGAGGCCGGTAAGCAGCACCGTCGAAGCGTCGCTGGCCGCCGGCATCGTTGATCGCTTAAGAACCGCCACGGATGCCGGCAAACCGCTCTCGATAGACATTGACAGCAGCCGCTACCTGGTGTCCGCCATACCGCTCGCCGCTCTCCCGGGCACGCCCCGCGTCACGCTGACGCTGGTGCATTCAATGCCGCAGACCGAGGCGATTTACCAGCCCATGGACCTTTGGATCACGATCTTGTCCTCGATCGGGCTGGTGGCGGTGATGGGCGGCGGGTTGATTGTCGCCCAGCGCATCATCCGGCCGGTGCACGAACTGGTGGAGGCGGCGCGCCGCATCCAGGGCGGTAACTATCTGGAACCTGTCCGCACCCGCGCCGGTCACGAGCTGGGCCAACTGGTCGATGCGTTTAACGCCATGATGGCCGGTATCGCCGAACGCGAGGAGCGAATCGCCTATCAGGCCGCCCATGACGCAGTGACCGGCCTGCCCAATCGCTGGTATTTCGAGCGCCACGTCGACCGGGTGATCCGCGGCGTGGATTCGCCTGCCGGCGACCTCGCCATTGTCATCGTCAGAATCGACCAGCTTGATGAGATCAACAAACTCCTCGGACATGATTTCGGAGATCAGCTGTTCGTCGCCGCCGCCGACCGGCTGTCGACGCTGGTCGAAACCATCGGCGCGATCACTGACGAGGAAGAACCGAGCACCAATATCGTTGCCGTTCATGGCGATGACGTGTTCGCCTTGATGCTGGCTGAAATCAGCGCCGAGCGGGCCCTGCTCGAGGCCGCCCGGATTGTTCGCGATTTCGAGCAGCCGTTCACCATCAACGGCATCAGCGTCGATGCCAGCGTCCATCTCGGCATTTCCTGCTATCCGGCCCATGGCCGCGCCGCCAAGGAGCTGGTGCAGAAAGCCGAACTGGCGCTTCACGAAGCCTGCGACGCGGCCGAGCGCACGGCTTTCTATACCGGCCATGACGAGGACGACAGCCAACGAAACCTGTCGCTGATGGGCGAGTTGCGCCAGGGCCTGGAGCGCGGTGAATTCGAGCTGTATTTCCAGCCCAAGATCGACCTGAAGTCGGGGCAGGTGACCCACGTCGAGGCCCTCGCCCGCTGGCGTCACCCGGTCAACGGCTTCATGCCGCCGGACAAGTTCGTGCCGCTGGCCGAGCAGACCGGCTATATCGGCAAGATCACCCGCTGGGCCCTGCTGGCGGCCATCGAACAATGCGCGGCATGGCGCAACATGGGCCTCGGCCTGTCGGTATGCGTCAATCTCTCGGCCCGCGACTTGACCGCCTCCGATCTGCCGCAAATGATCTGCCGCGCCCTCGAAGATCATGAACTGGATCCCGGTGCAATCATCCTGGAGATCACCGAAAGCGCCCTGATGCAGGACCCACATATCGCTCTGCGCCTGCTCAACGAGCTCAGCTACGTCGGCCTCAAGCTGGCGATCGACGATTTCGGCACCGGACAGTCGTCGATGACCTACCTGAAACGCTTTCCGGTCTATGAGCTGAAAATCGACAAGTCGTTCATCACCGACATGCTCAACAACCCGGAAGACGATGTCATCGTTCGCTCGACCATCCAGCTCGCCCACAACCTTGGGCTGGTGGTGACAGCCGAGGGCGTCGAGGACAAGGAAACGGTGGCCCGGCTCGCCGGTTACGGTTGTGATCTGGTTCAGGGCTATGTCTTCAGCCGGCCACTGCCGGTCACCGAGCTGATGGCGGAACTGGAAAGCGGCAGACTGTCCGCCCCGATGGCCGCGCCCGTGTCCGGAAAAGACACATCGGCGTCGGAACCCGGCCGCGCCTGACGCCGGCGGCACCGTCGGGATCAGCGATCCCGGCCTGGCCTGTCACCGACATATTTGCCCCAGATCATTTCCGGGACCAGCCACAGCACCGGCACACCGATCACGAAGGCATAGCTCAGCCAGACATCCGCCCGCTCTCCCAGCGGCACGATGCCGAAGCCGTGGACGAACACCAGGACCGCCAGGGCCAGCATGTAGGGCCCGGTAAAGTAGCAGTGAAGCCGCCCGCAGCGCCGGGCGTTGAGCACGCAGGACATGCCCATCCACGCCAGCGCACCGCCCCACAAGGCAACAGTGAGCGCCGGCGGCAGCCCGAGAAAGCCGAGCGAGACATAGATGACGATGGGAATGCCCCAGGCCAGAAGGAAGCTGCGTTTGTTACGCACCCAATCGTGTACCGGGCGGCGCGGGGCATCGGCACCGTCATCCGGCCCCGGTGAGCCAACATTTTGCGGTTCGACCATTCGATCCTCCTCATGCCGGCCCTTCACGAAGCCAGTCTAATGCCTGTAGGTACTACAGCCGCAAGCGGCAACCATCACGCCTTTCGCGCCGTTCCGGGCTGCGTCTCCGGATCATCGGCCTTGCGGCGTCACGGTGTCTCTCATGAATCGCTTGCCAGAGCAGACACGTCCGCCTATCAGAAGGGGCTTTCAAAGCTGTTCGCCGCCAGGGCGAGGCCGGGCCATGCAGGTTGTCAACAACGCATTGCGCAGTTTTCTGCCCCTCAAGCCAGACGCTCTTCTGGCCGCTGCACGCCGGCGTGCCAAGGGCCTGGATTTCCATGATCGCGGCTTCGAAGAGGCGCTCAACCGACTGTGCACGGCGCTTGAGCAGGAGGCGGATCTCACGCCTGTCGGGCGCCTGGCCGCTCGCCACGATCTGGTACGCCTGCTCGAAAACCGCCTCTGGATCGAGGCCGAGCGCCGGCGCCATCCGGCAATCGCCGAGCACAATATTGCCGCCCCGGTGTTCATCATCGGCCTGCCGCGCACCGGAACCACACTGCTGCACAACCTGATGGCCTGTGACCCGGGCAATCGGGTGCCGCAAACCTGGGAGGTGATGCTGCCGTACCCGCCACCGGCGCCGGCGACCGCGAGCAACGATCCGCGCATTGCCACAGCCGACAGACGCCTCGCCTGGCTTCATCGTCTGGCCCCCGACTTCAAGGTCATTCACCCGCTGGACGCGCGCCTGCCCCAGGAATGCATTGCCATCCTCGCCCACAGCTTTTTGTCCAACCAGTTCGAGACCATGTACCGGGTGCCCGGCTATCAGGCCTGGCTGGACAGCCAGGACATGACACCGGCCTATCGCTATCACCGCGTCTTCCTTCAGCATCTTCAGGCCCGGGATCCCGAAAGGTGCTGGGTTCTGAAGGCGCCAGCGCATCTCGGCGCGCTGGCCGCCCTGTTCGCCGTCTACCCGGATGCACGGGTTGTCATGACCCACCGTCCGCCCCTGGACGTGATTGCCTCTCTGGCCAGCCTGATCTCATGTCTGCGCGGCGCCTTTTCACGCAGCGTAGAGCCCCACGCCATCGGTGCCGAGGTCAGCCGGCGGTGGGCCGCCATAATGACCCGGGCGATCGCTGAGCGGCAGCGGCTGGAAGCCGCGGGCAAGATTTTTGTCGATCTCCATTACGACGACTTCATGGCCGATCCGGTCGCCGCCGTTGCCCGTCTCTATGGCCGACTGGGTCGCGATCTGTCAGCGCCGGCACGGGCCCGCATGCAGGATTTCCTCAAGCACAACCCGCGCAACAAGCACGGAGCGCACCGCTACACGCTGGCCGCCTTCGGGCTGGATGCCCAACGGGAAGCGGGCCGCTTTGGCGCCTATTGCACACGTTTCGACCTCCCGCCGGTCAGCAGGTGCAATTAGACCCAAAGTCTCAGGTCTGGCGCCACCAGCGCTGGGTGACGCTCCTTCCCCTCGAGGTCTGCCACGCGGTGAGCAGCAAAAATAGCGGTGCCCCGATGGCCGCGGCGACAAGGAATGGCACCAGGAGATGGAACCAGGCGGCCGGCCCGACCAGATACATGGCGTCTTCGAATTCGAAGCCGGCGAAATTGTCATGCGCCAGAACCTGGTCCCCCATCATTCTGGCCGCATGCGAACGAATGGCAAAGATACCGAACACCGCCAGACCGGCGATGATGCCGAGAATGATCGCGGTCTCGCCCAGCACGCTGCCCTGCAGCCCCGCACCCATGCCGACAAACAAAGAGATATTGGATGCCAGCATGGCAAACCGGTCGAACTGATGGCCGAAGCGGCTGGTCTTGCCGGTGCGCCGCGCCAATTCCCCGTCGGCATGATCGATGAACACCGCCAGCACGAAGGCAAAGGCCCCGACGTCGGCCAGAAAATGATCCCCGGTCGCAAACAGGAAGCCGGAGCCGACCCCCAGCATCAGACCGACTGCAGTCACGAAATTGGGATGAATTGGAAACCGGGCCAGCCGGACAACCAGCCGGCGTGCCAGGCGCTGGTCCCAGGGGAGTGTCGCGGTGTGACTTGTCGCCATGTCACCCTCTCGGCTTGCCTTTACCCCCGCCGCCGATCGCATCAATTCTAGCACAGTCCGACCATTCTTTGCTAATGTCGGCGCTAATTTGACACGTTGTGTCATGTGAAATTGAAACGAGGTGATCAGACCGATGACTCCTTACACCCGGTGGGGCCTTGCCATCGCGGCTACCGCCGTTCTGTTTATCGCCGGATGCGCCGAACAGAAAACCGAAGAGTACAAGACCAATGTGCGCGGGCTGGACATACGCAACTTCGATACCAGCACGCGCGCCTGTGACGATTTCTACCAGTTCGCCAATGGCGGCTGGCTCGCCCGCAACCCGGTGCCGCCCGCCTATCAGCGCTGGGGCGTGTTCAACGAGGTCAACAACCGCAACGAAGATCTGCTGCATGAGATCCTCGAGGCGGCGACCAACAACCCCGATGCCGAGCCGGGCAGCAATGAGCAGAAGATCGGCGACTTTTTCGCCAGCGCCATGGACGTCGAGAAGATCGAGGCGGCCGGTCTTGATCCCCTGAAGCCCGACCTTGCCCGCATCGACGCCATTGGCTCGCTGGCCGATCTGCAGAAGGTGATCACCCAGTTTCACCTCGAGGGCATCAGCTCGCTGTTCGATCTTGGCGTCTATGAGGACCTCAAGGACACCAGTCGCAGCATTCTCTACGTCACCCAGGGCGGCCTCGGCCTGCCCGACCGCGACTACTACGTCAAGGATGACGCGGACTCGAAAAAGCTGCGCGAGCAGTATGTTGCCCATGTCGCCAAGATGTTCATGCTTCTGGGCGAACCCGAGGCCGACGCGAACGCCCATGCGGCAACCGTGATGGAGATCGAAACGCGGCTCGCCAAAGCCTCGCTCACCCGGGTGGAGGCCCGCGATCCCAACAAGCAGTACGACCTGGTCAAGGTCTCGGAACTGGACCCCAGTGAGCCGAATTTCTCCTGGGCCGGCTATCTGGCCGACCTCGGCCTCGAGGACGTCGAAGACCTGTCGCACCAGCCCGGTGCCTTTTTCAAGGAGGTCAACACGCTGCTGGCGGAGCGGTCACTCGACGACTGGAAGGTCTATTTGCGCTGGCACCTGGTGCACGCCGCCGCACCTTACCTGAGTTCGGCGTTCGAGAACGAGAATTTCGCCTTCTACGGCACCGCCCTGCGCGGCACCAAGGAGCTTCTGCCACGCTGGAAGCGGGCGCTCAGGCCGATGAACAGGTATCTGGGCGAGGCGCTCGGCCAGCTTTACGTGGCCCGCGCCTTCCCGCCGGAATACAAGGCTCGGGCACTGGCCCTGGTCGACAACTTGCGCAGTGTCCTGAAGGAGCGCATCCAGAACCTCGACTGGATGGGCGAGGAAACCAAGAAAAAGGCGCTGGAGAAGCTCGCCACGTTTACCCCCAAGATCGGCTATCCGGACAAGTGGCGCGACTATTCGAAGCTGCAGATCGACCGCTCGTCCTATCTGGCCAATGTGCGCCGCGGCGCCGCCTTCGAGGTCCGGCGCAATCTCGACAAGATCGGCAAGCCGGTGGACAAGACCGAATGGCTGATGAACGCGCACACGGTGAATGCCTATTACAACCCGGTGAAGAACGAGATCGTCTTCCCGGCCGGCATTCTTCAGCCCCCGTTCTTCGATGGCGAGATCGATGATCCGGTCAATTACGGAGCGTTCGGGGCCGTTATCGGCCATGAAATCCTGCACGGATTCGATGACCAGGGCTCCAAGTTCGATGCCCAGGGCAATCTGAACGACTGGTGGACGGAAGAGGACCGCAAGCGGTTCGAGGAACGCACCGCCAAGCTCGTCGATCAGTTCAACGCCTACGTCGCCATCGATGATCTGCACGTCAATGGCAAGCTGACGCTGGGCGAGAACATCGGTGACCTCGGCGGCGTCACAGTGTCCTTTGCCGCCCTGCAAAAGGCCCTGGCCAAGAATCCTCTGGGCAGGATCGACGGAATGACACCGCAGCAGCGCTTTTTCCTCGCCTACGCCCAGGCCTGGCGGGCCAATTATCGGCCCGAGGCGCTGCGGCTGCTGGTCAAGACCAATCCGCACGCCCCGCCCAAGTTCCGCACCTTGGGGCCGCTCAGCAACCTCGAGGGTTTTTACAAGGCCTTCGGCTGCGCGCCGGGCGACGGCATGTATCGCCATGAGGCAGATCGGGTGAAGATCTGGTAGGTCAACACCAATAAGCCGGGGGCTCCGTCAGTGATCACGGAGCCCCCGTTTTCTTGTCCGCCGGGCACCGGATGGTGCGCAATGGATTCCGTCAACGTTCCCCGCAGGATCGTCGGCCATGCCTTTCCCCTCACCTCGCGGGCCCCGGTTTGGCCCGGGCAACATCGACAACCTCATAGACATGTTCATCAACCAGCACCGCACCGGGGACGATCGGATCGATGCCCAGATCCGCCAGCCCCGGGGCGTCAGCCTCGGTTGACGGCGCGCCGCGGTGCCACTGGAGGTAGACGGCGAGGCTTTCCCCATCGAGGCCGGCCAGCACGACAGCAGATCGCAACCGCCGTGGCCAGCGCGTGCCGAGGTGCGCATTCAGCCTGTCGGTCAAGCGGGCTGGCGCCTGCAGTCCGTCGCTGGCGCTGGTGTCAAAAAAGGCGGCACTGACCACCAGCCCGTCGTCCACCGCGATCTGCGGCGGCCGGCCGTCATCCCGGACCGCCCGGATCTCATAGAGGTGCATGTCGTTGTCATAGTCGAAGGCATCGAGCCGGCCGAGATGGCCCTGAAACGCATCGCTGCTGCGCGCCGCGGCGACATCCTCGGCGCATTCCCAGAAGGCGAAATTGAGCAGCCGGGTGCCATCCAGGCTGCGGTGAAAGGCCGACGAGATGAAGCCCGGGCGGTGCACCCGGAAACGCCGGGTCTGTTCAAGCTGCAACGCGAGAAAGGCATGCTGGCGATCGGGATCAATCCGAAACAGGTTCAACAGCGCAACCGGGTGAGGCCCCGGCTTGATCCTCGGCCCGTCTGATTCCGACATTTCGGTCTCGACCCGTTGTCTTTTCCCCGAGCGATTGCAATGATGCGCCCGCCAGGCGCCTGGTCGGCCGCCAAACCGGACTGGCGCCGGCACCCAAAAACCATAGCCCAGCGAACCCGATCCGGGAAGGGAGCGACGCATCTTGACCGAAACTTCGCGTGTGGCCCAGCCGAGCCGACCGGGCAACGCCCCGCGCGTTCGGGCGACCATGGTGGCGGTTGCGGCTGGAACGCTCGGCGGTGCCGCGCTCAGCCGGACCGGTCTGCCGCTCGCCTGGCTGCTCGGGGCGATGGCGGCGAGCATCGGTTGTGCGCTCGCCGGCGTTCGGCTGCATGTGCCGGACGCCTTGCGCAGCGGTATGCTGGCGGTGCTTGGCATTCTGGTCGGCGCCACCTTTACGCCCGACGTTCTCGGCCGCATCGCCCAGTGGCCGGCGATGCTCGTGCTTCTTGCCCTGTTCGTTGCCCTGGCAACGGCACTCGGCACCGTGTTTTTCCGCAAGGCCGGCGGCTATGACTGGAAGACGGCCTATTTCGCAGCCCTGCCCGGCGGGGTCGCGGAAACCACAATGACAGCCGAGGCAACCGGGGCCGATGTGCGTGCGGTTTCGGTGGCCCACACGCTGCGCCTCGCCGGCGTTGTCTTTCTGGTACCGCTCTATTTTCGGCTGACCGCCGGTTTTGTTGCCGGCACCAGCGGAGCGCCGGCCAGAATTACCCATGCCATCGGTCCGCTCGAGGCCCTGGTGCTGATCGCCAGTGGAATTATTGGCGTGCCGCTGGCGCGCCTCGCCCGATTGCCGGCGGCGCCGCTTCTCGGGCCGCTGATTGCCAGTGCCGCGCTCCATCTCGGCGGGCTCAGCCATGTGCGCCCGCCGGTGGCGCTGGTCAACGCCGCCCAGGTTGTTCTCGGCGCCGCCATCGGCGTGCGCTTTGCCGGCACCCGGATCTCCGAGATGGGCCGCATGCTGATGGTCTCGAGCGCCTGGATCGTCGTGGTTCTGGCGCTTGCCGTGGCAACGTCCTTGCTGGCGGCGCCCTATGTGACGCTCGATCACAACGGCATTCTGCTCTCGCTCACCCCCGGCGGGCTGGCCGAGATGAGCATCATTGCGCTGGCGCTGGGGATCGACACGGCGTTCGTCTCGACCCTGCAGATCGCCCGCTATTTTCTGGTGATCCTGAGCGGCCCGCTGATCTACCGCGTGATCAGCCGGCACCGCTACCAGGATTTGCCGTAGGGGCGCAGGTCGATCTCGAAGGACCAGGCCGGGCGCGGCTGGCCGGTCAGCACCAGCACGGCGA
>CAZZKF010000023.1:0-20724 GCA_964654995.1 uncultured Alphaproteobacteria bacterium | reverse complement strand
TCGATCTCGAAGGACCAGGCCGGGCGCGGCTGGCCGGTCAGCACCAGCACGGCGATGCGGTAGCCGACGGCGCGAAAAGTCCGGGCAAAGGCGGCGCCGTTGCCGGGACCGACGCCGACGATGGCACAGACCGGATCGGACATATCTTCTTCGTCCCTGGTCAACCGCGGATCTACAGTTTCGCCTCAGCCTACACGCTTTCGGCTGGTCGGAGCAGCAAGATCAGGCGAAAAACGACGCCCGGCCCCGCATCGATGACGCGGGGCCGGGGCGCACGGGCCAGTCAGTGGATTTGGCGGCAGAGGCCCGAAACCTGAGACCCGGGTGTGTCAGAACCGGGCGGTCAACTCGATCCCCCAGGTGCGCAAGGCCCCGGGGTGAATGAACGATCCGCCGAACTCGGGCGCCGGGATCACCTCTTCGAGATATTTCTCCTTGGTCAGGTTCTGCACGAAGGCCGTCAGGGCCCAGCGATCGGCCTCGACCCCGACACGCAGATTGATGGTGTGATAGGTGTCCCGCCGGGTCAGCGAGAAATCGGCCTCGCCCAGGGCCCCGGCCCCGGATGGAATGCCGACCTGAGGTCCGAATATGAATTCGAACAGCGGCGAGAGAATCGTCGGCCGGGTCTGGTTCTGGACGACGTGGAACCAGGTGGGGCCGATGATCTGGGCGTCAACGCGGCTGACCAGAGACAGCTTGTCCGAGAGCGGAACGTCAAGCTGGGCACCCAGATTGATCGTATAATCCGGCGTGTACGGGGATTTGTTGCCAACCGTATCCGGCCGGGCGGCGTTGGCCTTGATCTTGCTGTCGAGGATGTTGAAGCCGCCAAACAGGCTGAGGTAATCGGTGACGCGGGCGGTGGTGGCGAATTCGGCGCCCTTGATCTGGACCGTGTCGATGTTGGAGACCACCCGCAACAGGCCGAAGGGGCCGACGAAGAACTCGAAGAACTGCATGTTGTTGACGTCGACGTAGTAAAGCGCCCCTTCAAGCGATACCCGATCCCCGAAAACGCGCGACTTGAACCCGGCCTCGAAGGCGTTCGAGGTCTCCTTCTCGAACTGGTCCTCAATGTTGACCGGCGGACGCACCTGGCCGGTGTTGGGGTCGGTCAGAAAGCCGGCAACCGCGTTGTTGATGAACAGATTGATGGTCGCCTGGCTGCCTTGATTGTTGAATCCGCCCGACTTGAAGCCGACGCCCCAACTGCCGTAAAGAGTGAGTTGCTCGGACGCGTCCCAACTGAGCGTGACTTTGGGCTCCGCTTTCTCGAATGTGCGTTTCTGGTCGCTGATCCCGGCCGGATTGATGTTCGGATCAAGCCCGGGATTGAGCGGCGAGCCCCCCGGACCATCGAAATCAAAATCGACGAACTGGGTGACCACGTCGGTCGGCACCAGGTTACGGACCTTGCGGCGCTCGCGGTCGTAGCGAAGCGCGACCGCCAATTCCAAGGCGTCTGTCACGTCATACTGGAGCTGCCCGAACACAGCCACGACAGTGCTGTCAAACTTGTCGTAAACCAGTGCCTCGGTAAAATTGGGAGAATCTTCCGCCCGTTGAAAAAGCCCGCGGATCGGCTTCATACCACTATCGCGATTCAGCGAGACTCCAACCCGACGGTTGATGTCGAGGAAATAAACCCCGGTCAGCCAGCGAAGGCGCTGGTTGTCCGGCGATGCCAGGCGAAATTCAAAGCTCGTATCATTTTGGTTGCGGAGCTGTTCCTGAATGCCATCGCATGTGGTTGGCGTATAAGGCCCCAGGAAGGAGCCGTTGACCGGATCGATCAGAACCGGCGTCGGCGAGGTATTCAGAAATGTCGGCGGCGGCAGCTGGACCTGGCCGACGAGGCTGGCAACCGAAGCCTGACAAACCGGATCGCTGGCAAAAAACCCGAAAGCGCCGCTGGTGCCGTCAGCGATGAAGTTATTCTTGATATCACTGTAAAGAACCCAGCCGGTCAATGTTGCCCAGTCCATGTCATAATCAAATTTGGCCGAGAGTTCGGTGGCCTTCTGATCGTTGTCGCTGATGATATTGGGCTGGAACACGAACGGATGCTTGTTGACATCTTCGAACGCGGCCGGGGCATTGAAGGCGGCGGCAAAGGCCGGCAATGCAAAGGCGGCGTTAAAGGTGATTGCCGATCCATTGACCTGGCCATAGCGCGCTTTCAGATCGAGACTGAAATCGTCGTTGGGACGCCATACCAAGCGCCCATTGAAATTGTAGTTTTCAAACTGATCGACGACTTTTCGATCGAGAAACGAATTACGGTAGAAGCCGTCGGTTGAACGCCAATCGCCGGAAATCCGGAAGAACAGCTTGTCTTCCACGAGCGGACCGGCAGCCATCACCGAAACATAATAGGAATCGTTGTTGGCGTAGCTGGTCTTGCCGATGGCCTCGAAATCGTTGCCCGGCATCTTGGTGGTCACGATGATCGCACCGGCCGCAGCATTGCGCCCGTAAATGGCGCCCTGCGGGCCTTTCAGGATTTCGATCTGCTGGAGGTCGGAAAATTCGCGGTTAAACGCCGCCGGGTTGGTCATCAGCACGCCGTCGATGATGAAGGCGAAGCTGTTTTCGGCATCGCGGGAGCCGTTGATGCCGCGGATGTTGACCTGGGTGTCGCCGACCTCGGCGGCATCGACGATCGTCACCCCGGGAGTGAGCGCGATGAAATCCTCGGCCCTCTGGACGCCGGCGCGATCAAGGACCGCCTCGGTGATCGCGGTCACCGTTGCCGGCACATCCTGCAGACGTTCGGCGCGCTGGCGTGAATGGACGACGATTTCCTCGATGACCGGCGCCTCTTCCGCCTCCGCGCCCGCCTGCTGGGCCCTGACCGAAAAAGCCGGCCACAGGCTCAAGGCGGCCGCACTTGCTGATGCCAGAAGCATGCCGCTGAGCTTGTTTTTGCGCATCGTTTCCTCCCGCTCTATGCCGTCGCCCGAAGCCGGCGGCCCATTGGGTCGGTGACCGGGTCCGGCCCGGTCGTGCCCCGACCTGCTGCCGGTCAAAGCCGCCCCCCTGGCTCCGCCACCGGATGCGGCCGCTGTTCAGGCACAGGCCCCGATCCCGGTTCGCAACGTCCCCATCGCATTTCCTTCATGTATACAATAACCGGTTTTCGGGATGACAAACAAGTCAGAACTGCGTTCCGCCGCGCAACGTCGAGGGCCACCGGGCGGACCCCCAATTTTTCCACAGAACCCCGGGTTTTTCGGCTTCGCGTGGTGCGCACAGGCCCTTTCACAGTGATTTCAATGCCCATTCGCGGGACTTTCCAAAGCAGTGCGAGCGATATCCGAGAAATACGAAGGCGCGTAAAAACCCTTTTGTATGTATACAATATTTCAGCCATAATGGCCCCGCGGAACGGCCGCCAGGCGCCTGTGGTCGGCGCCTGGCGGTGACATTCGAGAGATGCAGGATCAACGCGTGAAAGCGGTCGACAAGGCGTATCAGACGATACGCTCGAACATTCTTTCGGGGAAATATCCACCCGAGGCGCACCTCAAGGAAGAGGAGCTCGCGGCCCGCATCGGCGTCAGCCGGACGCCGGTGCGCGAAGCCCTGAGGCGGCTCGATTCGGAGCATCTGGTGCGTTTCGTCGCCAATCAGGGGGCGACGGTGGCGGCCTGGTCGCTCGACGAGGTCGAGCAGATCTTCACCCTGCGCTCACTTCTCGAGGCCCATATGGCCGGCCTCGCCGCCGAGCGGATTACGCCGGATCAGATCCGCTCGCTGGAAGATCTGGCGGCCAAGATGGAGGCCGTCGCCGCCGGAAAGGGCAACAGCCAGCGTGAGCAGATCACGCCGCTCAATCACCAGTTCCATTATGTCATCATCGGTGCCGCCCGGAGCGAATACATCCAGCGCATCCTGTCGTGGATCATCGAGGTGCCGATCATGCTGCGCACCTTCGCCTATTACAGCGACGAGGATCTGCACCGCAGCATGGCGCATCATCGCGAAATCATCGCGGCGCTCAGCACTGGCGATCGCCAATGGGCGGAATCGGTGATGCGCTCGCACATCCATGCCGCCCGCACCACCTATGTGCGCGCCCAGGCGGCGGCCGCCTCGGCACGCAAATAACCCGGGTTCCGATCGAGATGGCGGTGGGGTCTGCCTCGCCGGGCCGGCCCTATCGGTTGCGCTTGCGCACGGAGTCGAAATAGGCGATGGCACGTTCGGCCGGAATCACGTCGCAATAGCGCCGGCCGACATCGCGCAGATTGTCGCGATGCGGGCCTTCGTCCTGGTCGCCGCAGCAGTCCTCGACCGCCATCGTCCGGTAGCCGTAGGAGAAGCAGTCGATCACCGAGGCCCGGATGCAGCCGCTGGTCGTACACCCCGTGATGAACACGGTATCCACCTGGTGGCGGGTCAGAAAGGTGTTCACCGGCGTCTTGAAGAAGATCGACGGCCCGCGCTTGGCGAAGGTGAAATCGTAATCCGGGTCGTGAACCCGGGGATCGATCTCGCAGCCCGCGGAACCTTCGAAAAAGTCGGTATAAAGGCTCGCCACCTTCCAGTAGGGAATTTCCTTGGGGCTGGTATAGGCGGTGTAGCACTTGGCCACCGGGATGTTGCAGCGCCGCGCCGCATCGAGGAGCGCGGCGGTGCGATCCACGGCGCGCTGAATGTGCTCGGAGCGGCCCGTGGCGTAGGCCGGGTCGGTAAAGACGCGCTGAAAATCGACCACCAGAACCGCCGGCCGTTCGCCGAACCCGATCTCGCCGCTGCCATAGCCGGCATCTGCAAAAGCATCGCTCATCGTCTCGCCTCCTTATCCGCTCAGGCCGGGCCGTTGGCGCGCAGGTCGATCCCGAAGTCCTTGAGCAGGATCGCACAGATCTGATCATAGCAAACGCCGACCCGCACCGTCTTGTAGCTGCGCAGATCGATGATCGTGCTGGAGAGCCCGTGGGCATTGTGATACTTGCTCAGCCCGCCATCGATTTCGATGTCGGCGGCGGCGCGCACCGGCTCGTCAATGTCTTCGAGCCGATAGCGGCTGCCCTGGAGCGACAGGTTGGCCGACGAGCCGACCACCGCCAGCGTTCGTTCGTGCGCCAGCCGGGTCATTTCGTTGTGCAGCGGCCCGGCGTTGAGCAGCATGTCGAGCGTGCCCTCCTTGGTCGTCGTCTCGAGCACGAAGGGATCGAGGCCGCGCAGGATCGGATGATCGCGGCGAAACGGCGCGACGACCGAGAACGGCAGATCGTGATCGCGGATGATCGCCTTGACGACATCGTGTTCGCGCGCCCCGACGATATGGATTTCATTGAACAGATCCCAGTTCGAGAACATGCCGCTGGGCTTTTCATAGGACCGTTTCTTGGCGGCAAAGATGGACTCGATGGCGCGCCGTGAATGGCCGACGATGCCGTAGGCCACGTCGAGCGGAATGATCGCCACGCCGCCGCTGGCGATCACCTCGATCACGTCGTGGGCCCTGTCCTTGAGGTTTGCGGTCATGACCGGCCTCCTTGCGGGTTCTGGGTGAAGGCGTCGAGAATGTCGGCGGCGCCGGCCCGGGCATGAAAGCCGTGAATGCGGTCCAGTGCGCGGTCCGCATCGTCGGCCCGACCGGCCGCGGCCATCAGGGTCGTGAACTTGGCCGCGACCTCGGCCGGCGTCAGCGGCCGGGCCGGGGTACCGCGACTGTCGAGCACGCGGACACAGGCGCTTTCGCCGTTGCGGAAGCGGACCGTCACCCGGCATCCGAAGTGGTCGGGAAAGGCCGCCTCCATCTCCGCGTCCAAGACCGCCTCGACGCGGTCGGCCAGCGCCCGCCGGCGGGGATCGCCAAGCCGCTCCGGGGCAAAAGCGGCCGGGTCGCGCGGATCATCGACAAGCGCTGCGGCCAGCGTATAGGGCAGCGCGTACTGGGCCGCCATCATCGAAGCGGGCCGGCGCATCATGTGCTGATCGACCAGGATCGCCGGTCCGCCAACGACGATTTCGGCGATTTCGTCCGGATCGCAGGTAAATCCTCCCGTCGCCTCCTCAAGCGCATCGATGGCCGCATGAAACAGCCGGCAGCAGGGATAGGGCTTGAGGCTGATGTGGTGAATCGCAAAGCCGTCGCCCTCGCCTTCCAGGTGATCGAGATCGGGGGTCTTGCCGAACAACCGGCACAGACCATAGCGGCCATCGAGCGCCCGGCTCGGCCCGGCCAGCCCGTGGGCCGCCAGCTCGGTGGCGAGAACGCCGTTATGCGCCGCATAGCCGGCGTGCAGGCGTTTGACCGTCGTGCCCGTCGATTCCTCGCTGAACTGCATGCTGCCGCTGACCATCGACAGCAGCAGCCCCCAGGCGGCGATCAGGGCATCCCTGTCCATCCCGCGCAGACGGGCCGCCGTGCTCGCCGCTCCGAAGCCGCCGAACAGGGCGGTCGGATGAAAGCCGCGCTCGATCACCGTATCGGCGCCGGTGGCCATGCCGCAGCGTGCCATGGCCTCGTAACCGGCAACGATTGCCGCGGCGATGCCGCGCCCGTGCGCGCGCTCCTCGGCGCCAACCGCCAATGCCGTGGCGATCACCACCGCCCCGGGATGCGAGACTGAGGCATCGTGGGTGTCGTCGAACTCAAGCCCGTGCGCGGCGGTGGCGTTGACCAGCGCGGCAATACGCGCCGGCACCCTCAATCCGGTTCCGACCACCGGGCAGGCGCCGGTGCCGTCGCAAGACCGCGCCCAGTCGGCAAGGCCCGCCCCCCAGGGCAGGCGGGCGCCCTGAAGACAGACGCCCAGATGATCGATCACCAGCAGCTCGATCTGGTCGAGATCGCGCTGCGACAGGGCGCCGCCGTCGATCCGGCCGACCCGATCGGCCAGGGCCCGGGTGCGATCGTCCACGGTTCCGGACATCGCCGTCTTCCGGTGCCCCCGCCTATTCGGCGGCCCGGGTCTGTCCGGCGCGCACCCAGGTCTGGAAGGTCGGCTCGGCCGGCGGCTCGAGCCCGGTTTCCTCCAGACAGCGGGCCTTGAGCTCGGCGATCGGCGCACCGCGATCGAACAACTGGATGGCCCCGCGCTGATCCGCCATCTCGGCCCGCAGACGGGCGGTTGCGTCCTCGTCAACGGCACCGGCATCATCCAGCACGACGCCATAGCGGCGTGCGCCGTCGCGGGTCACCAGCCCGCAGGCAACGTCCTTGGCGACCAGCGCCGGGTCGCGCTTCAGGGGATCGCCCCAGCCGCCGCCGCCCCAGGTCTCGAAATACAGGAGATCGCCTTCGCCGACGGGGATGCGGTCGCATTTGGACGGCAGGATTTCCTCGCTGCCGTCGGTGCGCACCAGGCGCTTGCGGCTGCGCCCGCCGGGCAGGCCGCCGTTGACGCCCCACGGATAGGTGAGCCAGCGATCGTCGTGAATGGAGATCTCGCCAGGCTCGAGAAAACGGTAGCCGACGCGCAGGGCATTGCCGCCGCGATGCAGGCCCGGCCCGCCGGAATCGGGGATGGTTTCGTAAATGTCGATCCGCAAGGGGAAATAGCTTTCCAGAAACTCGTTGGGCACATTGGTGAAATTGGGCCACAGGGAATGGCCGTCGGGGCCGTCGCCCGAGGGCTTTCCGGGCACCCCGCCGAAGCCGATCTGGTAAAGCTGGAACCATTCGCCACGCTTGTCATAGCCCGAATACATGAAATGCGGGCTGTCGGAAAAACCGGCGGCGCAGAGGAAATCGGGATTGCCCTGGCCGAACAGCCCGGACATGACATCGAAGATGCGCCCCAGCGCATGCGTCCGGCACGACAGCGCCGCCGGCTTGCGCGGCTTGAGCAAGGTGCCCTCGGGGATGCGCACCTCCATCAGGTCGTAAAAGCCGTCGTTGAACAGGATCTGCGGGTCGAACACCATGATCATGAAGACGCCGCAGAACATCTTGAACATCTCTTCGTTGAGATAGAAGTTGATCGAGCCGATCGACTGCGGGTCGGTGCCGGCAAAGTCGAAAATCACCTTTTCGCCCTCGCGCCACATCGAGCAGGCGATCTTGTACGGCCCCATGCCCATGCCGTCGTCGCAGACGTAATCCTCGAAATACTGCTTTTCCTCAGGCACCGTGTTGAGGATGAGCTGACGCATGGCCCGGCGATTGCGTTCCAGAAGCTCCTCCATGGCCGAGTAATAGACATCGTCGCCGAAGCGCTCGGCAATCTCCAGGCAGCGCCGGGCGGCGGTGCGGCAGGCGGCGATGATGGCGTTGAAATCGGAGCGGTTCCAGTGCGGCAGCCGGCAGTTGTGCAGGATCAGATTGAGCAGATCTTCCTGCAATTCCCCCTTCTTGTAGATTTTCACCGGCGGCACGACGATGCCTTCCTCATAGATCTGGCGGGCATCGGTGGGCAACGAGCCCGGCACCTTGCCGCCGATGTCGGTCATATGCCCGAACATCGCCGCCCAGCTGATCAGCCGGCCGTCCTTGTAGACCGGCATCAGCACCAGCCAGTCGTTGGCGTGGCTGATGGCGCCGTTGCACGAATAGGGGTCGGTGGTGAGGAAAATGTCGCCTTCCTCGATGGTGTCGTCGAAGGCCGAGGTGAAGCCGTGGATGAACGAGCCGAACTGGCCGACCACCATCTTGCCGTCGCGATTGGCGATCATCGGAAACTCATCGTGCTGTTCGCGAATGCCGGGCGACATGGCGGTGCGGAACAAAACCGCGTCCATCTCGAAGCGGGCGTTGCGCAGCGCATTCTCGATAATGTCGAGGGTGATGGGATCGACCTCGACGGTTGCAAACGGCGTGGTGTTGGTTTCGACAATCCGGGCGGTCATGGCCGAATCCTTTCGATGTTCCGCGCCCGCGCCGGCGGGCACTGTGATATTGCGGCCCCCTCAGGCCGGCTCGATCAGAATGTTGCCGACGCGATCGACGGTGCCGACATGATCGGGCAGGATCAGCGTCGTTGAATCCATCTCGACGATCACCGCCGGCCCGATGATCCGGTTGCCGGCTTTCAACCGGCTGCGCTCATAGAGCCGGGCGGTGCGGTCTTCGCCATCCACATAGACGGGGTGGTCGCCCAGGCAGGCGGGTGCCGGGTCCGCACCGCCATCGTCCAGAACCGGGGCGGCGACGTGGGCGGCGCGGCCTTCGGCGACGGCGCGCAGGTTGACCAGTTCCTTGTCGGCCTCGAGCGCGAAGGTGAACAACTGGCGATGCATATCGTCGAACCTGGCGCCCACCGCCTCGAGCCCGCCGGTGCGCAAGGTGTCGGGATCGACATCGACGGTCAGCAGCAGCCCCTGGCCGTGATAGCGCAGATCGAGCTGGAAGCTCGTCGTCTGCGCCTCGCGCGGGACGTTTTCGGCCAGCAGCGTCGCCATCGCGGCCTCCGCCAGCTCATTGAGCAGGCCCGCGACCTCGTCAGCGTCGGTGCTCGAGAAGCGGCGGATGAAGGTGCGCGAGGCCTCGTTGCGCAGACGCGTGGTGGCATCGCCATAGGCGCACAATACGCCCGGCCCCGGCGGGATGATCACCGGCCAGGCGCTCATCAGCCGACCCAGCGCGTTGGCGTGCAGCGGCCCGGCGCCGCCAAAGGCGATCAGCGCGAAGTCGCGCGGGTCATAGCCCTGTTCGACGGAGACCAGCCGCAGCGCCCCGAACATGTTTTCGTTGACGATATCGATGATGCCCTGGGCAGCGCGCTTGAGCGGCAGGTCGAGGGCATCGGCGACCTTCTGCACGGCCGCCGATGCCGCATCGGCATCGATCCGCATGTCGCCGCCGAGCCGGGCGCTGGCCGGCAGATAGCCGAGAACGACATTGGCATCGGTGACCGTCGGCTCGGTCCCGCCCTTCATGTAGGCGGCCGGGCCGGGATCGGCGCCGGCGCTTTGCGGGCCGACGCGCAGGGCGCGCGTGAGCTCGGGCACATGGGCGATGGAGCCGCCGCCGGCCCCGACGGTGCGGACATCGACCGACGAGGCCCGCACGGTGATGTCGCCAACCGTGGTTTCACGCCGCAGCCGGGCCACACCGTCCTGGACCAGGCAGACGTCGGTCGAGGTGCCGCCCATATCGAAGGTCAGCAGGTTGCGAAAACCGGCCTGTTCGGCGATCCACACCGCCCCGGTCACGCCGCCGGCCGGGCCCGACATCAGCAGATTGACGGGATAGGCTTCGGCGCCGTCGGCCGAGGCCAGCCCGCCGTCGGAGCGCAGGATGTGCAGGCGCACGCCCTTCATCGTCTTGTCCAGCTCGGCGCGCAGATTGCGCAGGTAGGTCTGGACAATGGGACGCACATAGGAATTGGCGACGGTGGTGACCGTGCGCTCGTATTCCTGCATCTCCGGGATCACTTCCGACGAAAGCGACACCGGAACACCCGGCAGCTCCTCGGCGGCGATCTCGCCGATCCGGCGCTCATGTGCGTCGTTGGCAAAGGAATTGATCAGCGAGACGGTCAGCGCCTCGATGCCGCGCGCCGCCAGATCGCGCAGGTCGGCACGCAGGCGCTCCTCGTCGAGCGGCTCGACGACGGCGCCGTCGGCGCCGATGCGCTCATCGGCCTCGATGGTGACGTCAAGCGGGGCCAAGGGCGCGCTCTTGTTGTAGATCACCCAGCCGCCGAGCCCGCCGGGCACGAACGAGCGGGCGATCTGCAGCACCTGGCGATAGCCGCGGGTGGTGACCAGCCCGACCTTCGCCCCCGACCCGGTGAGCACGGCGTTGGTGGCGACCGTGGTGCCGTGGGTCACGTGACCGATCGCCGCCGGATCGATGCCGGCGGTCTCGCAGACCCTGGCGATGCCGTTGAGGACGCCGATCGACGGATCGGCCGGCGTCGACGGGACCTTGGCGGTATGGGTCCGCCCGCTTGCCTCGTCGATCAGAAGAAGATCGGTAAACGTTCCGCCGACATCGACGCCCAGCCGGTAGGATCCCGTCGCCTGCTCCATCGTGTCGTCACCTCCCTGATATGAACCCGCCCGACGTTCGGGCCAATGTATACAATATGGGATTTTTCATCCCGGGTCACCGTCTTCCCGCGTGATTGTGCGCGGGGCCCGTCATTCGTCGCCGCCGGTCGTCGCTTTGGTCGGCGGAAACCCGCCCGCCCTGGCAACCATGGCCGGTGCCGGTCGGCCGAGCACGCCCTCCAGCCAATGGGTGACGGCAATCAGCTCATCAAGGTCGATGCCGGTCTCGATCCCCGCCCGCTCCGCCATGTAGACCAGGTCCTCGGTTGCGATATTGCCGGTCGCCGCCGGTGCGAACGGACAGCCGCCGATGCCGCCGCAACTGGCGTCGAGGATGCTCACGCCGGCCTCCAGCGCCGCCCAGGCGTTGGCCAGGCCGGTGTTGCGGGTGTTGTGAAAGTGGCAGCGCAGCGGCACTTCGCCGACGACGGCGCGCACCGCCCGGATGCGCGCGCTCACATCGGCCGGCACGCCGACGCCGATGGTATCGGCGAGCGCGATCTCATCAGCGCCGGTCTGCGCCAGGCGGTCGGCCAGCGCAACCACGCGGCTGACCGGCACCTCACCTTCAAACGGGCAGCCGAAGGCGGCACCGATGGTGACACCGCAGAAAACCCCGGCTCGCTTCGCGGCGCCGGCGATGTCCTCCCAGACGGCCAGGGTCTCGTCGATCGACGCACCCTGGTTGCGGCGGTTGAAGGTCTCGGAAGCAACCACCACGAAATTGACCTGATCGACGCCGGCCTCACAGGCGCGCTCGAACCCGCGCCGGTTCAACACCAGACCGATCGCGGTGACATTGCAGCGGTCTTTCACGCCGGCGACCACATCCTCGGCATCGGCCATCGCCGGCACCCGGCGCGGATTGACGAAGCTCGCCACCTCGATTCGCCGCACGCCGGCTGCGCCAAGGCGGGCAATGAGCTCCAGCTTGGTCTCGGTGTCGAGAGTCACGGCCTCGTTCTGAAGACCGTCGCGGGGCCCGACATCGACGATTTCCAGGCGCTTCGGCGTCATTCCGCTATCCACATTGTCGGCGATCGCATTCAGACAGGTCTGGACACATTGTATACAATTTTGTCATATACAATGCTACAGCTTTTGATCCCGGCGGGGAAAGCGTGGGTTCCGGCGCCCGCCGGAATCATCGTATCGGGCCGATCGTGGCAACTTTGACGGCCCCAGGAAACAGGCGGCGTGGGCGGGTAACATGACACAAGCGGATTTCAAGACCAGGGGCCCTCTGGCCGATTTGCGGGTGATTGAGCTCGGCGTCTTGCTGGCAGGTCCGTTCTGCGGACAGCTTCTCGCCGATCTCGGGGCCGAGGTCATCAAGATCGAGCAGCCCGGCGTCGGCGACCCGATGCGCGAATGGGGCCGCGAAAAACCGCACGGCAAATCGCTGTGGTGGCCGGTCATCGCCCGCAACAAGAAATCGATCACCCTGAACCTGCGCGAATCAGCCGGTCAGGACATCGTCAAGCAGCTGGTGGCACAAGCCGACATCGTTCTCGAGAACTTCCGCCCCGGGACCATGGAGAAATGGGGGCTGGGTTATGATGACCTGGCGGCGATCAATCCCGCCATCATCATGGTTCGGGTCACCGGCTTCGGCCAGACCGGACCCTATGCCCAGCAGGCCGGCTACGGCGCCATCGGCGAAGCCATGGGCGGCCTGCGGTACGTGGTCGGCGATCCGTCGACGCCGCCGAGCCGCATGGGCATCAGCATCGGCGACTCGCTGGCTGCCACCTTTGCCGCGCTCGGCACCCTGTCGGCACTGCATGTGCGCGAGCGCACCGGCCGCGGCCAGGTCGTCGATTCGGCGATTTACGAGGCCTGCCTGGCGATGATGGAATCGCTGATCCCCGAGTATCAGGTGGCCGGTTATATCCGCGAGCGCACCGGCGCCATCCTGCCCAATGTCGCGCCCTCCAACGTCTATCCGACCAAGGACGGGCTGATGATCCTGATCGCCGCCAACCAGGACACGGTGTTCCGCCGCCTCGCCCGCGCCATGGGCCGCCCGGAGCTGGCCGAGGACGAACGCTACGCCACCCATGCCGCGCGCGGCGCTCATCAGCAGGAACTCGACGACCTGATCGCCGAATGGACGCGAACCGTGAACGCCGAGGAGCTGCGCCGGATCCTGGTCGATGCCGGGGTGCCCGCCGGCTCCATCTACCGCGCGCCGGAGATGCTGGAAGACCCGCATTTTCAGGCCCGCGAGGCGATCGTCCGGCTGCCGCACAAGATGTTCGGCGAGATCGCCATGCACAACGTCGTGCCCAAGTTCTCGGAAACCCCGGGGCGCATCAACTGGCCGGGACCCGAGCTCGGCGAGCACAACTCGGAAGTCTACCAGGGCCTGTTGGGCCTCGATGAGGCAGAAGTCGCGGCGCTCCGGAAAGCCGGGATTATATAATCTCCGCTAGAACGGATAGTGGCGGCGTCCGGTCTGGATGGTGACCCACTTGAGTTCGGTCATGTCCTCGATCGAGAAGCGCCCGCCCTCGCGTCCCAGGCCGCTCATCCTGACGCCGCCGAACGGGACGTTGGTCTCGTCATGAACGGTGGGGCCGTTGACGTGCACCATGCCGGCCTCGAGGCCATCGACGAACATCTGGGCATGATCGATGTTGCGGGTGAGAACCGCGGACGACAGGCCATAGGCGTTGTCGTTGGCCAATTCCAGGGCGTGTGCGGGATCGTCGGCCCGGACCACAACGCCCACGGGGCCGAAACATTCGGTGTGAAAGATCTCCATCTCCGGCGTCACGTCGGCCAGCACCGTCGGGTGATAGAACGGTCCCTCATGGCGCCCGCCGGTCACCAGCCGCGCCCCGGCCGCGACCGCCGCATCGACCAGCGCCTGAATGAAGGGCGCCTGGCTGTCCCGGATCAGCGGCCCAATCACCGTCTCGGGCTCGGCCGGATCGCCGACCTTCAACGCCTGCGCCTTGCCGCCCAGGGCAGCGCAGAACGCCTCGTAGATGGGCGCTTCGACAATGATGCGCGAGCCCGCCATGCACACCTGCCCCTGGTGGATGAACAGGCCGAAGGCCGCCGTCTCGACAGCATAATCGAGGTCGGCATCGGCAAGGACAATGAGCGGGTTCTTGCCGCCCAGTTCCAGCATCACTTTCTTGAGGTTGGCCGCCGCCTGGGCGGCGATCGCCTTGCCGACCCGGGTCGAGCCGGTGAACGACACCAGTTTCACCTGCGCGTGGCCGGTGAGCACCTCGCCGACCTCGGCGCCTTCGCCCGGGATGACATTGACGACGCCGGGTGCCGCCCCGGCCTCTTCGAAGATCTCGGCGATCTTGAGGCCGATGACCGGCGTCGCTTCCGACGGCTTCAGGACCACCGTATTGCCGGCCGCCAGGGCGAAGGCCAGCTTTTTCAGGCTCAGCAGCAGCGGGAAATTGAACGGCGAGATGGCGACGACCACGCCCAATGGCCGGCGTATGCAATAGGAGACAAGGCCGGGCACGTCGGACACGAAGGTCTTGCCGCTTATGCGCCGGCATTCGCCGGCGGCACTTTTGAGAAACTCCCGGGCCGCCGCAATCTCGAAGCTCGCCTTGCCAAACGTCGAGCCGCTTTCCTGGATCAGGATATCCCGCAATTCGTCCGTCCGCTCAGCGATCACCTCGGCGGCACGCAGCAGAAGCGCCTCACGCGCCGCCGGCCCGACGCGGCGCCACTCGGCAAACGCCCGGTGCGCCGCGGCCACGGCACTGGCGGCATCATCGCGGCCGGCCTGGTGGACCCGGGCAAACGGCGCGCCGGTCGCCGGGTTGCGAATGACGACGGTTTTTGCCGGCTCGCCGGCACACCAGACTCCATCAATGAAAAGCCGGTATTCCTTCATCTCGGTTTCCATGTCGCGCCCCGTGGCAATGATTGTGCGTCCGCCCGCGTGAGAGAGATCGCCGCACCCTCAAAAATCGAGCTTCTGGGCCGTGACAATGGCCTCTAGCCCGCCATCGACGGGGATGTTCGCGCCGTTGATCCAGGCGCTGTCATCGCTGCACAGAAAGGCGATGACCGGAGCGATATCGCCGGGATCGCCGGCCCGGCCGATGGCCGCCACATCGTCTTCCGCCCGCTTGCCGAAGGCGCGAAGGAAATCCTCCAGTATCGGCGTGTCGACCGGGCCCGGGCTGACCGTGTTGATGCGAATTCCGCGCGCCAGCCAGCGCTGCGCCAGCGTCTTGGTCCAGACGATCAGCAGCTCTTTCGAGAACAGATAGCTGAAGACATCGTCGATGGCGTGGGCTTCGCAGAAGGCTTCGATGTCCTCCAGCGTCGCATCCGACTCAAGAGCCAGGGCAGCCTTGATGCGGGCCAGGTCCTCGCGCCATTCGAAGCCGGCGATGGAGGCGACATTGATCACGCTCGCCCCTGTCGGCAACCGGCCTGCAAGTCCTTCGGTCAGCTGGCGCAGGCCGAAAAAGTTGACCTTCAGGACCCGCGCCCGATCCACGTTCGGCGGCACCCCGGCAATATTGCACAGGCCGTCGATGTCACCTGACAGGGCGGCCATTGCCGCGTCGATCGAGGCCTCGTCGAGCAGATTGACATGGAAAAATTCGTCGACATTGTCGGTTTTCTGAACGATATCGAGGCCGATGATGTGAGCACCCTGGGATTTCAGCACCTGACATGTCCGGGCGCCAATCCCGGACGCCGATCCGGTCACGACAAGTCTTTTGCCATCTAGAAACATGGGTTCCGTCTTTTCCTTGGTTGTCGGGAGGCGGTGGCACCGCACCTGCGGGCAAAAGAGGCATCCGCCGGCCGAACGCGATGTTCGGCCAGCGGTGCCGGGGGAAGCGTTCAGTACTGGAAACTGGTCCTCAGATACCACTCGCGCGGACGGTTGTAGGTGCCGCCGACATAGCCGATGCCCGGCTGGTTGTGGCCGGCGACGATGAAGCGTTCGTTGGTCAGATTGCGGGCCCCGAAGGCAAGCCGCCAGCGCCCGTCCGCCGAGTCATAGGCAATCACCGCGTTGACCACATTGGAGCGACCGGCGATCAGCAGCGGAGTGTTTTCGCCGTCGTTGGCGATCCGGCTCTTGTGGACGAAATCGGCGTGCACCGAGAGGCTGGAGCCGGCCTGCAGCGGCACCGTGTAGTCGCCCGAAATCGTGCCCTCGAACTTGGGCGTGTTGAGGAACAGAAAATCGGTCTGCAGCAGGGTCCCCGGATTGAGCCGCGTATATTTGGCGTCCGTGTAGCCGACCGTCGCCTGGACTCGCAGGCGGTCGGTGACCAGGGCCGTGACCTCGACCTCGAACCCCTTGATCCGGGCCTTGGCGGCATTTTCGGTGACCGGGGAGACGCCCAGCTGAACGGTGACCTGGAGGTCATCGTAATTGGTGTAATAGGCCGCCGTATTGGTCTGCAGGCGGTTGTCGAAGAACTGTCCCTTGAAGCCGATCTCATAGGTCGACGCGCGTTCGGGGCGGAACGACGGGGCGGTGAGAATCGGCACCGTCGCCCGCGTCGTCCAGCCGCCGCTCTTGAAGCCCTGCGAATAGGAAAAATAGCTCAGTGCGTCTTCGGCAATCCGGAACTCGAGCCCGGCCTTGAACGAGAAATCACTGAAATTCAGCCTGTTGACGCCGGGCGGGAAGTACAGCGTGCCGTCGCTGGGATCGGGTGCCAGAAAGGGCGGAAATCCGAGCTTGAAAGCCAGTGCGTTGAGGTCGCGCTGGCCGCCTTCGAATTTCTTGCGATCGCGGGTGAAGCGGCCACCAAACGTCAGGCCCAGGCGCTCGCTGAGCTGATAGTTGAGGTTGGTATAGGCGGCATACGAGTCGGTGTTGAAGTAGTTGGGCCCGAGAATCTGCAGCAGACCGCCGGCAAAATGGACGAAATCGGTCAGACTCCCCTGCTCATGGAAGAAATAGAGGCCGGCCACCCAGTGAAGCGCATCCCCGAACGAGGTTCCGGTGAGCTGAAGCTCCTGGGAGACCTGCTCCTGGTTCATGGTAAAGGCATGGTCGCCGATCGGGATCGGCGTGCCGTCGTCGTCCAGCGCAAAGGCCGAGTCCAGCGCCCGGTAGGCGGTGATCGACTTGAGGTTGACAACATCCGTTATCGCCCAGTCGACGGTGGTGGTGATCCCCCAGGCGGTGAGCTTGGAATAGCCGGCACCGGTGGAATACGAGGTGTCGATGTCGTCGGGAATGAAGCGGTCATCGAAGACCAGGTGGTCGTTGCCGGGATCATCGTCGACGTTGACGCCGGCCAGGGCCGAACCGATGTTGGCCCGCGGCGAGGTGCAGATCTCCTTGAACGGCTGCAGACCGGGATCGGAGTCGAAGGCGGCTACCGGCGTCGAGATGCAGAGATTGTAGATGTCGGCCAGCCCGCCCGGCGTGGTGCCCAGCAGCTCATTCGGCGTTCCCTGTTCATTAACGTGGGTGTAATCGCCGGTGATTCGCACGGTCAGCCGGTCGCTGGCGCGCAATTTCAGCTTGGCGCGGACGTTCTGATTGTTCTCGCCGCCGGCCTTGTCATAGGTGGTATCGAACGGACGCACGAAGCGCCCGACATCGGTGATGAAATCGCGGCTGCCGGGAAACTCCAGAAACTTGTGGTAGCCGCTCCGCGACTTGGACGAAAAGGACAGCTGAGAGAGCAGCTTGTCGCCAACCAGCGGCACATCCAGCGAGCCGCGGATGTCGATGCGGCTGTAGCGCCCGACGGTGACATCGCCGCGGGCCTGGAATTCATCCGCCGGATCGCGGGTCACCACGCTGATCGCACCGCCGATGGTGTTGCGGCCGAACAGGGTGCCCTGCGGCCCCTTGAGCACCTCGACGTGATCGAGATCGAGAAGATCGACGACGGCACCGATGGTCCGCGCATAAAAGACGCCATCGACATAGACGCCGACACCGGGATCGAGGTTGAAGGCAAAATCGTTCTGGCCGATGCCGCGGATATAGGCGGTGAGCACCTGGGTCGAGCCGCTGAACGACGAGGTGGCATCCATCTCCAGATTGGGCGTGAAATCGCCGATGTCGGCGATATTGCTCATGCCGCGCACGGTCATGCTCTCGGCCGTATGGGCGGTAATCGCAATCGGCACGTCCTGCAGGTTTTCGGATCGTTTCTGGGCGGTCACGGTGATTTCCTCGATCACCGCGGCGCGCTCCGTTTCCGCTGCGCCGGCAACCGGCGCCATGGCCAGCCCGGCGACAAGTGCGACGGCCGATGTCGCAAGCAGCCCTTTGCCTGCGGTCTTCCGCCGCCAAGCCCGGGCGCGAGAAATCTGATGAAGCATTCGGTCCTCCCCTGTTCCATTCCGCCGTGCCGAAAACTGCGGCGACCGGCCGTGTTGCCTGCTTCACCCCTGACCTAGCAATCCCCATGCCAATCGACCTGCGGGGCGCGGGAGCTGGCGCTCCGGAGCTTCGCACCAGCCCGTCCCGGCCGCCGGAGCCGAGCGGAAAAGAGTTATATGTCAATTTGTTATACCGCTTCCGCCGATCTTCCGATGGGGCCATGCCAATCCGTGCAGGGACTGCGCGCGCCGGAGTGCCGCCCGTGGCAGGCCGGGATCGCCGACAGCCGGACTGTTGAAAATTCATCACATTCTTGGTCTCACCGGCGCCGTAGTGTAGAATTTTCGACAGTTCAAACGGGAGGGGACCCTGACGCATGGCCGACCATCTGCATGATTCCAGCCAGCCGCATCCGGCGACCGCAAAGCCCGGTGCCGGGAAAAAGCCGCCACCATCGGCCAGTGTCGCCGACTTTCTCAACCTGACCAGCAGCGAGAAAATCAAGTTTCCCGACATTGACGATCTTGCCTCCGCCCTGCGGTTTTCACCCAGCGACGGCCACATCTGGCTGGGGGATCAGCGCATGGTGCTGATGCACACCGGCGCGCTGGGGATCATGCGCCGCGAGCTGATCGACACGCTCGGCCAGGACCGGGCGCGCGCCCTGCTCACCCGCCAGGGCTATGAGGCCGGCGCCATGGACGCCGAGTTCGCCAACCGGGTGCGGGCCAATGGCAAGATGTTCGATGCCTTCTCCGTCGGGCCGCAGCTGCACGCGCTGGAAGGCGTCGTCTACGTCGAGCCGCTGGTGTTCGACGTCGATGTCGAAAAGGGCCGGTTCTACGCCGAGTACGACTGGCACCACTCGTCGGAATCGGAAGCCCACCTCGCCCATTTCGGGGTCAGCGCCACCCCCGTCTGCTGGTCGCAGATCGGTTATGCCAGCGGCTATGCCACGGTGTTCCTGGGGCGCCCCATCATTTATCGCGAGCTGCAGTGCCGGGCGATGGGGTTCGAGCGCTGCCGGATCGTCGGCAAGCCGGCCGAGGAATGGGACAATCCGGAACAGGACCTCAAGTACTTCCGGGCCGAAAACTATGTCGCCTCGGGCCATGCGCCGGATATCGCGCCGACGCCCGCCGCGCGCGGCACGACGCCGGCGCGCGCCCCCGGTCCGCGCCCGCGCCGCAAGGGCGAGCGGCGCCTGGTCGGGGCGTCGTCCGGCTTCAACATCGCCTATCACAAATTGCAGCGGGTGGCGAAAACGGATGCGACCGTCCTGTTTCTCGGCGAAAGCGGCGTCGGCAAGGAAATGTTCGCCTGCACGCTTCACAAGCTGAGCCACCGTTCCGGCGATCCGTTCATCACCGTCAATTGCGCGGCGATTCCCGAAAACCTGGTGGAAGCGGAGCTGTTCGGGGTCGAGAAAGGGGCGTTTACCGGCGCGGTGATGTCCCGCAGAGGCCGGTTCGAGCGCGCCGACGGCGGCACCCTGTTCCTCGACGAGGTCGGCACCCTGACCCTGTCGGCCCAGGCCAAGCTGCTGCGCGTCCTGCAGGAGGGCCAGATCGAGCGGGTCGGCGATACCCGCATCCGCGAGGTCGACGTCCGCGTCGTCGCCGCCACCAATATCGACCTCGAAGAGGCGGTCGGCCAAGGCCAGTTTCGCGAGGACCTCTATTACCGCCTCAATGTCTTCCCGATCCGCATCCCGCCGTTGCGCGAGCGCTATGCCGACATTCCGATGCTCATCGACCATTTCCTGCGCCAGTTTTCGACCCGCCACAAGAAGCGGATCAGCGGCTTTACCGAGCGTGCCATCGGCGCCCTGATGAGCTATCGCTGGCCGGGCAACATCCGCGAGCTCGAGAACATGATCGAGCGCGGCGTCATCCTCGCCGAGGACGGCGAGCCGATCGACCTGTGCCATCTGTTCACCAGCGGCGAGAAGATCGACAAGTCGGTCTTTTCGCTCGACGGCAGCGGCCGGCCGATCCGGTCGCAATATGGCGAAGGCGGGGATGCGGATCTGGCCGGCGATCCGGCCCAGGCCGATCTTTACGACAGCCTGCTGGAACGGCCGATCTCGCTGGCCGATGTCGAATCCCGGCTGATCGAGCGGGCGCTGGCAAAAACCGGCGGCAACCGCTCGGCGGCGGCGCGCCTGCTCGGCATTTCACGGGCCCAGATCAATTACCGGCTGAGCAAATCGAAGCCGTCCGGCCGGGCCGGCGAGCGCCAAGAATGACGTGATGCGAATCGGTCGGTCACCCCCGCTGATCCCGAGCACCTGGCGCCTTATTGCCCCGCTTTCCGCCCGGCTTCGGACGGAGCGAGCGTTGCAACGCACGCTCCGCCGGACAACAGGGAAGCCGACATGGCGACCTGATCGAAGCCGCCCTGAAGCGGATTGACCTCGGCATCGCGCAAGGGCGGCGCGCCGGCGACGTAAAGCACCGGAATGC
>CAZZKF010000022.1:22753-37058 GCA_964654995.1 uncultured Alphaproteobacteria bacterium | reverse complement strand
GACGGCGTCAGGCCCCTTGCCCGTATTCCCCGATACGCCCTGCGGGTCCTTCCTGATCATGACGAAAAATGCCTCCGGCAGAATGGTTCCATATAACCCGGAAATGCTCTAGACCAGCCGCGAACGCTCCACCGCGGCCTTGATGAACGATGCGAACAGGGGATGCGGGTCGAACGGCTTGGATTTGAGCTCGGGGTGGAACTGCACGCCGATAAACCAGGGATGGTCTTCCAGCTCGACGATTTCCGGCAGCTCGCCGTCAGGCGACAGGCCGGCAAACCGGAGGCCGACCTTTTCCAGCCGCTCGCGGTAGTTGATGTTGACTTCGTAACGGTGGCGGTGGCGCTCGGAAATCCGCGTCGTGCCGTAGATGTCGGCCGCCTTCATGCCCGGAACCAGCACCGCCTCATAGGCGCCGAGCCGCATGGTGCCGCCGAGATCGCCGCTGGCCGTGCGCCGCTCGGTCTTGCCGGCGCGCTGCCACTCGGTCAGCAGCCCGACCAGAGGTTCCTCGCAAGGGCCGAACTCGGACGAGCTCGCGCCTGCCAGCCCGGCCAGCGAGCGCGCCACCTCGATCACCGCCAGCTGCATGCCGAAGCAGATGCCGAAATAGGGTACCTTGTGCTCGCGGGCAAAGGTGACGGCGGCGATCTTGCCTTCGGCGCCGCGCTCGCCAAAACCGCCGGGCACCAGAATGCCGTCGGCGCCGGCCAGCGCCTCGACCTCGGCCGGGTCCTCGAAATTCTCGGACTCGTGCCAGACGATGTTGACCGCCACGTGGTTGGCGATGCCGCCATGCACCAGCGCCTCGACCAGCGACTTGTAGGCGTCCTGAAGGCCGGTGTACTTGCCGACCACGGCGATCGTCACCTCGCCATCCGGCGCACTGATGGCATCGACAATGGTCTGCCAGCGTGTCAAGTCGGGGGGCGGCGGATCGTCGATGCCGAAGCTGCGCAGCACCTCGGTGTCAAACCCTTCCGCATGGTAGCTGAGCGGCACTTCGTAGATGGTCTTGACATCCAGCGCCGGCACCACCGCCTGTTCGCGGACATTGCAGAACAGCGCGATCTTGGCCCGCTCGCCGGCCGGGATCTCGCGCTCGCAACGGCACACCAGAACGTCCGGCTGAATGCCGATCGAGCGCAGCTCCTTGACCGAATGCTGGGTCGGCTTGGTCTTCAGCTCGCCGGCCGAGGCGATATAGGGCACCAGGGTGAGGTGCACGAAGGCCGAGCGCTCGCGCCCCAGTTCGTTGCCCAGCTGCCGGATCGCTTCGAGGAAGGGAAGGCTTTCGATATCGCCGATGGTGCCGCCGATCTCGCACAGCACGAAATCCTGGTCCTCGGCGCCCGAGAGCACGAATTCCTTGATCGTGTCGGTGACATGCGGAATCACCTGGACGGTGCCGCCGAGATAGTCGCCGCGGCGCTCGCGAGCCAGCACCGTCTGATAGATGCGACCCGAGGTGATGTTGTCGGACTTGCGCGACGGCACGCCGGTGAACCGCTCGTAATGGCCGAGGTCGAGGTCGGTTTCGGCCCCGTCGTCGGTGACATAGACCTCGCCATGCTGATAGGGGCTCATGGTGCCGGGATCGACGTTGAGATAGGGATCGAGCTTGCGCAGCCGCACGGTATAGCCGCGGGCCTGCAACAACGCCCCCAGCGCCGCCGACGCCAACCCCTTTCCCAGTGAGGAAACGACGCCGCCGGTAATAAAGATATAGCGTGTCATCAAGGGCTACTCGTCGGAAATCGGCACTTCCGGCTTCTGACTGTCGGTCTTTGCGGGGGGCTGCACGGGCTGCTGCGGCGCCTGCTGTTCGGCGGGCGGCTGCAGCTCGGAAGGCAAGGTATCGAGTATGGATGTCGGCGTGCGCTGACCGCCGGCCAGAATGGTCAGGGTTATGCTGGTCAGCATGAAAGCGCCGGCAATGATGGCAGTCGCCCGTGTCAATAGATTGGCCGCCCCGCGGGCGCTGACCAGGCCACCACCGGGGCCGCCACCGCCGATGCCGAGCGCGCCGCCTTCCGAGCGCTGCAACAGCACGATGGCCACCAGAATGATGGCCAACAACACATGAATTACCAGTACGACCTCACGCATCGCGGTCCGCCTGCATTTTACCCGGCAATGATGGCCCGGGGGCGCCACGCGCCCGAAACCCGGCCGGCTCCGGCAGGAGCCTGGGGAAGGCCGGGGGATTTATAACACATACACCGGCCATTGCCAGAACCAAGTTGCCTTGGCATGAGCGCCCGCCCGGGCGGCCTTATTGATAGCTGGCAATGATGCCCCAGAAGTCCGCTGCCCTAAGGCTGGCGCCGCCGACCAGAGCCCCGTCGACATTGGCGATGGCCAGCAATTCAGCGGCGTTCCCCGGCTTGACCGAGCCGCCATAGAGCACCCGGATGCCGCCCCCGGACGGGCCCAGGCGGGCGCCAAGCCGGTCGCGGATGAAGGCGTGGGCCTCGGCGATTTCGTCCACCCCGGGCGTGCGCCCGGTGCCGATCGCCCAGACCGGCTCGTAGGCGATCACCGTCGTCGCGGCCGCTGCCGTCTCGGGCAGCGAGCCGTCAAGCTGATCGCCGAGCACCTCGAGGGTGCGTCCGGTATCGCGCTCATCCTCGGTCTCGCCAATGCAGATGATGGCGGTGAGCCCGGCGCGGTGCGCGGCCTGCGCCTTGGCCCGCACCAGCGCGCTGGTTTCGCCGTGATCCTGGCGGCGCTCGGAATGACCCACGATCACCGCATCACAACCGGCATCGGCGAGCATTTCGGCGCTGATATCGCCGGTGTGTGCGCCTGCCGGTTCGGGATGACAATCCTGGGCGCCGAGGCGGATACCGGTACCGGCCATCAGATCGCAAAACGGGATCAGGAGCGTCGCCGGCGGGCAGACCATGACCTCCGGAACCACCTGGCCGGCCGCCGCCATGCGGGCGATCAGATCGCGGATTTCGCTGGCGCTGGCCTTGCGGCCGTTCATTTTCCAGTTGCCAGCGACCAGCGGCCGCCGCCCGGAATCGATGTTCATCTTCCCCTGCCCCTCTTTCCGGCCTTTCGGATTTGGATTGTTCGGCAACGCATCTCCGGTCTAGCAAAGCCGGCGGTGATTTTCCAGCCATGACATCCGGTCGCCCATCGACCACGTCCCGGTTGTTGCGGCTCAGGAGGCGCCTAAGTATGATGCGCCGTTACCGGCCGGGCACATGGGGTGCCCGCTTGTGTTCTGAAAAGGAAGACGCGGACATGCTCGAAGCCATCCGCAGCGGTGTCGGCTCCTGGTTCGTCAAGCTGTTCCTGGGGCTGCTGATCGCCAGTTTCGCGATCTGGGGCATCGGCGACACGTTCCGGACCAGTATCGATGATTCGGTGGCCAAGGTGGATGACGCCAAAATTCCCGGCTCGGTTTTCGCCGCCGAATTCAATCGCCAGCTTCGGGTCATGCAGAGCCAGTACGGCGCCGATCTCGATACCGAGGCGGCCTTGCGGCTGGGGCTTGCCGACACGGTGCTGAACCGCATGATCGCGCGCCTCGCCTTCGATCTCGATGCCCAGCGCAAGGGCCTGCGGATCTCGGACCAGAGGGTGAAGGACGACATCCAGTCCAACGACAGCTTCAAGAACGAATTCGGCGACTTCGACCGCTTCCGCTTCGGCCAGCTGATCCAGGCGATCGGCATGACCGAAGCCCAGTTCATCGAAAACACCCGGGCCGATATTGCCCGCGAGCAGTTGATGAACGGTCTGACCGCAGGCGCGCAAGCGCCAAGTGAGCTGGCGCGTCTGCTCTACAGATATCTTTTCGAGACCCGCGCTGCCGACTATTTCACCATTTCCACCAAGAGCATCTCTGACGTGCCGCGGCCGGACGACGAGGCGCTGGCCCGGTTTCACAAGGAAAATGCCCAGGATTTCATGGCGCCGGAATACCGCAAGCTGACCTATGTGATGATTGACGCCGCCGATCTGGCCTCCGAGGTCGAGCTCTCCGATGAAGACCTGCGGGCCGAATTCGAGGCCCGGAAGTACGAATTCGGCAACGAGGAACGCCGGGTCGTCGATCACATCGTGTTTACTTCATCGGAGCAGGCGAAAGCGGCCCGGGCACGGATCGCCCAGGGTGAGGATTTCGCAACCGTTGCCACCGCCATCAGCGGTGGCAACGAGGTTTCCCTCGGTGAAGTCACCCGCAGTCTGCTGGCCAGCATCGTCGGCGAAGAAGCGGCGGCGACCGTGTTTTCGCTGCCAGAGGGCACCGTCAGCGACCCGGTCGAGACGTCCTTCGGCTGGCATCTGTTCCGGATTGCCGCGGTCAAGCCGGGAACCATCCCGCCGTTCGAGGCAGTCCGCGACCAGGTGCGCGAAAAGCTGGCCAGGGAGCATGCGACCGACGCCTTGTACAAGATCGCCAATCAACTCGACGACCTGCTGGCGTCCGGCGCGACGCTCGAAGAGGCGGCGCAATCGGCGGGCCTGCCGGTGCGCAACGTGGCGGCGGTCGATCGTTCCGGTCGCGATCCTTCGGGCGCCGAGGTTCCCGGTCTGCCAAAGACGCCCGAGTTTCTCGAAGCGGCATTCAAGAACGAAATCGGCGACGACCTCTATCTCGAGGAAACCGCCGACGGCAGCTACTTTCTGGTGCGCGTCGATGATATCACGCCCGCAAAACTGCGTCCCCTGGACGAGATTCGCGACAAGGTGAAAGCTCGCTGGATTGCGGATCAGCGCGACAAGCTGGCCCGGGCCCGGGCCGAGGAAGCGGTCCGCGGGCTTGAACAGGGCGGGGATCTTGCGGCGCTTGCCGAGCGGCTGGGCAGTCGGCCCGGCCATGTCGAGGCGCTCAGACGCGATGGCACCGGGGCACCGCCGGCGCTGTCGCGCACCGTCATCGGCAAATTGTTCGGCATCAAGCCGAACCAGGCGACCTTCGGGCCGACGGCGCGCCAGGACGGCTATATCGTGGCCCGCCTCACGCGCGTCACGCCCGGTGATCCGACCATGGATCCGAACGGACTCGCCGCCCTGCGAGCCAGCCTGCGCCAAGGCATCGGTGATGATATTCTCGAGCAGTATCAGGCATGGCTGTTCGACGAATTCGGAGTCAAGGTCAACCGCGGCCTGATGTCAGCGATGTTCGAGAACACCGCCGGCGGCATGTTGCCGACAACGCCCGGGCGGAATTTTTAAAAAGGGGATCCCGGATCGCCGGGATCAGTAGCCGGCCAGGGTTGCTCCGCTCGATGCCGCCGCGGTGGCGGTGATCACCGGACCGGTCGGGCCACGATTGTGCTGGGCGATCCGGGTGATCGGGACCAGCGTGATGCCGCGCCCCCGGGCATTCGCCAGCCAGTCTTCCAGAACCGCCAGCGTCACGTCATGCGGATGGCCGATGCCGACCGCGAACCCGTCCCTGCGGGCCCGGCGCTCGAGCCGGGCGAGCTGGCGGCGGATTTCCGGGACGCTGCGGATGTTGTCGATGAAAACGCTGCGCTCGGCGCTGGGCACACCATAGCTGCGGGCCAGGCGCGCGCCCAGGGTCCGCGCCGTCGTTCTCGAATCGAGATAAAGCAGGCCGCGCCGGGCGACCTCCTGCAGAACCACGGCCATGCCCTGCGGTCGGCTGGTAAAACGGCTGCCCATATGGTTGCTGATTCCGACATAGCCGCTCACCCGGGCCAGGTTCCAGGCCAGACGACGCTTCAGATCCGCAGCCGGCAGCCCCACCAGCAGGGCGTTGGGCCCGGGGTCCTTGGTCCGGCTTTCGGGTTCCATCGGCAAATGTACCAGAACCTCGTTGCCGCGGGCACGGGCGCGACGCGACAAGGCGTCGAGGCGATGGCCGTAGGGCAACAGCGCAACGGTCACCGGCCCCCTGAGCGCTGCCGCCCGCGGATCGTTGATCCGGTTCATGCCGAGATCGTCGATGACAATCGCGATCTCGACCGCACCACGCGCCGCCGTCCGGCTGGCATAGCGCCGCCACGCCGGTAGCTCATCGGAGCCCTGTTCGGCCTGCGGCACAGGTTGTGTCGGGGCGACTCCCAGGGCATCGGCCCTGGCGACATCGGCCATCATTCCGCCCCAGGCCAGGATGCCGACCAGCCACGCCAAGCTCCGCCACGGGCTCCGGCAACCGTGTTCAAGCCCGCCGGCGCCGGCTTTGTCGGCTTCGATGGTGCGGTGATTGCTGATGACGCTCCCCCCTAGTGGTGACCGCAGCCGATCCGCATTTCACACAATATCTTGTGGTCTCGCCTTTTCAAGCCACAAAATGCTCCGGGGCGCAGGACGGATAGGCCCATCGCCCCCCGGCCCGCCATTACGGCGGCAAGAACCGTTTGAATGCACCGCACAGGGACTGGCATTTCGCCCCGGCCCTCGTCATAATGCGCGCCAGGCAGCAGCCGGCGCGCGGGCCGGCACCCGGACGGAAAAGGCAGGTCGAAAGGGTTGTTATGGCACGGCTTTCCCACATCGATGACCGCGGCCAGGCCCGCATGGTCGACGTCTCGGAAAAAGACGTTACCGTGCGCACGGCACGGGCCGCCGGCCGGGTCATGGTGTCGCCCGAGACGCTCGCTCTGATCACCGAAGGCCGGGTGCCCAAGGGCGATGTTTTCTCGGTGGCGCGGACGGCCGCGATCATGGCCGCCAAGCGCACCTCCGAGCTGATCCCTCTGTGTCATCCGCTGATCCTCGATCAGGTGACGGTGGACTTTTCCTGCGACGAGGCGGCCCGGGCCATCGACATCGAGGCCGCGGTCAAGCTCTCCGGGCGAACCGGGGCGGAGATGGAGGCGCTCACCGCAGTGTCGGTGGCGGCGCTGACCATCTATGACATGTGCAAGGCGGCCGATCGCGGGATCCGCATCGGCAACATTCGCCTGATCCACAAAAGCGGCGGCAAGTCCGGCACCTATCAGGCGCCCGAGGCGACATGATTTCGGTCGACGAGGCGCTGGCGCGCATTACCCGCGATCTGTCCCCGGTGCCGGCCGAGACGGTGGCGCTGAGCGAGGCCGCCGGCCGGGTGCTGGCCGAGGACGTTGCCGCCCGGCGCACCCAGCCGCCGGTGGCGGTCTCGGCGATGGACGGCTATGCGGTCCGGGCCGAAGATGTCGCCGAGGTGCCGGCCACCCTCACGGTCATCGGCGAAGCCCCGGCCGGGACTGCCTTCGAGGGCGCAGTCGGGGCCGGCGAGGCGGTCCGCATCTTCACCGGCGGGCCACTGCCCGAAGGTGCCGATACCGTCGTCATTCAGGAAAACGTCGAACGCACGGGCGATGAGAGGATCGTCGTCCGGGAGCCGGCGTCGAGCGGCACCTATGTGCGCCCGGCCGGGCTCGACTTCGAGACCGGAGCGGTGGGCCTGCGCGCCCCGCGCCGGCTCACGCCCTATGACATCGGGCTGGCGGCGGCGATGAACGTGCCCTGGCTCAAGGTCCGCCGCCGCCCGCGCATCGCGCTGCTCGCCAATGGTGACGAGCTGGCCTATCCGGGCGAGCCGCTGGGGCCCAACCAGATCGTCTGCTCCAACAGCATCGCGCTGGCGGCGCTCATAACCCGCGCCGGCGCCACGCCGATCGATCTCGGCATCGCCCCGGATGAGGCCCGGGCGCTTACCGCCATGGCCGCCGGGGCGCGCGGCGCCGACATGCTGGTGACCATGGGCGGGGCCTCGGTCGGCGACTATGATCTGGTGCGCAGTGCGCTCGGCGAGGCCGGGCTCGAGCTCGACTTCTGGAAGATCGCCATGCGCCCCGGCAAGCCGCTGATCTTCGGCCGTATCGGCGGCACACCGCTGCTCGGCGTGCCGGGCAATCCGGTCTCGGCGATGGTCTGCGGGTTGATTTTCCTGCTGCCCGCCATCGCCCGCCTGCTCGGGCTCGAGGGCGGCGGCCTGGTCGAGACCACCGCGAGGCTGGGCCGCGATCTGGGCGAAAACGACCGCCGCCAGGACTATCTGCGTGCCCGCCTCGAGCGCAATGCCGACGGCACGCTGTCGGCAACCCCGTTTACCCTCCAGGACAGCTCGGTGATCTCCGGCCTGTCGCATGCCGATTGCCTGATCGTGCGCGCGGCGCATGCACCGGCGGCCCGTGCCGGCGACGAGGTGACGGTTCTCCTGCTCGATCCCGAGCGGCTGCCGGGATAGCCCGGCGCTCCCCCGGGACAGCCCCTGCTTTCCAGGTGCGGCTCGCCGGTTCGGGCGCAACAGGACTTGACCGCGAAAGAGAACTAAAGTAGAACATATATCGCCCTCTGACTCGCGGGAACTGCCCGTCTCGGAGACCGTCGATGCTGACCAGAAAACAACGCGAACTGCTTGCCATCATCACCGATCACCTGGCCCGGACCGGCATTTCGCCATCGTTCGAGGAGATGAAGGCGGCCCTGGGTCTGCGCTCCAAGTCCGGCGTTCATCGCCTGATCACGGCGCTGGAGGAACGCGGCTTCATTCGTCGTCTGCCGCACCGTGCCCGCGCCCTCGAGGTCCTCAAGCTGCCCGAGGACATGGCCGGCACGGGCGCATCGGCGACACCGGCGGTCACGCCGGCCACCGGCAATGGTGTCGCGGGCGATAACGTCATTGCCCCCGATTTCCGCCGCACCGCGGTGCCGGCTGCGGCGCACGGCGGCGTCATCGACATCCCCGTGTTCGGGCGGATCGCCGCCGGCACCCCGATCGAGGCCATTCAGACGCCGATGGGCACCATCCCCCTGCCCGAGTCCCTGCTGGGACCGGGCGAGTACTATGCCCTGGAAATCTCCGGTGATTCGATGATCGGCGCCGGCATCCATGATGGCGATACGGCGATCATCCAGCGCTGCGATTCGGCCGACAACGGAGCGATCGTGGTGGCCCTGATCGACGAGCAGGAGGCGACCCTCAAGCGGCTTCGGCGCAAGGGCAATTCGGTGGCCCTCGAAGCTGCCAATCCGGCCTATGAGACCCGCATCTTCGGGCCCGACCGGGTCCGCATACAGGGGCGTCTGGCGGGCGTCTTCCGTCGCTACTGAAACGCCGCCTGTCTCGCGGGCGCGGTCCACACATCAGCGAGGTTTGCCCACCCACGGGCGCCGCCCGCGCGATGCGGCGACACTGGTGATCCGCAGCTTATCGCCGTCGAACCACAGCGCCTGCGCACCGCCGCGCCAGAGATCGAAACGGTCGATCACCCGGCCAGCCGACGGGCAGGTCCGGCGCACCGGCACCAGGGCGACGACCACGTCGGCGCGGCGGCAATCATCGATCAGCGCCCGGGCATCGCGGACAATGGCGACCAGCGACCCGCCGGCCCTCGCCTGTGCCGTCCCGCCCCGATCCGGCACCTGCAGCCCGGGCCGATAGAGGCAGCCCAGGGAATCACAGCTCAGCCAGGGGTAGGCATCGCCGGCATCGATGCCATCAGCCACGATCGGGGGGCGTTGGTCTTCGTCCCGGCCGTCGCGGCGCAGCCAGGTCCGCCCGGCACGCCGGGCAAACCGTGCCGAAGACAGCCACAGTTTGCCGTCGGGTGCGCGCACCGCGAACAGCTTGCCCGTTCCGTCGACCAGCAGGTCGGGGCGCGGCGCCATCAGCCCGAAGGCGAGACCGCCGCCGATCACCGCCAGACCGGCGAAGCGCCAGGGCCGGCGCCACAGACACAGCCACAGCCCGCCGACCGCGATGGCGATCAGGGTTGCGGTCGGCAAGGCCGGCACATGGATCGTGGAACCGGGCCAGGAGGCGACTTCATGGGCGACCTTGAGAACCACGTCGATGCCGGCATACATCGGCGTGAGCGCCAGCCCTTCGAGGCCCAGCGGCATCAGGGCAAAGGCAGCGACGATCGCCGGCATGATCCAGAAGCCCATCACCGGAATGGCGATGAGATTGGCGACCAGCCCAAAGCTGACGATACGGTTGAAGTGGTAGGCGGCAAAGGGTGCGATGGCGAGCTCGGCGATCACCGTGCTGAGCACCACCATGGCGAAGTAAAGGCCGATCCGGGCGAGCCATCGCCGCCGGCCCCGGCGTCCCCTGCCCCGCGCCGCATGGGCGCGGCTGCGGACCGCTTCATAGCCAGCGACCAGGGCGATGACGGCGGCGAACGAGAGCTGAAAGCTGATGCTGAGCAGCGATTCCGGGGCGATCAGCAGAATCGCCAGAGCCGCCAGCGCCACCGGCCGCATGGAGATGACACCACGATCAAAAATCACCGCCAGCAGAACGATCGCGGTCATGATGAAGGCGCGCCGCGTCGGGATCGTGGCGCCGCTGATCAGCAGATAGGCGAAGGCCGCCATAATCGCCGCCAGCGCCGCCCATTTCTTGATCGGGTAGCGCAGGGCCAGCGCCGGCACCAGGGCGAGCAGCGCCCGCACCGCAAAAAAGACGACGCCGGCCACCAGGCCGATGTGCAGCCCCGAGATTGCCAGCAGATGGGCCAGCCCGGCGCGGCGCAGGTCTTCGACCACCGCCTCGGGAATGGCCGCGCGATGGCCGGTCATCAAGGCCGCCGCCACCGCCCCGACCCGCGCGTCGGGGGCTGCCGAAACCCGTGCCGCCAGCGCCCGGCGCAGGGCCGCGAGGCGGGTGCCGAAATCATCTGCCCCGGCCGCTGCCGGGCTCACGATCTGCGGCGCACCCAGAGCGTAGCCGACGCCGCCGAGGCGCTGAAACCAGGCGCGCCGGGCAAAATCATAAGCGCCGGGCTCGGCCGGGGCCGCCGGCGGCATCAGCCTGGCCAGCACCGAGACCCGATCGCCGGGGGTGAGATCCGGCCCGGCCCCGCGCTGGGTGATGCGCAGGCGCACCGGCGTTTCAGCCCGGCTGACCCCGGCGATCTTCGCATCCGCGAGCAGCAGGCGACGGGTCGACCCGGGATTTCCCGTCACCTCCAGGAGACGGCCGACCACCTTCACCGGCCCGACTGGCGCGGTGAGCACCGGGGCGCGGACCATTTCGGTGCGCAGTTGCGCGACATTGAAGCCCAGCACCACCAGAAACCCGGCCAAAGCCGACGGCGCCCACGCCGCTGCCCGCCGCCGCCCCGCCAGCACAACGCCGCCGGCCACCGGGCCGGCCATCAGCCAAGCGGGTGCGGGCTCAACGGGAAGCGCGAAATACAGACCAATGCCGAGCCCCAGCAGTGGCGCGCTCCAGACCATCCAGCGATCGCGCTCGGCGGCAAACCGGGAGGCCAGCCAGGCAACGACAGCCGCGCCTGTGGCCCTCGCTCCGCCACCTGGCGAAACGCCGGCAGTCTCGCTTTCGTCCGCCCAAGCGGTCATGGTCATCTGCTCCCCGAGACCAGCAGTACCAATGTTGCCCAATTGCACCCGGAAGCACCAGAGCGGAGTGCCCGGGCTGTTGCCGGACGGGTCGATGTGCTAAACAACGCCGGCAGCTTTTTCCGCAGTGTTCAGGGTCTTGCCGATGGCTCACGCCCGATCCGACATCGTCGTTCGATTTGCTCCCTCGCCCACCGGATTCCTGCACATCGGCGGGGCACGCACGGCACTTTTCAACTGGCTGTTCGCCCGCCATCACAAGGGCCGCTTCCGGCTGCGGATCGAGGATACCGATCGGGCGCGCTCGACCCAGGCGGCCATCGACGCGATTTTCGACGGGCTGACCTGGCTCGGCCTCGACTGGGATGACGAGGTGGTGTTTCAGTCGCAGCGCCGCGAGCGCCATGTCGCGGTGGCCCGGCAGCTTCTCGATCAGGGCTGTGCCTATCGCTGCTACTGCACGCCCGAAGAGCTCGACGAGATGCGCGCCAGGGCCCGCGCCGAAGGCCGGCCGATGCGCTATGACGGGCGCTGGCGCGACCGCGACCCGTCGGAAGCCCCGCCCGGCGCCCCCTTCGTCATCCGCTTCAAGGCGCCGCGCGCCGGTGAGACGGTGATTGAGGACCGGGTGCAGGGCCGGGTCCGCTTCGCCAACGACCAGCTTGACGATCTGGTGATGCTGCGCGCCGATGGCACGCCGACCTACATGCTGTCGGTGGTGGTGGACGACCATGACATGGGAATCACCCACGTCATTCGCGGCGACGATCACCTGACCAACGCGGCGCGCCAGACGCAGATCTATCAGGCGCTCGGTTGGGCGGCGCCGGAATTCGCCCATATTCCCCTGATCCATGGTCCCGACGGCGCCAAGCTGTCCAAGCGTCACGGCGCGCTGGGTGTCGAGGCCTACCGCGACATGGGCTATCTGCCGGAGGCCATGCGCAATTATCTGCTGCGCCTGGGCTGGGCCCATGGCGATGATGAAATCATCTCCACCGAGCAGGCAATTGAATGGTTCAGCCTGGAAGCCATCGGCAAGTCGCCGGCGCGCTTCGATCTGGCCAAACTCGATCATTTGAACGGCCATTATATTCGCGCCGCCGATGATTCCCGCCTGTGCGATCTGGCCCGCCCGTTTCTCGAGAAGCTGCGCGGGGCGCCCCTGGAGCCGCGTCACCTGAGCCGCCTTGAAGAGCTCATGCCGGCCCTCAAGACCCGTGCCCGCACTCTGGTCGAGCTGGCGGAAACGGCCGCCTTTCTGGTGCGCGAACGGCCGCTGACCCCGGACGACAAGGCGGCCCGGCTTCTGGACGAGGACGGGCGCAAACTGGTGGCCGAGGCGGCGGCGGCGCTGGCCGCAGCGGAGGACTGGTCGGCAGCGACGCTGGAGGCGGCATTGCGGACGTTTGCCGAGGCCAGGGACCTCAAATTCGGCCGCGTGGCACAGCCGCTGCGTGCTGCCTTGACCGGGCGCACCATCTCGCCCGGGATCTTCGATGTGCTCGTGGTTCTGGGTCGCGACGAAAGCCTGGCCCGCCTTCGCGATGCCGCCGCCGGCATCGCACGACCTGCTTTGACGCCGGATGACTCGGCATCATTCCCATAACAGCGGCGAACCATATATACTGGCAACAAGGGGTGGACGGACCGGAGACAAATTGTGTTTGGGCGTGGAAAGAAAAAGGAAAGGATTGACGGTAGATGACGAATACGGCTGAACGGCACGACAAAACCAATGGGGCGACCCTGTTGATCGACGGACGCGAGATACCCCTTGATGTTCTCGACGGGACGGTCGGTCCCCGCGTGATCGATATCCGCAAGCTTTATGCGGAAACCGGCATGTTCACCTTTGATCCCGGATACACCTCAACCGCAAGCTGCGAATCGAAGATCACCTATATCGATGGCGAAAAGGGCGTGCTGCTGTACCGCGGCTACCCCATCGACGAACTCGCCATGCACAGTGACTTCATGGAGGTCTCCTATCTGCTGTTGCGCGGCGAGCTGCCGACCCGGGATCAAAAGGACGAGTTCGTGCGCAACATCACCTATCACACGATGCTGCACGAACAGCTCAACCGTTTTTTCCGCGGCTTCCGAAGCGACGCCCATCCGATGGGCATCATGTGCGGCGTGGTTGGCGCATTGTCCGCCTTCTACCACGACAGCACCGATATCACCGATCCCGAACAGCGCCGCATCGCCTCGCACCGCCTGGTCGCCAAGATGCCGACCATCGCCGCCATGGCCTACAAATATTCGGTCGGTCAACCGTTCATCTACCCGCGCAACGACCTCAACTATGCCGAAAACTTCCTGTACATGACCTTCGCCGTGCCCTGCGAGGAGTATCACGTCAATCCGGTTCTGGCGCGTGCCATGGACCGGATTTTCATTCTCCATGCCGATCACGAGCAGAACGCCTCGACGTCGACCGTGCGCCTGGCCGGCTCGTCGGGTGCCAATCCGTTTGCCTGCATTGCCGCCGGTATCGCCTCGCTGTGGGGCCCCGCCCACGGCGGCGCCAACGAGGCGGTCCTGCGCATGCTTACCGAAATCGGCTCGGTCAACCGCATTCCCGAATACATCAAGCGGGCCAAGGACAAGGATGATCCGTTCCGGCTGATGGGCTTCGGCCACCGGGTTTACAAGAACTACGACCCGCGGGCGCGGGTGCTGCGCGAAACCTGTCACGAAGTGCTGGGCGAGCTGGGGATCGAAAACGATCCGCTGCTCGATCTCGCCATGGAACTCGAACGCATTGCCCTTGAAGACGACTACTTCATCGAAAAGAAGCTCTACCCCAACGTCGATTTCTATTCCGGCATCATTCTGCGCGCCATGGGCTTTCCTTCGGACATGTTCACGGTGCTGTTCGCGCTCGCCCGCACGGTCGGCTGGATCGCCCAGTGGAGCGAGATGATCGAAGATCCGCATCAAAAGATCGGTCGCCCGCGCCAGCTCTACACCGGCGTCACCCAGCGTTCCTACGTGCCGATCGAGGCCCGCTGAG
>CAZZKF010000022.1:2875-22653 GCA_964654995.1 uncultured Alphaproteobacteria bacterium | reverse complement strand
CAGCTCTACACCGGCGTCACCCAGCGTTCCTACGTGCCGATCGAGGCCCGCTGAGGGCTCGGCCGCCCGGCACCGTGGCGGGCGGCTGAGCCATTCGTGCTACGGGCCGGCCTGTCGACCAGGCTGGCCCGTTTGATTTCGGTTAGGGCGCAGGCAGTCCGAGCCGGATGGGCTCAATCGTCGCGGTGAACCTTTTCCATCTGCTCGTGGCGTTCCTGGGCCTCGAGCGACAGGGTGGCGATCGGCCGGGCATCGAGGCGCTGCAGGCTGATCGGCTCACCGGTCACCTCGCAATAGCCGTAGGTGCCCTCCTCGATCCGGCGCAGGGCGGCATCGATCTTGGCGATCAGTTTGCGCTGGCGATCGCGGGTTCGCAGCTCCAGCGACCAGTCGGTCTCGGTCGAGGCGCGGTCGGCGATATCCGGTTCCTTGATCCCGCCCTCCTGAAGATTGGCCAGGGTTTCCCGGGATTCCTTGATGATTTCCTGGCGCCAGGCAAGCAGCTTTTGCCGAAAATATTCGAGTTGACGCGGATTCATGAAGGGCTCGTCCGGCGACGGACGGTAATCGGCGGGAAGGGCTTCTCCCATTACTCTTCTCCACACATCTTCACACAACGCGACCCGAACTTTCGCGGCGGCGCATTATAGTGACGGGGGCAGACGCCTTCAAGGTCAAAGCGAGGAAAGCGGCAGCGCCCGGCCCCATGCCCGGCGACCGGAAAAAAGGATACCTGGATTGTTTGTGTGTATCAGATGCTTAACTTGGCAAGCTCAACTTCGACTCGAAGTTCGATTTCATCGAGTATGGCGTTGAGACCAGGATCATCCGTGTCCCCGCGCCGGTTGCGCACCATCTCGGCGATGGCCTCCAGGCGGCCGCGCGAGATATGCCCGACGAGGAGCGCATGGCGAATCTCATCCAGCCGATCGAGAAGATCATGGCCGCGCCGCACGGCCTGGCTCCGCCTCGCCGGCCGGTCATCGACTTCCTGCAAGGCGAGAAGCGAATCGACGGCAGCCAGGGGGCCGGCGGCGGCGATGGTGGCAGGCGCGACGACGGACTCGCCTGAGGACAAGGTAAATGCGGCGCCGGCGCGATGGCTCCTGGCGCGGCGCTTGACGCCGGAGGCGGTCTTGACCTGACTTGGCGCGTTGATTTTCATCTGTCTGGTTCGCCCACCCCTCGCTTGCGAGCCCTAAGATGCGCTCCCTTGATTAACAAGCTGTTAAGGGCTGGCGGGAACCGGCAAGACTTGCCACCTGCCCGGCAGCTTTTGCCGCAGGCCGTCGGCGGCCCCGCCAAGTCGATGCCAACCCATTGAAATGCAATACCTTTCCTGCGCTGCAAAGCTGGCACGGATTTCGCATTCCCAATGGCTGACGTTGGTAAACGCGCGATGGCAGGTGGCCGGACCGACGGCCCCCGGAGCGCCAGACGGCAGTCGAAAGGGCGGAGAGGACGTATGCGAAGAGCGCCGACGAAGTGGGCAGCACGCCGAAAAGTTTCAAGGATTGTCAGGCGGACCGGAAAGGTCGCGGCGCTGGTCGCACTGGCGGTGGTTCTCGGTGTCGGCACCGGCCGGGCGTCTTCGCGGATCAAGGACATCGTCGATTTCGAGGGCGTGCGTTCGAACCCGCTGGTCGGCTATGGCCTGGTGGTCGGCCTGGATGGCACGGGAGATACCCTGCGCAACGCCCCGTTCACCCAGCAGAGTCTGCAGGCCATGCTCGAGCGCCTCGGCATCAACACCCGCAACGGCAATATGCGGACCGAAAACGTCGCCGCGGTGATGGTCACCGCCAATCTGCCGCCGTTTGCCCGTCAGGGCTCGCGCATCGACGTGACCGTCAGTGCTTTGGGCGACGCCGAAAGCCTGCGCGGCGGCACGTTGCTGGTCACGCCGCTGTTGGGCGCCGACGGCGAGGTTTACGCGGTCGCCCAGGGCACCGTGGCGGTCGGCGGCTTCAAGGCCTCGGGCGATGGCGGATCGGTGGCCAAGGGGGTGACCACCGGCGGCCGCATTGCCAATGGCGCGGTCGTCGAGCGGGAAATCCAGTTCACCTTCGCATCGATGCGAAACCTTCATCTGTCCTTGCGCAACCCCGATTTGACGACGGCCCGGCGCATCGCCCGGACGATCAACAATTATGTCGGAAGCCGGGCGGCGGAAGCCCTCGACCCGGGCACCGTGCGCATCGATCTGCCGGACCGCTATGGCAAGTCGATGATCGACCTGCTGGCTGACGTCGAACAGCTTCGGGTCGAACCCGACACCATCGCCCGGGTGGTCATCGACGAACATTCCGGGATCATCGTCATGGGCAGCGAGGTGCGGGTCAGCACGGTCGCCATCGCCCAGGGCAATCTGACCATCCGGGTGACCGAGACGCCGCAGGTCTCGCAACCCACCCCGTTCTCGCAGGGCGGCCAGACGACGGTGGTGCCGCGCACCCAGATCTCGGTTGACGAGGAGGCCGAGAACAAGCTCGCCGTGCTCAACGAAGGCGTCAGCCTCCAGGATCTGGTCGACGGTCTCAATGCCCTTGGCATCGGCCCGCGCGACATGATCTCGATCCTCCAGGCGCTCAAAGTCGCGGGCGCCCTGCAGGCCGACATCGACATCCTGTAGAGGCCGGGCACAGACCGGAAAAGGTGATTCACCGATGGCCAGTGACCTGATCGCAAGCAGCGCCGTTGTCGCCGTGCAGAACCAGCCGCTGGCCCGGCCACGCGCTACTGCCGATTTCGAGGCTGCCAAGCGCGCCGCCGACGCCTTCGAAGCGGTGTTCCTGTCGCAGATGCTGCAAAGCATGTCGGCGGGGCTCAAGACCGACGGCCCGTTCGGCGGCGGCTTCAGCGAGTCCATCTACCGATCGATGATCAACGAGCAGTATGCCGAGGTCATGTCGGGACGCAGCGGCATCGGCGTCTCCGACGCGGTGCTGCGCGAAATCCTCAAGATTCAGGAGGCCAGCCAATGACCATGCCCGACTCGCCCACCGCCCGGGTGATCGATCTGACCCGACGCCTCACCGCGCTTCTGGAGGCCGAATCGCGGCTGATCCGCGAGGCCTGCGCCCGTGACATCGCCGAGCTGCAGGCCGACAAGGCGCGCCTCACCGAGCAATATGCCGAAGCCATGGCCATCCTGCGCCGCAACCCCGAACTGGTGACCCGGGCCGACCGCCGCGAGACCGCCGCGCTCAAGGCAGCAACGGCGGCATTCCAGACGGCGCTGCGCAATCACAGCATTCTCGTCCATGCCGCCAAGACGGCCACCGAAGGCCTGGTGCGGGCGGTCGCCGACGAAATTGAAAGGCGCGCCAACCCGGTCACCGGCTATTCGACCGATGCCACGATCCAGACGGTGGGCCGCAAACGGCCCACCTCGCTGGCCTTGAACGAGGTCGTGTGACCCCCCTTCCCGGCTTGCCGACCCAGGCCGGTACAGAGAAGCCGGCGGCAACGCCATTAACCTTAACCAAGCGTAAATCTTTCGGCGGAAGAATCGCCTAGCGCGCAATCGCCGGGAAAGGACTGTCATGCTGAGCCCCGAAGCCCAATCGATCCTGAGCCAGGTGAGCGGAATCCTCGATCATGCGGCCTCCCCCATCCTCTGCGGCCGCTTCGGCCAGGGCATGTCGGAGCGCTGCGTCGAGACGCCCTGGGCGGCCTCCTATTTTCTCGGTGGCGAGCGCCTGCTCGATGTCGGCTATTCGCTGGCCAGCATGGATTTCCTCGGCCTGCTGCTCGAGCTGCGCCGCAGCCACAAGGTTCAGCTCGAAGCGGTCGATATCGTCGATCCCCGCAAGGTGGCCGGCCGCTATCCGGACGATTGGCGCGATGAGGTCCTGGCGGTTCCGGTGCGGCTCGGCGATTTCCGTTATCTCGAGCTTCCTGCGCGGGCGTACGACATCGCCACCTGCATCTCGACGCTGGAGCACATCGGCTTCGACGAGGCGGCGGAGGCGGATGCACCGAGCGCGTTTGATCGGCCGGATACGCCCGATGAGGCCCGGCGCGAGCGCGACCCGGAGACCACCACCCGGGTGCTCGATCAGTTTCACCGGACGCTGAAGCCCGGCGGCCTGGCGCTGATATCGGTGCCGCTGGGCCGTGATGAGCCGGGGATCATCCGCGACAGCCTCGGGCTTTACGCCACCCAGTGGGAATACGGGCCCGAAACCTGGCCGGAGCTGACCCGCCATCCCGGCTTCTCGGTCGTTGAAGAGCGTTTCTTTGCGCTCAACGACGATGACACCTGGCAGGAGGTGGACAGCCCCGAGGTGATTGCCGAGCGCCCGCGCCGCGACCTGCCGCATGCCCGCGGCGTCGGCCTCGTTGCCCTGCGCAGCCGGCCCGAATGACGCCTGCCGGATGGCCTAACCCGAGGGGATGGAAAACCGATGTCATGGCTGATCCTGGGGGCGACCGGACTGCTGGGCGAGGCCTTGATGGCCGAGGCCCGCCGGCGCGCCATTGCCGTCACCGGCCTGGCGCGGAGCGGCACCGACATTGCCCTGGACATTGGCGATGACGACGCCCTTCTGGCCTGCCTGGACGGCGGGTCTTGGGAGGTCGCGATCAATGCCGCGGCCATCACCGGGCTGGATGCCTGCGAGCGTGAGCCCATGCTGGCCTATCGCATCAACGCCCGCGCTGTCGCTGTGATGGCCGAATGCTGCCGGCGCAAAGGGCGCTATTTCGTCCAGATCTCCACCGATCACTATTTCACCGGCGACGGGCGTGTGCGCCACGACGAAACGGCGCCCGTGCGTCTGGTCAACGAATATGCGCGCTCGAAATACGCCGGCGAAGCCTTTGCCGCCACCTGCCCCGGGGCGCTGATCGTGCGCACCAATTTCACCGGCTTTCGCCGCCGTCCCGGGCCGCCGACCTTTGCCGACTGGGCATTGGACGTCATCGAACGCGACGCCCCGGCATGCCTGTTCGACGACTTCTACACCTCGACCCTGGATGTGGAGGCGCTGGCCACGGCGCTCGCCGATCTGATCGAACAGCGCCCCAGCGGGATCCTTAACGTTGCGGCCCGCGAGGTGGCGAGCAAAAAGGCCTTTGTCGAAGCGCTGGCGGCGCGCCTGGGTCGCACGCTCACCCGGCCGACACCTGCCAGCGTGAGCGACTTGCGCCCGGTGCGGGCGGAAAGTCTGGGGCTCGACGTGAGCCGTGCGGAAGCCCTGCTGGGGCGCCCCCTTCCCGCCTTTGACGAGGTGATCGAGGCGCTGGCGCGAACGCGCAAGGAGCTGGCCCATGCGGTATGACAACCGGGTGATGATCGGCGGGCGCGAGGTGGCGCTCGACCGGCCAAGCTATTTCATTGCCGATATCGGCTCCAACCACGAAGGCGATATCGAGCGCGCCAAGGCGCTCATCTGGCTGGCGGCGGAGGCCGGAGCGGACGCCGCCAAGTTCCAGCATTTCCTCGCCCCCAGGATCGTCAGCGATTACGGCTTTCGGCAATTGGGTGGCCAGCTTGGCCATCAGGCGGCCTGGAAGAAGCCGGTGGTCGAGGTCTATCGCCAGTACGAGTTCAACCGCGACTGGAACCAGACGCTGGCCGACGAGGCGGCGCGCGCCGGCATCACCTTCATGACCACGCCCTATGATGACGAGGCGATCGAGACTTGCGCACCGCTGGTCCCCGCCTTCAAGGTCGGCTCCGGCGATATCACCTGGACGGATTCGCTGGCCCGCATCGCACGAAGCGGCAAGCCGGTGCTGCTGGCCACCGGTGCGGCGACCATGGAGGATGTGGAACGCGCGGTCGATACCATTCTTTCCGAGACCCGGCAGATCGTGCTGATGCAGTGCAACACCAACTACACCGGCAGTGCGGAGAACTTCCGCCATCAGAATCTGCGGGTTTTGCAGACCTTCGAGATGCGCTGGCCGGGGATGGTGCTGGGCCTTTCCGATCACACGCCCGGGCATGCGACCGCGTTGGGCGCGGTGGCGCTGGGCGCCCGGGTGATCGAGAAGCATTTCACCGACGACAACGACCGCGAGGGCCCGGATCACGGCTTTGCCATGAACCCGGCGACCTGGCGCGAGATGGTGGCCCGCGTCCGCGAGCTGGAAGCCGCCCTTGGCGACGGCATCAAGCGCATCGAGGCCAATGAGAAAGAAACCATCGTCGTCCAGCGCCGCTGCCTGCGCCTGTGCGCGGGGCGCAAGGCCGGGCATGTGCTCGGCGCCGATGATTTGGAAGCCTTGCGCCCGGCGCCGGCCGGCGCTTTGCCCCCTTACCGCCTGGGCGACGTTGTCGGACGGGCGCTCACCGTCGACAAGCCGGCCGGCGATGCGCTGTACGCTCAGGATGTGGACGGGCTCGATGCTTGAAGGGCGCCACACCGGCCTGCGCGCCATTGAGCACGGCGACCTCGCCCAGCTTCTTGAATGGCGCAATCGGCCCGATTTCCGGCGCTATTTCCGCGAGGTGCGCGAGCTTTCGATGGCCGATCAGGAACGCTGGTACGAAAATGTCGTCCTGGGGGATTCGCGCGTCCACATGTTTGCGATCACGGACAAAGATGACGGCCGGCTGATGGGCGCCTGCGGCCTGTGTTACATCGACTGGGTCAACCGCAGCGCCGATCTGTCCATCTATATCGGCCTTGATGGCCTCTATATCGACGATGTGCTGGCACCGGACGCCGCCCGAACGCTCCTGCGCTATGGCTTCGACGAGCTCGGCCTGCATCGCATCTGGGCCGAAATCTACGATTTCGACACCGCCAAGCAGCAGTTGTTCAAGACCCTGGGGTTAAAGCTGGACGGGCGTCACCGTGAGGCCCACTGGGCCGAAGGCGCCTGGCACGATTCCCTGTTCTACGGCATCCTCGATCACGAATTCACGACGCGGAGCACCTGACCCGAAGCCGGCGCCTCGCGGGCCGCATCGACCATGATGTGGGCGAGTTTCTGCAGGCCGGTCCGGGGCTTCCAGCCGGTTGCTTCACGCAGTCGGGTGCTGTCGCCAACCAGCGGCGCACCGCCGGGGCGCCGTTGCAGGCGCTCAGGTGTCACGTCGACATGATCGTGCCAGTCGAGACCGGCGTGCGAAAAGGCGGCGGCCAGGAAATCGGCCACGCGCCGCGCCTGGCCGGTGGCAACGATGAAATCATCCGCCTTGTCCAGCTCGCCCATGCGATAGAGCGCATCCGTGTATTCCGGCGCATAGCCCCAGTCGATCACCGCTTGCGGATCGGCGATGGCAAGACGCCGGCGCCGGCCACCGGCAATCGCCGCCACCGTCCGGGCAATGCGGGCCGACAGGAAGCGCGGCGCTCTTCGCGGCGATTCATGGGTGTACAGAATGGCACCTGACGCATGCACCCCGAACAGCCGGCGATAGAACTGGCACAGACGCAGGCCCAGGGCCTTGCTGGAGCCATAGGCATCAAGCGGCTCATAGGCCAGATCTTCGGTCTGCGGTGAGACCTCAGGCGCACCAAACACATGCGCCGAGCTCGCGTAAACCAGATGCGTATCCAGCCCGGCCGCCACCACCCCTTCGAGGCAATTGCGAAAGCCGGTGGCATGGACCACAAGGCTGCGGTACTTGAGCAACGGGTCTGTGTCCGCCGGCTCGTCCGAGGAATGATGGTAGGCGGCGAGATAATAGATGCGATCGGGGGCCAGCTCGGCAATCAGATTGCGCATCGCTGCCGGATCGCCGATCCACAGCGGCTGCACGGGGTTGCCGTCCGGATCGAACAGGCCGCGGCGATTGATGCCGAACACCTCGGCGCCGCGTTTGCGCAGCTGCTCGTCGAGATAGCGGCCGTCCTGGCCGGTATTGCCGACAACAAGAGCCCTCACTGGGTGTTCTCCCTCCCCGGGTCGGCGACGATTTCCATTTCCGGCAGCGGAAAGATGAACTGCCCGCCCCGTTTCAGATAATCCGCCTCGCGGGAGATGAACTCGTCGCGAAAATGCCACGGCAGCACCAGCAAATAGTCGGGCCGGGCGCGCCGCATGTCATCTTCCGAGACAATCGGAATGTCGGTGCCCGGCGTCCGGCGTCCCCATTTCTGGGGGTTGCGCTCGGCCGCTGCGGCGATCCGAGTATGATCCAGGCCAAAGTACTGAAGCAACGTATTTCCCTTGGTCGACGCGCCGTAAAGGTAGATTGTCTTGCCCGCCGCATGGGCATCTTCGACGAACCGGCGCAAGCGCATCCGCAGTGCGGCGATGCGTTCGGCAAAGGCACGATAAGGCGCCTCGGTGGTGAGTGCCAGGTCGCGCTCCAGCGCTCTCAAGGACTCCAGTGCCTCGCCGTTCTCGGCATAAGGCCCGTCCGCCCGGCACAGGGCGAGGCGGAAGCTGCCGCCATTGCACGCATTGCGCTCGGCATCGAAGACCCGCAGCCCGTGGGCCCGGGCGATCCATTCGATTTGTGAGAGCGCGTAATACTCCAGATGCTCGTGGCAGATGGTGTCAAACGCGTTGGCCTCCAGCATCGCCGGCAGATAGCTCTGTTCCATCACCCAGATGCCGTCCTCGGCCAGCGCCTGCTCGATTGCCGCGGCAAAGGCGTTGGGATCGTCTAGATCGTAGAACATGGAAATCGAGGTGATCACCCGGGCTGGCGCGCCGGTGCCCGCCCGGCGCCAGGTCTCGGGGGAAAAGAAGCCTTCGATGGTGGTGATGTCGGTCTCAAAATGATCGGCGAACTTGCCGACGATGGGGTCAATGCCGATGCGGCGCAGGCCCGGGGTCCGATAGGCCTTGAGCAGCGTGCCGTCATTGCAGCCGATATCCAGCACCACATCGCCGGCAGCAAGCGGGCAGCGGTCCTCGATCCAGGCGGCCAGCCCGGCCAGGTGATTGCGCATCGATGCGTTGGTGCCGGAGCGATAGCCGTAATCATAGGTGTAAAGGGCATCCGGCCGGGTGGTGTGGCGCAGTTGCACCAGCCCGCAGCCCTGGCAGCGAGCCAGCTCCAGGGGCACCCGCGCCGGCGTCGGCTCCTGCGCTGTCGGAAAGCAGCTTCCCAGCGCCTGCTCGCCGAGGTCGAGCACGGTTGCCAAGGCCTCATCGCCGCAGATGCGGCAGGCCGTGATGCGATCATAGGGCGCCTCTGCCGGCGCTACGGGTTGGGGGGTCGCCATCGCCTATCCTTTCGCCATCAGACCGCCCGAAAGCGCCGCAAAACGCACCAGCCCCTGCAGCACGAAATAGGTTGCCGCCCGGAAACGGCCATGCACCAGCGCCTTGACGCTGTGAATCACCGGATAGCGCACCAGCAGATGAAAGATCATCGAGGCCGCGCGTTGCGGATGCTTGCGGCAGAATTCGGCATCGCCGCGGCCATACCAGCGGAACTTGTGGACATAGCTCTTGAGCGTCCCGACATGGGCCTGGCGGATGCGGGTGCGGCCGGTGCCGATCCGAAAGCCGTCGGCCTTCGACAGCCGATAGATGAAATCGGTATCGTCGATGGTGCTGGTGATGCGATCGTCGAACTTCACGTGCTCGAACACCCGGGCCCGGAACAGGGCCGGCGCAACACCGATCATGGTCTTCTCGCCCGGCGTGTTCTGGACCAGATCGAGGGCTTCCGCCTCGGCCTCGCACCAGAAGCCGTCACGGTCGATCTCGATCTGGGCCTGAACGATGTCGAGGCCGAAGTCGTCGAGATCGCGGGCCAATGATGCCAGATCGCCGGGCGCCAGACGGTGGTCGGCATCGATCATGGCAATGAGCTCGTTGCGGCAGGCATCGATGCCGATCTGGCGGTCGCGGGTGAGATTGGCACCGGCCGAGCGGATCACCCGGTCGGTGAACTGGCGGGCAATGGCGACCGTCGCATCGCTGGAATCGCCATCGACGACGATGATCTCGTCCGGGTGGTTTTCACGCACCGATTTCAGACAGTCGGCGATCCGCGCCTGCTCGTTCTTGGCGCAGACCACCACCGAAATCGGCAAGGCGGCGCCGGCTCTGGGCGGCGGCGGGATGATATCGGTCAGCGGTGCGTTCATGACCGGGAAACCCTCTAGAACAGGGACGCCACATTGTGGCCGCGCAGCTCCGCCTCGGTCATTTCCTGAACCAGTTCATCGAAGCTGGTGCGATGCGTCCAGCCGAGCTTGCGCCGCGCCTTGGAGGCGTCGCCGCACAGCACGTTGACCTCGGTGGGCCGGAAATAACGCGGATCGACCTCGACCAGAACGCCGCCGGTCCTGGCGTCGCGGCCCTTTTCGTTCTCGCCCTCGCCTTCCCAGACGATGTTGTAGCCGGCGACCGCAAAGGCGCGCTCGACGAACTCGCGCACCGAGTGCGACTCGCCGGTGGCCAGAACATAGTCGTCGGGCTCGTCCTGCTGGACGATCAGCCACATGCCTTCGATATAGTCGCGGGCATGGCCCCAGTCGCGCCGGGCATCGAGATTGCCGAGATAGAGCCGGTCCTGCTCGCCGCGATGGATGGCGGCCACCGCGCGGGTCACCTTGCGGGTGACGAAAGTCTCGCCGCGCAACGGGCTTTCGTGGTTGAACAGAATGCCGTTGGACGCGTGCAGGCCATAGGCCTCGCGGTAGTTCACGGTGATCCAGTAGGCGTACAATTTGGCCGCCGCATAGGGGCTGCGCGGGGCGAACGGCGTGTCCTCCGATTGCGGCACCTGCACCGCATTGCCGAACAGCTCCGAGGTCGACGCCTGATAGTAGCGGGTCTTGCCCTCGAGCCCGAGGATGCGGATGGCCTCCAGCATCCTGAGCGCGCCGAGTGCATCGGCATTGGCGGTGTATTCCGGGGTCTCGAAGCTGACGTGCACATGGCTCTGGGCCGCCAGATTGTAGATCTCGTCGGGCTGCACCTGCTGCACCAGGCGAATGAGATTGGTCGAGTCCGTCATGTCGCCGTGGTGCAGGAAGAACCGCACGCCGGGCTCATGGGGATCGCGATAGAGGTGATCGATGCGCCCCGAATTGAACGACGAGGCGCGCCGGCGCACGCCGTGCACCACATAGCCCTTATCGAGAAGGAACTCGGCCAGATAGGCCCCGTCCTGGCCGGTTATGCCGGTAACCAAAGCAACCTTGTCCGCCATCCCTGAATCCGTTGATTACAAGACACGCGTGTCGGTGAACCATTGACGGACCCATGGTTAATGAAAAAAGTGACCAAATCCTTTCCAAACCCCACTTAAAGCTTTTTTTACGGTTGTCGGACAAAGATGACAGGCCCTTGAGTTCCGCGGCTTTGGCGCGGGGCAAAGGGGGCGGACGGGGGGTGTGCCGGCAAACCACACCTGACCTTCAACCGGTTAACCCTGCCCGGATCGCCAGTGTTTCGCCAACCGCTTCGAACGGGGCTCATGCTGCAGCAAAAGATCAACGGCGGGTCCGAGCAGCCGGTCAACGGCGGCGCGCCGTCGCAAGGTTCCATCGATTTCCTTGCCGATGCCTCCATTCTGGTGACCGGCGGCACCGGCTCGTTCGGCAAGCAGTTCCTGCGCACGGTGCTCAAATACTGCCGGCCGCGCCGTCTGGTGGTGTTCTCGCGCGACGAGCTCAAGCAGTACGAGATGCAGAAGGACCGCGATTTCCGCGGCCAGGACTCCTTGCGCTTTTTCATCGGCGACGTGCGCGACCGCCAGCGCCTGGAAATGGCCTTTCGCGGCGTCGACTACGTTATTCATGCGGCCGCGCTCAAGCATGTGCCGGCGGCCGAATACAACCCGTTCGAGTGCATCCGCACCAATGTGATGGGCGCCGAGAACGTTGTTCAGGCGGCGATCCAGCAAGGCGTCAAACGGGTCATCGCGCTGTCCACCGACAAGGCCGCCAACCCGATCAACCTCTATGGCGCCTCGAAGCTGGCGTCCGACAAGATCTTCACCGCCGCCAATAACTTAAGCGGCGCCGGCGGCACCCGATTCTCGGTGGTGCGCTACGGCAATGTGGTGGGCAGCCGCGGCAGCGTCGTCCCGTTTTTCAAGAAGCTGATCGCCGAGGGCGCCGACAGCCTGCCGATCACCGACGAGCGGATGACCCGCTTCTGGATCACCCTGCCGCAGGGCGTCAACTTCGTGCTCACGTCGCTCGAGATGATGACCGGGGGCGAGATTTTCGTGCCCAAGATCCCGTCGATGAAGGTGATCGATCTGGCCCGCGCCATGGCGCCCGGCATCGGCACCCATGTGATCGGCATCCGGCCCGGCGAAAAGCTCCACGAGGTGATGGTCCCCGGCGACGATGCCCGGGCCACCATCGAGCTCGCCGATCGCTACGTCATCATGCCGAATTTCGAGAACTGGTCATATGTGCCGCCCGAGGCCTGGAACGCCCGGCCGGTGCCCTGCGATTTCAGCTACGCCAGCGACAACAACTCCGACTGGCTGTCGGTCGACGGCATGCGGGCGCTGCTCGATCAGTGTCCTGCGGCGGCGACCTGAGGACCTTCCGCAGAGAGGAGCGGGAATCATGGCACAGATCGGCCTCGGCACCGCCCAGTTCGGCATGGATTACGGCATCGCCAACGCCGCCGGCGCCTGCGCGCGCGAGGACATAGCCGCCATCCTCGCCCGAGCCGCCGACGCCGGCCTCAAGGTTCTCGATACGGCGGCCGATTATGGCAACGCCGAATCGCGATTGGGGGCCTGCCTTCCCCAGGGCCATGGCTTTCGCATCATCACCAAGACCCCGGATCTGGCCGGCGTGGCCGACGCCGATACCATCGTCGAATGCCTGACCGAGGCGTTCGAGCGCTCGCTGCACCGGCTCGGGGTCTCAGCCGTTTACGGCCTCCTGATCCACAACGCCAACAATCTGCTGGGTCCTCTCGGCAACGTCTTCTGGCGCACGCTCGAGGATTTTCGCGCCCGCCATCTGGTCGAAAAAATCGGCGTTTCCGTCTATACCGGCGCGCAGATCGACCGGCTCCTCGACCGCTACCCGCTGGATCTGGTGCAGCTTCCCCTCAATGTCTTCGATCAGCGCCTCATTGTTGGCGGCCAGCTGGCCAAGCTGCATCGCCGCGGCATCGAGGTCCACGCCCGCTCGGTCTTCCTCCAGGGCCTCCTGCTGATGCCGCCGGACGGCCTGCCGAAGCATCTGGCCCATATTGCCCGGCCGTTGCAGCGCTGGCAGGGATTCGTGCGCCGCCATGGTCTCGAGCTGGTCAGCGGCGCGATCGACTTCGTTCGCAGCCAGCCGGAAATCGACACGCTGATTATCGGCGTGACCGGATTGCCCGAGCTGGACGATGTTCTGGCGGCGACCGCGCAGCCCCCTTCCCCGTCGCCGTTCTGGCCGCGCTTTGCGATCGATGACGAGACGGTGATCGATCCCCGCCTGTGGCCGCCCCGCGCCAAGGCGGACATGGACTCTTCCTCGGCCATCCCGGGTGCCAGCCGGGGCACGCCTTCATGATCGGCGCCATCCTTCAGGCCCGCACATCGTCGAGCCGGTTGCCGGGCAAGGTCCTCAAACCGATCCTGGGTCAGCCGATGCTGGCCCGCCAGATCGAGCGTATCTCGCGGGCCCGCGGCTTCGACCGGCTGATCGTCGCCACCAGTACGGACGCCGGCGACGATGCCATCGAGGAACTATGTCTGGAGCTTGGTGTAAGCTGCTATCGCGGGCCGCTTCACGATGTGCTGGCCCGCTATCACGGGGCGGCGGAAGCCTTCGGCTGCGATCAGGTCGTGCGCCTGACCGCCGACTGCCCCTTGGCCGACCCGGCCGTGATCGACGACCTGATCCGCCTCCACCTTGACGGCGGCTTCGATTATTCGGGCACCGGTGTTGAGCCGGCCTTTCCCGACGGGCTGGATGCCGAAATCATGACCCGCGCGGCGCTCGAGACCGCTCATGCGCAGGCCCGCCTGCCGTCCGAGCGCGAGCATGTCACCCTGTTTCTCTATGAACGTCCCGAGCGCTTCCGGATCGGCCGGCTGGAGCCACCACAAGACCTTTCGCATCTGCGCTGGACGGTGGATGAGCCCGAGGACCTCGAGTTCGTGACCCGGGTCTATGAGGCGCTCTATCCCGCCAACCCGGCGTTTGGCACCGATGACATCCTCGCCCTTCTGGGCCGCCGGCCGGAGCTGACCCGAATCAATGCCCGCTTCGAGCGCAACGAGGGGCTGGCCCGCTCGCGGGCCCGCGATCGCGCCTTCCTGGCGGCCGCCGGAGACAGCCGATGACCAGTCGTTACGCCTGTTCCGAGGAGCTGCATGCCCGCGCCCTGCACAGCATTCCGCTCGGCACCCAGACCTTTTCCAAGAGCAAGACCCAGTTTCCGGTCGGTGTCTCGCCGCTGTTTGCGGCCCGCGCCCAGGGCAGCCGTCTGTGGGACGTGGACGGAAACGAATATGTCGACTTCATCAATGCGCTCAACGCCATCACCCTGGGCTACAACGACCCCGAGGTGACCGCCGCGGTGATGCGCCAGCTCGGCTCCGGCACCATCTTTTCCCTCGCCCACGAATTGGAGATCACGGTTGCCGAAGCGATCATCGATCTGGTGCCCTGCGCCGAAATGGTGCGCTTCGGCAAGAACGGCTCGGACGCCACCGCCGGCGCCATCCGTCTGGCCCGCGCCTATACCGGGCGCGACCGGGTGGCGGTGTGCGGCTATCACGGCTGGCAGGACTGGTATATCGGATCGACCAGCCGCAACCGCGGCGTGCCCAAGGCGACGCGGAATCTGACCCACAGCTTCGCCTACAACGATCTGGCCTCCCTGGACCGGGTGCTGGCCGCCCATGACGGCGAAGTCGCCGCCGTCATCCTGGAGCCGATGAACGCCACCGAGCCGGCTCCCGGCTTTCTTGAAGGCGTGGTGGAGCGCGCCCATGACGCCGGCGCCCTGGTCATCTTCGATGAAACCATCACCGGCTTTCGCTTCGCCCGCGGCGGCGCCCAGGAGCTGTTCGGGATCACCCCCGATCTCGCCACCTTCGGCAAGGGGCTGGCCAACGGCTATCCGCTGTCGGCCGTCGCCGGGCGCGCCGACGTGATGGCGCTGATGGAAGAAATCTTCTTTTCCTTCACCATGGGCGGCGAGGCCCTGTCGCTGGCAGCGGCCGCGACCGTTCTGGACAAGATCGCCCATGAGCCAGTGATCGAAACGCTGCATGATGTCGGCGCCCGGCTCAAGGCCGGTGTGGCCACCCGCATCGAGGCCCATGGCCTGGCCGAGGTGCTGGCGATTACCGGCCATCCGAGCTGGACCTTCCTGCACCTGCGTGGCGCGGAGGGGGTGACGCCCTTCGAGCTCAAGACCCTGTTCTTGCAGGAAGTATTCGCGCGCGGGATCTTGACGCTCGGCACCCACAACATGAGCTATGCGCATAACGCCGATGATGTCGAGGCCCTGCTGGCCACCTATGACGAGGTGTTCCCGATCCTGCGCCGGGCGGTGGAGGCGCGCTCAGTCTCCCCCTTCCTCAAGGGACCGACGCTCGAGCCCCTGTTCGCGGTGCGCTAGAAACTTTCACTGAAACTGATATCGGGTATTTCCGGACGACCCCGCCCCGGGACCGTTGACGCGATCCCGGGGCGGGCTGAAAGTCCGGTCGGTTCCGTCTATCGGAACAACGCCAGGATGCTCTGCGGCGCCTGGTTGGCGATGGACAGCGCCTGCACGCCCAGCTGCTGTTTGACCTGCAAGGCCTGTAATCGGGCACTTTCCTTGGCAAGATCGGCATCGACAAGATTGCCTATGCCGACCTCGATGGTATCGGAGAGTTTGGAGACGAACACCTTGTGGCGCTCCAGGGTCTTGATGCCGGTGCCCAGCCGGGCGAGCGCGGCGTTGACATTGGTCAGCGAGGTTTCGATATCGGCCAGCACCGAGGCCGACGTGGTCGCCGACGACCCCAGCGTGGTGTCGGCGGTGATCACGACATTGGTTCCGGTCAGGCTCAGATCCTCGGCCGACACATTGATCGTCGCCGATCCGGTATCGTTGGCCAGCGCGGTGATCCCGACGCCACCGTTCTTGATCATGTTGGTGCCGTTGAATTCGGCATTGTTCACGATCGTCGTGATCTGATCGCGCAGCGACTGGAATTCATTGTTCAACGCCGCCCGGCTGGCGGTATCCAGCCCCTGGTCGGAGGCCGCCGCCGCCTTTGCCTTGAGATCGATCAGCAGATCCGAGATCGATTCTCCGGCGGCCAGCGCCACGGTCGCGGCGCCGATACCGCGGTCCAGGCTCTGGGTCACGGCGACCAGGCCGGAAACATCCGAGCGCAGGCTCTGGGCGATGGCGAAAATGGCGCCGTTGTCTTTGGCGCCGGCGACCTTGAGGCCGGTGTTGATGATATTCTGGGTGGCTTCCAGGTCCCGGGTGGTCTTGTTCAAATTCTGAAGCGCGACCAGGGCACTGGCGTTGGTGTTGATCGAGACCATAGGCTGTCTCCTTCGGACTTTCCTGTCAGGGCTGCCGGGCGCATACCGCGCGCGGTCACTGGCATATCAGCAACCCTTGTGCCAACTCGGCGGCAACACTCAACCCATTGATATTGCGTATGTTTTTGTGTCGCCCTTAAGGCTGCGCGCAGCCGCAACCAGGGCAAGAATTGCCGCAGGCGGCAAAATCGTCAGGGATCAGGGGGGCGCTTTCTGCCGGGCCAGGCGCCCCGAGCCGACAGCCGCGGCGCAGCCATCGGCCGTGCCTGGCGGTGCGGTGAAAGCAGATGCGGAGGATGTGAAATCGAAACGAAAAAAGAAACGGGCGAGGCCCGAAGGCCCCGCCCAGTTTTCTTCTATCTGAAGAGTGACAGGATGATACTCGGAGCCTGATTGGCGATTGACAGCGCCTGGACACCGAGTTGCTGCTTGACTTGCAGCGCCTGCAAACGGGCGCTTTCCTTGGCCAAATCTGCATCGACGAGATTGCCGATCCCGACCTCGATGACGTCCGAGAGCTTGTCGGCAAAAACACGCTGCCGTTCCAAACTCTTGGCGCCGGTTCCCAGCACCCCCAACGAATTGTTGACGTTGGCGAGCGAGGTATCGATCAGGGACACGACGGCCGAGGCCTTGGTTGCGGTATTGATCACCTCGTTCGACGACAAGGTCACATTGGCGCTGGACAGCGCCAGATCTTGCGCCGCGACGGTGATCGTGGAAGTTCCGTCGGCATTGGTGATTGCCGTAACGGCCGCGGCATCCGAACTGTTCAACATGTTGATACCGTTGAACTCCGCGTTGCGAACGATCGTCGTGATCTGGTCGCGCAGCGAAACGAAATCGTTGTTCAGAGCGTCGCGGCTGGCGGTATCGAGCGAAGCATCCGTAGCCGCCACCGCTTTGGCCTTCAATTCGATGAGGATATCGGAAATTGATTCGGCCGCGGCGATGGCCACTTCGACCACGCTGATCCCCCTGTCGAGACTTCCCTTGACCGCGCGCAATCCGCCCAGATCCGCACGCAGGTTCTGTGCAATGGCGAAAATCGCGCCGTCGTCCTTGGCGCTCGCCACGGCGAGACCGGTATTGATGCGGTTCTGAACGACATTGAGCTCTCGGCCTGTCGCGTTCAGATTTTGCAAAGCTAAAAGTGCGCCTTCATTGGTGTTTACCGATAGAGTCATGGTTCCGTCCTTTCTGGATGAAGCAAAAACATGTTGCTCGATGGCGTACTGCCCACACCAGGCAAGGCAACAGCCATGCCACCATTCAGAAAGGACCGGAAACCGGCGCTAATGAATTGAAAAACAACGTGAATAAAAAAGACTGGCCGAGCCCGAAAAGATCCGCCAGGGCATCGGCCGGCCGGCAAATCTTGCCGCCGGGGCGGCTTTTGCCGGGCATTTCCGGTTGCGACGTCGGACAGGGATCGAAAAAAGAGCCCTGCAAAAGTGCAGAGCTTTCCGGGTGGGCGGTCGCCAGGAGCGGCCGTCAACTGTGTTTGTCTGTTGTGCCGTGGCTCGGTGTCAGACCTCGGTATCGAGAACCAGGCCGTTGGCTTCACGCTCGGCCGCCAGCAGCGCCAGCAGTTTTTCCGGCGGGAACTGCTGCTTCACCTCGCCGGTCTCGACATCGATCGCCTGATAGACGAAGCGGCCTGAGCCTTCGTCGAGCTTGATGCTCAGCCGGGTTCGCGGGCCCGCCAGATCGGCGGCCACACGCTCGGCAAGCTTGGCGATCCGCTCGCCGGTATCCGCCTTGTTCTGGCGATCGTCGACCGCCGGACCGGCCTGACCCGGTGCCGGGGCGGGTGCCGGCGCCGCAGCCGGCGTGGCCGGGCGCGGCAGTGGCTCTGGCGCCGCGGCGATTGGATAGGCGCCGACCACTGCTGGGACCAGCCTTATGGTCTGCAATTGATCCATGGTCATGTCCTTCGACCTCCGTTATCTGGCTGACTGCCGCACAACGGATTGCAAGGAACCTCTTTCTCCAACGTCTTCGTCGCTCTCTGGGTATCGGGCGGAAACGGGTGGGGTCATGACGACCCCACCCGAGCCCGACTTGCCTATCGGAAGAGTCCGAGAATCGAAGACGGCGCCGAGTTGGCGATAGACAGCGCCTGGATGCCCAGCTGCTGCTTGACCTGCAGCGACTGCAGCTTGGCGCTCTCCTTGGCCAGATCGGCGTCGACAAGGTTGCCGATGCCAACCTCGATCACGTCGGAGAGTTTGTCCACGAACGTCCGCTGGGACTGGAACTTGTTGGCCCCAACACCGAAGTTCGCGAGCGCCGCGTTGACGTTCTTGATCGAAGCGTCCAGGAGCGTCACGACGGCGGTTGCCAAGGTCTGGGTGTTGATCACCTCGCCCGAGGAGATCGTCACATTGCTGCCCGACAGCGCCAGGCTCGAAGCCGAGACCGTAATCGTCGAGGTGCCGTCGGCATTGACGATGGCGGTCACGTCCTTGGCGTCCGTGCTGTTGATCAGATTAAGACCATTGAACGTTGCGTTCTGCACGATCGAACTGATCTGATCCCGCAGCGCCTTGAAGTCGTTGTTCAGGGCGTCACGGCTGGCGGTATCCAGCGACGCATCGGTCGCGGCCACCGCCTTGGTCTTCAGCTGAACCAGAAGATCGGAAATGGACTCACCGGCCGCGATGGCCACATCCACAACACTGATCGCCCGGTCAAGGCTCTGCTTGGCCGAACTTAACCCGCCAAGGTTGGAGCGCAGGTTCTGGGCGATGGCAAAGGTCGCACCATCGTCCTTGGCGCTGGCCACCTTCAGACCGGTATTGATCCGGTTCTGAACGACCTGCAACTGCTGACCGGTTTTATTGAGGTTTTGCAGTGCGATAAGCGCACCGACGTTGGTATTGACAGAAAGTGCCATAACGTCTTTCTCCTTTCTGAGAAATGGCGAGCGTTTTGCTCATGGGCTTTTTGCCCAACCAAAAGACCTGCAAGAGGCGGGCCAAACCGGGCCACCCCGGAGCCATTTTTTCTAATTATCGGAAATAGTTAGAGAAACTTTTGAAGAGATCACATGGTAAACGGGGCACTAACCTTGTTCACCTCCCGTCCGGGCAGTTTTTGCCCGGCAATTTTTGCCTACCGGGCAGAATTTTCCGCCTCTCGGGGCCGATTCCGGGCGGCGAAAAATGCATGAAAAAGGCCGAAAAACGCGCCAAAACCGCACAAAAACGTCACAAAAACAGCCCGAAAAAGGGGCCGGACAGGGGAGAAAGAGAGAACCCGATACGGGGGAAAAGGGACAGCTCGGCGCCTCGCCGGACGCCCAGTTCAGGGCGTCTTGCCGGGCGCCGGGTTCAGGGCGCCTCGGCGGCTTCGGCCGGGCGCGCCGCCAGGCCTTCCATGATC
>CAZZKF010000022.1:0-2775 GCA_964654995.1 uncultured Alphaproteobacteria bacterium | reverse complement strand
GGTTCAGGGCGCCTCGGCGGCTTCGGCCGGGCGCGCCGCCAGGCCTTCCATGATCGTCCGGTTGACGTCGATCAGGGCCTCGATATCGGCCCGCCCGAGCGCCACCTGCGAGGAATATTTGGAGACCCACAGGCCGATCGAGATGATCTGGGCCCGCAGGCTCTTGGGCAGGCCGTTGCCGGCGGTCGCACAATCGGTCCCGAGCGTTGACCACAAACGGCGGTTCCAGTCGAGGGCCTCGAAGAACGTCTGGTCGCGCACGCCGCGTTCACCGGCTTCCATCAGCGCCCGGGTGACCTGGGCAAACAGCCGGTACTCGGTCTCGCGCGGCGATTCCGCGATGTTCTGAACCTGACGGTAGGCCTCAAGAGACATACTCAAGTCGTTCCTTTTCAAAGGCGAACAGCTTCTTGGTCGTCATCAGCGCGCGATAGTAATTGCGGTTCATGACGTCGCGGCTGATCGCCAGACATTTGGCCAGAGCGTCAGGATCCTCGATCGCGCCCATCAATTCGGTCATGCGCACGACGAACTCGTCGTAATACTCGCCGGCCTTGGCTTCATCGAGATACATCAGCATGATCGGAAAATAGACCCGGCGGACCGGGGTGTTCACCTCGTCGGCCTGCATGATGTCCTTTTCACGCAGCACCGAGACCTTGTTCTGGATGATCAGGCTGGCCCGGCGATCGCCGTTGGTGATCACCGCCCCGTTAATGACCAGTTTTTCGCCGGGTTTCAAAGTCAGTTTCAACGCCATGGCCTGTGCCGAACCGTTGTTCGGTCCCTCCCTTTGCAATCGCACCCCTGTGTTGCAAAAGCTGACGTCATCGCCCCATCCACCCACCGTTGTTGACGGGTTGCAGACTTCGCCCTTGCGAAGCCGATTGTACAGGCAACACGCGGGCTTGTCTCGGTCGATGAGGCAAGGCCGGGGTTCGATCCGCCCGCCGTGCGCCATCGGTCAACGTGAGGCTAGGGTCAACAGTTTGACATATCGTTAATCGGTCCGTGCGGGCGCCGTTCGCGCCCCGCCAACGGCCCGTTTGCGCCGCCACATTTAGTGAATTTTAACCATGGCGGGCTTTTCTAGGGGCAGTCACCGGAACCGGGCGGTCCGGCTCGGCCGACTTCCATGTCCAGGACCAGCGAAATGGCGAAATCGTCGACCCGAAAGAAGCGCAAGACCGCGGTTTCAAAGGCCTCCCCCGCGACGCTGTCGCCGGAAAAGCGCGACCTCACGGTCCGCCGGCTGCTGATCCGCGGTCACCGCCTGGACAAGAAGGGCGATCCCAAGGCCGCCGCCCAATGTTATCTCAAGGCCTTCGATCTCGATCCGTCGAATCCCAAGGTGCTGGAAATCCTCGGCATCACGCTGCAGAAGATCGGCAAGCGCCATCTCGCCATCGAGGTCTTCGAGCGCGCCCTCAAGCATTCGGATCAGGACCTCAACATCCTGCTCTCGCTCGGCAACATGGCGCTGGACATGCACCTGCCGGACCTGGCGCTCAAATTCGCCCAGGTCCTGATCGCCAAATACCCGGAAAGCCATATCGGCTACAACAATGCCGCCACCGCGCTGCGCGAGCTGGAGCGCTTCGACGAGGCGATCGATCTTCTTCAGGCGGCAATGCCGGCCTTCCCGCATTCGGCCGAGCTGTGGAACACCCTGGCCACCGTGGTCACGGCGCGTGACGGCCTGCAGGCCTCGCTGGTCTTCTACGAGGAGTCGATCCGCCTGAACCCGCGGATGACCAAGACGCTGAGCAACCTGGCCCGCGCCTACGATCACCTCGGGCGTTACGAGGAGGCGCTCGAGATCGCCGAGCGGGCGCTCAAGCTCGATCCCGACTTTACCGAGGCGCGCTATACCGTCGGCAACGCCTGCCTGGCCATGGGCGACCTGAAGCGCGGCTGGGAGAATTACGAGATCCGCCTGCATGCAGGACGCGCCGACGCCATCATCTACACCCACGGCATCGACAAATGGGATGGCGGTGATCTCTCGGGCAAACGGCTGCTGATCTGCCCCGAGCAGGGGGTCGGCGACGAGATCATGTTCGCCACTTGCATCCCCGACGTCTACGAGCAGGCCGAACAGTTGCTCATCGCCTGCGACTGGCGCCTGGTGCCCCTGTACGAGCGTTCGTTTCCCGGTTCCATCGTCGGCCGTTACGTCGATTTCCGGCACGACGGCACCCGCCATCGCCATTTCCCCTGGCTCGACGAGACCGATGTGAAACCCGATCTTTCGATCGAGATCGGCAGCCTGCCGAAATATCTGCGCCCGACCCGCGACAGCTTCCCGAAACGCCCGGACGGATATCTGGTGCCCGATCCCGAGCGCGTCGATTTCTGGCGCGGCCGCCTGGCCGAGCTTGGCGAGGGGCTCAAGATCGGCATGTGCTGGCGCTCCGGCGTGCTGAATAACGAGCGCAAGCGCGAATACACCATGATCGAGCAGTGGGCGCCGCTGTTCGCCGTCCCCGGCGTCCAGTTCGTCAATCTGCAATATGACGAATGCACGGAAGAAGTGGCGCTGGCGCGTGAGCGCTTCGGGGTCACCATTCATGAATGGGACGATCTCGACCGGCGCAACGATCTGGACGAAATCACGGCGCTCACCAAGGCCCTCGATCTGGTCATCAGCCCGCCCACGGCACCGGGCATGACCGCGGTTTCGGTCGGCAAGGAATGGTGGTGTCTGGTGCGCATCCGCCCCTGGTGGTGCTTCGGCGGCGAGGATACGCCGCTGCATGCGGGTGCGCGCATCTG
>CAZZKF010000021.1:25019-39177 GCA_964654995.1 uncultured Alphaproteobacteria bacterium | reverse complement strand
CAGGAGGCGGGGATGGTGGAGCCAGGGGGAGTCGAACCCCCGACCTCTTGAATGCCATTCAAGCGCTCTCCCAACTGAGCTATGGCCCCTTGTATCCTCGCTCCAATATCAGTTCAGGGCGCGACCTCGCCGTCGATATCGTTTTCCACCAGCACGATGTCGGCGTCGTCGTCAATATCGGCAACAACCGCATCGTCGGCCACCACGTCCTCGACCAGCGCATCTTCCTCGACGACCAGCGCTTCGGGCTCCTCGACGATCTTTTCAATGACCTCTTCCGGTTTCTTCGGTTCGGCTTCCTTCTGCCGGCGTGGCTTGAGCAGGGGCTCCGGCTCGAAGCTGGTGCCACATTTCACGCAGGTAATCGGTTGCCGATTGAGGTCGTAAAACCGCGTGCCGCATTCAGGGCACTGCCGCTTTGTTCCCCATTCCGGTTTGGCCACGGACGCTGCTCCCATCATCAGCGAATCGTTTGCGAGGGCAACCAATTGCCATGATCGGACCCGCCTGTCAAAGCTAAAGTGAGAGATATTTGCCAAGACCGATTTCGAGATGCCGGAGCCAGGCCTAGTGGCCGTGCAGGGTTTATGCTAGAGACCTGTTCCACGTATCGGATTCCTGTTCGGGTCGGCGGTGGAGCGGCGCCGGTGCCAGTGAGCTGGGCCATACGCCCGCACAAGACGTTTTGGCAATGCATGAGGAATGGAGAGCGGGTGCCGGGCATGATTTCACACCCCTGCGGACCAATTTCCGGAGTGGTCCGCCTGCCTGGTGACAAGTCGATCTCGCACCGGGCCCTGATTCTCGCCGGTTTGAGCGTCGGCGAGACACGGATTCGCGGGTTGTCGGAGGGCGACGATGTGCACCGCACGGCGCAGGCATTGACCGATCTTGGCGTTCAGGTGGTGCCGGAAAAGGCCGGGACGTGCCGCGTCCACGGCGTCGGTGTCGGCGGACTGAGACCACCCGCGGACGTTCTCGACATGGGGAATTCAGGCACCGGTGCGCGCCTGCTGCTGGGCGTCCTGGCGACTCACCCGATGACTGCGGTGCTGACCGGCGACGCCTCCCTGCGCAGCCGGCCGATGGACCGGGTAACGCTGCCATTGGCGCAGATGGGTGCGCGCTTTGCCGCCGCCGAGGGTGGCCGGCTGCCGGTCACGGTGACCGGAACCGGAGACGCTATCGCCATCGAATATCGCCTGCCGGTCAGCTCCGCCCAGGTCAAATCGGCGATTCTGCTGGCCGGTCTGGCGGCGCCCGGGCGGACCACGGTGATCGAGCCGACACCGACCCGCGATCATACCGAAGTCCAGCTCGCTCTGTTCGGCGCCGAGATTGAGACCGAATGCGGGGCCGGCGGCGCCCGGGTCATTCATCTGACCGGACAGCCCGAGCTGCACCCCTGCGAGGTCCGCGTTCCGGGCGACATTTCGGCCGCTGCTTTTCCCCTGGTCGCCGCAACTCTGGTCCCGAATTCCACCATCACCATTGAAGACGTCGGCCTCAACCCTTTACGCACCGGCCTGATCGAGACGCTGCGCGACATGGGAGCAGACCTCGACATCGCACCTGCAAGCACCGCCGCCGGCGAAGCCTCGGGCCGCATTGTCGCGCGTCATGCAGCCTTGCGCGGCATCGAGGTGCCGCCCGAGCGCGCGCCCAGCATGATCGACGAATTTCCTGTTCTCGCCATGGCCGCCGCCTGTGCCGAAGGCACCACCGTGATGCGCGGCCTGGGCGAGCTGCGGGTCAAGGAAAGCGATCGCCTCGATGCCATCGCCGCCGGCCTTGTCGCCTGCGGGGTCGAGGTGACACAGATGGATGACGGCCTGATCATAAAGGGGTGCGGCGGTCCGGTTCCCGGCGGAGCCCGGGTGGAGAGCCGCCACGATCACCGCATCGCCATGGCATTTGCGGTTCTCGGCATGGCGGCACGGGCGCCTGTCGCCATCGACGATGCGAGCATGATCGAGACCAGCTTTCCCCGCTTTGCCGCCCTGATGAACGACCTTGGGGCACAGATCGAGACCGCCGGCGACTCGGGCGGCAACGGGAAGTCATCGGCATGATCATCGCCGTCGACGGTCCGGCGGCCGCCGGCAAGGGCACGCTGGCCCGGGCATTGGCCCGGGAATTCGATCTCGCCTATCTGGATACCGGCCTGCTCTATCGTGCGGTCGCCGCCCGGGTGTTGCGCGCCGGCGGCGACCCGGCTGATGTGCAGGCAGCACTGAGCGCTGCCCGAACCCTGAAATCGGCCGATCTCGATGATCCCGGTCTGCGCAGCGAGGAGATCGGGGAAGCAGCCTCCAAGGTCGCCGCTTTGCCCGAAGTCCGGCGCGAACTGGTGGATTTTCAGCGGCGTTTTGCCGCCCATCCGCCCGATGGACGGCGCGGCGCGGTTCTCGACGGGCGCGATATCGGCACCGTCGTGTGCCCCGACGCCGATGTAAAACTGTTCATAACCGCCGATATCTGTGAGCGCGCGAGGCGGCGCCACAAGGAGCTTTTGGAGCGCGGCCACGAGGTCGATTACCAGCAGGTACTGGAAGACTTGAAGGCCCGCGACGCCCGCGACGCGGCACGGGCCGTGTCGCCCATGGTTGCGGCCGAAGACGCACACTTGCTAGACACGACAAATTTGGATATAGACAGCGCGTTTCGTAAGGCGAAGGCTTTGATTGCCGGGTCCGCCGCCTCAAGTCATCGTTGAGGCTTGGGATCCACAGTTCGCGGCAGGCAGATCGTCACGTTTCCCGGGCGCAAATTCGATGCCCCGGTGACGTTGGCAATGCCTATCAGATGCTTTCGGCTCTTGGCAGCAAGACCACCGGATACAACCGGTCGGCAGGAACATGAAACTGAACTGGAGAAGATATGACTCAGCAGATCGCCAGTGGCGAAACCTCATCGGCCACTCGGGAAGAATTCGCAAAACTCCTTGAAGACAGCTTCGGCGGCCAGACCGGCCTTGTCGGTTCGGTCATCAAGGGCACGGTCGTCGCCATCGAAAACGATGTCGCGGTCATCGACGTCGGCCTGAAATCGGAAGGCCGGGTCCCGCTCAAGGAGTTTGCCGCACCGGGCCAGGCCCCGGAAATCAAGGTCGGCGATGTTGTCGAGGTCTACCTCGAGCGCATGGAAAACGCCCATGGCGAGGCCGTCATCAGCCGCGAAAAGGCGCAGCGCGAAGAAGCCTGGACCAAGCTCGAAGAGGCCTTTGCCAAACAGGAACGTGTCGAAGGCATTATCTTTGGCCGCGTCAAGGGCGGATTCACGGTCAATCTGTCGGGCGCGGTGGCATTCCTGCCCGGCAGCCAGGTCGACGTTCGCCCGGTCCGCGACATCACACCCCTGCTCGGCATTCCGCAGCCCTTCCAGGTGCTGAAGATGGACCGGCGGCGCGGCAACATCGTCGTTTCGCGCCGTGCCGTGCTCGAGGAAACCCGCGCCGAACAGCGCTCGGAACTGATCGCCAGCCTGCACGAGGGCCAGGTGCTTGAGGGTGTGGTCAAGAACATCACCGATTACGGCGCCTTCGTCGATCTGGGTGGCATCGACGGCCTCTTGCATGTAACCGACATGTCATGGCGCCGGGTCGGACATCCGAGCGAGGTTTTGAACGTCGGCGACACGGTGAAGGTCCAGATCATCAAGCTCAACCCGGAAACCCAGCGCATCAGCCTGGGCATGAAGCAGCTTCAGGCCGATCCCTGGGACAGCGTTGTCGAGAAATACCCGGTTGGCACCAAGCTCAAGGGCCGGGTCACCAATATCACCGACTACGGCGCCTTCGTGGAACTGGAGGCCGGGGTCGAGGGCCTTGTCCACGTCTCGGAAATGAGCTGGACCAAGAAGAACGTGCATCCCGGCAAGATCGTCTCGTCGAGCCAGGAGGTCGAGGTCATGGTGCTCGACGTCGATCCCGTCAAGCGTCGGATCAGCCTTGGGCTCAAGCAGTGCGTGCCCAACCCCTGGGAGGAATTCGCCGCGAAATATCCGCCCGGGACCGAAGTCGAAGGCGAGGTCAAGAACATCACTGAATTCGGCTTGTTCGTTGGCCTCGATGGCGACGTCGACGGCATGGTGCACATGTCCGATATCGACTGGGAGAAGTCGGGCGATGAGGCCATCAAGGACTTCAAGAAAGGCGATGTGGTCAAGGCCGTGGTGCTTGACGTCGATCCGGACAAAGGCCGGATCGGCCTTGGTATGAAGCAGCTCAAGGACGACCCCTTTACGACGCTCACCCGGCTCAAGCGCGGCGATGTGGTCACCTGCACAGTGGCGGCGATTCGCGACGGTGGCATCGAGGTCAGCGTTGGCGAAACCGGCGTGAAAAGCTTCATCCGGCGCTCCGACCTGGCCCGCGACCGCTCCGAGCAGCGGCCCGAACGCTTCAATGTCGGCGACAAGGTGGACGCCAAGGTGACCAATATCGACCGCGCGGCCCGGCGTGTGACCCTGTCGATCAAGGCGCGCGAAGTGGCCGAGGAAAAAGAGGCGGTGGCCCAGTACGGCTCGACCGACAGTGGCGCCAGCCTCGGTGACATCCTCGGGGCCGTCATAAGCAAGGCCCGCGCCACCAAGGATGAAGGCGGCGACAAGAAGAAAAGTGAAAAAGACGAAACCGCCGACGCTGCCAAAGCTGCGGACGATGACTCGAGCGCCGAAGCAGCCGAGGTGAAGGAATCCGAGGAAGCCGAGACCAAGCCCAGGACCCCCAAGAAGACCGCCAAGAAGAAGGCCGAGCCGGCAGTTGAGGCCGAAGAGGCAACCGAGGACGACACCGCAAACAAGAAGGCCGCGGCCAAGAAGACGGCCACCAAGACCGCCAAGAAAACGTCGGAGGGCGCGGACGACGCCAAAACGACCAAGGCGAAGACCACCAAGGCCAAGAAGACGGCCGAAAAAGCCGACGCAGAGGCAGCGCCCAAGGCCAGGAAGACCACGGCCAAGGCGAAGTCGGCCGCGAAAAGTGAGGACAAACCGGCCAAGAAAACGGCGGCGAAAACAACCGCGAGCAAGGCAAAGAAAGACGCAGAAGCCTGAGGTGCGAATCGACCCGGCACTTGACCGGGCACCGGGCGGCGGCTCACCATGGCTTGCTTGCGCCGGGGCGCCGAACGCGGCCCTTGGCCGAAGGATCATGTGAACGATGGCGTTCGAACTTGACAGCCTGATTGACCGCCGGCGCCTCAAACGGCGCCTCAACTTCTGGCGTGCGGCGGCAGCGCTGGCGATTCTGCTGCTTTTGATCGTCGGCCTCGGGCGCACCGGACTGGCCCCTGGCCGGCCGCACATCGCGCGCATTACCGTCGATGGCGTGATTACCGAAGACCGTGAGCGCGAAAACCTTTTGGCCCGCATCGCCAGGGCCCGTAACATCAAGGCGCTGATCGTGCGCATCAACAGCCCCGGCGGCACCACCGCCGGCAGCGAGGCACTGTTCGAGGCCCTTCGCCAGGTCGCCAGCAACAAGCCGGTGGTCGCCACCATCGGCACCGTGGGCGCGTCGGGCGGCTATCTGACGGCGCTGGCTGCCGATTATGTGGTGGCGCGCGAGACCTCGCTGACCGGGTCCATCGGGGTGCTCTACGAATCGCCCCAGTTCGCCGGCCTTCTGAAAAAACTCGGCGTCGGTTTCGACAAGGTGGCCAGCGGACCGCTGAAGGGCGAACCGTCGCCGTTTCATCCGATGACCGACGAGGTGCGGGCCGCTACCCAGGACGTGGTGAACGATACCTATGAATGGTTTGTCGAACTGGTCGCCAAACGTCGAAACCTGAGCGTCGATGAGGCTCGGCAGCTCGCCGACGGCCGGATTTACACCGGCCGCCAGGCGGTGGCCAGATCGCTGGTCGATGCGCTCGGCGGCGAGCAGGTGGCCCGACGCTGGCTGGCCGAGACCCACAAAATCTCGCAGGAGCTCACGGTCGTCGACATGGACGCCTCGCCAGGCGAGCGCCTGCTCGAGCAGGTCAGCGAGTCCCTGTTCGGAAAAACGTTGTTTCCAGAACGACTTACCCTTGACGGTTTGCTTTCGCTTTGGCACCCTGAATAGCATAGCACGGTGGCGCGGACAGGCTGTTCGCGGCACCGCAGGCAAGGTCACGAAAGGGCCCCCACATATGATCAAATCCGAACTCATCTCGCGCCTGGCCGAAGCCAATCCGCACCTCTATCAACGCGATGTTGAGCGGATCGTTTCGACCATCTTCGAGGAGATCGCAGCCGCATTGGCTCGGGGCGATCGGGTGGAGCTGCGGGGCTTCGGGGCGTTTTCCGTCAAGCATCGACCGGCCCGGATCGGCCGCAACCCGCGGACCGGCGAAACCGTGCATGTGGGTGAAAAATACGTGCCGTTCTTCAAGACCGGCAAGGAGCTGCGGCTCAATCTGAACAAGGACGGCGGCACTTGAGCGGGGCCGCCTCGGCACTGATCACGCGTTGATGGCGGGCCGGACCATGGCCCGGATGATCAAATGGCTGGTGCTTGGGCCGGTGGCGGTGATCGTCATCGTGCTTTCGGTTGCCAATCGCCACACAGTCACCTTCAGCCTCGCCCCGCTGCCTTTCGAGATTGACGCGCCGCTCTATCTCCTGCTGCTGGCGGCTCTGCTGATCGGCGTCGTCCTGGGCGGAACGGCAAGCGCTCTGTCGGCGTGGGCACGAGCCCGACGCAGGACGGTACGGCGCAAGGCTACCGAGCCCGCCTCAGGTCAGGGTGCGGCCGCGATCACCTCCAAGGCGGAGCAGGCGTGATGGATGGAAACCCGGTCTTTTGTGCCCTCGATACGGCCGATATCGAGCACGCCGCAGCGCTTGCCGAACATGTCGCCCTACATGTTGGTGGCCTCAAACTGGGGCTCGAGTTCTTCGCCGCACACGGCCCGGCCGGTATTGAGCGCCTTGGCGCCCGTGGTCTGCCAATCTTTCTCGATCTCAAGTTCCACGACATTCCCAACACCGTCGCCGGGGCGGTGCGCGCCGTGATGCCTGTGCGCCCTGCCCTGCTGACAATCCATGCGGCCGGTGGGCGCGCCATGATGCAGGCGGCAGTGGCGGCCGCCCGGGAAGCGGCGGATCGGCGGAACACCGCGCCCCCGCGCCTCGTTGCCGTGACCGTGCTGACCAGTCTGGACCAGACAGACCTGGCGGCGATCGGCATCGATTCGGCGCCGGCCGATCAGGTCCTGCGCCTCGCCGATCTGGCAATGGAGGCCGGGCTTGACGGCATCGTCTGCTCTCCCCATGAGGTGGCCGCCCTGCGCACCCGACTGGGGCCTGAAGCCCTGCTCGTGGTCCCCGGCATTCGGCCCCGCGGGACGAAGGCCGGCGATCAGAAGCGGGTGATGAGCCCGGCTGAAGCGCTCGGGGCCGGGGCCGACATTCTGGTCATCGGCCGGCCGATCACGGCGGCTAAAGATCCGGCGCAGGCCGCGGCCGCCATTGCCGGCGAGCTCGATAACAGCGGCGCGTCATAGATCCGCAACGCGCGCGGGCTTGCACTGGACGCAATTCCGCTGTTATCTGCTGGTCTGGAGTGGCTCCATGGACTGGATACCATGAACTGGCTCACCAACTACGTCAGACCGAAACTGCGCGCCGTGCTGCGCCGGCGAAAAGAGACCCCGGACAACCTGTGGGACAAATGCCAGGGCTGCGGGCAGATGGTCTACCACAAGGAGTTCAAGGCCGCCTTGAGCGTCTGCCCCCATTGCGGCCATCACCACCGGATCGGGCCCGAAGAGCGCCTGGCCTCGCTCTATGACGACGGCGAATATCAGCTCGCCGAGCTGCCGCGGGTTGCCGACGACCCGCTGAAATTCCGCGATCAGAAGAAATATGTCGATCGCCTCAAGGAGGCCCGGGCCAAGACCGGCTATGACGACGCGCTGGTCGTCGCCTATGGCCGCATGGGCGGGCGCCTGGTGGTCACCGCGGTGCAGAACTTCGCCTTCATGGCCGGATCGATGGGCGTCGCCCTAGGCGAAGCGTTTGTGACCGCCGCCAGACTGGCGGTCGAGAAACGCTGCCCGTTCATTGCCGTCACCGCCGCCGGCGGCGCCCGCATGCAGGAAGGCATCCTGTCGTTGATGCAGCTTCCGCGCACCACGGTCGCCGTGGAACTGGTGCGGGCCGCGGGGCTTCCCTATATCGCCGTGCTCACCGACCCGACCACCGGCGGCGTCACCGCGTCGTACGCAATGCTGGGCGACATTCAGATTTCCGAGCCCGGTGCCCTGATCGGCTTTGCCGGCCCCCGGGTGATCGAGAACACCATCCGCGAAAGCCTGCCCGAAGGCTTCCAGCGGGCCGAATATCTGCTCGAACACGGCATGCTGGACATGGTCGTGCCACGGGCCGAATTGCGCGATACGCTGATTCGCATCATCAGCCTGCTGACCGACCGCTCGGTCGGACCCGAGGCCGAAGCTGAGCCCGAGCCCGAACCCGTGCTCGGCGACAGTCCGGCCTAGAACATATCCCGGTCTGACATGCATGAACCGCGGCCGACGAGCGAGGCCCTGCTCAAGCGGCTCGCGCGCCTTCATCCCAAACTGATCGATCTGTCTCTGGACCGGATCGAACGCCTGCTGGCCCGCCTCGATCACCCGGAGCAGCATCTGGCGCCGGTGATCCACGTCGCCGGGACCAATGGCAAGGGCTCGGTAATCGCCTTTCTGCGGGCCATGCTGGAAGCCGCCGGCTACCGGGTTCAGGCCTATACCTCGCCCCATCTCGTGCACTTTTGCGAGCGTATCCGTCTGGTCGGCGGACCGATTGCGGAAGAGGCGCTGGCCGCTGTGCTCGGCGACTGCGAGGCCGCGAATGACGGCGCGCCGATTACCTTTTTCGAAATCACCACGGCGGCCGCCTTCCTTGCCTTTGCGCGTGAACCGGCCGACGTCGTTCTGCTCGAAGTCGGGCTTGGCGGCCGCTTCGATGCGACCAATGTGATCGCCCGCCCGAAGGCCTGCGTCATTACCCCCGTCAGCCACGATCACGCCCAGTTTCTGGGCACCAATCTGGCCGGCATCGCGCGCGAAAAGGCGGGTATCATCAAGGCCGGCGCTCCCGTCATCGTCGCCCCGCAGACAGCCGAAGCCGAAGCTGTGATTGCCCAGCGCGCCGCAGAGGTGCAGGCCCCGATGCGGCGCTTCGGTGCCGACTGGCGCATCGAGAAGACGCCGTCCGGTTTCCGTTTCGAAGATGGCGCCGGCACCCTTGATCTGCCCACACCGGCGCTTCACGGGGATCATCAGATCGAGAACGCCGGCACGGCGATCGCCTGCCTGCGGGAGATTCCGGATTTCCCTGTCGACGAGGCGGCGATTGCCGAGGGCCTTGCCAGAACGCGCTGGCCGGCCCGGCTGCAACGTCTGAAGGCCGGTGCGTTCGGGCTGAAAGTCCCGACGACTTGCGAGATCTGGCTGGACGGCGGCCACAACCCGGCCGCCGGGCAGGCGCTCGCCCGCGCATTTCCCGGCCCGGCGCCTCTTGATCTGATTGTCGGCCTGATGGCCGGCAAGGATCTGGGCGGTTTTCTCGATCCTCTGATCGCCCGCGCCCGAAGGCTTTGCGCGGTGCCGATCCCGAACGAGCCGGGCGGACACGCGGCCGATGACATCGCCGCTTACGCCGCGGCGCACGGGCTGACGGCACACGCCGCGCCCGATGTACCGGCCGCCCTGCACTGGCTCGCCCGGCATGCGGACTTCGCGCCCGTGACACGGGTGCTGATCTGCGGCTCGCTTTATCTGGCCGGATCGGTGCTGCAGGCGCTGGAACGCTAGGACCGCCGGGCGCTGCTCTTTACAGCGAGGCGTTCAGCCACTCGACGATCTTGTTCTTGGGCAAGGCACCGACCTTCATCGCCGCCACCTGCCCGTCCTTGAACAGAATCAGCGTGGGAATGCCGCGCACCCCAAAACGAGTCGGCGTTTGCGGGTTTTCATCGACGTTGACCTTGGCAACCGTCAGCTTGTCGCTCATCTCGTCGGAGATTTCCTCGAGCGCCGGTCCGATCTGTTTGCACGGCCCGCACCATTCGGCCCAGAAATCGACCAGCACCGGGCCGCTGGCTTTCAGAACGTCCTCTTCGAAACTTTGATCCGTTACTGCAGTTGTGGCCATGTCCGTATCAGTCCTTGTCGGTTATGAGCGGCGGCGAGCGCCCTCCTTGATGCGCGCTGGCTCGAATGTAGAAACTGCCCCTGGTCCCGTCAAGGCGAGGGCGCCGGCCCGTGCGGTAAATGCTGGTTCAAAACTTCGTCATCCAGCGCCATCAAGGTGAGTGTATCGGTCCATAGCAGGGCGCAGCGCACGGCCCGGTCGGGGTAGAGATCGCGAATGAGGGCGCGGTAAACCGCCATTTGTGCCAGATAGACCGGCGGCACATCTTCCGCCCGTTCGGGTGGACGGCGGTTGGTCTTGTAATCGATGATCAGAACCGCATCCGGTGTCACCACCAGACGGTCGATCTGGCCGGTGACCGGCAGACCCGCGACCATGCCCGCCACCGGCACCTCGGCGCGGCTGCCGGGCCCGAAGACGGCGGCGAAATCGGAGCTGTCCAGAACCGCGAGCGTCTCCTTGATCAGCGCCCGGGCCTCGTCATCGCCAAGCTCCGGGGCATCGCGCTTGAGAATGCGCCGGGCCAGCGCCTCCCGATCCGCCGGCAGCCGCCCGGGCAAGACCTCCAGAAGCCGGTGGATCAGCGTGCCGCGGCGATAGCGGCCCGCGACCGCTTGCGACAGCGGGCTGTCAACGGGGGGCTCGGCCGCATCCAGTTGGGACGGACGCAACCGGGTGCGTACGACACCCTCGGATGGTGCCGGCACTTGCGCCCAGTCGGGCGGGCTGGCCGGTACCGGGGCCGAATCCGGTTTCGCCTCCTCGTACTTCGCCGCCACCTCTTGCGGAGTTGCAAGAACACGGGTCGGGCCGGCAGGCGTCTCCAGCGTTTCGACGCCCGCAAGCGCCTCAAAGGCGCGCTCGATATGGCAATACCAGCAGTCGTCCGGCAGGTTGTTCTTCCTGCCCAGCCAGCCACCGATATAGAGCCGGTCCTCGGCCCGGGTCAGCGCCACATAGAGAAGCCGGCGGTATTCCTCGAGATCGCGCAGCCGGCGTTCCTCGCGCCACTCGGCGACCGGGCCGGCGGCATCGTCCCTGCGCGGCATCCAGACGGGTAGCGGGGAAATGTCGTCCTCATGCCAGAACACCTGGTTGCGATCGTCCGGAACCGAGCAGGTATCCGGCAGAATGACGATCGGCGCCTGCAGGCCCTTGGCGCCATGGATGGTCATGATCCGCACCTCGTCGCGGCCCTGCTCCATGTCGCGCTTGATCTCGGATTCGCCGGCTTCGAACCACTGCAAAAACCCCTGAAGGCCGGGTGGGTGCAGGCGTTCATAGGCCAGCGCCAGGTTCAAAAACTCGTCGATCGGATCATTGGCTTCCGCCCCCAGCCGGGCGAGCAGCCGGGCCCGCCCGCCGCCCTCGACCAGAACATGGCTGTAGAAGTCGAAGGGCGGCGCAAAATCGGCCCGCGCCAGCAGGTCCGCCAGCAGGTCATGGGCGGCACGAAACGCCGGGCCGTCGTCACGGCGCGCCGCAAGTGCCCGCCACAGAGAGCCTTTTCGCCCGTAAGCGAGGCGGAACAGCGCCTCGTCATCGAGGCCGATGAGCGGGCTTTTCAGCACCACCGCGAGGTTGAGATCATCCTCGGGCAAGAGCACAAAACGGCCCAGCGCCAACAGGTCCATGACCGCCAGTTGCTCGCTCAGCCACATCCGGTCGGCGCCGGTCACCGGGATATTGCGCGCTTTCAATGCGCGGAGCAGCTGGCCGGCAAAGGCCGCACGGGTGCGCACCAGGATCAGGATGTCGCCGGGCCGGACCGGCCGGCCGCGGGCCTCCAGCCACTCCTCCGAATCGAGCCAGTCGCGGATTCGTCCAGCAATCCTTCGGGCCAGCCGGGCACCGGGATCGACGAGGTCGCGTCGCTCGACCGGCAGCGTCCAGTCGTCTTCCCCCTCATTCTCCTTTTCCCCGGCGCGCTCCAGCGGCCACAGCTCGACACGGCCGGCGAAGCCTGTGCGGTTGGCCTGATGGGTAACGGTTTCGCCTTTCCGGAACACCACGCCCTCGGCCATCGCCGGATCGGCGAACACCTGATCGACCAGCGTCAGCACCGGGTCGGTCGAGCGGAAAGAGAGCCTCAGATCGACATCGCGAAAGCCTTCGCGGGCCTCGCGGATGCGGGTGCTGAAAAATTCGCGGCACCGTTCGAACTCGCGCGGGTCGGCCCGCTGGAAGCTGAAGATCGACTGTTTGGGATCCCCCACCGCGAAGATCGTTCGCGGTTCGTCGCGCGCGCCTTCACCGGCGAAAAACTCTTCGGCAAGGGCGCGCACCACCTCCCATTGCTCGGGATTGGTGTCCTGTGCTTCGTCGATGAGGATGTGGTCGATGCCGCCATCGAGCTTGTAAAGCACCCAGGCGGCCGCCGTGCCACCGGTGAGCAGATCCCGGGCCCGGAAGATCAGATCATCATAGTCCAGCACCTGATGCTGCGACTTGAGGTCCCGATAGATGCCATAGAGGCGGGCACCCAGGCGCAGCAGTGCAGCACTGGCGCGCGCGATACGGGCCAGGCGGCGGCGCTGCTCGAAGGCGTTCAGCCGATGCGCCTCCCTCTCCAGAACCTCGCAAATCTCGGGCATGGCCTCGATGGCCTGCTTGTGAGCCAGTTTGGCCCGAAGAGCATTTGTGGTGGTTGTGAAAAAGATGTGCCGATAGGTTTCGTACAGATCGACGCGATGCGCCCCGCCTTCCAGCCATGCTTTCAAGTGCTCCGCGTGAGTGCGATCAACTTTCGAGCTCCGTGCCAGAGCGCGTGCAGCGCGGCCCAAGGCGTCCTCGTCGATCCCGGGATCGGTGCAGGCGGCGGCGATGATGGCATCCTCGTTGTCACCCGCTTCCAGGCCGAGGACGTCGTAAAGCCGGGAAATGGCCTTATCCAGCCCGAAAGCAAGCAATCGCTCGAGCTTGCCGCGCTCGGCCGTCAGCGTCATCACCAGCCTGAGGAATCCTTCCTCGGTCGCCGCCGCCGACAGAAGCGCAAGGTCGGCACCGAATGCATCATTATCGGCCGCCTCGGCCATGATCTGACGGGCGGCTTCGGCCAGAAAATCCTGGGTGCTGCGCTCATCCATCACCTGGAAATGCGGCGCCAGACCGGCCTCGACCGGGAAGCGGCCGAGCAGCGACTGGCAGAAGGCATGGATGGTCATGATCTTGAGGCCGCCGGGCACGTCCAGGGCGGTGGCGAACAGCCGCCGGGCGGTCTCCGGATCGGCCTCCGGTCCGGCGCCACCGAGATCATCAAGATCGGCGCGCAGATCCGCATCCGTCATCCGCGCCCATTTCGCCAGCCGCCCGAATATGCGGGTGGTCATCTCGGCGGCAGCCGCGCGGGTGAAGGTCAGACACAGGACCCCTTCGGGCCGGGCGCCGGCCAGCAGCAGGCGCAGCACCCGATCGGTCAGCACATGGGTCTTGCCGGTTCCGGCCGAGGCCGAGACCCAGGCCGAGACGCGCGGATCGGAAGCCCTTTTCTGCTCTGCGGTCATCGCCGTGTCCTGGTATCCGGCGCCCATTCGAGAACCCGGGCGAGATGGTCGTATTCGCCATAGCCGGCATGATCGGGGCGGGGCCGCGACAGATAAGGGGTCCGCTCATCATCGAACGCCGCGATCATCCGCTTCAGCCATTCGAGCGCCTTGTCCGCCTCCGCCTCGACGTCCAGTTTGAGCCGCTTGATCTCGCCGCCCGGCCCGCGCCCGGTGAGCTTCCAGTAGGTCAGTTCCGAGACCGGCGCGGCAGCAATTCCTTCAAAAGCGCCGGCCTGCGCCATCGCAGCCTCCAGTGGCAGTTGCGGCGCATATCCAGCTAGGACCATCCTGGTGCTCGGAGCACTGCCGGTCTTGTAATCAATGATCGCCAAGTCACCGTCAGCCAGACGATCGATGCGGTCGGCACGAGCCCTGAGCGTGAAGAGCTTGCCAACGTCCGTGATCTTCATCTCGCCCTTGACCTCGGTGGCCAGGGGCTTCGCCAGATCGCGCCGGTCGCGCTCGACGTC
>CAZZKF010000021.1:0-24919 GCA_964654995.1 uncultured Alphaproteobacteria bacterium | reverse complement strand
TTCCAGGTCTCGACCTCGGTCACCGACAGCCTGCGCGGCCGGGCCTGCACCGGCGGTGTCGGGGCCGGCGGGGCGACGGGCTCGACGCGCCCGGGTGCCTCCAGCCCGGCGAACCAGGCCAGCCAGTTTCGGCCGCGGGCAATGCGCTCGCCGACCAGAGCGTCCAGGCGCTGCAGCCAACGCGACGCCACCGTCGGTGCCCCATCCACCTTTTCCGCCCGGGTGATGACGACGCGTTCGGCGCAGGCCGCCTGCATGAAATCATGGGCCGAAAGCCCGATCCGGCGCTCCGGTGCCGGCAGGCCGAAAGTCTTGCGCATCGGCCGGCTCATCCACGGATCGGGGGCCACCTCGGGTGGCCACACACCTTCATTAAGGCCCCCGAGGATCATCACGTCGGCGCTTTGCAGCCGGGCTTCCAGCAGGCCCCAGATCTGCAGGCGCGGATGGCCGCCGAAGCGCGGCCGCACCACCGTGCCGCCCATGAGCGCATCGATGAGCGCCGGATAGCGCCGGGGCGTCACCGCGCCAAAGGCATCGGCGGCGGCCTCGATATCACCCACGAAGCGGGCCGCCACCTCGCCGGCCTCGCCCGCCCACAATCGTGCGGCGCCGTCTTCCTCGTCGCTTGCCGCCAGGCTTTCGCCGACCTCGACATGCAGGCGCAGCAGCTCGCCAAGATCACACGACGGTCGGGCGAACGCCGCTTCCAGCGGAGCCAATCGATCGCGCACCCCGCGGAACCACGACAGCAGCCGTCTGCTATCCTCGTCTTGGCGTAAGGCCACCTCGATCCCGGCCAGTCCGGGGCCCGGCCGCGGCCCGCGCAGGACCGCACGTTCCAGCGCCCGCACCTGCGCCCGAAAGCGGCCCGGATTCTGGCCGCCGGCGGCCAGCGGATGCTTGAGCAGGGCAAGCCAGGGCACCGGCGCCACATCTTCGGCAAACAGATTGGCGAGCAGGCGCAAGTACGTTCCGGGCGGCGTCTCGGCCAAAGGCCGGCCACCGGAATCATCGATCTCGATGTCCCATCGGTGCAGCTCCGCCGCCACCCGCCGCGCCAGCCGGCGATCCGGGGTGACCAGCGCCGCCGTGCGATCCGGCATCTCCAGGCATTCGCGCATGATCAGCGCGATGGCGCCGGCTTCCTCACGTGCACCCGGAGCATCGATGCGCACAAACCCGTCGAGCGCCGCCGCAGGGAAATCGGTGAATTCGCGCCACGCCGGCGTGGTTTCCGCCGGCCGCAGGGCCTCCGACATCAACGCCATGCGGGCCTGCGCTGACGCGGACGCGAATCGAGCCGCCGCGGGCCAGAGCTTGACTGCTGCGCGCGCCACCTCGATCCGTTCGAGAAGCTGCTTCATGCCGAACTGCGGATGGGTGGGCTCCAGCGCCTGCCAGCTTTCCTCATCGAGGTGCGTGTCCAGCCCGGGAAGAATCACGGCACCTTGGGGCAGGCGCGCCACCGCCCCCAGCAGCCGGGCGGTGGCCGGCGCCGTGCCGGTGGAGCCGGCGGCGATCACCGGATGGTCCGGCGGCGCGGCCTGCCAGCGGGCGATCTGGCGATCGATGAGCCGGGTGCGCCGGGCAATCGCCTCCATGAACCCGAGCTGGTCCAGCAGCTCTGGCCAGATTTCGGTGATGACCGAAAGCAGGTCCAGCACCTTCTGCCAATGATCGGCAAAATCCTCGGGCGCCAAATCAGAGAGCTGCTCGAAAGACAATTCCTCGATCTGCACCTGATCGAGCAGCCGGGCCAGATCGCCGGCCAAGGTAATGGTATCGGCCTCCGACCAGTCGCGGTTGGCCTTGCCCAGCAGGCCGGCGATGATCAGCAGGCGCCGCATCGGCGGAATGGCCGGCGGCAAATCAAGGGCCGCGTCCTCGCCATTTTCCCAGGCGCTGTCTTCGGTCATCAAGTCGTCTTCGTCGATGTCGCCGATGGGGCGCAGGCGCGGCAGCAGCAGGGCACGCCCGCCGCTCATCCGTGCAAAGGCGTCCGTCAGCGCCCGGCAGGCGCGCCGGGTGGGCAGCAGCACGGTCATGTCGGCCAGGGCCTCAGGCCCGCCCGCCTGCTCCAGCAGGCCGGCGGCGAGCGCATCCAGGAACGGCGTGCCCGGGGGAATCGTGTAGACCTTGGCTGGCCCGATCATCATTCGCGACCCGAAGATTGAAGGTGGTGTTCGGCCTGCGCCCGTGCCTCGGGCGAGCCGACATGCATCCAGCTGCCGTCATGGACGCAGCCGAACAGACGGCCCGCCGCCAAGGCCGAATCGTAAAGACGATTGAGGGAAAAGGCGCCCTCAGGTGCCCCGTCAAAGAGGCGCGGATGCAGAATCTGCACGCCAGTAAAGACCAAGGGAGCGGTCATCTGCTCGCCACGCCGGCGCAACCGGCCATCCGCTTCGATGGTAAAGTCGCCCGGGCCGTCATAACCTATGGCGTCCGGCACCCGAGCCAGCAGCAGAAGCCCGTCCATGGCCTCGCCGTCCCAGGCCGCGGCGAGGCGGGTGAGCGCAGGGCGCGGCCCATCGGTCCACAGGCTGTCGCAGTTGACCGCAATGAAGGGCTCGGCCCCGAGAAGCGGGAGCGCCGCGCGAAGACCACCCCCGGTCTCCAGTAAAGCCTGTGACTCATCGGAAAAGATGACATGCGGCCGGGTGCGCCCCGAATCCTCGATATGGCGGCGCAGTTGATCGCCCCGGTAATGCAGGTTGACGACGGCGCGAGCACATCCCGCCGCCGCCAGCCGGTCGAGCGCGTGATCGATCAGCGCCTTGCCGGCGACCCGAATCAGCGCCTTGGGGCATGTTTCAGTGAGCGGGCGCATGCGCAGGCCGAGCCCGGCGGCCAGAACCATCGCCGTTTTCGGCATGGAGACGGAGGCTGCCATCTCCCTAACCGTCTTCCAGTTTCGGGGGTCGGCGCACCTCGCGCGGCACCCAGCGATCAAACCAGCGTCGCGCCGGCTCCAGGGCGGGGTGCGCCAAATCGCGCTCCAGAAGGCCCCAGACGCGATCGATCATCTCCAGATAGAGGGGCTTCGCGTCACGCACCGCCAGGCGGGTGAAAATGCCGATCACCTTGGTGTTGCGCTGGGCACCAAGCATGGCGTAAGCGGCCAGAAAAGATTCCCGATCCAGTTCCGGGCGGGCGGCCAGATAATAATCGATCATCGCCTGTTCCAGCTCTGGCGGCACGTCGCGCCGGGCGTCCTGCAACAGCGAGACCAGATCGTAGGCGATGGATCCGCGCAGCGCGTCCTGAAAATCGAGGAGCCCCACCCGGGCGACGCCATCGCGCTCCGGCAACCACATGAGATTGTTGGCGTGATAGTCGCGCAACGCCAGAACCCGCGGTCCCGCTTCGGCCACGGGAAAGAGGCTCCGCCACATGGCTTCGAACATTTGGCGGCAGTCAGACGTGAGCGGCGCCCCGGTTACGGCTGGAAGATACCAGTCGATGAACAGATTGGCTTCGTCGAGAAGCGGCCCGGCGTCATAGTCGGGAACCCGAAAGAGTGACCCGTCCACGCCCGGCAGCCGGTCGGGCGCCGGGTGCTTGTGCAGCTTCACCAGCACATCGACAGCAGCACGGTAGAGGCTGTCTTGAAGCCCCTCATCAGGTGTTTCGAGGAGCCGAACGTAGAGGTCATCGCCAAGATCCTCGAGCAACAGCAGGCCGGCCTCGGCATCCGCCGCAATGATGTCCGGCGCACTCAGCCCGAGGCTGCGCAAGTAGCGCGCAATGGCAACGAAGGGGCGCACGTCTTCATACTCGGGCGGGGCGTCCATCAGCACCGCCGTGCGGCCATTGCCCAGTCGATCATAGCGCCGGAACGAGGCATCGCCGGCCAGCGGCCGGCGCCGCGCTTCGGCCCACCCGAAGCGGGCCAGGAACTGCTCGATGCGCTTGGCCCGCAGGTCGGTCATGCAGACGCCTCGATACCGGCGAGTGCGGCCAAGCGCGTGCGCCAGGACTCGCCCAAGGCGCGTACCGTCACTTGCCGGCTTTGCGCTTCATCCGCAAATGCGAACTCAAGCTCCAGGCGCGCATCGGGAAGCAGCGGGCCCAGCTTTTCCGGCCATTCGATCAGCGCAACATCGTCCAATGCCTCGTCAAAGCCGAGCTCATGAACTTCGGCCGGCGACTCGATGCGATAGAAATCGAAGTGCCAGATACGAGGAGCGGCCTTGCCCTCTTCGGGCGGATCGTAAATCTGGACCAGCGCGAAGGTCGGGCTCGGGACCTCCTCCTCGATGCCCAGCGCATGGATGAAGGCACGGGCAAACGCCGTTTTGCCGACCCCCAAGGGCCCTTTCAGCGCAATCACGTCGCCGGACCGGACCGACGCGGAAATGCGGGCCGCCAGCGCCACGGTCTCCCTTTCGCTGTCCAGCATCAGACGCAAGCACGCAGCCGGCGTGGTTGAAGCTTCAGGCATTTTGCGATGGTCCGCAGACATGGTCTGGTTCTAGCCTGCGATCCGGCCGTACCGCAACCGCCGGCGTTTGGCCTCATCCAGTGGCCCGGACCGAATCTGTCGCGGCACGCGTTTGTGATCCGGCACCATGATCGCCCGCCTCTGGCCGGCGCGGCAGCCGGCAGGTGACGATCGTGCCGCCACCGCGACGCGATCCGATCTCCACCTCGCCGCCATGAAGCTCGATGAAATGGCGAACCAGAGACAGCCCAAGTCCGGCACCATGTTCGCGGTGCCGTCCCGCGCCTTTCCAGAACTTGTCGAATGCGACGCGACGCTCATCCGGGCTCATGCCGACACCGCTGTCGGAAACATACAGGCTGATGCCCGAATCCGACGCCGTGCAGCCCAGCGTGACATGCCCTTCCGTGGGCGTGAACTTGATCGCGTTGCTGAGCAGATTGAACAGTACCTGTTTGATCCGGCGCTCATCCGCCTTGATCGTGCCGATGTCGTCGGGACAGTCCAGCTTCAGGGCGATGTGCTTTTTCTGGGCTTGTTCGCGGACAATGGCCAGCACCGTTTCGAGTGCATCCCGAACCGCGAACTCGCTGACCTCGAGTTCCATGGCTCCGGCCTCGATGACGGCGAGATCGAGAATGTCATTGATCAGGCGCAACAGTTGCTGCGAGGCATCCAGGGTGCCTTCGACATAGCTGCGCTGACGCTCGTTGAGGGTTCCGAAGTAGTCGTTATTCAGGATTTCGGTAAAGCCGATGATGGTGTTGAGCGGCGTGCGCAGTTCGTAGGATACATTGGCGATGAATTCGGATTTCAGCCGGTCGGCGGTTTCCAGCGCCTCGTTGCGCTCGCGCAGGGCACGCTCGATGCGCACCGAATCGGAAACATCCAGATAGGTCAGCAGGGTCGCCCCGTCGGGGAGCGGCACGCCGACATAATCGAGGATCGTGCCGTCGGGCCGCGGCATCCGTCCGCGCGTCGGGTTGCGTTCGGTATCGTGAACCAGGACGCTGGCGCACAGGCGTTCCCATTCGGCATCGTCATCGAAGAGCGGCCGGCAGCGCTCGACGATCTCGGTCACATGCGGCCCGGATTTCAGTAGCGCGGGGTCCAACCGCCACATCCGCGCAAAAGCCGGATTGGAGAGTTTGAGCAGACCGTCGCTGCCGAACACCGCGACCCCTTCATGCAGGTTGTCCAGGGTTTCGCGTTGCACGGCGGTCAATGTGTTGTAGGAGCGCTCCAGAGCCAGGCGGTCGGTGACGTCTTCGTAGACGAACAACAGCCCGCCGAAGGGGTGCGGCTGGGCAATCACCCGCAGCGTCGTGCCGTCAGGCAGATGCCAGAGTTCCTCGCGGGGATCGATGAGATCGGAATAGAGCGCCAGCCGACCCCGCTTCCAGGCCGGGAAATCGGCCTGTTCGGGCAGCCGGCGCTTGACCTGCTTGGCCTCGAGGATTTCGCTGTGGTGGGGCTTGCTGGCCAGCCAGTCCTCGTCAAGCCGCCACAGCCGGGCGTAATTGCGGTTGAAGAACTCGAGGTGCTTGTCGGGACCGAAGATGGCCACCGCCGCCGACAGCTTGTCGAGGGTTTCGGCATGAGCCTCGACGTGGCGCAACAGTTCGGCCCGCGCCTCTTCCAGATCGGTCACGTCGATGGCAAAACCGGTTACCAGGCCGGCGTCATCGAGCGGCACATCGGTGACTGCAAGCGCCCGGCGTTGCCCACCGATCACCGCATGACAGGTGGTGGTATGGGCCGCCCCGGCCTTTCGCGCATTTTCGGCATTGTCGCGCGGCGACGGCATCAGCGGGTTCGAGACCAGCTCGATCTGATCGGCAATCACCTGTGCGGCTGAGTCGGCGTCGACTGCATCCACGTAAGCTGCATTTACGCGGCACAGTCGCAGGTCCGCATCCCGCTGCCAGATCGGGAAGGGGGCACAGTCGAATATGCCCTCGATCTGCCTGCGGGCGTGCGCCTGCTCCCGTTCCGCGGCCTTGAGCACGCTTACGTCCCGGAACCAGATTTCATGGGCGGCCATGTCCCCATCGGCCGCCGGTATCCCGTCGACGGCGAAATGGGCGGCACCGTCGGCCCGGGCTACGATCAGGGAAAACGCCTGATTCTGTGCCCGAAGCTCGTGGAAAGCGGCACTCAATCGGTCACGATCTCCGGCCTCCAGGCGCCCCAGAATCGCCTCGGGCGTCGTGACCTGCTGGGTCAGCCCCAGCCAGCCCGCGAGCTTGTCCGAACAGATAACGCGGCCGTGCCCGTCCCAGGTGGCGCAGGCACAAGGTGCGCGCTCAAGACGCGCGCTGTCGTCCGGCCCGTCTCGCCAGGCCCGCCAGCGGGCCGCACCCCAGCCGGCAGCAAAACCCGCCGCCAGAATGACCAGAAGCCACAGCCAGGGTGCTGCGCCGCCCGCCGGCAAACCCGCGCCGGATGCCGCAAAGGCACCTTGCGGCGCCACCACGGCGCCAGCGAACAGCACGCCCGTCAGGCCATTTCGTGTCATCTGCACGCCACACGCCACCACTACCTTGGGCGAGAGTAATGCCAGGGCCGGGGCGAGGACAAGCCTTGCCGGCGGCGCAAGCGCCGGGCCAGGCCCTGGGTGGAAAGCGCAGGCGCCTCAGTAGCGGTAATGGTCCGGTTTGAAGGGACCGTCGACGGGCACATCGATATAGGCCGCCTGTTCCTCGCTCAGCCGGGTCAGCTTGGCCCCCAGACGGCCGAGATGAAGGGCCGCCACCTTTTCGTCCAGGTGCTTGGGCAGAACATAGACCTTGCGTTCATATTTGCCCGGGTTCTGCCACAACTCGATCTGGGCCATCACCTGATTGGTGAACGAGGCGCTCATCACGAAACTCGGGTGGCCGGTGGCGCAGCCGAGATTGACCAGCCGGCCCTTGGCCAGAAGGATCAGCCGCTTGCCGTCGGGAAATTCGATCTCGTCGACCTGGGGCTTGACCTCGTGCCAGGGAAAGTTGGCAAGCGCACTGACCTGAATCTCGGAATCGAAATGGCCGATGTTGCAGACGATGGCGCGGTCCTTCATCGCCCGCATGTGATCGAGCGTAATCACATCGATATTGCCGGTGGCGGTGACGAAAATATCGCCTTCGGCGGCAACGTCTTCCATGGTCACCACCTCGAAGCCTTCCATCGCCGCCTGAAGCGCGCAAATCGGGTCGACCTCGGTAATCATCACGCGCGCACCCTGGCTGCGCAGGGCTTCGGCGCAGCCCTTCCCGACGTCGCCATAGCCGCAGACCACGGCGATCTTGCCGGCGATCATCACGTCGGTGGCGCGCTTGATGCCGTCAACCAGGCTTTCGCGGCAGCCATAGAGATTGTCGAATTTCGACTTGGTGACCGAATCATTGACATTGATCGCCGGCACCAGCAGGCGTCCATCGCGCTCCATCTGATACAGGCGATGGACGCCGGTGGTGGTTTCCTCGGAAACCCCGACGACATCCTTGAGCAGCTCAGGGTATTGCTCATGCATGATCGCGGTCAGATCACCGCCATCATCGAGCAGGATATTGGGCCGCCAGCCATCCGGGCCTTCGATGGTGCGGTGAATGCACCACTCGAACTCCTCTTCCGTCTCGCCCTTCCAGGCAAACACCGGAATTTCTTCGGCGGCAATTGCCGCGGCCGCATGATCCTGGGTGGAGAAAATATTGCACGAGCTCCAGCGCACTTCGGCGCCCAGGGCGATCAGCGTGTCGATCAGCACCGCGGTCTGAATGGTCATATGCAGACAGCCGGCAATCCGGGCGCCGTCCAGAGGCTTCTTTCCGGCATATTCCTCACGCAGGGCCATCAGGCCCGGCATTTCGGTCTCGGCAATGGCAATCTCGCGCCGGCCCCAGTCAGCCAGCGAGATATCGGCAACCTTGTAGTCGGAAAATGCGCTCATCTGTCTCTCCTCGGGCGGCAGGTCATGGGTCCCTGGCCGGCTAGCGCGCTGTATAGCAATACCCCCCTTGCCGGGCAAGCATAAAGATATCTTTATATTTCTATCCAAATGATTAAAGCGAGGAAAGCGCGTACCGATGCCGGCTGAAGGGATGAGTCGGGGGCCGCGAGGACCCGCCGAGCGGCCGCTCAGTCTTCGTCGAAACCGCCGGAGACCAGTTTGACCAGACCATCCAGCGCCTGTTCGGCCTCGGGGCCGGAGGCAGTGATTTCGATGTCCTGGCCACGGGCCGCAGCCAGCATCATCAGGCCCATGATCGAGGTCCCGCAGACCGCCATGCCGTCTTTTTCGACGGTGATCTTGGCATCATAGCTTTCCGCCGTCTTCACAAACCGGGCGGCGGCCCGGGCGTGCAGGCCGCGGCGGTTGTTGATGGTGACACTGGTCTTAAGCCGGGGGTGCGCCATGGAGCGTTACAGATCCGTCTCCAACCGGCCGCAAAAGCCTGCGACGACCATTGCGATCATTCTTCCCCGGCCAGCAGTCGCGAGGCGACATTGATGTATTTGCGCCCCGACTCCTGCGCCGCCGTCACCGCCTCGTCAAGCGCCGCATCCTTGCGCACGCTGGCCAGCTTGATCAGCATCGGCAGGTTGATGCCGGCAATCACTTCGACATTGGCCTTGTCCATGATCGAAATCGCCAGATTGGACGGCGTGCCGCCGAACATGTCGGTCAGCAAAATGACCCCGGACCCGGAATCGACATCGTCGACGGCATCGAGAATGTCCTGGCGCCGCTGTTCCATATCGTCGTCGGAGCCGATGCAGATGGCGCGAACATCCTTCTGAGGGCCGACGACATGCTCGGTCGCGGACACGAATTCCTCGGCAAGCCGACCATGGGTTACGACGACCAGACCGATCATGAGTCCGCCCCCCCTGTCACGCTTCTACTCATCCCCGATCTCCCGGTGGATGACCCGCACGCGGTGATTGGCATCGCGCATCCTAGCCGCCAACTGTTCGGCTACATAGACTGAACGATGGCGGCCGCCAGTGCAACCGATGGCGATGGTCAAATAGGATTTTCCTTCCTGCCGGTAACGCGGCAACAGTAGCTCGAGCAACGCATCCAGCCGGGCCATGAAATCGTCGAACTGCGGATCAGATGCGATAAAGGCACCGACCTCGGGCGCCCAGCCGGTCTTGTCGCGCAGCTCATCAACATAGTGAGGGTTGGCGAGGAAGCGGACGTCAAACACCAGATCCGCCTCGCGTGGCAAGCCGCGACGATAGGAAAACGACATGATCGCCAGCGTCAGCTCGTCGCGCGCATCGGGGCTGAAGTGGCCGGCGACCAGGCGGCGCAGATCATGAATGGTGAGCGTCGTGGTATCGAACACCACGTCCGCCAGGTCCCGGAGCGGCATCATCACCTCGCGCTCGCGCAGGATTCCGTCGAGGACCGGGCGATCGACGGCCAGCGGATGGCGGCGACGGGTCTCGGTAAAGCGGCGGTGCAGGACTTCATCGCTGCAGTCGCAAAACACCAGCGAAACGGCAAAACCGGGGGCCCGTTTCAGGGCCTCGTAATGGCGGACGAAACGATCGGTCTGAAACGCGCGCGTGCGACTGTCGATGCCGATGGCGAGGCCGTGGCCGCGCTCATATTCGGGCCCGTCATCGACGGTCTCGATCAGCCCGGGCAGCAACGAAAAGGGCAGATTGTCGATGGCCTCGTAGCCCAGGTCCTCGAGCGCCTTGAGCACCGAGCTCTTGCCGGCCCCGGACATGCCGGTGACCAGAAGCAGGGGGACGCCTCGCTCGTCCTTGCCGGCGGCGGACACCGCCGCAGTGTCTGTCGTTTTCTTGCCTGTCATCTCGGAACGCCTGCAAGCTGATCGAGGGCACGGACTGCCAGCCGGACCTTGGCGCAGGCCGATACCTCGAACGGCGCCACCCGAAGGCGGAGAATGCTGATGCCGTCAAGATCAACACGCTCCGGAACCGGCAGGCGCGGCACATCGTCCGTGCCCACCAGATCGACGACCAGGCCCAGCGAACAGGAGGTGACATGGGGTGTCCTGATCAGACCGAGGCCCCGGACCTCGATCAGGCCGGCAATTCGCTCCGGCGCCGATGCCAGCAGCCTGTCCCCGTGGGCGGCGATCTCGACATAATCATCGGACACCAGCCGCGCTCCACCATCGATGAGCCGCAACGCCAGGTCCGACTTGCCAGAGCCCGAGTCTCCGCGCAACAGCACGCCGACACCTTCGACCTCGATGCAGGTGGCGTGTTCAAGAATCATGGCAGGCACATCCGCAACCGGCCGGCACAGGTACAGGCCACGGGCATGGTATCACACGCGGTGTTCCGGAACGACCTGGCGGGGCCATTGTCGGGCATCGGAAATCAGGTCGGGAAACGAACAATGAAGCGCGCGCCGCCGCGATCGCCCGGCTCGGGCGCGTCGTTTTCCCCGCCGGCCGGGGCGGGGGGGCGATTCTGCGCCTCGATGATGCCGCCATGCGCTTCAACAATCTGCTTGCAGATGCTCAGGCCCAGCCCCGAATGCTCGCCAAACTGTTCGCCTTCCGGGCGCTCGGTATAGAAACGCTCGAAGATGTGTTCCTGCATGCCTTCGGGGATGCCGGGACCCTGATCGTCGACGGTGATCACCACCCAGTCATCCTCGCGCCGGGCGACAACGCGGACGGGTCCCCGAACACGCCCCTTGCCGGTCCGGCTGAACGAGATCGCGTTATCCAGCAGGTTGCGGGCGACCTGACCCAGGCGGCTTTCGACACCACGGACCAGCAGGCGATCGTCATCGGGCAGCGACAGCTCGATCGCCGGGGTCGCCGGATCGGCAGTGGCGCGGTAAACCTCGGCCAAAGTCGAGAGCATGGCGCCGACGTCCACGGGGACCATGCGAGCCCGCGACATTTCGGCATCGATCCGCGAGGCGTCGGCGATATCGCTGATCAGCCGGTCGATGCGACGCACGTCATCCTTGATGATGTCGAGCAACGGCTTCTGGGACTCCGCCACCTCGGTCCGGGTCAGGGTCTCGACCGCGCTGCGCAGCGAGGTGAGCGGATTCTTGATCTCATGGGCGACATCGGCAGCAAAGGTTTCGATGGCGTCGATGCGCCCGATCAACGCTTCGATCATGTCCCGCAATGCCACCGACAGGATGCCGATTTCATCACGCCGGCGCGAATAGTCGGGAATTTCGATATCCCGCCAGTGGCCGCGCCGAACCTTGCCGGCGGCATCCGCCAAGTGATGGATGGGCCGGGCGATGGTGCGCGCCAGAAGCCACGACAACAGAGTGGTGACCGCCAGCGCAATGGCGAACAGCTCCAGCATCTCGAGGCGTTCCTGGCGCACCATTTCCTCGATCTCGGTGGTCTCGACCGTCACCATGAGCGTGCCCAGGACCCGCTTGAACCGCTGGACCGGGACTGCCGCAGATAACATCAGCGTGCCAACATCGGTGGTGCGAACCATGGTCGCCCGGCCGCCGGCCAGCGCGGCAACCGCCTCGCTGTAGTCTTCGGCCCGCTGGATGTCGGCCTCGGTATAGCGTTCCAGTCCCTCGCCCCGGGCAAGAAAGCGGACGATCGATTCATAGAGCTTTTCACCACGGCTCAGCAGCTCGCTCCAGATGCCGGGCGGCGGCAGCGGCCGGGCCTCGACCGTGCGGCCAACAATCAGGCTCTGGCTGTCGACCAGAAGCGCCCCGTCGGTGGCGAACAGGCGCGCCCGGACCTCGGCCGGCACCACCAGCCGGGCAATGATCTGGCGGGCCAGCTTGACATCAATCTCGGTGCCTTCGGTTCCGCGCGTTGCCGCCTCGCCGATCGCCCCGGCGATGACATCGGCCTGGGTCAGCAGCGCCGACAGCCGGGTCTCAACAAGGCCGGTGCGAAACCGGTCGAGATAGAGCATGCCGCCAACCAGGATTGCCAGCGCCACCACGTTGAGCGCCAGAATCCGCGTGGTCAGCGCGAAAAAGCGGCGCGGCTGGCGAAGCTCGCGCGCCGGGCGTTCACTGGATGTCTTGGGAGTCATAGTGCGAGCCGCTGATGCACCCAGGGGCCCGACCCTAGGTTTCCTTGTACCGGTAGCCGATGCCATACAGCGTTTCGATGCCGGCGAACTCGGGGTCGACGGTCTTGAACTTCTTGCGCAAGCGTTTGATATGGCTGTCGATGGTGCGGTCATCGACATAGACCTGATCGTCATAGGCCGCATCCATCAGCTGGTCGCGACTCTTGACCAGGCCCGGTCGGGTGACCAGGGCCTGAAGGATGAGGAACTCGGTGACCGTCAGGATCACCGGCTTGCCGTCCCAGGTGCATTCGTGGCGCAGCGGATCGAGCACCAGCCGGCCGCGGCGCAGGATGCGTTCTTCGTCATCGAGGCCATGGCCGCCAGTCCGCGAGGCTTCGGCACGGCGCAGCACAGCCCGGATTCGCTCAATCAGCAGGCGCTGGGAAAACGGCTTGCGGATGTAATCATCGCCGCCCATCTTGAGGCCCAGAACCTCGTCTATCTCGTCATCCTTGGAGGTCAGAAAGATCACCGGAATATTGCTGACCTGGCGCAGGCGGCGCAGGGTTTCCATCCCGTCCATGCGCGGCATCTTGATATCGAGGACGATCAGGTCCACCGGTTCCTTGTCGATACCGGCAAGGGCGCTGACGCCATCGGCATAGGTGCGCACCTGGAATCCCTCGTCCTCGAGCGCCATGCTGACCGAGGTCAGAATGTTGCGATCGTCATCGACAAGCGCAATGACGGGATTTTTATGGGCCCGGGCGCTGGCAGTTTCCGGTTTTGTCACCTGTCGTCTCGATCCCTGGGGGCGGCCGTCTCGGTCCGTTTCGTCCTGCGGGTCCCGGCCACCATGTTCGGCCATTGAAACAATTATGTATTTATAGCCCAATTTGCCAGCCGTACGCCAAGCCGGATACAACCCGCACACGGAGGCAGGATTGACGCGGGTTTTAATGGTGGCTTCAAGGTTTCGCCCTATAATGGGACTGATGTGGTGACGGGAGACCGACATGCCGCGATCGAAAAGCTGGGAATTTCCGCGTTGGAGCGGCTATGGCAAGGAGCGCGAGCCGATTGCCGTGCGCCTGTGCGATGCTGACGGCTGCTCGGAGCGTGGTCTTCATCCGGCACCAAAATCGCGGTTTTCGGATGAAAAATGGTGGTTCTGCCGCGAACACGCCTCGGAATACAATCGCCACTGGAACTATTTTGCCGGCATGTCGGCGCGCGAGGCAGCCGAAGCCATGGCCGAAGACGAACGTCTGCGCGACGGCTTCGCCAATGCCGCCCGGGCCTGGTCGAATGTCGGCAATGGCGAGACCGTTGAGCAGCGCCGGCGACGCCAGGCGCTGGCGGTTCTGGGGCTCGATGAAACCGCCACTCACGGTGAAATCAAGAGCGCCTTTCGCCGCCTTGCCAAGGAAAATCATCCCGATACCGCCGGTGACGATGGCGAGGCCGCCGATCGCTTCCGCCGCATTTGCGCCGCCCACGACGTCCTGACCGGCAAATGACGCCGGTCCTGGCTAATGCCCCGGCTCCGGCCCGATCCTGACGATCAGCTTGCCGAAGTTTTCACCCTTGAACAGGCCGATCAATGCCTGAGGTGCGGTCTCCAGCCCGTCGACGATGGTCTCAAGCGCCTTGAGCCTTCCGTCCGCAAGCCAGCCGCGCGCCTTGGCAACATAGTCGGGAAAGTCGCCGTAGTGGTCGGAGACAATGAATCCTTCCATGCGGATCCGCTTGGCGATCAACTGAAACAGGTTGCGCGGGCCGGGCTCGGGCCGTTCCTGATTATAGGCAGAGATTGCGCCGCAAAAGACGATGCGCCCGAAATCGTTCATCCGGGCAATGACCTGCTCGAGCATCGCCCCGCCGACATTTTCGAAATCGATATCGATGCCGTCCGGGCAGACGCGGCGCAGACCGGCACCGATGTCCTCGGTCTTGTAATTGAAGGCGGCATCGAAGCCGAGGTCATCCAGCAAACACGCCACCTTGGCATCAGACCCGGCTGAACCGGCAACAAAGCAGCCTTCGATACGGGCGAGTTGACCAACGACCGAGCCGACGGCGCCCGAGGCAGCGGATACGAACACGGTTTCGCCAGCCCGGGGACGGCCAATTTTCATCAGTCCGACATAGGCGGTCAGCCCCGGCATGCCGAGGACACCGAGATAATGGCTGAGCGGCACATCCGTGAACGGTGCTTTCATCAGCCCCTCGCCGTTGCTGAGCGAAAACTGTTCCCAGCCGAGCATGCCGATAACGATGTCCCCGACTGCATAATCGGGCCGGCGCGAGGCGATAACCTCGCCGACCACACCACCTTCCAGAACCTCGCCAACAACAAACGGCGGGACGTAGGATTCCTGGTCGTTCATGCGTGGCCGCATGTAAGGATCGAGAGAGAGATAGATGTTGCGGATCAACAGCTCGCCCTCGGCCGGGCTCGGCATCTCGGCCGTCGAGATATCGAAATTCTCCGGCCTCACCCATCCCTGAGGCCGACTGGCAAGCCGCACTTGCAGGTTCTTGTCGCTGGACACGTTTCGGCTCCCGTCAACTGAAAGGCGTCATTGCCAGCTGATCAGGATAGACCGGATGATCCTCTAGAACCACAGGCGAACCCCGGCAACAAAGGAGGTGACCGCCGGGTCGCCACCGTCGGCGCGGACAAAATCGGCGGTATCGCCAATCGACCGCTCCCAGGCAATACCGATATAAGGGGCGAACTGGCGCTTGATCTCGTAACGCAGCCGCAGTCCCAGCTCAGCCGTTGAAAGGCCCGAGCCGACCCGTAACTCGGTCACGTCCTGAAAGGCGAAATTCAGCTCGGCGCGCGGCTGAAGGATCAACCGCTGGGTCAGCAGCAGTTCGTATTCGGCCTCGATCCGGGCGGTTACGTCGCCCTTGTCGCTGATGAAGACAGCCGAGTCGAGCTCGAACCAGTAGGGCGCCAGTCCCTGCAGACCGACCACTGCGTAGGTTCGTGACGGGTTGGGTTCGATGTCCTGGCGTACCCCCACCTGCACATCGAAGAACGGCGCAATCATGCGGCTGTAGAGCCCCTGAAACTGAGCCGATTCCACACCGTCGTCGAAGCTGCCCTCGCCTTCGACCTTGGCCCAGAACTTGTGTTTGTCGTTGCCAATCCAGCCCTGCACGTCCCAGATGTAGCCGTCATCACCGCTGCGCGCCCGGTATTCCAGCCGGTCGGCCTGGAAAAAAGTGTAGACGGCCGAATCCTGGATCGGCAGCGGCCAGTCGGCCGGTGACCCGGTCTGTGGCGTTTCCTGGGCCGGAACCGGCGCGGCCAGGGTCAGGCCGCCAAGTGCAAGCAGCGCCATTGCCACCGCCCTCATGACAGTTCTCCCTCATAGGGGCTCACCTCGACAACACGGAACATGCCCATGTCCATGTGATAGAGGAGGTGGCAGTGGAAGGCCCATCGCCCCGGCGCATCCGCCTCGATCAGGACCGACAGGCGTTCGCCAGGCTTGACGCTGATCGTATGCTTGCGCGGCAGATATTCGCCATGGCCGTTTTCCAGCTCCATCCACATGCCGTGCAGATGGATGGGATGCTCCATCATGGTGTCGTTGACCATGATGAGGCGCAGACGCTCGCCGTAGTTGAAGGCAATCGGCCCCTTGACTTCGGAGAACTTCTTGCCGTCAAACGACCACATGTAGCGGTCCATGTTGCCGGTCAGGTGCAGCTCGATCTCGCGCTCGGGCGGGCGCTGATTGTAGGGTTGCAAAGCCTTCAGGTCGGTGTAGACGAGAACGCGGTGACCGACGTTCGAGAGGCCGGTTCCGGGCTCGCGCAGACGGTCACGCTCGACGGTGGCGACGCTGGTGGCGCCGGGCCCATGAGTATCGGCACCGTGGCGAGCGACGATCGGACCGGGACGATCATGAATGCCCGGAAGATTGCGATTCTGATCGGCCGCTGACATGGCGTTCATGTTGCCCATGTCGTGGCCCTTCATGTCCATTTTCATGGCCGCCTTGTCGCCAGAGCCGTCGGACATTGCGCCCATGGCGTGCCCGGCCATTGCCGGCGCACCCGCCGGTTTCATGCCGCCCATGTCCATATCGCCCATGTCCATGCCCTTCATGTCCATGCCCATGTCGACCATGGTACGTCTTGGCGGCTTGCGCAACGCGGGCACCGGCGCGCTCATGCCCGGGCGCGGTGCCAGGGTTCCGCGGGCATAGCCGCTGCGGTCCAGGGATTCGGCAAAGATCGTGTAGGCCTTGTCCTCCTTGGGCTGAACGATGACGTCGAAGGTCTCGGCCACGGCGATCTGGATCTCATCCACCGTCACCGGCTCGACATTCTGGCCGTCAGCCTGAACCACCGTCATCGCCAGACCCGGAATGCGCAGGTTGAAATAGGTCATGGTCGCGGCATTGATGATCCGCAGCCGCACCCGCTCGCCGGGATTGAACAGACCGGTCCAGTTGGTTTCGGGCCCCTGCCCATTGATCAGATAGGTGTAAATGTGGCCGGTGATGTCGGCGATGTCGGTCGGCGACATCCGCATCCGGCCCCAGGCCATGCGATCCTTGAGTGTCGCCCCCAGCCCGTTTTTCGACGCGTCGCGGAAAAAGTCCCCGACCGTCAGTTTCTGGAAATTCAGATAGTCACTCTGCTTCTTCAGCTTGGCGAGCACATCATAGGGGCTTTCGAACATCCAGTCGGAGAGCATGATGACGAGCTCGCGGTCGTACGCGACCGGATCCGGCTCCAGAGGGTCAATGATCAGTGGACCATAATGGCCGAGCTGCTCCTGAAGCCCGCTATGAGAGTGGTACCAGTAGGTACCGCTCTGCCGGACCGGATATTGATAGGTGAAGGTTTCACCGGCCGGGATGCCGGGAAAGGCGACCCCGGGCACGCCATCCATCTGGAAGGGCAGCAGGATGCCGTGCCAGTGAATCGAGGTGTCCTCATCGAGCCGGTTGTGGACCCTGATCGTCACCGTCTCGCCTTCCTTGAGACGGATGATCGGGCCGGGAACGCCGCCATTCAAGGTCACCGCTGTCCCCTGACGCCCGTCCACCGTGATCGGCGTTCTGGCGACCACCAGATCGATCTCGTTGGATGCGATGCCCAGCGTCGCCCATTGCTCCGGGCGCACGGCGCTGCGCGCCCAGGCCGGCAGCAGCCCCTGTAACGCAAGCAACGCGCCGGCAGCCGACGTCGTATGAAGAAGTTGTCTTCGTGTAATTCTGCTCATGTCGTTCTTTTGCTCATGATCCGCTTGAATGTGCCGCGGGCTTTTGATGCCATTAAGCTGAAAAACTACGGCCGGTCCAGCAGAAAGTGAATATGGGCGGCGGCAATCGGTTTGGTCCGAGTTTTTTGCCAGGCTTCCACCCGGACGTTGGCGATGCGCCGCCCCTGACGGGTGATGCTGGCTTCGGCCCGGGTATCTTCGGGCCGGCCGGCGCGCAGGTAATCGATGGCAACATCGATGGTCTTGGGTAGCACCGGGCAGCGGATCTGCCAGACCAGCCCGATCAGGCCGGCGATCTCCAGAAGCGCGCCAACCGCACCGCCGTGCAGGGCCGGCAGGATCGGGTTGCCGATCAAATCTTCCCGGTAACGCATCACCGCGATTGGCCGATCGCCCTGCATTTCCAGTTCAATACCCAAAAAGCGCACGTAGGGTATGGCGGAGATCACACCTGTCGGATCGCCGCGTTCCCGCGCCTCGGCCAGCGCCTCGATCAGGGTCATGGCCGGGTCCCCGGAGCTGGCGGGCACAGAGGTTCGCTTCCGGTGGCCATGAAGGTGGCTGCGCAGTTGGCAATCGGATCGTGCGGGTCCCGGTGGTAGGCCAGCCCGCGAACGAAGGCGATCCAGCGAGTCAATCGGTAACACTGCACCTTCGCCAACACATCCTCGCCCGGTATGGCCGGCTTGAGATAGTCGATACGCAGGTCGAGCGTCGCGATCGGCCGGAATTCGGGCAAAGCCATAACGACCGCGGCACCAGCCGTGGTGTCCAGCAACGAAGTAATGGCGCCGCCGGCAATCACACCGCTTTCCGGATCACCGATCAGCTTGTCCTGATAGGGCAGACGCAGGATGACACCATCGGAATTGGCGTCCTCAATCTGCAAGCCCAATGCCCGGATATGCGGTACGGCATCCAGAAACCTGTGGATGCCGGGGACATCCCAAGATGAGACGGTCTCGCTCAAAACGCTTCGTCCTGTCGATCGAGTTGCCTGGCTCGGGCGCAAGAGCCGCCGGGCAACGGGTTTTCGTTAGGACCGCACGTCATCGAAGACCAGAGATTCATTCACCTGCCTTGAGCGCGCGTCTAAGGTCATCGTAGTCCTCATAGCCGAACACCGCCTCAATCTCGCGGCCCCACGCCTCGTCGAGGCGTGCCAGCGTCACATCGCTCAGAACATCCTTATGGCCGCCCACCGTGCCGGATTTGATCTTGCTGGACCTGGCGTCACCCGGGATGTCACAGGCATGATTTCTCGTCTCGGCCACCAGATGATCATCGAATTGGTGTTCATGTGCCTTCATGAAATCATAGCTGGCCTGCCGGGTGGCAATCCTGATTGCCTGTTCATCCTCACCATGTCCGATGAATTCCGCGACACGCCGCACGTTTCCGGACAGATCTTCTATCATATCCTCAAACGCAACCAACAGGACCTGCGGTTCCTTGCGGCGCTTCCACCAGGTCTTCAAATGGCTCCAGTAATCTCCAATGGGGTGTTCGCGCCTGATGATGAAGTCGGTGAACTCGTCTACGGAAACCGTACCGGGTTCCACGAACCAGCCATTCATGAAATTGAAAAAGGACACCATGGTGTCGCGTGGATCCCGTATTATGCAGATATAGCGGCATCCGGGCGGCACCTGTTCGCCGTTCCAATGAGATTTGAACGCGCGAGGTTCGCCCTTGTGGTCGGCTTCAAGGTCCAACCCCATGTCGTAAGCAATCTCGATCCATGGCGTGACGGCCGTGATTTCATCGAAATCCATGTCGCCCCGGGTCCTCAGCCCATGAACGATCTGCTGCATCCAGGTGGTGCCGGCCTTGGGATAGGTGGCAATGATCACGTCCGTGGGCCTCGGACGGAACTTCAGGGCATGGGCCATCCCTTCTTCGGTAATGAGGCGGCTTGTGCGGCTCTTGAGATCGTCGATCGATGTGGCGCGTGCGGTCATCTTCAGTCCTCGCCCGTTACTTCATCCCTGATACCGCTGAACGCTCGCCACCGATGGAAGCACACAGAAGACGATACATGCTTTTTGTTGGCCGGGAAAACAATGGTGGCAGGGGCGCTTGTAAGCAATGAGCCCTCATGCTAGAGCTTTGTCCGGTCTGCCGGAGCCATTTGATCGGTGTGCTTTTGAGCGCCGGAGCGAGGCGCCCGGTTGCATACGATGTGGGTGCATCGGCCAAGAAAGACGGGCGAGCCACGGTGGATAAGAGCCCAACCCTGGCTGCCACGGCAACTGCCGGCAGCGTCTTTTCCACCTCTCGGGCATACCCATGTCGCATTGTGCAGCACACCTCGCCGGGCAAGCCATTGCGATTTCATCAAGTCGATCCCGGTCGACCGGTCGACGCGCATGGGGACGTGCGGCGTTCGAAGAGACCAGAATTGACGGCGAAAAGGGGTTCAGCATGCGCCGATCTCTAATCATTTTGCCGACATTGGCAGCAGCCATCGCACTGTCAGGCTGCACGGCCTCCAGCAGCGGCAAATGGCCATCGCTTGCCGAAGGCTTCCAGGCAGCCCCGACACAAGCCGCGCAGCCGGCACCGGGCGCTGCGGCAAAGGCCGAAAGCCCTGACTCGATACCCGGGACCCCGGTCCCGCTCCAGGCTGCCGCGGTTGACCGGAAGCTGAAGGCGCTGGCCGCGCACCTGCGCCAGTTCGAGACCGAGTTTGCCGCCAACCGGCGCACGGTGGGCGAGCTTGACAACGCCTTCAAGACGGCCATGGCAGCGTTTCAAAGCGATCGTACGCCGGATAACTGGCACGGCGCCCAGATTGCGTTGACACGCTACGACATGATCGCCTCAGATCTGTCGACGCTGAACTCCCGGCTGGCGGATACTCTTGCCGGCGCAGTCGAGCTTTACGCCAGCCTCCAGAACGCCGACAGCCGCACACCCGCCAACCTGGAGACCGCCACCCGCCTGCTGGCGCGCGGTGGCGAGCTCTATGGCCGGATCCGGCGCACGCAGCAGACCGACACGGTTCTTACCCTGACCCGGGCCAGTGAACTCGCCTTGCTGCGGCCGGGAGCAACTGGCGCCCGGATGCGCCAGGACGTGCTTGCCGATTTTGCCGGCCGTCAGGCGCTGCTGACCATTCGCTTTGAAACCGCTTCTCCGGCGTTCGAGGATGGTTTGGCCAAAGTCGTCGAGGCTGCTCGCGCCCAAGTCCCGGATGTCCGCTTCGATCTGCTCGTCACCCATGCGCCGGCTGACAGTGCGCGCGCTGAAGCGGCGCTGCGCACCGCTCTTACCGCGCTCCTCGAACTTGGGGTAACGCCCGAGCAGGTGGTCCGCCGGCCCGATTCCGAGGCCCGCGCTCCCCTCGTCCAGCTTTACGTGCGCTAGAACCCGAATGCATCGCTCTTGACTGGGTTGTTTGCGCCGATAAGCTGTTAGTGGAGGAGTGGGGAGGTAATGCATGTCGCTGCGCGAGCAGAGCGAACATGTCGTGCTCCGGCAGGTCTATGACGGAGCAGTGGCCTACGAGGGTTGGCGCCAGGATCTGACCCACGGCTGCGGAGCATTTGACGTTTCCTGCTGCGAGCCGAAACGGTTCGCCGGCATCATCGACGTGCGCCGGGTGGCGGGGTTCGATCTCGCCCGGGTTTCCGCCAATATCGACAGGATCGCGCGCACCCGGCGTCAAAACCTGGTCTCCAACGACCAGAATCTGTATCTGATCACCCAGCTTTCAGGAACCTGCGCCCTGACACAGGACGGCAATGAGGCGGTGCTTCGGCCCGGCGACATGGCGCTGCTCGATTCAGGCCGGCCGTTGCGGATCCGTTTCCAGAAGTCCTTCAATCAGCTCTCGGTCAATCTGCCGCGCACGGTGCTGGAGACCCGTCTGCAACACCGCAGATTGCCATATGCCATGGCCGTCTCGGGGCGCGCCGGGCTGGGGGCGGTGGCGTCCTATTTCTTCCGCTCGACCTTCCTTCAGGCGCTGCAGATGTCGAACGATGAATCGTCGGCCATGCTCGACCCCATCCTCGATCTTGCCGCGTCCCTCCTGGACCGCACTGTTCTCGTCGGCGAGTCACCCGCCGCACCGGGAACACGGACCGCTCAGATCGCCTATATCAAGCGATTTATCGATTCGAGTCTGACCGATCCCGACCTGACGCCAGCCCGGATCGCTGCCAGCCTCAAGATGTCGACGCGCCACTTGCACCGGTTGTTCGAAGCGGAAAGCGTGACGGTTGGCGCCTGGATCCGCGAACGGCGCCTTGAGAAATGCCACGCCGAGCTGGCCGATCCGCGATTTGCCCAGTTCAGCATTACCCAGATCGCCTTCCGCTGGGGTTTTAACGACGCCGCCCACTTCAGTCGCGTCTTCCGGGCCCGCTACGGCATCTCGCCGCGCGATCATCGCCGCCAGGCGCGTCACCGGAAAAGTCCGGTGACACGACCATCACCCCCCAACGGACCGGCAACCGGACGCCCACCCTTCCTCATCTGACACCCCCTGTTCCGTTTTCCCCGCGCGGCCCTTGAGGCGGTGCAGTCGATGTCGCTTGGCGTCAAGTTTGACGGCGCGCTGGGACAAGAACTCATCGTCACGATCGAAGTACTCTAGATGCTTGGGGAGTCTGCACTGAAAGCTGCGGAAGAGGAAAATGGGAGGAAGGAATGCGCGGTGAAAGGATAATCGCACGTTCAACCGGAACGCTCGTATCAGACAGAGCCCGCCTGCCGGACTGGGGCAAGGGGCTCATGGCAATTGCCTGCTGGGGCTGGATCACCATCCTTGTGACATCAACTGCGGCAATCGCGCCGGCACGCGCCCAGGCCGAAGACGAGGCGCAGGACGTGACCATCGAGGAAATCATCGTCACCGCGCGCAAACGCGAGGAACGCCTGCAGGAAACGCCGATTTCGATCACCGCCTTTTCGGCGGCCGATTTGCAGCGCCGGACGATCGAAAGTCTGAGCGATATCGGCCGCTCCACACCCAACATGGACTTCAGCTTCAGCACAAACGGCAGCGGCAGCGGCACCAATGCGCAAATCTACATTCGTGGTGTCGGTCAGCAGGATTTTCTGCTGACCACCGATCCCGGGGTCGGAATTTACGTTGACGGCGTCTATTTCGCCCGTTCGATGGGTGGCGTGCTCGATGTCCTGGACTTCGAGCGGGTCGAGGTCCTGCGCGGGCCCCAGGGCACGCTGTTCGGCAAGAACACGATCGGCGGCGCGATCAATATCGTCACCGCCAAGCCGGGCAATGACTTCGCCGGGCGGGCGACCGTAACCGGTGGAAACTACAGCCGTATCGACGCCAATCTGAGCATCGATATCCCGTTGGTCGAAGACAAGCTGCTGGCCAAGTTTGCGGCCTCGTCGCGCAATCGCGACGGCTACGGCCGTCGCCTCATCGACAACAAGAAATTGGGCGACATCAATCGCGATTCGAGCCGGCTGGTGCTGCGCTGGCTGGCAAGCGACAATGTCGATGTGACGTTGAGCGCCGATTACAGCCGGGTGCGCGAGGAATCGGTGCAGCAGGCTCTGGTCTTCGTCGATCCGACCAACGCCCCGATCCTGCAGCTGTGGAATGCCCTTGTCGGCTTTCCCAGCGGCCAGCCGATCACCTCCGACCTGATCCAGGCCGATCCCTTCGATACCCTGCAGACGGGACGCAGCATCAACAATCTGGACCAGTGGGGACTGGCCCTGACCATCGACTGGGATCTCGGAACCGTCAATATCAAGTCGATCACCGCCTACCGCGATCAGGAGGCCGATTTTGCCCGTGACGGCGACGGCTCGCCGGCCACCTACGTCCACACCTTCAACCAGACAGCCCAGAATCAGTTCAGCCAGGAGCTGCAATTCTCGGGATCAAGTTTCGGCGAGCGTCTTCACTGGCTGGCGGGTGGTTATCTGTTCGACGAGGATGCGGTAGACAATACCGACGTCGATCTCGCCGGCGGGCTGTTCAATGCCCTTGAAATGCTGCCCGGGCCGCTGATCTGTTTGGGCCCCGGCGGCACGCCTCCGTGTGCGGGTGGTGCCGGCAACCCCTTCAACCAGTTCCTGGATCTACAGTTTTTCATCTTCAACGACATCTCGATCAAGAGCTATGCCGGTTTTGGTCAAGGCACGTTCAACCTGACCGATCGGCTGAGCCTCACCGCCGGCTTGCGCTATACCTATGAGAAAAAGACTTACAGCCTGACCCATATCCGCAAGAACGCCGGCACGTTCGTGGTGCCGCCGACGGTCATCAGCGATAACTGGAATTCAGTGTCGCCACGGTTCGGAATCGAATATCAGGCGAGCCCCGATCTGCTGTTCTACAGCTCGGCAGCCCGCGGCTTCAAAAGCGGCGGCTTCAATGGTCGTCCGACCACCCAGGGCGAGGTGGAATCCTATGATCCCGAATTCCTGTGGTCCTACGAGGTGGGGCTGAAATCGGAATGGTTCGGCCGGCGCCTGCGCTTCAACACGGCGCTGTTTTACAATGACTATACCGATATCCAGCTTTCCAGCGTTCGCGCCACGCCCGAGGGCAATCTGCTGCTCGTCGTCGAGAACGCCGGCAAGGCCAAGGTCAAGGGCTTCGAGATTGAACTGCTGACGCGTCCAATCGCCAATCTGGAGCTTTCCGGCGGCATCGGCTTTATCGATGCCAAGTTCACCAAGCTGGCACCGGGGGCAACGATTACCACCGACAGCAAGTTCCCGAAAACACCGAAGTGGAACGTCAACCTGTCGCTCGAGTACCGGATTTTCGTCGGCGCCAGCGGTGACCTTTCCATGCGTTGGGATTACGCCTACAAGGCGCGCATCGAGAACGACGTCAACAACACCCCGGCGATCTCCCAGAAGGGGTACAGTCTGGTCAACGCCCGGCTCACCTATGAGCATAGTTCCGAAGCCTGGCAGGCGTTTTTCTTCATCACCAATCTCACGGACACACGCTACATCGAGAACGGAATTGCTGCGCTCGACAGTTTCGGAACCGCCGAAGCCTACTTCGGCCGTCCGCGCGAATGGGGGCTCGGCGTGACCTACCGGTTTTGATGGCCCGATGAACCGGGGCGCCGGCAGATGCCGGCGCCCGCTGTAACAACACGCCGCATCCCCCCGGTGCCACATTTGTCGCGCGGGCCGGGGGCAAGCGGCAGGTGAAGTAGCATTTTCTGGCGGGAGAGAGAATCATGACGAAGATTGACGGCGGCGCGCTGTTTGTG
>CAZZKF010000020.1:17782-39783 GCA_964654995.1 uncultured Alphaproteobacteria bacterium | reverse complement strand
ACCTCATCGGCGAGGTCGAAGTCGTGATCCGGCCGATCCACGTCTTCCGCATGATCGACATCATCGGGACGATCGATATCATCGGGATGATCGCCCGGCAGATCCGGGATATCGATGTCCTCGCCCGCATTTTCACCGAAATCCGAGAGATCGAAACCGGGCAATTCGTCGCCAATGCCAGGCACCGGCGGGGGCACGAATTCGGGCGGCTGAACCGGCGGGACCCCGGGCGGCTGAACCGGCGGTACCGGAGCACCGCCCGGCGGCGCCGGGCCGACCGGCGGGCCAACGATGATCTCCTGGGCCATCGTCGGTCCGGCCACAAGCAGGGCGCCGAAAAGAACGCCGGACAGCAGACTCACCCGTGCCTTCGGGCGCTTGACATGACCGCATTCCGTCATAGGAAAAACTCCTTCATAGCTATAAGAATATCTGCAATTTATTTTGCGCTTATTGAAAAGCCGGCTGAATTTCCGGCCGCACATAGAATAATTCTCTGGATGTGAATTGGATGTAAACAACAAATCTCATTTTACTAAAATAGAATACACTGCATAACTCAGTATAGAGGTTTTTTAAATTGATTTTCCTAATATATGCTGAATCTTTATTAGTTCGCTTAAATGTCTGCCTGACCAGCGCCGGTTGGCCGCATGCTGGCCAGGACCCCGATTCCGTGCCAACATGAACAGCAATGAGCCGGCAGGAACGACCGGCCGAAGACGGAGGGTCAAGGAGTGACAAGGACGGTCAAGGTCGCCACCGCGCAACTGGCGCCGGTGTTTCTGGACCGCGAGGCGACGGTGGAGAAGGTTTGCGACGCCATTCGCGAGGCCGGCGGGAACGGTGCCCGACTGATCGCCTTTCCGGAAACCTTCATTCCCGGCTATCCCTACTGGGCGAAGCTGCTGGACCCGGTGTCATCGGCCCCGTTCAACCGCACCCTGTTCGAGCAGGCAGTGGAGATTCCGAGTCCGGCGACGACGCGCCTGTGCACGGCTGCCCGCGAGGCCGGTGTCCACGCGGTCATCGGCCTCAATGAGCGTGACGGTGGCACGCTTTATAACACCCAGCTTTTCATCGATGCGGAGGGGCACATTCTCGGCAAGCGGCACAAGCTGGTGCCGACCGCGCACGAACGCATGATCTGGGGCATGGGCGACGGCGCCGACATCGGCGTGTTCGACATGCCGTTTGCAAGGGTCGGCGGGCTGATCTGTGCCGAGCACTCGAACGCGCTCTACCGCTATGCCCTGCAGGCCCAAGGCGAACAGATCCACATCGCCAACTGGCCGGGCGGCCAGCCGCATCTGACGGGAGTGATGGACGCCGCCATCCGCAACTACGCCTGGGAAGCCCAGGCCTTCGTGATCAATGCGACCGCGTTGCTTACGCCCGAGATCATCGCGGCGCTGGGCGAGGGCGGCAATCTCCACACACTGCAACCGGGTGGCGGCTTTGCCGCCATCGTCGGGCCGTGGGGCGACTATCTGGCAGGACCCGAGCAGGACCGGGAATGCATTCTCTACGCCGATCTCGATTTCACCGCGATTACCGATGCCAAGATGCTGATCGATTCCGCCGGCCATTATGCGCGCCCCGACGTGGTGCGCCTTCAGCTTGTCCAACGGCCCGAAAATCGCCGGCCGCTGATCTATCGCGACGACGACCAAGACGAAAGCCGAGGCCCGGAGGCCACCCCCTGAACCATGTCGGGACCGGCATCGGGACCAGACGGAGACGGGCAGCGCGACGGCACGGAAGTGTCGGGATTTTTGACAGTCTGGAATGAACCTCGATCGAGAGGCTCAGGCCAACATATTGAAATCCAAGGAGTTTTTCAAGAGACATCGATTCCGGACTGTCGGAAATTTTAACAGTCGATCCAGCCCACCCTCACTAACAAATTGATTTCAAATGGATTCAAAATTTGGCCCGGATTTTGCTTCGGGGTTTTTCGGAAAATAGGCCCGTGGCTTGCAGGGGGGCCGCAAGGGGCCGACGTTGCATGCGTCGCCTGACCGCGACACAAAAAAATGGAAGGGAGTTCTACATGAGAATGCGTTTTTTTGTACTATCGCTTGTTGCTTTTGGCACGCTGCTGGCCGCCCTGCCGGCACAGGCCGGCTTGATATTCGTGACCAGCCGCGGCGCTCTGGGCGGCACCGACTTTATCGATTGGGGTCAACTGGGACCGGACCTTACCATCGTCAGCAACCCGGCCGCAGTGACCAGCAACGGTGGCATCTCGGTCAGCGTATCGATTCCTAGCGGCTCCATGGAGCGACGGGATCAGGGCAGCGGCTGGGGCGGCGTTTTTGCTGCCGGCGACAAGCTGCTCTGGACCAGGAACCAGCCCGGACCGATCACGCTGAACTTTGGCAGTCTGATCGCCGGCGGCGGAGCGCAAGTTCAGCAGGATTTGTTCGGTCCCTACACCGGCCGGATCGAGGCGTTCGACAGCGGCGGGGTGAGCCTCGGTGCCTTTACACTGGCCGGGATCTCGAACTCCAATGGCGACAATTCGGCCATTTTCGTCGGTGTCCTCAGCGACGCCGTCGATATCGCCCGAATTGATATCGGGCTGACAAATTCCGAGGATTTTGCAATCAATCAATTCGACATCGTCACCGCCGGAGATGGTCACGGAGGTGGTGACAACAATCAAATCCCGGAACCCGGCACATTGACGATCTTGGGCTTTGGTCTCGCCGGACTTGGTCTTGTGCGGCGCCGCAGGCGCGTCTGACCGAAACACATCCACACTGCAGTGCAACGACGGCGGTCTGATCGCAGGCCGCCGTCGATTTGTCCGGGCGCCGGTGGCGCCGCTGCCATGAAATCACCTGTCCCATTTCTGGAAACGCCGGTCCCGGATTGTCGGAATCCTTAACGGTCCGGACGTCCGGAGACCTTCACTTCGATCACAAGGCATTGAAAATTATTATAAATCAATGTAATTCGCGGGTCGGCACAAATCTTGCTCGATTGCGCGCGGAGCGAAGAACGCTCCCGGATTCAGTTCGGTCTTGACTGCAAAATGGAAGGAAAAAAACAGTAATGGATTTGAGTATCTTGAGGCGATGTCTGCTGATGGCGGGACTGTTGATCGCCAGCATGGGATCGGCCCAGGCCGTGCCCATCCCCGGGCTTTTCGCGACCGGTGTCGACGGCGCCGGCAATGCGCTTCCGGCGGGCTCCAACGATCCCCATTATACCGTTGTGTTGACAAGCCAGCCGGCGGTTGTCATCCGGGACGCCATTCCGGTGACCTGGGTGCCGAATACCGGCAGCTACCGCTGGGTGTGGCAGACGGTCAACGGAACACCGACCAATGTGATCCGCACATTGCGCACGACATTCGATCTGACCGGGCTCGATCCGGCCTCGGCGCTGATCAGCGGCCAGTGGGCGACCGACAATACCGGCCTCGACATCCTGATCAACGGTGTGAGCACCGGCAATACCTGCGGCGGTTTCTCGTCACTGTGCAGCTTCTCGATCACTTCGGGCTTTATCAGCGGCATCAACACGCTCGATTTTCGGGTCCGGGATGTCGGAATTATCTCCATCTCCGGCCTTCTCGTCACCTCGATCAGCGGCACCGCCAACGTCGCGGGTGACAACGGTGGCGGCCAGATTCCCGAGCCGGCATCGCTGGCGATTCTCGGGTTCGGTCTCGCCGGACTTGGTCTTGTGCGGCGCCGCAGGCGCGTCTGACCGAAACACATCCACACTGCAGTGCAACGACGGCGGTCTGATCGCAGGCCGCCGTCGATTTGTCCGGAGTGCCCGGGCCAGCCGCCACCTTTATTGCCTCTAATTCGCCGCGACAACGGGTCGCATGGTCTGGCTCGCGATTCGCGTGGACTCTGAAAGCCTGTCGAGCGACAGAGGCTCGCGCAAACGGCGCCCTGCTCCGGATATCGGGAACCGACTGGCGCGAGGGAGGGGGGACATGCCCGTCGAAGCCAACTTGCGCGCCGCCATGGCGCACCATCAGGGCGGCCGGCTGGAAAAGGCGGCCGATCTCTATCGTCAGGTCCTCGATGCGCAGCCCGAACATAGCGATGCGCTGCAGCTTTACGGTTTGTTACGCCAGCAGATGGGCGACCTGGATACCGCCGAGCGCCTGATGCGCAAGTCGCTGGCAGTAGCGCCCGGGCAGCCGCATGTCCACAACAATCTCGGCAATCTGCTGATGGCGCTGGAACGTGTGCGCGAGGCGGTCGATCATTACCGCAAGGCGACCGGGCTCAAGCCCGACTACGCCGAAGCCTGGCACAACCTCGGGCTCGCCCTGACGGCGACCGGGGAACTGGAGGCGGCGATCGAGGCCCTGGCCCGCGCCACCGCCGCCCGGCCGGACTATTACCAGGCCTACAATTCCCTGGGAAACGCCCATCAGAACCGCAAGGATTTCGACGCGGCGATCGCCGCCTATCGCAAGGCGCTCGACATTCGTCCCGATTATGTCAAGGCGATGCACAATCTGGCGGTCTCGCTGCGGCGCGCCGGGCAGCTTGAGGAGGCCGTCGCCTGCTTCCGCGAGGTCATCCGGATGAGCCCCGAGATTGCCGAGGCCCATTACAACCTCGGCCATGCCCTGCAACTGCTCGAGCGCGTCGACGAGGCGGAAGCGGCCTACAACCGGGCGCTCGAACTCAAGCCCGACTTCGAAGAGGCGCATTACGACGTCAACCAGCTGTTGTGGATGAACGGCCGGCGCGACAGGTTTCTGCAATCCTACCCGCAGGCCATCCGGCGCCAGCCGGATTCGCTGGATCTGTGGGTCAACTATGCGGAAAAACTGATCCTGGCCACCGCCTTCGAGGCGGCCGAGAAAACCCTGCGCGATGCCATCGACCGTTTTGGCCCGATGGCAAGGCTCTACGATCTGCTGGCACGAACACTGGCCTCGCAACGGCGCGAGACGGACGCCCTGCCCTGCCATCAGACCTGCCTCGAGCTCGACGAGTCCGAGCCCCGCTATTTCCTGCACTATGCCGATACGCTTCTGCGGCTGCGCGAATACCGGGCGGCGCTGGAGATCATGACCAACGCACGCCGGCTCGATCCGCTCGATCAGGAGCTGATCGCCTATGAGGCCGACTGCTGGGGGTTCCTCGGCGATCCGCGTTACGATTATGTCAACGACTACGAGAAGATGGTGCGCGTCTTCGAACTGCCGCTGCCCGACGGCTACCGCGACATCGCCAGCTTTACCCGCGATCTCAACGAGGCGCTGACGCCCTTGCACAGCCCGACCCGGCGCCATCCCCTCGATCAGACGGTGCGCGGCGGCTCGCAGTCGTATGAGGGCCTGTTCGACAAGAACATCGAGCTGGTCGAGCTTTACAAGCAGTCACTGCGCAAGGTGCTGGCCGAATACATCGCCGACCTCGACAACGATCCCGACCACCCGCTGCATTCGCGCCGCTGCGACAGGGTCAAATTTTCCGGCTCCTTTACCGTGCGGCTGCGCAACGGCGGCTGGCACACCAATCACGTTCATCCGGCCGGCTGGCTGAGCTCCTGCTTCTATGTCTCGTTGCCGCCCGTGGTCGCCGGTTCCAACCGCCACGAGGGCTGGATTCACTTCGGCCAGCCCGGCGCCCGCTTCGATCCGCCGCTGGAACCAAGGCGCTATGTTCAGCCCGAAGAAGGGGTGGTGGCGATCTTTCCGTCCTACATGTGGCACGGGACGGTGCCGTTCAAATCCGATCACACCCGGACCACCGTCGTCTCCGACATCGTGCCCGACCCGTAGACCACCCCTCGCCTCACGCCGTCCAGTCGAGGATCACCTTGCCGGTGTGACCCTGGTTCATCAGCGCAAATGCCTGCGCGTAGTCATCGACCGGGAAATGGTGGGTGATGACGGGGCCAAGATCGAGGCCCGATTGCAGGAGCGCCGTCATCTTGTACCAGGTCTCGAACATCTCGCGCCCGTAGATGCCCTTGATGGTCAGGCTCTTGAAGATCACGTCGGTCCATTTAATCCCGGTGCCATCCGGCGGAATGCCGAGCAGCGCCACCTTGCCGCCGGGGTTCATCCAGCCGATGAGCTCGGTCAAGGCGGCGCCGGTGCCCGACATTTCCATGCCGACGTCGAAGCCCTCGCGCATGCCCAGCTCCTCGAACTTGGCGGCGATGGTCTCATGGCCGACATGCACGGTGTGGCGAATGCCCATTTTTCGCGCCAGCTCCAGCTTGTAGGGATTGATATCGGTGATCACCACATGGCGGGCACCGACGTGGCGGGCAATGGCGGCCGCCATGATGCCGATCGGCCCGGCGCCGGTGACCAGCACGTCCTCGCCGACCAGATCGAAGGACAGCGCCGTATGTGTCGCGTTGCCGAAGGGATCGTAAATGGCGGCGATGTCGTCCGGAATATCGTCCGGCACCTTGTAGACGTTGGCCGCCGGAATCGCCAGATATTCGGCGAAGGCGCCGGGGCGGTTGACGCCGACTCCTTTGGTGTTGCGACACAGATGGTACTTGCCGGCCCGGCAGTTGCGGCAGATATGGCAGACGATATGGCCTTCGCCGGAGACCCGCTGTCCGACCTCGACGCCATCGACGTTGGCGCCGATGGCGGCCACCTCGCCGACGAATTCATGGCCCAGCACGTTGGGAATGGGGACCGCGTCGCGCACCCAATCCTCCCAGTTGTAGATGTGCAGGTCGGTGCCGCAGATCGCCGTCTTGCGGATACGGATCAGCACGTCGTCGATGCCGATCTCGGGCTCCGGTACATCCTCCATCCAGATGCCGCGCCCGGCCCGTTTCTTGACCAGGGCTTTCATGCACCGTTCTCCTTGCGGCCACCGTCGATGACGCCGAGGCGAGCGCCGATCCGCACGAACGCATCGACGGCCTGTTCGATCTGCTCGGACGTATGATCGGCGCACATCTGCAGGCGGATGCGCGCCGCCCCTTTGGGCACCACGGGGAATGAAAAGCCGATCACGTAGATGCCCTCTTGCAACAAGGCGTCGGCCATCTGTGCGGCCAGTGCGGCGTCGCCGATCATCACTGGAATGATCGGATGATCGGCGCCGGCCAATGTAAAGCCCGCCGCCTCCAGGCCCCGGCGCATGATGCGGCTGTTTTCATGAAGTCGCGCGCGCAGGGCGTTCGACGATTCGATGATATCCAGCGCCTTCAGGCTGGTACACGTCACCACCGGGGCCAGGGCATTGGAAAACAGGTACGGGCGCGAGCGCTGGCGCAGCCAGGCGACCAGCTCGGCGCGCCCCGCCGTATAGCCGCCCGACGCGCCCCCCAGGGCCTTGCCCAGGGTGCCGGTGAGGATGTCGATGCGATCCATTACCCCGCAATGCTCGGGCGAACCGCGGCCATGTTTGCCAAGCACGCCGACGGCGTGCGAATCATCGACCATCACCAGGGCATCGTAACGCTCGGCAAGATCGCAGATCGCCGGCAGATTGGCGACGATCCCGTCCATCGAGAAAACGCCGTCAGTGGCGATCAGACGAAAGCGGCAATCCTGGGCCTCGCGCAGCCGCGCCTCCAGTTCCGCCATGTCGTTGTTGGCATAGCGCAGCCGGCGCGCCTTGCTAAGGCGGACGCCGTCGATGATGCTGGCGTGATTGAGCGCATCCGAGATGATCGCGTCCTGTTCGCCGAGGATGGTTTCGAACAGCCCGGTGTTGGCATCGAAGCAGGACGAATAGAGAATTGCGTCCTCTTTACCGAGAAACCGGGCAAGGCGCGCCTCCAGCTCCTTGTGCGGCGACTGCGTGCCGCAGATGAAGCGCACCGAGGCCATGCCGAAGCCGTAGCGATCGAGCGCATCCTTGGCCGCCGCCACCAAAGCCGGCTCGTTCGCCAGCCCCAGATAGTTGTTGGCACAGAAGTTGAGCACCCGCCGGGGCGTGCCGCCAATGCCATCATCGACGGTGATCGGCACGCCTTGCGGGGTATGCAGGACGCGCTCGGTCTTGTAGAGACCGGCCTCGTTCAAGGCCGCCGTTTCCTTTTGCAAATGCTGATAGAACGCCTGGCTCATGGCGTGTTCCTCATGTCGGACGGAGGCGGAGATATTGCGTTCAATATAATGGAAAAATGGGTCCCGTAAATCGAATTTGAACCCCGGTCGAGACAGGATGCGGCTCGCCGCCAGAAAACCCCTCTTGAACCTATGGACTTTAGGCCTCATATCGGCTCTAACGGTTTGCCGGGCTCTTCGGCATGCGCCCTGAATACCCCGGGTGCGGCGTTTAAATTTGGGCCGTCGCGCGGGCAGGTCGGGTCATCGATTAACCGGCCGCTCATAAGTTGACGGCTACGATCGGCGGAGATCCAATATGGAATGGCTGAGTGAAAACTGGATTTGGCTCCTTTTGTTCGGAGGCATGGGCGCGATGCATCTCTTCGGTCACCGCCATGGTGGCGGCGGTGGCGGTCGTGGCGGCGGTGGTGGCTGCTGCGGTGGTGGAAAAGGTCCGGATGCCGCCTCCGACGACCCGGACAAGGCCGCCTGAGCGGTCAGTGGTGCTGCGTCGACCGGCTTGGCGACCACGGCAGCGCTCTGGAAGAAACGGCGGATTTCCAGCGAGGACAGTGTGATGACAATCAGCAGACGGCAGATTCTCTGGTCGACGGCGGCGGTCGCCGGCGCCTATACGGCCGGCTTTTTCAGTCGCGACCTCTTTGACTATCTGACCCCCGATCCGATCGAGGCGGCACAGCGTCAGGTGCTCCCGGCCGAGGTTCACACCGGCGTCGAGTTCGGCGATTCGATCGCCCGGCTGGTCAAGGCCGGCGTCATCGTTCCCGAGAAACTGACCGCGATTTACAAGGATCGGGGCGGAGTCCCGGCCTGGATGATGAAGGTCCTGTACGGGGCCGACGATGGCGGCATCGTCATATCCGTTGATAACAGCACCGATCTGCTCACCTTGCTGTGGCCGCTGGGACTGGCCACCAAGACCGGTTTTTCCCGCACCGCCATGCCGCTCAGCGACGACGAATTGGCCAGACTTGCCAGCACCGGCGGCTGGACGCTGGGCAAGGAAAGCAACGGAGCGGCTTATTTCGCCAAGGTCGAGACCCTGTCCCTGACGCCCGACCAGGAAACCAAGATTGCGGCGCTGGCGAACGGCATTTACCGCCCGTGCTGCGACAACAATGCCGCTGCCCAGGACTGCAACCACGGCTCGGCCATGCTCGGGTTCCTCGAGTTGGCGATCTCGCAAGGCATGTCGGAAGAAAAAGTTTTCGCACTTGCCAAGGTGCTGAATGGATTCTGGTACCCGCGGGAATATATCGCCATGGCGCTGCTGTTCGACTACCGCGACGGCAAGTCATGGCCCGAGCTGTCGCCGCAGATGGTTCTGGGCCGGGACTATTCGTCGGCCTCCGGCTGGCGCGCCAATGTCGCCCAGCCGCTGGCCGACTCCGGCTTGCTCCAACGCGCCGGCAGCTCCACGCCGGGCGGTGCCGGCTGCGCCCTGTAGGGTCGGTCCGTTCCCCGCTCCGCGCCCGTCTAAGGCTTCGGCTCAGGTCGGCGGGTGGCCTTCGCAGGCCGCCTCGAAAAGGCAGCATCATCCACCCGGGTGCGTTTCTTCGCGCCGATCTTCATCTCGCGAATGCGGGTCATCCCGGACCCGCAACAGGTCGTCGGCACGGCAATCCAGGGCAGGCCGTCATGGACGGCGAGAATCTTGCCCACCCCCAGAGTTGAGCCGCCTCCGATGGCGACGACCGCGTCCGCGGCAGGCTTATCCGACTTTTTGGCACTTGCAAGGGATGGCACGGGCCGGCACCCTTGACCAATCGGTCCGGCGATTCAGGATGGAGCCCGATGAGCAACGCCTTCCGCAGCACCGTCGAGATGCTGGCCGCCGCCGTCCGAGCGGCACCGCAGGCCGAGGCTCTGGTCTGCGGCGACGAGCGCCTCACTTACGCCGAATACGCCCGCTGTGCCGCCCGATTAGCCGGCGAATTGATGGCGCTCGGCGCAGCCGGCGAGCGGGTGGCGCTGGTGCTGGGCAATTCGCCCGACATCTGCATTGCGATGTTCGGCATTCAGGCGGCGCATGCGCAGGCGGTGCCGCTCAATCCCCTCTATACGGCGCGCGAGCTGCGCGAGATCCTCGCGGATGCCGCCCCGACGCTCCTGATGTTCGACGCCGAAAAGGCGGACGTTCTGGCACCCCTGGCCGCTGAGCTCGGCATTCCCCACACCTGGGCGATCGGCGAAGGCGGGCGAAGGCTGACCCAATGGCGCGGCGATGACAGCGCCGAACTGCCGCAGCCGTTTCCGGAGCCGTCGACGTTCGCCACCCTGCAATACACCGGCGGCACCACGGGGCGCGCCAAGGGGGTGAATCTCGCCCACGGGGCGATTGCCGCCAACATCCGGCAATGGCAGGGCCTTATTCCGACCCGGCCCGAGACCGAGCGGCTGCTCTGCGTAATGCCGCTGTTTCACGTCTATGCCGCCTCGATGATGTACAACATGGTGTATGCGCGCTCGTGCCTGGTGATCTTGCCGCGCTATGATCCGGAGGAAACGCTGGCCGCCTTCGGGCGCGAGCGCATCACCATTTTCGCCGGCAGCCCGACCCTGTTTACCGGCCTCATCAGCCATCCGGATTTCGCCCGCACCGACTTCTCGTCGCTCTATTTCTGCTACTCCGGCTCGGCCGCCCTGCCGGCCGAATTGTGTCGGCGCTGGCAGCGAGCCACCGGCGCGCCGGTGCTCGAGGGCTATGGTCAGACCGAATGCGGACCGATCGTCAGCTTCAATCCGCTTACTGGGCCCCACAAACCGGGATCGGCCGGCATCGCGCTGCCCGAAACCGAGATCGAGATCGTCGATCTGGAGGAAGGCACCCGGGTGCTGCCGGCCGGCGAAGCCGGCGAGATCCGGGTGCGCGGGCCGCAGATCATGTCGGGCTATCGCAATCTGCCCGAGGAAACCGCACGCACACTTAAACGGGGCTGGCTCTATACCACCGACATCGGCGAATTCGACGAAGACGGCTATCTGTACATCCGCGACCGCAAGAAGGAGATGGTGCTGGTCTCCGGCTACAATGTCTTTCCCCGCGAGATCGAGGAGGTGCTCCACCGCCATCCCGACATCCTCGAAGCGGCGGTGGTCGGCGTGCCGCATGCCTACAAGGGCGAGGCGGTCATCGCCGCGGTGGTGCCGCGCGCCGGCGCCGCATTCGACCCAGAGGCCCTGCGCCAATTCTGCCGCACCGAACTGGCCCCTTACAAGGTACCGTCCGCAATCGAGATCATGGATGCCCTGCCCAAGACCGGGGTCGGCAAGATCGACAAGAAGGTCTTGCGCGAGGCTCTGGCGGAAACACACGAAAAGATGATTGGCGGCCCAGCCGGCGCACATGATAACAGATGACGGCTGCGGGCCGATCGGGGGGATGATCCGGACCTGTCAGAAGGGAGTGACGAGACCATGTCTTTGAGTGAACGCATCAGGGAAATGACCGCCGAGGCGGCCAGGCAGATTCCGGCCAACGTGCTGGAGATCATGCAGAAGGCGACCGAGAAGCTGAAGGCTTCGGGCATCGAGAACAAGGCATTGAAGGAAGGCGATACCGCCCCCGATTTCAAGCTGCCAGACCACAAGGGTGGCGAGGTCTCGCTCAGTGAGCTGCTGGAGAAAGGTCCCGTCGTCATCAGCTTCTATCGCGGTGAGTGGTGCCCCTACTGCAATCTCGAGATCAAGGCGCTGCAGGACGCGTTGCCCGAGATCGAGGACTTGGGCGCCTCGCTGGTAGCGATTTCGCCGCAGACGCCGCCGCACTCTCAAACGATGGCGGAAAAGCATGCGCTCGCGTTCGATGTGCTCTCGGACGTCGGCAATCGGGTGGCGCGTCAATTCGGCCTGGTGTTCACGCTGGCCGAGGAACTGCGCCCGATCTACGCGCAGTTCGGCATCGACCTGCCGGCGCACAACGGCGAGGACACTTTCGAGCTGCCGATCCCGGCGACCTATGTGATCGGCACCGATGGCGTGATCGTCAAGGCCTTCGTCGACGCCAACTACACCGCCCGCCTCGAGCCCGACGAAATCCTCAACGTGCTGAAAGGCTAGCGTCGCTCTACTGATTTCGGCCGGCGGTCAGGATTGGACCAGGACCGCGTCGGAGCCCTGCCATGGGCGTCCGGGTGCGCTGCCGGCAGAATGGCGGGACAGGGGAACAGGGACGAGGCCTGCAGATAGGCGTCCCAGACGGCGAGCGCCGGCTTGTTGCGGCCATCGGCGCGCTGCAATCCGGTGTGCACAAAGATCGACGCCACCTCGCGCACCTCCTTCGGCAGTCGCTTCAAGAGCGGGTCGAAATCGATTGCCAGCCAGTTGACGACGAAGGGATAGCCGCGCGCCGTGGCGTGGGCCAGCAGACCGGTAACGAAGGCCTTCTGGTCGGCCTCGCTGGCCTTGAGGGTCATGCCGAAGACCCGTACGGTCTTCGAGATGTCGCCGCTTTCGGCGACGGCCACCGGCCGCCCGAAGCTCTCCGCCAGATCGAAATAATCCGGCGTCATCGGATTGGGATGAATAACCCCGAAGCGATAGGTGCTGAGTGCCATCAGATCGCTGTTCTGCATCAGTTGGCGCACGCCGGGCTGCTGAAGGCGCAGGTTGGCCTTGGCCTCGTCCTCGATGCCGCGCAGGTGCTCGTATTGCACGGTGGCGAACACCGGAAGGTCGGGATGCTCGCGCTTGATCGCCCGATAGACATAGGCGTTGAGCTCGAGATAGTCGTCCCAGAGCCGCGGCGCCTTGGAGATCAGGATGTTGCTCTCGATCCCGATGGCCAGATAGCGGGGCCGGAAATAGGCGATGGCTCGCCGCACATAGTTGAGATAGGCGGTCTTCACCCGTTCATCGTTGAGCCGCCGGGCCGCCCATGCGCCGGACAGCGGCTGATTGTCGCCCTGTTCGCTCCAGGCCAGCGCCAGGCCGTCACGGTCCTCGTTCAACGGGGTGAGCGCCAGATAGACCGGCATGCGCCGCGGGGTGAGCTGGCGGCGCGTCGACCAGTCTTCTTCCACCGGCCCGGGAAAGCGGGCATCGGCCAGCGCCTGATCCCACGGCACGCCGCTGTCGAAATGATGGGCGATCAGATTGGCGTGCTCGTCGATGAAACTGTAAGCCCGGACCACCGCCTGTTCCGTCAGGTCCGGTGGCCAGGGGGTGAAGCCCAGGAGGGTCGTGTGCGCCGGCACCTCGTCGCGAGCCGGTTCATTGTGGTCCGCGGCCCGGGCGCTCAGGCTGAAAGCGAGAACCGCAACCAGGATCGGCAGTGTGGCATGTCGCGTCATGGGCTTGCCCTCGGTTGAAATGTGACCGACGGGGCGGCAGCCCGCCTAAGGCTCGTACTTGGCAATCGCCTCTTCGAGGCTCTTGGTCAGGGCCCGGCCGATGTCGCCGCCGTCGCCGCGCACCCGGCCCTTGATCACCGCGTTCATGGCGTCGATATGGGCCTTGATGATCTCGACGTGGTTGTCGGTCATGCCGGAACTGCGGCCGGCGAAATCGTAAAGCGAATCGGCAAAGGTCGAGATCAGGTCATAGCCGAAGGTGCCGCCCTGGCCGCGCATGTCGTGGGCGATGTCGCGGATGGTCTTGAAAAAGGCCCGGCGCTGGTCCGGAGTATCGACGCAGCGCCGATGCTGTTCGTAAAGCTCCTTGATCAGCCGCGCCACCCAGTCGGGGTAGTCTTCGGCCATCTGTTCCAGCGCCGCGGTGGCCTGGGCCAGCACGTCTTCGGGGATGGTGCCGCCCCCCTGGGCGCCGGCGCCGGCACCTCCGGCCTTTTCCTTGAGCCGATTCTGAAAGCGGTAGAAACGGACCTGGATTTTCGGTTTGTCAGCCACGAACGATCTCCACGACGTCGCTGTCGTCGGTCAGCTTGCGCCGGTCCGGCCCCTCGAATTCGAGATTGTTGCGCCGGCGATCAGGACCGAAATAGTCGCGGGTGTGGACGAACTGGCGCGGCCGGTCGACCACCGCCAGAATCTTTTCGCAGATCGCCTTGATGGTGAACGGCTTGCACAGGAATTCGGTGACGCCGAGGTCGCGGGCCTCGTGAATGCGGGCCTCTTCGGCATAACCGGTGATCATCAGGAAGGGAATGAAGCGGTCCGGCGAATCCTTGTGGCGCCGCACCCAGCGCAGGAACATCATGCCGTCCACCGGCGACATCGCCCAGTTGGACATGATGATATCGATCTTCTGCACCCCCGCCTTCATCGGATCGGAATGGACGAGCTGCAGGAATTCGATCGCTTCACCGCCATCGTTGCAGGTCTTGATGATGCCGACGCCCAGGCTTTTGAGCGCGTTGAGCATCATCGTGCGCATGAACGCGCTGTCCTCGACGACGAGAACGGCAAAGCGCTCGAAACTGTAATCCGCCATGGCGGTTCCCCGCTCTATGCGCCGGGTGCTTTCGCTGTCGGAAAGCCGCCCTCACGATCAGGCTCGGCCTTGATTGAAACCATAAACCGCAGGCCTACGCAATATTTAGAATGTTTAGAATGCTAAGAGCAGGGTCTGTCGACCCTCACGGACCACCTCGCCGACCTGTCCCGGCCTCGCCATCGGGCAGGGAGAGACGCTGGGCGATGCGGGCTTCAACGCGGCTCAGCGCGGCTTCCAGATCGCCCAGCATCTGCCGGCGCCGATCCGCCGCGCCGTCCTCGAGCGCCTCGGCGCGCGCCGCCAGGCGGGCGAGCTCGCGGGCGCCCACACCTTGGGCCGCGCCCTTGAGCCCATGGGCAATGTCTTCCCAGTCGTCCCCGTCGAGCGCCGCGCGCAGGCGCTTCAGATAATCCTGCGCACCGAGCCGAAAGGTCGCCAGGACCTCTGCCTCGACGCCGCGATCGGCGACCGTGAACCGGGCCAGATGCGCGAAATCGAGAATATCCTTGTCGCCGCCGTGATCAGGGACCATCGATATGTTTCCCACCTTTGCCGGGTACCCGGGTTGCCGCTCGATTGCCAATCGCGCCGGTTTCGAAGCATATCCGATCGATAAAAGCCGGCGCATGTGAAAAATGGTAAACCGGGACCCCGATGAACCGCCCAAAACACTGGAAAAAGTTGACCAATTGTGGTTAACGATTTGATAGCCGGTTCCGGATAGAGTGCAGACTTGCGTGGACGGTCGTGCTCCACACCCGGTTCGGCGAGGGGGCCTCGCGTATGCCACAGATCAAGGTTTCGGTTACCGACGAGCCCGTGCGGTCCGATGCAATCGATGCGGCCAACACGGACTTTCGCGCGCCGGTCCCGCACGACGACGAGATTCCCGAAAAAAAGGGCCTGCTGATCGCCGCCTCGGTGGCCAGCGCGATATGGCTGATCGTCTCACTGGTGTACGCCTATGCCGGGCCCGGCCTCGGGCGGGCGCCGACGCCTTACGAGCTGCCGCTGCTTGTCGGTGCGGTGTTCGGGCCGATCGCGTTCATCTGGTTTGTCGCCCTGTTCCTGCGCCGCCATTACGAACTGCGCAAGAGTACGCGCGATTTGCAGCTCAGCCTGGCGCGGCTCACCTATCCGGCCGAGGATGCCGAAGCCACCATCAAGGCGATCACCGATGCGCTGTCCCATCAGACCCAGAAGCTGAACACTGCCACCAATCAGGCCCGCATCGAGGTCGCCCGCATGGAGTCCGTGTTCCGCCGCCAGACCGAGGATCTCGGCGCCGCCGCCCGGGTGGCCGAGCAGCAGGCGGACAATATCAAGGGCTCGCTGGAAGGCGGCATTGCGGCGCTCTCGCGGCTCGCCGGCGAGCTGTCCGCCCAGAGCGCCGAGATCGGCAACGTCGTGGCCGGTGGTGCCCAGGAACTGGAAGCGGCCACTGGACGCGCCGCCGATGAGGCGGAACGCGCCCGCGAGGCGCTCAAGGAACAGGCCGCCGCCCTTGAAGAAGCCACCGCCAAGGCCACCGGCAAGGCTTCGGAGCTCGGCGACCGGCTCGATTTCTACATGGATATCCTCGAGACCGCGACCGAGAAGACCTCGGAGAAGATGAAGATTCTCGGCGGCGTCTTCAACGAGCAGCTCGAGAACCTCAACAAGGCCACCGATTACGCGGTCAAGCGCGCCGACGTGGTGCGCGAGAAACTGAGCGAAAGCGCCGGCCTGCTGAACGAGACCTCGGACGCGGTGCTGGCGAATGCGCGCTCGTTCGAATACAAGGTCGCCGAGCATGCCCGGGCCATGGCCGAGCAGTCGGAGCTGGCCAATGCTCGGGTCGAGGAAACCGCCGAGCGCTTCCGGTCGCGGGCCCGCGACATGCTGGGCGACATCGATCAGGTGATCGTCCAGCTTCAGGCCGCCGGCAACAAGGTGATGCACCAAGTCCACGGGGCCAGCGAGGATTTCGCCGCCGAGACCGGCAAGCTGACCAAGGCCGCCGATTCGGCCACCGATTATCTCAAGAACGCCGCCAGCGACCTGCGCGCCGGCGCCGCCGAAGTTGCCAATTCGTGGCAGGCGGTGGTCGATACGGCGCTCAATCAGATGCGGCTTACCGGCGAGTTCTTCCAGGAACAGGCCGACGGCATCGCGCTCACCGCCGAGCATTCGGCCGCCAAGATCGAGGAGCGCGCCCGCGAGGCTCGCGATTCGGTCGAAGCCAGCACCGTGCGCCTGGAAAGCCGGGTGGCGACGGCGCTGACCGGCGTCGACGAGGCGGTCTCCAAACTCAAGCAGGCGGAAAAGGCGCTTGCCCAGGTGGCGCTCTCCGCGCTTGAACAGGCCAAGGCCGTCGGTGATGCCTATGGCGAGCAGGCCGAGACCCTGTCCGATGTCTCATCCGGGGCGGCCGAGCAGGCCGAGCGCATGAACAGCGTTCTGGCGCAACAGATCGAGGTGCTCAAGGGGCTGTCCACCCAGATCGCCGAGCGCACCGCCAATGTCGGCAAGAATATCGAGGCCTATGCCCGCAAGCTCGCCGAGGCTTCGGATCTGGCCTCCGAACAGGTGGCCGAGATGGAGCGCCGCTTCGAGGAAGGCACGCAGAAACTGCGCCTTGCCTCCGACAGTGCCGTGAACAACGCCAGCAACGCCGAGAAATTCCTCGAGGAGCGGGTGGGCGATCTGCGCCAGGCAGTCGATCAGGCGATGGAATCGGTGACCGCCGCCGACACCTCCCTGCGCGAGCAGATCGACGAGCTGGCGCAAGCCGCCAAGTCGGCGACCACGGAAGTCAGCGAAAGCAGCACGGTGATCGCCGAGCAGGAAAAGCGCCTCGCCAGCTTCGAGGAAACCGCGCGCACTTCGGTCGGCCGCATCGTCGAGGCGCTCGAGCAGGTCAAGGGCGAGCTGTCGTCGCTGGTCGAGGCCGAGGACCAGTTCGCCGAACAGTCGGGCCAGCTTGCCACCGCCTCGGCCGAGGCCAAGGACGAGCTCAGCCGGCTGACCCGCGAGTTGTCCGAGGATGCCAGCCAGTTGACCGAGCGGCTGCACACCACCCAGGAAATGCTGGCGTTTGACAAGGAGCGCCTGCTCCACGACCTCGAACAGCTCGCCGCGGGCATCGAGGAGGTCTCCAACGTCGCCCGCGACCGCGCCGAAGAGCTGGCCAAATCGGGCGATACGGCGAGCAATCGGCTCTCCGTTGTCGGCCAGGCGCTCGAGCAGCGGATCGCCGAGCTTGACCGGGCGACGCAAGAGGTGGCGGCCACGGCCGGCCAGACCGCCGAGATCGTGCGCCAGCAGTCGGAAACCGTGGCCGAGGACACCCGTCAGATCCTCGAGCATCGCCGCCAGCTCGAGCTCGAGCGCGAACGCGCCAGCAAGGATCAGTTCCTGCGCACCTCGACGGCGGTGATCGAGGCCCTGAATTCGCTCGCCGTCGACGTCAACCGCTTTCTCGAGGCGGATGTTCCGGACAAGGTCTGGCAGAGCTACATGTCAGGCGACCGCAGCCTGTTCTCGCGCCGCATCCTCGGCAAGGGCGCCGCCAAGGCCAAGGATCAGATCGTCAAGCACTTCCGCACCAACAACGAATTCCGCAGCCACGTCCAGTCCTACATGAAGCAGTTCGAGGCACTCCTCGACACCGCCAGGGACTCGGACCCCGACGGCACGCTGTCGGTGACCTTCCTGTCGTCGAACATGGGCAAGCTCTACGTGCTTCTGGCCCAGGCTGTGGGGCGCCTGAAGTAACTCCCCCTCCGGCCTCTCCGGCATGCGATTGTGCCCGGCAGCCCACTGTCGACAAGGCCGCCGGCGTACCTGCTGGATCAGCGCCAATCAGGCGTGGGCGTGCGCTTGCGCCTGCCCGGCGCCGAGCTTGGAGATGAAATAGTCGAGGTTTTCCGGATCGATCCCGGACTCGTATTTGGTCAGCACCCGCTCGATCATGCGGTGACGGAAGCGCTCACGGTCATTGTCGCCGCCGTCGTAATCGGTTTCCTTCTTGACCGACACCGCGACCCGCGCCAGATCCAGCATCTCCTCCGGCATGCCGGCACGCTCGAACAGGGTGGCGAGACCAAGCTCGCCATCGTCGTCGATGAGCATGAAGGCGGTGCGCACCGGAATGTTGGCGCGAACGGCGAGCGCGGTCTCGAAAAACGCCATGTCGCCCATGCAGAGCGCACGCAGGATCAGGGTCGGCGTCAGCCGTCCGTTCTGGTGCAGCTCGTTGACCAGATCGAGCACGTCGGCCGCCGTCGAGCCGGGCGAGAGCAGGCCGACGGTGGCCCGCTCGCGGCTTTCCAGCACCAGATCGGTGGCCAGGTCGGGGGAAATCTCGTGATGGGTAACGATGTGCTGGCGCAGGTTCTCGGAGACCAGCGCGACCAGCCGCTCGGCGACGGTCAAGGGCAGCTTGGAGCGCCGCACCAGAGGCTCCTGGATGCGGGCGCTGGTGCCGAATTCATCGACCACCGTGTTCATGGTCGCCTCGCTGATCTCGGCGCCGTCGTTGGCCACCAGGGTCGCCACCACGTCTTCGTTGCGGGTCTCGACCAGGGCATCAGCCACGGTTTCCGGAACGGTTTTGCGCCGGGCCACGGCGATCTGGTGCTCGGCGTCGAAATTGCGAACGATCTCGACCAGCTCGTCTTCGCTGAGCACCTCCGAGAACTCGAGAATCGGGGCGGCCACGCAGGCCACGTCCTTGGCCAGGGATACGGCGACGTCGTGGGGAATGTCGGGATTGTCCTTGAGGCTCTTCGACAGGGCTTCGCGAACCAGGACCTCGGCGTCTTTCACCATCGCCCGGAAGATATCCTCGGCGATCCGGCGGGCGTCCGGATCGAGGTCTCCGGATTTGAATTCCTCGCCCAGTTTCCGGGCGGTCACCGCGCGGTTTTCGGCGGACGGATCCTCCAGCAGACGGAGGACGTCTTCATGGCTCAGCTTGTGTCCCTTTGGCACGTCGGATCCCGCTCAAATCGTTCGATTCAGGCCACCCCGCCCAACCGGCAGGCGGCTCTCCTGGCCCAACGATTATCGCCGCAATCCGTTAAGCGGGCGTTAATGATGGGGGCCCCGGAACCCCTTACTTCGCGTCCAGAGCCGCGCGGATGGCGGCGATCTGATCGTCAACCGAAATCGCCATCGAAGAGGTCACTTCAAGGTCCCGGTCCTCGAACACGTTTTCGCCCGGATGGGAGTCGGCCCAGGCCGTTACCGCCCGGTCGCGCTCGGCGATCAGCCTCCGGATCTGCGGCTTGAACAGGCGGATCATCGCCGAAATCCAGCGGTTCACCGCCCAGTTCGGATAGGTGTGATCGATCAGGAAACGATCGAGCAGGCGGCAGACGTCATCGCCCTGGTACCAGATCTCGTCGGTCACCCAGCGGTTGGTCGTGAACAGGCCGATCGGAAAGCCGTAGGCGTCCATCGAAATGGCGACCAGATGGCAGACCACATCGTCGTCCGGCTTGGGCTCGTCGCCTTCGACGATCACCGGGGTCATCTCGTCGGGAATGCCCTTCTTGCGAATGAAGGTGTGGAAATGGCCGTGTTCGCCGGCGTCCGGACGGTGCGCGTGATAATAGTACTGTGCATGGGTTTCGGCGTCATAGACGTCGCCCCTGGGGTAGTGGTCATATTCGTAAAAGGTGCCCTGCCCGGCCAGTACCTCGGCGACCGTATTGGTGCCGGTCTTTTCCAGCACCCGGTAGCATTCGAGGATTTCCTCGGCCGCTTCGGCCATTGTCTGGAGTTCGCCCGGGGACAGATCGTTCAGGTCGGAACTGGAACTGGCCTGTGGTTTTGCTGTTGTCATGAATCTTGTGAACCCCGCCAATCGGATTTCTCAACGCGCCGGGTCCCTGCTCCCTGGGCCTCATTCCCTTCCACAGCGCTTGCCAAATGTCCAGTGTCAGTTTGTCGCGGCAGCTCCGGTCAGGGCGCTTGCTCGCGGACCAGGCGAAAGCCGATGAGGATATGGCGGATGCCCTCGGGCCGACCGTGCCGCGCCGCCGGCCTACAGACGCCGCAGCCCTTGTCATCCCAGGAGCCGCCCTTGACGATGAAGCGTCCGGGCCCGGCCGGCCTGGCCGTCCACTCATAGACCTGGCCGGCCCCGTCGAGCAGGCCGAAAGGCCCGGCACCCGCCGGATAGGCGCCCACGGGCGTGGTATCAAAGGGGCCTTGGTCGGCGCTGTTGAGGCGGCTCGCATCGAATTCGTCGCCCCAGGGAAAGTGCCGGCCATCGGGGCCGCGCACCGCCTTTTCCCACTCCGCTTCGCTCGGCAGGCGCCACGTCGCGCCGGTTACCGAACTGAGCCAGGCAGCATAGGCCGCCGCATCGTCATGGGACACCAGCACCACCGGATGATCGCCGCGCCCGGGCGGCGGCACAGCGCGGCCGGTGGCCGCATCGATGCGCCAGGCATGGCGCCGGGTGCGGGCAAAGGGGTGCGCCAAGCGATAGCCGGCCCATTCCTCTGGCGTCACGTCGGGCCGGCGATGGCCGGTGGCGGCGATGAAGGCGGCGTACTGGCGATTGGTGATCGGCGTTACCGTGATCGCAAATGCCGGCGTGGCGGCGGAACTGCGGGGCGGCTCGTTTTCGTACCAGCCCTGGCGCCGGGTGACGTCGTGGCCGTAGGCGGCTTCATCGAGCGCGTAGGCCGCCTCGCGTTCGGCCCGGTCGGAGCCGCGGACAAACGGCCCGGCTGCGATGATCACGACCTCGGGCACGGCCAGGCGTACCTGGTCGCGCCGGCCGGAGCCGGTCAGCGCACAGCCCGACAGTGCCAGTGCGGTGACCAGAACCGCCATTGTACGCAGGGTACGGGACAGGGCCATTCCATCGAGCGAACCTCGCATCATCCGTCCATCTCCCCGCGCCGGCAGCACAGTGGCAGTCGTCGCAGCCCATTCTAGCCGGGCGCCAGCAGAACAGCGGCAGTTTTTCACAAACACGTGACCAGATTTGATGCCGGCAGCGCACAGGAACAGGTAGTTTGGCGTCACACAACGTCTGGAGGAAAGGACTGGGAGTTATGAACGGCTTCACCAACAAATTGCTGTCGAGCACGATGATGCCGCTGCTCGTCGGCATCGGGGCAGCAACAGCGGCAACCACCTATGTGGCGAGAGCACCGCTGGCCGCCTGCCGGCCGGCCAATCCCTGTGCCGCCCGCAAGGGACCGTGCGCGGCCAAGAATCCCTGCAGTCCGTGCGCCGGGAAGAATCCATGCAACCCGTGCAACCCCTGCGCGGCGGCCAATCCCTGCGCCGCCAAAAATCCCTGTGCGGCAGCGAATCCGTGCAATCCGTGCGGCGCCGGGGCAGCGATGGCTGCCACCAAATGCATCGTGCCGCGTCTGGCCGCGGCAAAAAAGAACCCGTGTGCGGCCAAGAAGATGCACATGATGCGGTGCAATCCGTGCAACCCGTGTGCGGCCAAGAAAATGAAGAAGATGCACGCCAACCCGTGCAATCCCTGCGCCGCCAAGAAGATGAAAATGAAGATGATGCGGTGCAATCCGTGTGCGGCAAAGAATCCCTGCGC
>CAZZKF010000020.1:0-17682 GCA_964654995.1 uncultured Alphaproteobacteria bacterium | reverse complement strand
CCCTGCGCCGCGGCCAACCCCTGCGCCGCAAAAAACCCCTGTGCAGCGGTCAATCCTTGCGCCGCAGCCAATCCCTGTAATCCGTGCAATCCCTGCACAGCCGGCGGTGGCAGCGAGCTGACCAGTGCGGAAGCGCAAGCCGCCTATGACTGCGCGCGTGGCGACATGGTGGCCGGCTACGCCAAGTCGGGCATTCGCCAGGCGTCCGCCTACGTCGGCTGGAACCGCTACAACACGGCGCCCTATCAGTCGGCCACCCATGGCGGGCGATATGTCAACAATTACGCCAACCGCAAGGCCCGCCACTACGGCCGGTTTGAAAAGGTCGGCCGGCTGCCCAAGGGTGCCTTCCTGGCCAAGGACAGCTTCTCGGTCACCGCCGACGGCCGCGTCGCACCGGGGCCGCTGTTCACCATGGAAAAGATGAAAAAGGGCTTTCGCAAGGATTCCGGCGACTGGCGCTATACCATGATCCTGCCCAACGGCACGGTTTTCGGCACCACCAACGGGACGGGCTCGAAAAACGTCGAGTTCTGCATCGAATGCCACGCGGCAATGAAAGCGCAGGATTCCCTGTTCTTCATGCCCGAGGAATATCGGGTCACCAGGAAGTAGCGTCTGCGTCCCGACCTTGCTGGCCGATCGCGAGGTCTTGTTTCACGTCTCGTGCGGGGCGTTCGAGCGAATCGGACGCCCCGTCGGCATTTCTTCCGGGCGAGTTCCGGCACTCCGGTCTCGGCGCCATCGACGGTCGGATATTGTGCCCCTCGGCTAACACGGTTAGCATGGCGCCCGATTTAGCCGAGCCGGTCCGGTTGCACGGGGCGGCCGTCGCCACACCGGAGCACAAGAATTCGGGCCAACGGCGACCCAGGTCCTTGGGGGGATTCGTGATCAGATTTGCTGTCACTCTGTTGCTGACCTTCATGGGCGCCCATGCAGCGCTGGCCCAGGAAGCACTCGAGCGCACCACCGATTCGCGGATCGAGACCCTTGTTCTGCCGGTGACCAAGGCGTTTGCCGACATCGTCTTCTATGCCATCCCGATCGGCGGCGTGGACACGCCGATCGTGCTCATCTGGCTGCTGACCGGGGCGATCGTGTTCACCGTGTATATGGGGTTCATCAACATCCGCGGCTTCAAGCAGGCGATCCGCATCGTCCGCGGCGATTACGAAAATCCCAACGACCATGGCGAGGTCTCGCATTTCCAGGCGCTTTCCGCGGCGCTGTCGGGGACCGTCGGGCTCGGCAACATCGCCGGGGTCGCCATTGCGATTACCCTCGGCGGACCCGGGGCAACTTTGTGGATGATTCTCGCCGGCCTGTTCGGCATGTCGTCGAAATTCGTTGAATGCACGCTGGGTGTCAAATACCGCCGGATCAACGCCGAAGGCGTGGTCTCGGGCGGGCCGATGTATTACCTGAGCGCCGGCCTTGCCAAACGCGGCATGCCGCGCATCGGGCGCGGGCTGGCCGGCTTTGCGGCGTTGATGACCATGGGCGGAGCGCTGGGCGCCGGCGGCATGTTCCAGGTCAACCAGGCATTTCGGCAGCTCGAGCTGGTCACCGGTGGCGACGCCAGCATCTTTCACGACCGCGGCTGGGTGTTCGGTCTGATTATCGCGGTGCTCGTCGGCATCGTGATTATCGGCGGCATCCGCTCGATCGCCCGGGTGACCGACAAGCTGGTCCCGTTCATGTGCGGCATCTATGTGCTCGCCGCGATCGTCGTGCTGGTTGTCCATTACACCCGCATTCCCGAAGCCATCGGCATCATCATCGATGGCGCCTTCAACCCGCAGGCGGTGGCCGGCGGCATCATCGGCGTCATCATCCAGGGTTTCAGACGGGCGACATTCTCGAACGAAGCCGGCATCGGCTCGGCGCCGATCGCACATGCCGCGGTGCGCACCAACGAGCCGATCACCGAGGGTCTGGTAGCGCTCCTCGAGCCATTCATCGACACTGTCATCGTGTGCACCATGACGGCGCTGGTGATCGTGATCACCGGCACCTATACGCTCAAAGGGGCGCCGGGCATCATGCTGACCTCGACCGCGTTCGCCAGCGTCATTTCCTGGTTTCCCTATGTGCTGGTGGTGGCGGTGGTGCTGTTCGCCTTCTCGACGACGATCACCTGGTCCTATTACGGCAGCCGGGCCTGGGCCTATCTGGTGGGGGATTCCCGCAAGATGGACATCAGCTACAAGGCCACCATCTGCATTGCCCTGATCATCGGCCCGACGCTCAACCTGGCCGATCTCGTCGATTTCGCCGACGCCACCATTTTCGCCATGGCCTTTCCCAACATCCTCGGCCTCTACATCATGGCACCGGAGGTCAAGGCGGACTTGAAGAGCTACATGGCACGGGTGCGCAGCGGCGAGATCAAGAGCTATCGCGAGATACAGGCGGCCGAAGCCTGATCCGTGGATTGGGGCCTCGCAACGGACGCCTGCCGACGGGCGAATGTGACAATGGGTCGCCCATTAATCTTCTTGCGCTCTCTGCCATTCGTGCTAAATAGCCCGTTATTCGTTTTGAACTACGAGCGAGCACAGGACATGAAGATGATGGATAGGATTGGGCGCGCCCTTGCGCTTGGCCTTTTGATCGCGGGCCTTGCCAGCCCCGCTTTTGCCGGCGATCCGGCCAAAGGCAAGAAGGTCTTCACCAAGTGCAAGGCCTGCCATACCGTCGAGAAAGGCGGCAAGAACCGCGCTGGTCCAAACCTGTACGGCCTGTTCGGACGCACCTCGGGCACGCACGAGGGCTTCAAATATTCGAAGGCGATGAAGGAAGCCGCGATCGTCTGGAACGAGGAAACATTGACCAAATACCTTCGCAAGCCCAGGGCCATGGTGCCGAAGACCAAGATGAGCTTCCCCGGCCTCAAGAAGGACGAGGACATCGAAAATCTGATTGCCTATCTGAAAGAGGTCACGAGCTGATCTCGAAACGATAATCCCGGCATTCGAGCGCGTCAGTATACTGGCGCGCTCTTTTTTTGGTTCCCGGCCGAATCTGCCTGATCGGGCGCCAGCCGCCGGCCTTAACGTGCGATCAACTTTGTGTCAGATAAATTGACTTGCGCACACACACCCCGTATGTCCTGAATCCGGACGGCAGGGCGCAATACCGCGGTGCGAGGGACGAGACTGGAGACAGGCAATGATCGGACATCGCTTAGGCCTAAGAATTCCCCTGCTCGCCGCCGTCCTGATGATCGCCGTGACGGTTGTCGCACCTCCTGTCAAGGCACAGGATGCTGCCCCCGATGCGGACGCCGCGGTACGCTTTGTCAGCCAACTGGTCGACCAGGCGATGGCGGTGCTGCGCGACACGACGCTCACCCGCGAAGAACGCGATGCCCGACTTGGCGAACTGCTGCGCGCCGGTTTTGCGCTTGATTACATCAGCCGCTTCGTGCTCGGCCGGCACTGGCGCAAGGCCAGTCCGGAACAGCGCCGGGAATACCGCAACCTGTTCACCGATTACATCATCAAGACCTATTCCACGCGGCTCGACGAATATCACGACGAAACCATCGAAATCGGCACCGGTCAGGCAGTCGGCAAACGCGACGTTCTGGTCGAATCCAGCATCATTCAGCGCGATGCGCCGCCGATTCCGGTGGAATGGCGGGTGCGTTACCGTAAGGGCGAATTCAAGGTCATCGACCTCAAGGTCGAAGGCATCAGCATGGCGATCAGCCAGCGCGAGGAATTTTCGTCGGTCATCCAGCAGAAGGGCATCGACGGCCTGATCGACAGCCTGCGCCAGAAAGTGGCGGGCGAGCCGGCCGATCAGGCGATCGCCCAGGATGCCGGGGGCGGGTCCTGAACGCACCGCCGCGCTATTGACCGTTGACGTCCCTCACCCATCCCTCCCTCCGCCGGAGACAGGGATGGGGTGAGGGTGAGGACCCTAATTCGCCTGGCGGCGCAGAAACGCCGGAATTTCAAGCTGATCCTCGGGCTCCGGCCGGCGATAGATCCGGTCTTCCGGTTCCAGCCCGCCCAGCGCCGGGGCTCGCTCCACGTCCTCGACCGGTTGCACCGGCTTCTTTTTCTTGTCCGCCTTGGCGGCCGGGGCCTTGCCGGTCATCCGCTCGAACAGGCTGGGGCCGCGCCCGCGCCGGGCCGGCGCGGTGCTCTTGGGACCGTTGGTCATCGCCGCCTCGGCGAACGGATCGGGGGCCCGGGCCGGTGTCTCCGGTGCCGTTGCCTCGACCGGTTCAGGCGCGATGAACGGCGCATCCCGGTGCTTGACAACGATTGGCGAGCGCCGCTTGGCCGCCACCATTGGCTCAGGTGTGAGGTCCGACGCGGTGGCCGGCTCGACCGGCTCGGGTTCGGGTTCGGGTTCGGTGCATGGCTCCGCTGCGATCTCGTCCCCGGTCACCGCCTGGCCACCAACTGCGGCCGGCGCCCGGCCGAAAGCGGCAATGGTGCGATCGACCTCGGCCCGGCGCACCCTGGCAGCCGCGGGCACCTCGGGCGTCCCGGTCGGTGCATTCGCCTCCGGGACCTCGGTCCGCCGGATCGTGCGGATATCGGGCGTGAGCCCGACCTCGCAGATACCCGGCGAAGCCCCCTCTTCGCCCGCCTCCTCACCGATGCCGCTGGCAAAGACCGAGACCCGCATGGCGCCGTTCAAATTATTGTCGAAGGTCGAGCCGATGATGATGTTGGCGTCGGCATCGACCTCGGCGCGGATGCGGTTGGTTGCCTCGTCGACCTCGAACAGGGTGAGATCGTCGCCGCCGGTGATGTTGATCAGCACGCCTTTGGCGCCTTTAAGCGAAACATCGTCAAGCAGCGGGTTGGAGATCGCCGCCTCGGCCGCTTCCAGCGCCCGCTTTTCGCCCTCGGCCTCGCCAGTGCCCATCATCGCCTTGCCCATTTCGTCGATCACCGTTTTGACATCGGCGAAATCGAGATTGATCAGCCCCGGCATGACCATCAGGTCGGTGATCCCGCGCACACCGGAATGCAGCACGTTGTCGGCCATGGCGAAGGCGTCGGCAAAGGTGGTCTTCTCGTTGGCGATGCGGAACAGGTTCTGGTTGGGGATGACGATCAGGGTGTCGACATAGTGCTGCAGCTCGGCCAGCCCGGCGTCGGCAATGCGGGCCCGCTGGGTGCCTTCGAACTGGAACGGCTTGGTGACCACACCGACCGTCAGTATGCCCATCTCGCGGGCCGCCTTGGCGATCACCGGCGCCGCCCCGGTGCCGGTACCACCGCCCAAGCCGGCGGTGATGAACGCCATGTGGGCGCCGTTGAGCTCCTGATGGATCTGGTCGATGGTTTCCTCCGCCGCCGCCTGGCCCACCTCCGGCCGTGAGCCGGCACCGAGACCACGGGTGACCTCGATCCCGAGCTGAATGCGGCGCTTGGCCGACGACATGGCCAGGGCCTGGGCATCCGTGTTGGCGACCACGAAGTCGACGCCCTCCAGATTGGCCTTGATCATGTTGTTGACCGCGTTGCCGCCGGCGCCGCCGACCCCGATGACCAGAATTCTGGGGTGCAACTCGGTAATCTCCGGCATGCTAAGCGTAATCGTCATGATGACCTCCGATCGTCTTGGACGGCGCCGGGCCGCCCTTGGTTACAGTGACAAGTGACAACACCAACCGATGCGATGAACAATTCGTTCGGCATCCTAGAAATTCTCCTTCAACCACTGGCCGAGACGGGCCAGCGGACCGCCACGCGCCCGTGCTGGCAGGCGGAACTGGCTGCCGGCTTCAACGCCCGGGCGTCGGGTGGCATAGACCAGAAGCCCGGCGCAGACGGCAAATGCCGGGCCGGCGGTGGCTTCGGCCAGCCCGGCGACATGAATGGGACGGCCGATGCGGACCTGCTTGTCGAGAATGCGGCCCGCCAGCTCGGGCAGACCGGGGAGCTGACAGGCGCCACCGGTCAGCACCACGTGGCGGCCGGCAACCCGGTCCATGCCGTTCTCGGCCAGACAGTCGCGGACCATTTCCAGGGTTTCCTCGATCCGCGGCCGGATGATCCCGACCAGGGCCGAGCGCGGCACCAGATTGGTGGCGCCCGGCTCGTCTTCGCCGATCTGCGGTACGTCGATCATGTCGCGATCATCCGATGGCGAGGCAATGGCACTGCCGTACAGCGTCTTCAAACGCTCGGCATGGTTGGTCGTGGCCAGAAACCCGCGGGCAATGTCATTGGTCACATGCTGGCCGCCGATCGGCAGCACCGCGCAAAACGCCAGCGTGGCGTCGATGAACACCGCCACCGAGGTGGTGCCACCGCCCATGTCGATGACGGTGACGCCAAGCCGCTTCTCGTCCTCGATCAGGCTGGCAAGCGCTGCCGCATAGGGCGAGACCACCAGTTCCTCGATGCCGAGATGGCCGCGGGCCAGGCAGGCCTCCAGGTTGCGCACCGGTCCCGGCCGGGCGGTAATCACATGAAGATCGATCGCCATCCGCTCGCCGACCATGGCGCGTGGATCACGGATACCGCGAACACCATCGATGGTGTAGCCCATCGGCAGGGCATGAATGACATCGGATGCCGTACCGTTGCACAGCCGTCGGCCTTCGGCCATGGCCGCACGCAGATCGGCGTCGCCAACCTCGTGGCCCGAGATCGCCACCTCGACGCCCAGCGCGCGTGATTGCGGGGCGCCGCCGGAGACGTTGACCACGACTTTCGAGATCGTCGTGCCGGCCATCCGCTCGGCACCGTCGACGGCAGCCCGGATCGACGCCTCGACCGCTTCCGAATCGATGATTGCGCCGCCGCGCATGCCATCGGCCAGCTGGTGGCCGATGCCGACCACCCGCAGATCGCCGTCATCGTCCCGGCGCGCGATGAAACAGCAGACCTTGGTGGTCCCGACATCGAGGGCGGCGATCACATCGTTGCGTCCCGTACCCATGGTCTTATGTCCGTTCCATACAGTTGCGATCGGTTTTCCCCACGTTTTCCATTGTGCCGGCTCACACCCCGTCGAGTGGCTGGCGCATGGCTTCGAGCCGGCGCGGCGGATGGGCAAGGCGCACCACCAGCCGATCCTCGATGCGCATGTCGACCAGTTCGAGGTCACGGTCGAGCAGTGCATAGCGCCGCTCGAGCTCGGCGAATTTCCGCCAGGCGGCAGCGCTGTCCTGTTCGGGCAGCATGAGCCGCATGCCGGTATCGAAATGCAGGTCCCAGCGCCGTTCCCCGACCCGCACCGCCGCGGTGATGCGGCGTGCCAGATCGGGTTCATCCGAGAGCGCCGCAATCAGGGTGGCGGCAGCAGCATCGGCACCGGCGCCGACGACCAGCGGCAGGCCGGCAAAATCCTTCGGGTCACATTTGACGATCACCGCGCCCGAGGCATCGATCAGGCGCACCTGGCCGCGGTACTGCCACAGGGCGAAAGGCTCGCGCTCGCGCACGACGATTTCCAGGCTGTCAGGGAACTGGCGGTGCAGCACCGCCCCCTTGACCCAGGCGAGCGCCTCGATGCGCCGCCGCGCAGCATCCAGATCGATGTCCAGAACCGGGCTGCCCAGGGGTGCCGCCAGAGCCTCGATGATGTCCTCGCGCGCCACCCGCCGGTTGCCCATGACGTGAACCTCGCGCAGGGTCAGACCCGAGACCTGGGCAAGGCGGCCCAGGCGCTCGCGCAGCCCCGAGCGCCATTGATCGATGGTGCCGCGTTGCCAGACGTAGTGGGCGAGGCCCGCCAGCATCACCACGATGACCGCCGCCCCGCCGCGCCGCACATAGCGCCAGCGCCGACGCCGGGCGAAGCTGCGGGCCGCCCGCTGCCGGCCGTTTCCTGCAGGGCGGGATTTCAGCGGCCACATGATGCGTCCTCCACCATCCAGCCGACCAGTTGGTCGAAGTCGATGCCGCGATAGCGGGCGATTTCGGGCACCAAGGACAAGGGCGTCATCCCCGGCTGGGTATTGATTTCCAGGAGATAGATGCCGTCGGTACCCGCAACGCTTTCGTCATAGCGGAAATCGGCGCGGGTGATGCCGCGGCAGCCCAGGGCCCGGTGGGCCCGCTCGGCCAGCGCCATGATTCGCTGGTGGATCTCGGGCCGCAGTGGCGCCGGCATCACATGTTCGACCAGACCTTCGGTATATTTGGCCCGGTAGTCGTAGAAACCCTGCCGGGGGCGCAATTCCAGAACCCCGAGTGCCTCGCCATCCATCACCGCAACCGTGAGCTCGCGACCCGGAATGAAGCGCTCGACCAGAAGCTGCTCGCAGTCGCGCCAGGCCTCGGCCTGGGCGTCGAGATCGAGTGCGGCCTCGTCCTCGACGATGACGACGCCGACGCTGGAGCCTTCATTCAACGGTTTGACGACATAGGGGGTATCCGGCCGCGGCCCGGTAAGAAAGGCATCCCGGGCGATCACCTCGCCCTCGGGGCAGGGAATGCCGGCGGCGGCGAACAGGGTCTTGGCCCGCGGCTTGTCCATGGCAAGCGCTGAGGCCAGCACGCCCGAATGCGTGTACGCCAGGCCGATCACCTCGCACAGGCCCTGAACACAGCCGTCTTCGCCCCAACGCCCGTGCAGGGCGTTGAACACCACGTCGGGCGCAGCCGCGGCAAGATCGGCGGCCAGCGTCCGGCCGACATCGATTTCGCTGACCCGATAGCCCTGGCCGCGCAGGGATTCGGCGACCGCTGCGCCGCTGACCAGCGAAACCTCGCGCTCGACCGACCAGCCACCCTTGAGCACCGCCACATGCCGGGTCATGGGGCGCCTCCCTGGCCGGTGCGCCGCCTGGCGGTGCCGGGCCCGGGCCGGCCGAGAATGCGGATTTCCCACTCCAGCAGCACACCCGTCGCCTCGCGCACGCGCCGGCGCACCTCCTCGCCCAGGTTTTCAAGATCGGCGGCCGTCGCCGTGCCGGTGTTGATGAGAAAGTTGCAGTGCTGTTCGGAGACCTTGGCGCCGCCCAATGTGAGGCCGCGGCAGCCGGCGGCATCGATCAGTTCCCAGGCCTTGCGGCCGCCGGAGATCTCGGGCGGCGGATTCTTGAAGGTGCTTCCCCCCGTGCGCGTGCGCACCGGCTGGGTTTCCAGCCGGGCGTCCGCCACCCGCTTCATGGTCTCGGCGATTTCCTCGCGGTTGCCCGGTTTCCCGCGCAACACCGCAGAGGTGAAGATCCAGTCGTCAGGCACCTCTGAATGACGGTAGGAAAGGCCGAGCTCGTCGGGTTCCAGCACGTGGATGCGGCCCTGCGCATCGATCGCCGTGGCGCGTACCAGCACATCCTTGATCTCGCGGCCATAGGCGCCGGCGTTCATCCGCAGGGCGCCGCCGATGGTGCCGGGAATGCCCCGCAGGAATTCGAGCCCGGCGACGCCCGACGCCGCACAGGCCAGCGCCACGCCGACATCCGGAGCCCCGGCGCCGACGCGCACCTCGACCTCCTCGATCTCAATGCGACCAAAACCGTGACCAAGCCGGATGACCACCCCGTCGATGCCGCCGTCACGAACCAGGATGTTGGAACCGATGCCGATCACGGTGACCGGCACATCGGCCGGCCGGCCTTTCAGAAAGGCGATCAGGTCGGCCTCGTCGCGTGGCCGGAACAGCACCTCGGCCGGCCCGCCGACCCGGAACCAGGTGGCCTCGGCGAGCCGCACGCCGGTGGCGTAGTCGCCGCGCACCGGCGGCAGGCGATCAATCAGCGAGACCGCGTGCAGGGCGCCGTTCATGCCGCGCCTCCACTGCTCTCCGCCACCTTCGCCAGCGCCTGCTCCAGCGCCTCGGGCAAAGCCGCGGCCCAGGTGGTGATCGTCCCGGCCCCCAGGCACAGGACGACATCGCCGGCGCCGGCCACCTCGGCGATGCGCGCCGGCAGATCATCCGCCCCGTCAATGGCCTCGACCCGGCGGTGGCCGTGATCGCGCAGACCCTGAACCAGGGCATCGCGGTCGATGCCCTCGATGGGGGCTTCGCCGGCGGCGTGGACGGGCGCCACCAGCACCATGTCGGCGTCGTTGAAGCAGGTGCAGAAGTCCTCGAACAGATGCTGAAGGCGCGAATAGCGATGCGGCTGAACCACCGCGATCACCTGGCCGGCATAAGCCGCACGGGCGGCGCTCAGGACGGCGGCGATCTCCACCGGATGGTGGGCGTAATCATCGATAATCGTGATGCCGTTGACCCGACCCACCCGAGTAAAGCGCCGATGGACGCCGGCAAAGGCGGACAGCGCACCGCGAATGACGTCGGCGGCAATGCCCATGTCGCGGGCCACCGTGAAGGCGGCGAGCGCATTCTGCACGTTGTGGGCGCCCGGCATCGGCAGATAGATGTCGCTCACGCGCTCCTCTGTTCCACCGCGGCGCGCCGCACAGACGACATCGAAGGTGACGCCACCGTTGGCAAAGCGGATGTTTTCGGCCCGCACGTCGGCCTGGGGATTGAGCCCGTAGGTGACGATACGCCGGTCCGAGAGACGCCCGATCATCGCCTGAACTTCCGCATGATCGAGACACAGGGCGGCAAAGCCGTAGAACGGGATGTTGTCGACGAAGGCGTCGAAGGCGGCGCGCTCAGAGTCGAAATCGCCGTAGAAGTCGAGGTGTTCGGGATCCATGTTGGTGACCACGGCAATGGTCGCCGGCAGCTTGACGAAGGTGCCGTCGGACTCGTCGGCCTCGACCACCATCCATTCGCCGGCGCCGAGCCGGGCGTTGGTACCATAGGCGTTGATGATGCCGCCGTTGATCACCGTCGGGTCATAGCCGGCAGCGTCCAGCACCGCCGCGATCAGCGACGTCGTCGTGGTCTTGCCATGGGTGCCGGCGACGCAGATGCACGAGCGCAGGCGCATCAGCTCGGCCAGCATCTCGGCCCGCCGCACCACCGGCAGGAAACGCTCGCGGGCGGCCTGAACTTCGGCGTTTGAGCTGTCCACGGCCGAAGAGATCACCACCACCTGGGCCTCGCCGAGGTTCTCCGGGCGATGGCCGATCTCGATCGTGATGCCGAGCCCGCGCAGGCGCCGCACATTGGCTCCCTCGGCCAGATCGCTGCCCTGCACGGAATAGCCGAGATTGTGCATGACCTCGGCGATGCCGCTCATGCCGATGCCGCCGATGCCGACGAAATGGATGGGGCCGATGTCGAGCGGAACCTTGATCATGCCGCCATCCTTCCGATCACCGGCGGCGATCCGTCGCCGGTACTGTTTGTCTCGCCGAGCGTCTCGGGGCGTGGGCGACGGCTGCGCCGGGTGCCGCGAACGCGGACCATCCATTCGACCAGATCGGCAAGGCGGGCGGCGGCATGCGGAACACCCAGCCCGCGGGCCCGCGTCGCTGCCTCGACCAGGCGCTCGGGCGCGGTGATCAGCTTGCGCAGCCGCTTGGCGAGATCGGCCGGAGTGAAGTCGGGTTGCGGCACCAGCCAGGCGCCGCCGGCCGCCGCCAGCTCGCGGACGTTGGCGGTCTGATGATCGTCCATGGCGCCGGGCAGTGGCACCAGAATGGCCGGGCGCCCGGCCGCCGTCAGCTCCGAAATGGTGGAGGCGCCGGCCCGCGCGATCACCAGATGCGCGGCCGCCAGCTTGTCCGGCAGATCGGCAATATAGGCGTCGAGCTCGGCAGCGATGTCGGCGGCGCGGTAGCGGGCGCGCACCCGCTCGATGTCCTCGGGCCGGCACTGCTGAATGACCTTGAGCCGGCGCGCGATCGAGCGCGGCAGCACGCTCACGGCCGATGGCACCACTTCGCCCATGACCGTCGCGCCCTGGCTGCCGCCGATGACCAGCAGGCGGAACTCGCCGTCCTCCGAGGGCCGCGGATAGGGTCGGGTCGCAAGCCGGGTGATGTCGCGCCGAACCGGATTGCCGGTGACCACCACGCGCGCCCGCTTGCCGCGCGGCACCCGCGCGGTCTCGGCAAAGGACAGGGCCAGCGCATCGATCCATGGCATGAGGAACCGGTTGACCCGGCCGAGCACCGCGTTCTGTTCATGCAGACAGCCGGGCAGCCCGAGGAACGAGGCGGCCAGCATTGTCGGCAGCGACGGATAGCCGCCGAAGCCGATGACGGCTGCCGGGCGCACCTCGCGCAGGATGCGCCAGGCGGCAAGGGTTCCGGAAACGACATCGCTGGCCGCCTTGATACGCCCCCAGGCACCGGTGCCGGCGAAGCGGCCGGTCGGGATTACATGGCTTTCGGCGGCCTTGAACCGGTCGATGTACTGAAGGCCGCGCTCATCGCTAATCACGCTGACCCGATGGCCCCGGGCCACCAGCTCCTCGGCCAGGGCAAGGGCGGGGATGACATGGCCGCCGGTGCCGCCTGAGCCAAGCACGATATGGCGCGCAAGCCCGGTCATGCCAGTCCCCTCCTGCGCCCGGCCAGTCCCAGGGACAGCCCGCGCGCCGGGCGCCGGGTGAGCGAGAGGAGCATGCCCATGCCCATCGACAGGGCGAGCAAGGATGAGCCGCCATAGCTGATGAAGGGGAGCGTCATGCCCTTGGCCGGCAGCAGGTCGAGATTGACGCCCAGATTGATCAGCGCCTGCAGGCCGAACTGGGCAATGAGGCCGGCGCCGGCGAGAAAGACGAAATGATCCTTTTCCTGCAACAGCGACAGCATGGCGCGCAGCACGATGAAGGCAAACAGCGCCACCAGGGCGAGGCTGGCGAGAAGGCCGAATTCCTCGCCCATGACCGCAAAGATGAAATCGGCGTGGGCGTCAGGCAGCACCTGTTTGACCATGCCCTCGCCGGGGCCGCGGCCGAACAGGCCGCCGGTGCGAAAGGCATTGAGCGCGGTTTCGATCTGATAGGTATCGCCGCCGCCGGGTGCCAGGAAGCGATCGATGCGGCTGGCGAAATAGGGCACGGTCGCATAGGCCACACCGAGCCCGGCCAGCCCGAGGAGGGCAAAGGCCACCACCCAGATCACCGGCAGACCGGCGAGGAAGAACTGCATGCCCCAGACGGCGCCGGTCAGCACCGCCTGCCCGAAATCGGGCTGCAGGGCAAGGAGCCCGAGGACCAGCACCGCCAGGCTGATGGCAATGTGGTTGCCGGGAAAGCCGGGACTGCGCTGATGCTCGGAAAACATCCAGGCGCTGACCACCACGAACACCGGCTTCAGGAACTCCGACGGCTGCACGGCAAAGCCGCCAAGCGACAGCCAGCGCCGGGCGCCGTTGTATTCGGGGCCGATCAGCACGGTCGCCACCATCGCCGCCAGAAACAGCGGGAACATCAAGACCGCGGCGCGCCGCACGCTGCGTGGCGAGACCAGTGAGAAGCCGAACAGCAGGACCAGAGAGCCCGGCAGAAACAGGGCCTGGCGGCGCACGAAATAAAAGGAATCGAGACCGATGCGCTCGGCCACCGCCGGGCTCGCCGCCAGCATCAGGAGAACACCGGTGACAATCAGCAGCGCAACGCCGGCGAGCAGCCAGCGATCTACCGTCCACCACCAGCGCCCAAGCAGGCTGCGATCGGCACGGGTAAAGGCGGTCATGATGCGACCCTCCCGGCGGAGTTCTGGTTCAGCCGCGCGACGGCGGCGCGAAAGGCATTGCCGCGGGCCTCGAAGTCGGCGAACTGATCGAACGAGGCACAGGCCGGGGAGAGCAGCACGACAGGGCGCACGCCCTTGTTGCCGGCGGCTTCGGCGGCTGCATCCGTTGCCGCCCGGGCGACCGCCGCATCGAGGGTTTTGCAAATCACGCAGTCGACGGCACCGCGAAGTGCGGCGGCGAAGTCGTCCGCCGCCTCGCCGATCAGATAGGCCCGCGCGATGCGCGGATAAAAGGGCTCGAGGCCGGCCAGCCCGCCGGTCTTGGCGCGGCCGCCGGCAATCCAGTAGATGCGCTCGAAGCAGGCCAGCGCCCGGGCGGCCGACTCCGCATTGGTCGCCTTCGAATCATTCACAAACACAACGCCACCCTGCTCAGCCACGGTCTCGAGGCGATGCGGCAGACCGGGGAAATCAGTGAACGATGCGAAAATCTCCGCCGTTTCGAGGCCGCACAGCCGGGCCACCGCATAGGCAGCCGCCGCGTTCTGCCAGTTGTGGCGGCCGGGCAGATGGGCACAGTCGCGCAAGTCCCCCACCGCCTGCGGCGCCTTTCTATCAATCGCGTCATAGAGAACGCCGTCGTCGACCCAGACGCCGCCCCTGGGCCGGGTTTCAAGCGAAATGCGCACCACCGGCACACCGGCCTCTTCGAGGTCGGCGGCAATCCGGCAACCGGGGGCGTCATCGACGCCAATCACCGCCTGCTGATCCGCCCCCAGCCGGGCAAACAGCCGGGCCTTGGCGGCGACATAGCCGGCCATGTCGCCATGGCGCTCGAGATGATCGGGGCTGATGTTCAAGAGCACCGCGATGTCGGGGCGAAAGCCGTGGGTCAGGTCGATCTGATAGGAGGACAACTCGAGCACGCAGGTCTCGCCCACGCCCAAGGGCGCAAGGTCGAGGACCGGCCGGCCGATGTTGCCGGCCAGCGTTACCGCCCGCCCCGAAGATTCAAGCACATGGGCGATCAGCGCCGCCGTCGTCGATTTGCCGTTGGTGCCGGTCACCGCCACGATGTGCAGGCCCGCCACATCGCCACATGTCTGCCAGAACAATTCGATATCGCCGAGCACCGGCTTGCCGGCGGCGTGTGCCGCCGCGACTGCGGCATGTGGGCGGGGATGGGTGAGCGGCACCCCGGGGCTCGCCACCAGGGCGTCGATCCGGTCCCAGTCGGCAGCCGCCGGCTCGGCAAGCGTAAAACCTTCACCCCTCGCCTGCTCGCGTGCCGCCTCGTCATCGTCCCAGGCCAGCACTTCGGCGCCGGCCGCCGCCAGGGCGCGCGCGCTCGCCAGTCCGGAGCGCGCCAGCCCCAGCACCATGACCCGCCGGTCCGCATATGACTTGGGAACGATCACGCGAGCCCCCCTACCTCAGCTTCAGGGTGGCCAGCCCGATGAGCGCCAGCACCACGGCGATGATCCAGAACCGGATGACGATGGTCGATTCCGCCCAGCCCTTTTCCTCGAAATGGTGGTGCAGCGGCGCCATCCGGAAGACCCGGCGCCCGGTCAGCTTGTAGGAAATCACCTGCACGATGACCGAGACGGTCTCAAGCACGAACAGACCGCCGACAATCATCAGCACGAGCTCGTGCTTGGTGACCACACTGACGGCGCCCAGGGCGCCGCCCAGCGACAGGCTGCCGGTATCGCCCATGAACACCATCGCCGGCGGCGCGTTGAACCACAAAAACCCGAGCCCGCCCCCGACCAGGGCGGCGCTGAACACCGCCAGCTCGCCGGCGCCGGGCACCACGGGCAGTTGCAGATAGCTGGCGAAAACGACATTGCCGACGATATAGGCAATGATCGCGAAAGTGGCGGCGGCAATGATCACCGGCATGATCGCCAGGCCGTCGAGGCCGTCGGTCAGATTGACGGCGTTGGATGCACCGATGATCACCACCATGGCAAACGGAATGAAGAACCACCCGAGGTCGATCAGTACGTCCTTGAAGAAGGGAACCGCCAGGCGCCCGCTCAGATCGGGCCCCGATATCTGCATCACCCAGTAGGCGGCGACACCGGCGATCAAGCATTCGACGATCAGCTTCACTTTCGCCGGCACGCCGTGATGGCTGTCGCGGGTCACTTTCAGGTAATCGTCGACAAAGCCGACCACGCCGAAGCCGAGGGTGACGAACAGCGCCACCCAGACGTAGGCATTGGTGAGATCGGCCCACAGCAGGGTGCTCACGGTCAGCGCCAGCAAGGTGAGAAAGCCGCCCATGGTCGGCGTGCCTTGCTTGGCAATCAGATGGCTGGCCGGGCCGTCGTTACGGATCGGCTGGCCGTTGGCCTGCCGGGACTTCAGCCAGCGGATGACACAGGGGCCGAAGATGAAGCTGATGATCAGCGCCGTCAGAATCGCCCCGCCGGCGCGGAAGGTGAGATAGCGGAACAGATTGAAGACGCCGATCTGATCGCTCAGGGGGAAAAGGAAGTTATAGAACATGGCCGGCCCCGTTCATGCGTGGTTGCGCCGCGGCAGGGGGCGCTCCATGGCAATCAGCGCATCGACCACGCGCGACAGCCCCAGCGCATTCGAACCCTTGACCATGACCAGGTCACCGGGCCGCACTTCGCGTGTCACCAGATCGGCAGCCTCCTCGGCCGTTTCCGCATGACCGGCGCGACGCTCGCGCGGCAGAGCGCGAGCCAGGCTCGCCATGCCGGACCCCACCGTGAACACCAGGTCGATGCCGGCTTCGAGCACCGCTTCGGCCAGGCGGCGGTGCTCATCCGCGGTATGCTCGCCCAGTTCCAGCATCTCGCCAAGCACGGCAATGCGCCGGCCGCGCCGGCCCGGGCGGGAGCCGGCGATTACGGCAAGCGCCGAGCGCATCGAGGCCGGGCTGGCGTTGTAGCTTTCGTCGATGACCACCAGGTCATCTTCGCCGAGGTCGATGTGGTGGCGCCGGCCACGGCCCGGCAACGGGCTCAGTTCGGCAAGCGCCAGTCCGGCCAGCCCGAGATCGGCGCCGACGGCCACCGCCGCAGCCAGAACCGCCAGGCTGTTGGCCACCCAGTGACGCCCGGGAATGCCGACCTTATAGGTAATGTCGAGGCCGCAGACACGGGCGCTGACACAGGTGCAGTCATCGTGCAGCCGGAACTGAAGCGCGTGGGCGTCGGCCTCGGTATGTTCACCGAAGGTGAGAATGCGCGTCACGTCGGCCGCCCGTGCCAGCTCGGCCAGCAGCTCAAACTGGGCGCTGTCGCGCGGCAGCACGGCAATGCGCGCGCCCTCCAAACCCTGGAAAACCTCCGCCTTGGCCCGGGCGATCGCCTCGAGATTCGGCAAGTAGGCGGTATGAGCCGCCTCGATCGCGGTAATCACCGCGACATCCGGGTGCACCAGCCGGGCGAGCGGCAGCAATTCGCCGGCCTGGCTCATGCCGAGCTCGAAAACCCCGAAGGCGGTCTCGCGCGGCATGCGCGCCAGGCTCAACGGCACGCCGACATGATTGTTGAAGCTGCGCTGACTGGCATGTGAACGCGCCTGCGCTGCCAGCACCCGGTAAAGTGCATCCTTGGTGCTGGTCTTCCCCACGCTCCCTGTCACTGCAACGATCCGGGCGTCGGCGGCAAGACGAGCCCGCGCATGTCTGGCCAGGGCCTCGAGGCCGGCTGGTACCGAGTCAACAATCAACAGCGGCGCGTCCGTGGTGACGCCATCGGGAACACGCGTCACCATCGCCGCCGTGGCCCCGGCAGCCAGTGCCTGGGCAACGAAATCATGGCCGTCGAAGCGGCTGCCGGGCAGCGCCACGAACAGATCGCCGGGCGCGCATTCGCGGGAATCAATGGCAACGCCGGTCGCCACCCAACCGCCGGTGGTCCGGCCGCCGGTCGCGTCTGCCGCCTCCTGTGCGGTCCACAACACGTCAGTCATCGGCTTGCGCACGGGCTGCCGCCACCGCCCGGCGGGCCTGATCGGCGTCGTCGAACGGCTGCACCTTGCCGGCCACAAGCTGGCCGCGTTCATGGCCCTTGCCGGCGATCACCACCGCGTCCCGCGCCTTCAGATCGCGGATGGCAGCGAAGATCGCCGCCTCGCGGTCGGCGATTTCCTCGGCATCCGGACAGCCGGCGAGGATCTCGGCGCGAATGCGGGCCGG
>CAZZKF010000019.1:28096-39800 GCA_964654995.1 uncultured Alphaproteobacteria bacterium | reverse complement strand
TGCGCCCCCGCCTGCCGCCGCGTCTGCCGGACGAGACGGGGCCGCTGACCTGGTGTCCGGCCTGCGACAAGATCTACTGGCCGGGCAGCCACGTGCGGCGCATGACCGCCCGGCTCGAGGCCTGGCAGCGTGGCGAATTCATCTGATTTCTCGAGAAGCGGAGGGATGGGCCTGCGCCCGCATCGGCGGCAGCGGGGTGGCCAGTTCGTCGCGAACGTAATCGCCGAACAGGCGGAATTCGTCTTCGCGAACGCTGGAGCCGCGCCACGCCAGGCCGATGGTGCGCCCGGCGCCGGCGCCTTCCAGCGGCCGGGCGGCGACATGCAGGCCGCGCAGCAACCCGCCGTCAATCGCCAGCTTGGGGACCAGGGTGAGGCCGAGGCCGACATCGACCATCTCGACCAGGGTGAGCAAGCTGGTGGCGCGGAACTCGTCGGGCCGATGCACGCCTTGCAACGAACAGGCGCTCAAGGCATGGGTGCGCAGGCAGTGGCCTTCATCGAGCAGAAGCAGGTCCTCGCCGACCAGATCGCCGGGCGTGATGAATTCGCGCGCCGCGAAAGGGTGGTTTACGGGAAAGACGACGGTGAACGGATCGTCGGCCAGTTGCGCAATCGTGATGCCGTCGCCGACCGGGTAGGGGAAGGCCAGCAGCAGGGTGTCCAGCTCGCCCTCGGCGAGGCGACGCAACAGCCGGTCGCTGAGGTCCTCGCGCAAGTAAAGGCGCAGCTCCGGATGCTCGGATTTGAGCGTCGGCAGGACGCGCGGCAGCAAAAACGGTCCGATGGTCGGGATGACGCCGAGGCGCAACGGTCCGCTCAGCGGTTCGGCCGAGGCCTGCACCAGGTCCATCAAATCATCGGTGCGATGCAGGATGTCGCGGGCGCGCTCGACCACCGCCTCGCCCAGAGGCGTGAAGCGGATGGAGCGCTTGGTGCGCTCGACCAGGCGGAGCCCGAGGCCGCGCTCGAGCTCGCGCAGACCGGCGCTCAGCGTGCTCTGGGTGACGAAACAGGCATCGGCGGCGCGGCTGAAATTACGCCGGTCGTAAAGCGCAACCAGGTACGAGAGCTGACGAAGAGTTGGCCGATAGGGCATCTGATATATCGATAAAACCGATCACTGAACTTAACATAAGTCATTGGACCGATAAAAAGCAAGCGCTTACATTAGCCCTGTCGCATCCCGCGACCTGGCGCAAGACACGCCCATCAGGAGACAGATCATGACCATCGAAATCGGCATTGCCGAACAGGACCGCCGACAGGTTGCCGAAGGCCTCGAACGGTTGCTGGCCGAGACCTACACGCTTTATCTCAAGACCCATAATTTTCACTGGAACGTCACGGGTCCGATGTTCAACACGTTGCACCTGATGTTCGAGCAGCAGTACGGCGAGTTGGCGCTGGCCGTCGACCAGATTGCCGAGCGCATCCGCGCGCTGGGCTTTCCGGCACCGGGCAGCTACAGCCGTTTTGCCGAACTGAGCGGGGTGGCCGAAGAATGCGGCGTGCCACCGGCCGAAGACATGATCGCGCAACTGGCGCGTGACCATGAAACCGTGGTGCGCACGGCGCGCAACCTGCTGGCGGTTGCCGAAAAGGCCGGTGACGAGGCCAGCGCCGATCTGCTGACCCAGCGCATCGGCGCCCATGAGAAGACGGCCTGGATGCTGCGCAGTCTGATTGGCTGAAGCAACACAGGATCGCCTTGTTTTTCAAACCACTAGCAACTTTTGTTGAAGGAGACACGCAATGTTCTGTTCGACCGTACCGCCGGCCACCTTTCGCACCCGCGTGCGCGACGAGTCGGTTGATGGCCCCAACCCCTTCGTCTGGAAGACGCTGACCAGCGATGACGTGTTTGCGGGGCGCCGTATCGTTCTGTTTGCGCTGCCCGGCGCCTTTACGCCGACGTGCTCGTCGACCCATCTGCCGGGTTATGAAGAGAACTACGAGGCGTTTCGCGAGCTTGGCATCGATGAGGTCATCTGCCTGTCGGTAAACGACGCCTTTACCATGTATCAGTGGGGCCGGCATCTCGGCATCGAGAAGGTTTTCCTGCTGCCTGACGGCAACGGCGAGTTCACCCGCAAGATGGGGATGCTGGTGGCCAAGGAAAATCTCGGCTTCGGCATGCGAAGCTGGCGCTATTCGATGGTTGTCGAGGATGGCCGCATCGAGAAGATGTTCATCGAGCCGGGCCGCGACGACAACTATGGCGAAGACCCGTTCGAGGTCTCGGATGCCGAGACCATGCTCGCCTACCTGCGCAGCCGCGACGCGAACGCCGCGGCCGAATAGGGCCGCAAGGTCAGGGGGCGGGACGTTCGGGCCCGCCCCCGATCAGCCGAGGTCGTCGCGGTTGCGGATGCCGGTGGGGCCGGGGGGCAGGCGGGACTGGAATTCGTCCAGGGTTTCGCCGCGCATTTCGGCCCCCATCTGCATCAGCGTGATCCCCCACACGCCGGCAACTTTCAGAAACAGGTTGCGGCTCACGCCATAGGCCAGCAGGGCGTGCCAGTCGCGCCGCAGGAGCATGTCCTTTTCGTCTTCGGTGAGGCCGAATCTGTCCATGTAGCCGGCCGGGTCGGCACGGAATTCATCGCGGGCGTCTGTGCGCGTCAGGCTGTGGGCCATCTTGTTGATCCGCCAGCCCCGGGGCGAATTGTCGATGCCGAATCGATAGGTCACCGGCGGCTCCAGCGACAGGCCTTTTTTCCCGCTCATCGCCGGCTCCTTACGCGTCTTCCAGGACCAGCAGCCCGAAGCCGGTGATTTCAGGCGCATGGTAATTGCGGTGAATGCGCTTCACCCGCTCGGTGAGCGCGCCGCGCATGCCCAGCCACATGATCATTTCCACCGATTCCTGGCCACCCAGGCGCATGTAGTCCTCGTGACTGTACTCCAGCAGCTCGGCGGCATCGCCTTCGAGGCAGTCGAGGAAGTAATTGTCCCAGTCGGGATTGACCCAGCCGAAGCCGGTGCCGTTCAGATGATGCGACAGGCCGCCGGTCCCGAACACCACCACCCGATAGTCGTCGTCGTAGGATTCGACCGCCCGGCGCAGGGCCTGTCCCATCTTGTAGAGCCGGCGGGGCGTGGGCAGCGGCTCGTGCAGCACGTTGACGGCAATCGGCAGAACGGGCGCCGGCCAGTAGCGCTCGGAGAGGTAGGGGAGCGGCGACAGCACCCCGTGATCGAGGCTCAGCTCATGGCAGACCATGGGGTCGAATTCCTGCTCGATCAGGCTCTCGACCACATGATCGGCAAAGCGGACATCGCCCTCGAGGTCGGGAAAGGCGCGCTTGCCCCAGCCCTCGTCGGTGACCGGGAAACGCTCGGCCACCCCGATCGCAAAGGTCGGATAGGCATCGAGGAAAAAGCGGTCCATGTGATCGTTGTAGAAGACGATCAGCATGTCCGGGCGCTGGTCCATGAGCCACTGCCGGGCCGGGCCGTAGCCGTCGAACAGCGGCTTCCATTTGGGGTCGGCCTCGAGCCCCTTGTCAAAGGCGGCGGCCATCGACGGCGAATGCGAGGTGCCGATCCCTCCGATGATCCGTCCCATGGCTACACCTGCTCCGTTGCGGGCACCCGAAAGGTCGCCGGGTCCGGCGCGACCACCGGAACTTCCGAACGCGGTGTCCCTTCGGGGACCCAATCATAAGGGATCGGCTGGGCCCGGAACACCCAGTTGCTGACACTGCCGCCGCTGGGCACGTCATGATCGGCCCATTCGCCGTAATGGGGATTGACATATTCCCAGACGATGTCGCCCGATGGCGTCACCTGAAACAGGCGCCCGTACATGCCCTCGCAGATCAGCGTGTTGCCGTTGGGCAGCCGCCGGGCGCTGGAAATGAAGGAGGAGTAAAACGTCCAGTAGGGCTGGCCCGAGCAGGAGGCGTCGTACTGCCAGACGATATCCTGCGTGACCGGGTCGATCTCGAGCACCCGCGAGCCCGGGAACATCTCGAGATAGATCGGCGGGAAGCCGGCGGCGCCCTGGTTGTCGAACACCATGACGTGGCCGGCACCCGGCAGGCCGGGGCCGATCATGTGGGCGTCATGCTGGCCGGAGATCGAATCGATCGGGCGCGGAAAGCCGTGGGCCGCGCCGAAGGCTTTTTTCGAATTGTCGTAGGACGCCGGGTATTCGGGCCCGAGGCGCCAGACGATGGCGCCCGTCGCCTTGTCGATGATGGCGATGACCGAGCCTTCGCGGGAATCGATCATGATGTTGTCGGGATGAAAGCGCTCATCGCCTTCGTCGAACCATTTGTTGGGGCCCAGGGGGTGCATGTCGTTGAGCACGAAGATGCTGGAGCGCGGGCGCCCCGACGGGCTGAGCAGCAGCTCGCGCTTCTCGCCGGTGAAGCCGAGCTCCTCGATATGCTCGGACGCGCGCCACCGCCAGACGATGTCGCCCTTGCGCGTCACCTCGTAGATCGCCTGGTCAGAAAACGGGATGCCGGCGGGCGCCTCGCAATGGGCGAGGACCAGGATGTTGCCGTTGGGAAGCGGCGCCTGGTCGTGGTTCTGGCGGGCCTTGCCGCCCGGCGCCTGCGGGCCCCACTCCCAGACCGGGCGGGCCTGCCAGTCGACGATCATCAGGGTCTCGTTGGCGAAGATGTCGGGCTCTTTCTGGACGATGATGTCGCCCTTGCGCCCCGAATTGATCGCCGGGTCGATCATCTCGCTGGGAAAGCCGATCCACGGCCAGGCCTGGACCTCATGGCCGTTCATGTCGATCAGCAGCGAGCGCGCGTCCGTGGTGGCGAACAGCACATAGCCGTTCCAGGCGCGCTCCGGGTCGTAGCGGGTGACGCCGGTGGGAAAGATCGAGGTCGGCATGGACTTGGCCCCTTTCCATGTTCGCCCCGGCCGCGGCCAGCCACCCGGCCGCAAAACCGGATCAGCGGCATAGCCTGTTTCGGTGCCCGGAACAACTGTTGCCGTGACGCAACAGGCGCGGCGCGGATGGAGCGGGAGCTGTAGTCAGGGAAATAAAATATTGATAATCTGGGCTTTCTGGGAAATTAATGTTCTAACATGGGGTGGTCGGCCGAACGATTTCCATAAGCGCGTTTTTCCGGGTCGGCGACCGCCCGACAAGCGGAGGGAGGACATGATCGTGCGAATCGAGACCCCAAAACTCACCGGATTTCTGTGTCGCACCGCCAGTGCGGTGGCGATGCTGGCCGTGCTCGGCGCCTATGCCGGCCCGGTGCTGGCCCAGGACGGCGAGGCCGATCAGGCGGAATCCGGGGCGATCGAGGAGATCGTCACCATCGGCACCCGCGTCAAGGGGCGCACGGCGACGGAAACGCCGGTTCCGGTCGATATCATCACCTCGGATTATCTCGACCGCAACGGCCAGACCGAAACCGCGCGGCTGCTGCGCAACCTGGCGCCGTCGTTCAACTATTATGAAACCACCATCGGCGACGGCACCGACATCCTGCGCCCCGCCACCCTGCGCGGGCTGGGGCCGGATCAGGTGCTGGTGCTGGTCAACGGCAAGCGCCGGGTCGGCTTTCCGTGGATCGGCGTCGGCCAGACGGTCAACCGCGGCTCCACCGGCGTCGATTTCAACTCGATCCCGGCGGCCGCCATCAAGCGCATCGAGATTTTGCGCGACGGCGCCTCGGCCCAGTACGGCTCGGATGCGATCGCCGGGGTGATCAACATCGTGCTGCGCGATGATGTCGATGTGACCCGCATCCAGGGCCGCTGGGGCCAGACCTACGAGGGCGACGGCGACCAGTGGAACATCTCCGCCAATTCCGGCTTCGAGGTCGGCGACGGCGGCTACATCAACCTGACGGTTCAGACCGCCGACCTCAACCGCACCAACCGCGCCGATGTCAGCGGCCGCACCGGCACCGTGATCATGCGGATCGGCGACACCGCCATTTCCGACAACTGGACGGTCGGCGGCAACGCCATGGTGCCGCTGGGCGATTCCGGCGAGTTCTACGCCTTTGGCACAATCGCCCACCGCGAAGGGCTGTCGGGCGGCTTCTTCCGCCATCCCTTCCAGTCCGACCGTTCGGTGCCGCAGGTCTTCCCCGACGGCTTCTTGCCGCTGCAGACGACCGAGGTCGACGATGCCGGCGCGGTCGCCGGCCTGCGCCTCAAGTTCGCCGACACCTGGGAGCTCGACACCTCGGTGAACTATGGCCGCAACAAGTTCGGCTTCGGCGCCAAGAACACCATCAACGTGTCGATCGCGGCCCAGTTCCGGCAACGCAATCCGGACGCCACGGACGCCGAGATTGCCGCCAATTCCGGGCCCAACGAGGTGTTCTCGGGAGCGGCTGAATCGCAGCAGGTGGTGATCAGCTCGGATCTCAGCGGCCAGGCCGACATCGGCCTGCCGGATACCCTCTATGTCGCCACCGGGGTTCAGTGGCGCCACGAGGAATACACGCTGATCCAGGGTGATTTCGAATCCTTCTCCTGCGGCGACACCGCCCAGAAGATCAATATCCCGTCGCTGTTCCAGGACCTGAGCGTGCCGCCGGATGAGTACACCAGCTTCGCCAACTGCGGGGTTCAGGGCTTCCCGGGCTACAGCTCGGAAGTGGCCGGCGGCATTTCGCGCAACAACTGGGCGATCTATCTGGACGTCGAGACCAATCTGACGCCGGAATGGCTGGTCACCGGCGCGGTGCGCTACGAGGACTATGAAAACACCGGCGACAAGGTCACCGGCAAGTTCTCGACGCGCTATGCCATCACCCCGATCTTCGCCGTGCGCGGCGCCGTGCAAACCGGCTTTAGGGCGCCGTCTCTGGCCCAGATCCGGTTTACTTCGGTGACCACCTCGGCGGGGGCGGGCGGTCTGGCGCAGACCCTGCTGGCGCCGAACGACGACCCGTTCACCCAGGCGGTGGGCATCGGCAAGCTGAACATCGAGAAGTCCCAGAACTACAGCATCGGTTTCGTCTGGCAGCCGCTCGACGGCGCCAGCCTCACGGTCGATGCCTATCAGATCAACCTCGATGACCGGATCGTGCTTTCGGGCACGCTGGATGCCGCGGCCCTGGCGGGCAACCAGGCGGCGATCGATGCGCTCGCTTCGCGCGGCATCGATCAGGGGCAGTTCTTCGTCAATGCGGTGAACACGCGGACCCGCGGTGTCGATATCGTCGGTTCCTATGCCACCGACGTGGCGGACGGCACCCTGAACACCTCGGTGGCGATCTCGATCATCGACAACAAGGTGAAGAAGGTCAAAGACGTCGGCAACATCGCCGCCAATCTGATCTTCAACCGCGCCAATGTGATCAATGTCGAGGATTCGGCGCCGACGGCGCGGGCCACCGTGACCTTCGACTACACGCGTGAGAAATTCGGCAGCCTGCTGCGGCTCAATTATTACGGCAGCACCCAGTCGGGCTTCTTCGCGTTTGCCAATCCGGCGTTTCCGAAGGGCTTTTTCGTCGGTGTCCTGGGTGCCGATCCGGCCGACGTGCGCAAGATCAAGCGCGCGGTTCTGGTCGATTGGGAGCTGTCCTATGACATCAACGAGTTCATCCAGATCGCAGCCGGCGCCAACAACCTGCTGAACAAGAAGCCGAACAAGCTGCCCAATAACGCGATCTCGCGTCTCATCAGTGATGGCGTTTTCCCGCCCAACCAGACCTTCGGCAACTTCAAATATCCCTGGCGGGGCGTTGCCTACGGGATCAACGGCGGGTTCTACTACTTCCGGACCCTGATCCGCTTCTAGCTGGATCGGCGACAATCGGAATCGGGGCGGCTTGCGGGCCGCCCCTCTTTTTTGCCGCCCGAGGCCGTCGGGGGCTTGGCGGGGCCGCGCCGATCGGGCCACAATGCGGCGTTGCGCAAGCGGACGGCCGCTCGAATGCGCGGCCGAAAAAATGGACGACGGATGCGATGAAACGGGACGGGCTGACCCGCAAACAGGTCCTCAAACTCGGCGCTGCGGCTCTGGCGGCCGGGGCGACCGGCGGACTGGCCGGGATCCTGCGGGCCGGCGAGGCGCCGGCGCAAATCAAGCGGCGGCGGCCCAACATCCTGATGATCGTCACCGATCAGCGCCGGGCGAGCCTCCCGGCTGCACTGTCGCTGCCGGCCGAGGAGCGGCTGGCGGCGCGCGGCATCACCTTCGATGCCTTCCACGTCAACGCCGTGGCCTGCGGGCCGGCGCGCTCGGTCCTGTACACCGGCCAGCACATCCAGCACACCCGGGTGTTCGACAATCCGACAACCCTGGGCGGCGTCGATCTTGATCCCGCCCGCACGCCGACCCTGGGGCAGATGCTGAAAGCGGCCGGCTATTACACCGCGTACAAGGGCAAATGGCACCTCTCCACCTTCGGCGGCCGCCGGCTTGACGATTACGCCCGGGCGCTCGAACCGTTCGGCTTCGATGAATATCAACACGCCGCCGATACCTACGGCGCCACCCATGGCGGCTATCAGCTCGACCCGGTGATCGCCGGATCGGGTGCGCGCTGGCTGCGCGAGCGGGCTTCGGACATTGCCGCAGAAAAACCCTGGTTCCTGGCGGTCAATCTGATCAATCCCCATGACATCATGTTCCTGGATGCCACCGGACGCCAGCGCCAGACACGGATTCTGCCCGGCTATATCTCGGACCTGAGGCCGCCGCCCGATGCCGACCCGTACCGCGACGACCTCGGCTTCGATCTGCCCGAGACCTTTCCCGGCGATCTGTCGAGCAGGCCCGAGGCCCACCGCGCCTTTGTCGAGGACACCCGTTATGTCTACGGCGATCTGCCGCACGACGATGTGAGCGCCTGGCGGCGCTACCAGAACTACTATTTCAACTGCTGCCGCGACGTCGACCGTCACATCGGCACGGTGCTGGCGGCGCTCGAGGAGTCGGGCGAGGCGGAGAACACCATCGTCGTCTTCACCTCGGATCACGGGGAAATGGCCGGTGCCCAGGGCCTGCGTCTCAAGGGGCCGCTGATTTACCGGGAAAACGTGCAGGTGCCGCTGATCATCGCCCACCCGGACATCACCGGCGGCGTGAGAACGCAGGCGCTGGCCTGCAGCCTCGATATTGCGCCGACGCTGCTCGCCTGCGCCGGTCTGTCGGAGGGCCAGGTGGCCGAGCGGTTCCCCGGCCTCAAGGGCTTCGACCTGTCGTCCTCGCTGGCCGATCCCGGCGGACGGGGGCGGCGCGCCTTGCGCGCCGGCGCCATCCTGCTCAATTTCAGCGCCGTCTATCCGGCCAATCCACGCCTCAAGCGGCGGTATCTCGAGGGCCGGCGCGCGGCCCAGGCCGCCGGCACCACCTGGACCGCCAAGTTCCCCGAGGATGTCGTCCAGTTCGATATCCATTCCTTTTATCGCGGCCTCTATGACGGGCGCTATCGCTTCGCCCGCTATTTCCGCCCCGGCGATCATCACAGCCCACGCGACTGGGCGACCCTGGTACGGCGCAACGATCTCGAGCTTTACGACACCCGGACCGACCCGCTGGAGCGGGTCAATCTGGCCCGCCGCCCGGGCCGTCACAAGCGGCTGATCCAGCGGCTCAATGCCCGCCTCAACGCGCTGATTGCCCGTGAAGTCGGCATCGATGACGGCTCGCACATGCCCGGCGATCCCGGACTGTGGCGGTCATGACCTGTATTATGGCGGGGCGCGCGTCAGGGCCGGACGTGGCAACGAAGGCGTTGACGAGGGTCATATGGGTTAATAACAACAATTATTATGATAATATAATTGCGAGCGTTTCCGCCGGCCGCAGTTGCGGATCTGCAGGAGAGGCGCTGCGGCAATCATGAAAGACAATCGCTCTATGGACGAACCGGATATCAGGCACAATCAGGATCATGACGAAGCGGGCGGCGCCGACTTCGATGCCCGCGCCTTTCGCGCCGCCCTGGGGCGGTTTCCGACCGGGGTGACCATCGTCACCACCCGCGCGGGCGACGGCCGGCCGGTCGGGGTGACCGTCAATTCCTTCAATTCGGTGTCTCTGGAGCCGCCGCTGGTGTTGTGGAGCCTGCAACGCGCCTCGGTCAGCCTGGGCGCCTTCGAGGCGGCCGGGCGCTTCGCCGTCAATGTCCTGCGCATCGACCAGATCGACTTGTCGAACCGCTTCGCCAGCCCGGTGCCGGAGAAGTTCAACGGCGTGCGCTGGAGCTGGAGCGCCGACGACATTCCCCTGCTCGACGGCTGCGTCGCCCGCTTCGAGTGCCGCACCCGGGCCGTCCATGACGGCGGCGACCACGTCATTTTCATCGGCGAGGTCGAACGCTTCGACGTCGCCGGCGGCCAGCCGCTGATCTTCTGCGACGGCTGCTACATGGGCGAAGGCAAGGCCTGATCTAATCCGTGAAAATATCCAGCGGCAGGATCGCCATCACCCCGACGTTCGAGCCGTCGACCAGTTGACCGATGCGCATGTCCACCGCAACGCTGGCCAGAATATAGGCCTGCACGCGCGTCAGCCCGCGGGTCTGCACCAGATAATCGATCATCTCGAGGAGCGCATTGCGCGCCGCCAGCGTCAGATCGCGCGACAGATTGGTCAGGCCGGCGACCTTGGCGCTGTCGAGATAGCGCAGATGCGGCGGGATGACACCGGCCTGCTTGATGGGCAGACCGGTGGTCGCATGAAAACGCCCGCCGCCGCGGGCCAGCAGCCGCGCCGGCCCTTCGAGGTGGGGCGCGCGGGCAAGCGGGATGTCGTCGACCACCCGGGCGGTCACCGTGACCCGGGCGGACATCTCGATGGCCGCGCCGGCGACCTCGCCATCGCCCTGGGCGTAATGGACGTCGCCGATGGCCAGCCCGCAGCCGTCGATCTGGCAGCGCAGATAGACGGTGGCGCCGTTCTGCAGATAGCGGATGTCCAAATTCCCGCCGTGCTCGCGCGGCGGAATGGTGCGCAGGCAGGCATCCGCGACTTTGCCGTCAGGCCCGCACAGATCGGCCGGCACGGCGCCGCGGGGCAGGGGCGGCGGGGCCATGCCGCCGGCCTCGGCCAAGGCGCGCTCGCGCTGGCGGTAGACTTGTACTTCTTGCTTGCCCGGCAGCACGGTGACGACGCCGGGAAAGGCGGCGTAGGGAATGCGCACGCCGGGAAGCTGACTGGATGTCGCGAATTCACGATCGAGCTTCCAGATCACCGTGGTCGGCGGGTCCGGGAACAGATCCGCCAGAAGGCCGATCGCCGGGTTGAGCGTATAGCCGAATTCGGCCGGCTCGACATCGACGATGGTCACCGCCAGCACATCGCCACGGTGCGCCCCGTCAATGAATACAGGGCCGGTGAGAGGATGCACTCGGGCGGCGGTGTCCGGGTCCGGCTTGCGGGCATAGAATTCCGCTTCACCGGTGACATTGGTCTCACCGGCATCGCGGGTCTCGAAAACGATTCGCTGGCCCTGGGCGGAGTGGGCCACCGGCGGGATCGCCGGGTGCAGGCGGTTGAAACAGGTGGGATCCTCGGCGCAGCTTGGCCCGGTGCGCGCGAGCACCAGCGGCGCATCCGCGCCGGCTCGTGCGGCTGCGGGGACCAGGGCGGCAAGGCCGAAAAGCCCGATGCCGGCGACGATCGGAAGAAGAGATGCGCGCATCATGTCAGGAAGCCTCCATCCTGTCTGATTGTTGATTAGGTCCCGCCGAAACGGTCGCGCCGGCGCGCCGCCCACATCGCCCGGGCTTGGGCGTCCGCATCCTCCGGGCTG
>CAZZKF010000019.1:22610-27996 GCA_964654995.1 uncultured Alphaproteobacteria bacterium | reverse complement strand
GCGCCGGCGCGCCGCCCACATCGCCCGGGCTTGGGCGTCCGCATCCTCCGGGCTGTCGGCCCGGCCGAGCAGCGCCAGCGCAATCGCCGCCGTGCCGATCACCGCCGCTTCCTGAGCCGGCGCCTCGAGCGCGCCGCGCCACAGGGCGGCGAGGCGGGTCGGATCGCGGGGCTCGTCGCGCCAGGCGAAGCGGGCGCCCGGCAGCAGCGCCGGCCACCGGGTCTCGGACGCGATGCCGTCGTCGATGGTGCTGACCCGGCAGGGTTTTTCCGGGCTGCGCTGGGCCTCGCCGCCGCCGCCCTTGAACACGGCGAGGTGCGGCTGGCCCAGAAGCAGGCTGGCGTCGACATGCGGGCGCCGGTAGGCGGGGTGAAACACCCCCTGGATCAGATGCGGTGCGCCCAGGGGATTGAGCATCCGGGCAAATGTGTTCACCGCCGTGCGCACGCCCAAAATCGGGCGCAGGGCGAACAGGCGGGCCAGCTCCGGGCAATAGTCGTCGAGCAGGATATAGGCGAAACTGTCGCGCTCGATGGCGCCGGCGGCGGCGTCGAGCGAGGACACAGGCGCAATGCCCAGCGCCTTGAGGGCGGCCGATGTCGGCACGAAGCCGTTCTGCGCGCCGGCCAGTCCGTGCATGAGGATGCGCACGCCGTTCTCCGCCAGCAAGAGCGCCGCCAGCACGAACCAGGGAAGCTGGCGGTGGCGGTCGGCAAACGACGGCCAGTCGAGATCGATGGCCATGGCCGGCGCGGCAATCCGCGCGCGCGCCGCCAGAACGAATCCGGCCAGTTCCTCGGGCGTTTCCTTGCGATAGCGCAGGATCGCCAGCATCGCCCCCAGCTGCTCGGGTCTCACCCGATCGCCGAGGATCATGTCCATGGCGCCCTGCGCCTCGTCGCGGGTGAGCGGGCGCGACAGCTTCGGCCCGCGCGCCAGGGTGCGCACGATGGGCGCGAAGGGATGCGCCTCGGCCATGGCCTTGCCGCGGACCCCGTCTTTTTTCACCGGCCTGTCCATTGCCCCATTGTGATGCGAAGAGCGGGTCTGGAGCGAGTCAAAAGTGGCGATGCGAACCCGGCAACACGGGCCAGCGACATGCGCCCGCCCGAACCCCGTTGACCGGACTTGCCGGCCGGCACTGGCGGTACTATGATGACGATCATCATATGAACTACCGCGAATGGGCAGGGCCATGGACAGGCGCAAATCCCGCAAGCAACGCAGCCACCGGCAGATTCTCGACGCCGCCGCGCGGCTGATGCGCCGGCGCGGCGTATCGGGGGCCGGGGTCGATGCCATCATGGCCGAGGCCGGGCTGACCCACGGCGGCTTTTACGCCCATTTCCCCTCCAAGTCGGCACTCGCCGGGGCCGCCGCGGCGCGGGCCCTGGCCGAGACCCGCCAACGCTGGTTCTCGGGGCTCGAACGGCTCTCGGCCCCGGCGCGGCTCAACAGTCTGGTCAGCCGCTATCTGAGCGAGGCGCATGTCGGCGATGTCGAACAGGGCTGCCCGCTGCCAGCCCTCGGCGCCGATCTCGCCCGCGAACAGGCGGCGGCGAGAGAGGCCGTCGAGGCCGAGCTCGTCAAGTCGCTCGATGCCCTGGCCGCCGCCCTGCCCGAGGGCGACGGCGCGCGCGCCCGGGATCAGGCGGCCGGGGTGCTGGCGGCCGCCGCCGGCGGCGTGCTGCTGGCCCGCATGGTATCGGATGAGGGCCTGCGCGCCCGCATCCTGCGCGGCAGCCGGCGGCTGATTCTGCGCGGGCTGGTCCATGACCGCCAGTCGCCGGAACCCACGGATTGACACCCCCTCAGGAAAAGCGAGGCCCGATCGTGACCGAACAGCCGATTTCCGCCGACGATCCCCATCCCCGCCGCCGCCTGCGCGTGCTCGACTCGGAAATCGCCTATGTCGACGTGGGTACGGGCGATCCCATCGTCCTGCTGCACGGCAATCCGACGAGTTCCTATCTGTGGCGCAATGTCATCCCGCACCTCGAAGGGCTGGGGCGCTGCCTGGCGCCCGACCTCATCGGCATGGGAGACTCCGGCCCGGCATTGGGCGGGCGCTACACGTTTGCCGATCACGCCCGCTATCTCGATGCCTGGTTCGAGGCCCTGGGGCTGACCCGCAACGTCGTCCTCGTGGTCCACGACTGGGGCTCGGGGCTCGGCTTTCACTGGGCGCGCCGCCATGCGGACGCGGTGCAGGGAATCGCCTATATGGAGGCGATCGTCTGCCCGCTGACCTGGGACGACTGGCCGGAGCGCGCCCGCGGCATCTTTCAGGCCATGCGTTCGCCGGCCGGCGAGGAACTGGTGCTGGAAAAGAACATCTTTGTCGAGCGGATTCTGCCCGGCTCGGTCCTGCGCGAGCTAAGCGCGGCGGAAATGGCGCGCTATCGCCGCCCCTACATCGAGCCCGGGGAATCGCGCCGGCCGACGCTCACCTGGCCGCGCCAGATCCCGATCGACGGCACGCCGGCCGACGTGGCGGCGATCGTCGAAGACTATGGCGCCTGGCTGGCCGGATGTGATACGCCCAAGCTGTTCGTGAACGCCGATCCCGGCTCGATCCTGACCGGTCGGCCGCGCGATTTCTGCCGCAGCTGGCGCAACCAGCAGGAAGTGACGGTCGCCGGGCGCCATTTCGTGCAGGAGGATTCGCCGGATCAGATCGGTGCCGCGGTGGCCGCTTTCATTGGTCGCTTGAGAAACTGACGGAGACCACACTTATGACCGAAATCGTATGTCTGGAGCGCGAGGGTGCGATTGCCACGCTGACCCTCAATCGCCCCGAGGCGCTCAACGCCCTGAACAGCGCCATGGCCGAGGCGCTGGCCGACGCGACCGCCGAGGTGCAGGCCGACGAGTCGATCCGCTGCCTGGTGATCCGCGGGGCGGGCGATGCCTTCATGGCGGGGGGGGATCTGAAGCAGTTTCACCGCCTGGTCAGCGAGGCCGGCGGCGACGTTGCGCCGATCGATTTCGATGTCGTCCATCGCGCGATCAAGGCAATCCGGACCATGCCCAAGCCGGTGCTGGCCAGCGTCCACGGCCCGGTCGCCGGCTTCGGGGTCAGCCTGATGAGCGCCTGCGATCTGGCGATCGCGGCAGAGGGCAGCTTTTTCACCCTGGCCTACTGCCTGATCGGCACCAGCCCGGATGGCGGCTCGACCTATCATCTGCCGCGCACGGTGGGGCTCAAGCGGGCGATGGAGATCGCGCTTCTCGGCGATCGCTTCGATGCCGCCCGGGCGCTGGAGATCGGGCTGATCAACCGGGTCGTTGCGCTCGACCAACTGGCCGGCGAGACGGACAAGCTCGCCGCCCGCCTGGCGGCCGGGCCGACGCAGGCCCTGGGGCGCACCAAGCTGCTGATGAACTCGGCCTTCGTCAATCCTCTGGATGAACAGCTGGAAGCGGAGGCGCAAGCCTTCGCCGATTGCGCCCGAACGCATGATTTCCTCGAGGGAGTCACCGCTTTTCTGGAAAAACGCCCGGCCAGATTCAGCGGCCGCTGAGCCGGCCCTCCCGCAACCTTTGGCCCAAGGCCGCCCCGGTCGGTGGAATGTCGATCCGGGCGATGGCTCGCCCGCGGGGCCGAAAACATGCTAGACTTCGCCCCAAGAACGCCTGTCGAGGCGATGTGACGGGGAAGGGAATGCACAGATCGTTGGCACTCGGCCTGATGGCGGCCGTGGGCCGGGTTCTCAAGCTGTTTCTACTGGTGATGGCGGTTGCCGGGACGGCGGCTGCCCAGACCGGCGCGCCGCGGGTCGATCAGGACCTGGTCAGCGGCATGAAGCCGGGTCGTATTGCCCGGGCGCCGGACGGACGCCTGATCCTGATTCCGCCGGACGAGGACGGCCAGGCGCATGAGACCGGCGGCGATGCGTCCGTTCGGCGCGTTTTGACCGCCCCCAGGCCGGCGCCGGCGCCGCGGCTGCCGGCGCCACCACGGGAAGCGCGGCCGCATGTGGCGCCGTCGATGCCGCCCGCTCCAGCCGCACCGGAACCGCGCCTCGCCTATGCCCCGCCGCCGCCTATTCAGCGGCTGGCCAAAGGCTGCGGCGGTCGTTTCGTGGATCCCAAGGCGGCGTTTCCGGCCGGCGTTCTGGCACGCCCGCGCCTGCTTGCCGAGTTTCGCGATCCCGCCTTCGGTGCCTGCGTGATGCGCATCGGGGATGCCGCCGATCAGGGCGTGATTGCCCCGACGCAGCCCGATGTTCAGGCCTGGAACGCCGACCAGAGCCTGTTTCTGCTCAGCGGAGGGCGGATTTATGACGCCCGTAATTTCAGACTGGTGCATCGCATTGCCACCCATCCGGCGTTTCGGGCGCGGGCGTTCCGGTGGTCGGGGCGCGAGCCCGCGACCCTCTACTTTCTTGAAAGTCAGGCCCCGGGCGCGGCCCGGTCCGGGGACAATCTCGCGTGCGCGCCGGATTCGGCACGGCTGATGCGCTATGTCTTGAGCCGCGAGGCCACCGGCGGCATCGCCGGGCGGCGCGAACTGGAGCACTGCTTTACCGAATACGTCCGCTTCCTCGACGACGCCTCGGATCGGGCGCTGTCGCGCAACGGCCGGTTCGTGGCGCTCGCAGGGGTGCGCCGCGACGGCGGCACGGAAGTCTTCGTCTATGATCTCGCCGTCCATGCCAAGGGCCGCGTGCTCGAAGTCCCGCGCGCCCCGGAGCTTCGCGCCCGGGTGCTGTCGGCGGCGGTCAGCCCGTCGGGCCGCTATCTGCTGGTCACCTGGTGGTATGCCGGCGGGGCGCGCTATCGTGGTGTCGAGGCCTTCGACCGGCGTGATCTGCGCTATCTCGGCAAGGTGTCGCCGTCGATCGCCCAGGGCGATCTGGTGATCGACCGGATGGAGCAGGAATATCTGATCCAGAAGAACGGCGGCGAGGGCCAGACCAGCTTGATGCCCGAGCGCAATCTTCTGTTCAAATGGCATATTCCGGATGGCTTCGACCGCTACGGGGCGGATTCCGGGCCGACCGCCAGCCGGGCGCTGCTGGAGCTTACGCCCGGCGATGCGGTGCAGATATCCTGTCGCAATCAGGGCACGCCCGAAGGCTGCCTGGTGACCACCTATTCGAGCCCGCGCAAGCGCGCCCGGCCGTTTTTCAACGAGTTGTTCCTGGTCAAGCTCGACAGCACTGTTGACGCCCCGAAGGTGCGCCGTCTGGCCCATCATCGCAGCGACGTGTCGTTTACCGAAGCCACCGCCGATTGCCGGATCAAGACCAGCTGGGCGGCGCCGCTGGCGACCATCAGCCGCGACGGCACCCGGGTGCTGTTCGGCTCCACCTGGGGCGAACAGTGCCGGGTCGAGCCCTACCTCATCGATCTCGCCCGGTTTGAATAGCGGGCTGGCGCC
>CAZZKF010000019.1:14724-22510 GCA_964654995.1 uncultured Alphaproteobacteria bacterium | reverse complement strand
CCGGGTCGAGCCCTACCTCATCGATCTCGCCCGGTTTGAATAGCGGGCTGGCGCCGGGCGCTCAGGTTTTCTTTGGTCCCTCAAACGCCGGGCGCTCAGGTTTTCTCTGGTCCCTCAAACGCCGGGCGCTCACATCCGTTCGCTTGGCTTTCGGCTTCGCCGGCGGCCGGTCGGCCTTGCCTCGGTGCGCCGCACCTCGGGGCTCGCTTGGGCTTTCGGCTTCGCCGGCGGCGGGCCTTGCCTCGGTGCGCCGCACCTCGGAAGACGATTCCTAGATGTCGAGGAGTTGCTCCGCGTCGGCTTCGATGCGGTACTTGATGATGAACATCTGGGCTTCGTGGGAGACGCAAAGCTGGCGCCAGCGTTCGTCGTCCATGAAGGCGTGACGCCAGGAAATCAGGCTGACCAGGCAGACGCCGTCGTCGCGCCCGATGTGCGGGCCCGGCATGATCCGGGCCATGTTGCGCGGCACCATGTGGTCGTGATCCTCGCCGAGATAGTAGTGAACGATCCCCATCGCCTCATCGACCGTGATGCGGACATAGGTCTCCTTGCCGTCGTACAGCGAGGTGCCGACGAACAGGTTGTCGCGCACATGGCGGCGGTTCCAGCTCCCGAACGCCCATTCGCCCTGGCGGATGCCGTCCGACATGTAGCGCAGCGCCGCTTCGGCCGGCGCGTTGACCTCGATCGTTGCGGTGTGGCAATGGCGGTCCACGAAAGCCCCCGTCGCAACGCCCCGCGGCGCTACCAGGGCAGCGGCACGTCGATGCCGGTCATCTGGCCATGGACGTAGACGAGGGCGGCGAACAACACGACGCCAAGCAGCAGCCGCCACCAGCCCAACTCGCCAAGAACCAGCTTGTTGCGGCCGGTGAGAATCGCCCCGAACGGCAAGTACGAGGTCTGGGCGGCGAACTTTTCCCATTGCTCGCCGTAAGCCTGGCGGCGCTTGGCATCGATCCCCAGCGGGCCGAGGGCGGCAAGCGTGAAGATGCCGCCGAACAGGATCAGCGAGGCCGCCTCGCCGGTCTGCAGAATGTGGGTGAGTGCCCATAAGGCGATTCCCATGTTCATCGGATGCCGGGTGATGCGCAGAAAACCGGTGACCACGTCCTCCCCGTGCAGGGCCTTGTCCATCCACAGGGTGCCGGGGTTCTTCACCGTCAGTCCGGCGGCGACGAAAATGCTGGCGATCAGGTTGAGGAGCAGGAACAGCCAGTCGAGCCAGGCGGCGCCCGCCGGCACCTCCCACAGCACCTTGCGCGGCGCCTGGCCGTAAGCCGTGAACATCCACACCAGCGCCAGCAGCGCCGCAAGAAAGAAGACGGCCTGAAAGACCTTCTCGCCGATGGCGCCGACCACGGCGGCGCGAACGGGTGTTCCGGCGATCAGAAAATGGATGCCGATGAATGTAGCGGTTGCCAAGACCAGCGTGTTCATGACTGCCCCCTTTCCCCTGCGTGAGCGATCCAATCCGCCGACAAAGGATTTCGAGTTTCATGGTCACAGGAAACCGCGCTAAGTTCAAGCCATTGCCGGCATTGGCAATCGGGCAACGAGAGCGGGCGGCGCGGAATCGGGAGTGAGCCATGGACATCCCCCTCTATCAGGTGGACGCTTTTAGTGACGCCGTCTTCGGCGGCAATCCGGCCGCCGTCTGCCCGCTGGAGGCCTGGCTGGCGGACGATCTGCTGCAGAAAATCGCCGCCGAGAACAACCTCTCCGAGACCGCCTTTTTCGTCGCCGAGGGCGACCGCTATCATCTGCGCTGGTTCACGCCCAGGTCCGAAGTCGATCTGTGCGGCCATGCAACGCTGGCCGCCGCCTTCGTGATCGCCCATGTGCTGGGCGGCGGCGATGGCCCGATCCGGTTCGACACCCTGAGCGGCCCGCTCACCGTCACGCCGGCAGAGGGCGGTCTGTTGCGGATGGAATTCCCGGCCCGCCCGGGCGCGCCGGTCACGCCGCCCGCGGGCCTGATCGAGGCTCTGGGCGCCTCGCCGGCCGCATTCCTCAAGGCCCGCGACTACATGGCGGTGTTCGAGGCCCGCGCCGCGGTGGCCGCGCTTGCCCCCGATTTCGGGGCGCTGGGCCGGGTGCTCGAAGGCGATGGCGGCGGCGTCATTGTCACTGCCCCGGCGGATGCCGGCAAGGATGCGGATTTCGTCTCGCGCTTCTTCGCCCCCCAATTCGGCATCGACGAGGACCCGGTGACCGGCTCGGCGCACTGTACGCTGATCCCCTACTGGGCCCGGCGTCTGGGCCGCGAGGCCTTGAAGGCCCGCCAGATTTCGGCCCGGGGCGGCACCCTCTACTGCCGCGATGCCGGCAAGCGGGTGGAAATCTCCGGGCATTGCGCCTTTTATCTCGACGGCGTGATCCGGCTGCCCTGAGCGGCAACCGAGGCGGGGACTGTTCAGCCCCCGGCCGCCCGTGATAACGTGAGCGCCGCCCGGGTGCCGCCTGCGCCGCGCCCGCATGCCGTTCGGGGGGACAGACATGGCAGGTGGTGCAATCCACGAATCCTGGTCGTCGCGCACCGGCTTCATGCTGGCGGCCATCGGCAGCGCCGTCGGCCTGGGGAACATCTGGCGGTTTCCCTATGTCGCCGGGGAATCGGGCGGCGGCGCCTTCGTCCTCATTTATCTGTTTTTCGTCTTCGTGATCGGGGTGCCGCTGCTGATGTCGGAATTCCTCATCGGCCGGCGCGGCGGCATGAGCCCGATCAACTCGATGCGCCAGGTGGCGGTATCGGAAGGGCGCAGCGGCGCCTGGGGGCTGGTCGGCTGGATGGCGGTGTTCGCGCCGATCTTCGGCCTGATGTTCTACAGCGTCGTCGGCGGCTGGGCGCTGGCCTATATTTTCGAGACCGCCACCGGCATGTTCGTCGGCACCGATGCCGCCGGCTCGGCCGCCAATTTCAACGCCTTCAAGGGCGATCCGCTGGTCCTCGCGGCCTGGCACTTCCTGTTCATGGCGGCGACCGTCTATATCGTCGCCCGCGGCATCCGCGCCGGCATCGAGCAGGCGGTGACCTGGATGATGCCGGCGCTCTTTGTGCTGCTGATCGTGCTGGTGATCTATGCCGCCATCGCCGGCGACTTCGCCCGTGCCGCCAGCTTTCTGTTCAGCTTCGATTTTTCCAAGATCACCCTGCCGGTGGTGCTCATCGCCGTCGGCCAGGCGTTCTTTACGCTCAGCCTGGGGGGCGGCGGCATGATGACGTACGGTGCCTATCTGTCGAAATCGGTGCCGCTGCCGCAGGTCGCCAGCATCATCGCGCTGTCCGATACCGGCGTCGCCCTGCTCGCCGGCTTCGCCATCTTCCCCATCGTGTTCGCCAACGGCCTGGCGCCGGGCGCCGGCGAGGAGCTGATCTTCATCACGCTGCCGGTGGCGTTCGGTCAGATGCCGCTGGGCACGCTCTTCGGCACCCTGTTCTTCATCCTGCTGGCGGTTGCCGCCGTGACCTCGTCGATCTCGATGCTCGAGCCGATCATCAGCTATCTGGAAGAACACAAGGGGGTGAAGCGCGCCCGCATGGCGCTGGCCACCGGTTTCGCCCTGTGGGTCGGGGGTCTGGGCTCGGTGTTTTCGTACAACGTCTGGAAGGACTTCTATCCGCTCGATTTTCTGAAGGTCTTCGAGGGCAAGACGATCTTCCGCATTCTCGACTATCTGACCGCCAACATCCTGATGACGTTGGGAAGCATTCTGGTCGCCATCTTCACCGGCTGGGTCCTGAGCAGGAAAACGACGCAGGAAGAGCTGGGCCTGGGCGACGGGCCGCTCTATGCCACCTGGCGCTTTCTGGTGCGCTTCGTGGTCCCGATCGGCGTCGGCTATATCTTCATCAACGGCATTCAGGGCTGACTTAAGCCGGGCGCCGGGACGCCGCCGGCGAGAATGCGGGCGAACATGGGCGCGGCGATATTGCCGCCGGAGATCACGCAGACCACCTTGCCGGTGCCGGCGCGCCCGGCCAGCGTTGCGGCGAGCGCCACCCCACCGGCGCCTTCGGCGACGATGCGAGCGCGGGCGACCAACAGGCGGATGGCGGCGGCAACCTCCTCGGGGCTCGCCGCGCAAACGTCGTCGATCAGCTCGCGGGTGAGCGGCCACATCTCGGGCAGAACCGCGGCCACCCCGATGGCATCGATGAAGCTGCGCCTCGGATCGATCCTGACAATACGCCCGGCCGCCCGCGCCGCCGCCAGCGGCGTGGCGGTCGCCGGCTCGCAGGCGATGATGCGCGCATTCGAGCCGCGGGCGCGCACCGCGGCGGCAATCCCGCAGGCCAGCCCGCCGCCGCCGAAGGGGACGGCGATGGCCGCGACATCGGGGAGTTCGTCCAAAATCTCGAGGCCGATGGTGGCGTTTCCGGCCATCGCGTGCACGTCGCCGACGGCATTGAAAAAGCGCCCCCGTTCGTCTTCGCGCCCGTGCTCGACGATCATCCGCCACCAGGCCTCAGAGCTGAGCGGGATGACCTTGGCGCCAAGGCGGGCAATCGCCGCGAGCTTGGCCGGCGAGGCGCCGTCCGGCACATAGACGCGCGCCGGGATGCCGGCGATGCGCGCCGCCCAGGCCAGCCCCAGGCCGCTGTTGCCCGAGCTTGCGGTATAGACGCCGTCGGCCAGCGCGCCGTCTTCCAGCCAGCGGCCGACGACATTGCCGGCCGGGCGCAGCTTGAAGGCGCCGATGGGCTGCAGGTTTTCGGGCTTCAGATAAATCTCGGCCGGTGCGTCCTCGATCGCCAGCGGAATGAGCGGGGTGCGCACGGCGAAGCGGGAGAGGCGGCCGGCCGCGGCCTCGATCTCGGCCCATGTCGGGGGGCGGAGCGCCGTCACCGCGTCAGGTCACGGTGGCGCGGCGGTGGAATTCGGGGCGGTCCCAGTCGCGGCGCTCCAGGATCGTTTTCAGAATGTCCACCGCATCCCACATGTCGGTGTAACGCTGATACAAGGGCGTGATGCCGAAGCGCAGCACGTCGGGCGCACGAAAGTCGCCGATCACCCCGCCGGCAATCAAGGCCTGCATGACGGCGTAGCCCTGATCGTGACGCAGCGCCACCTGGCTGCCACGGGCCCGCCCGTTGCGCGGGCAGGCGATCTCCAGGCCGAGCCCGGCGCATCGCTGCTCGATGAGATCGAGGAACAGATCGCCGAGCCGAACCGCCTTGTCGCGCACCGCGCCCATATCGACATCCGCGTAAACCTCGAGCGCCGCATCGAGCGCCGCAAGCGAGAGCACCGCCGGCGTGCCGCACAACTGGCGGCGAATGCCCGGGGCCGGGCGATAGTGGTCCTCGAAGGCGAACGGCGCGGCATGGCCGATCCAGCCGGCCAGCGGCGGCTCGAGGCGGTCCTGAAGCCGTTTGGCGACATAGAGGTAGGCCGGCGCCCCGGGCCCGCCGTTCAAAAACTTGTAGCCGCAGCCGATCGCCAGATCGGCGTTGGCCGCATGCAGGTCCACCGGCAGGGCGCCGGCCGAATGGCACAGGTCCCACAACATCAGGGCGCCGCAATCATGCGCCGCGCCGGTGATTGCCGCCATGTCGAAGATTTCGCCGGTCTTGTAATGAACGTGGGTGAGCGCCAGCAGGGCGACGCGCTCATCCAGCGCATCGAGGACAGTCTCGCGCTCCACCAGGCGCAGCTCATAGTCCGGCCCGAGCAATTGGGCAAGCCCTTCCAGCATGTAGACGTCGGTCGGGAAATTGCCGCGCTCGGAGACCACCACCCGGCGCTCCGGATTGAGGCGCAAGACCGCACCGGCGAGCTTGAACAGATTGACCGAGGTCGAATCGGCGACCACCACCTCGTCGTCGCCGGCGCCGATGAGGGCGGCGATCCTGGCCCCGACCCGGTGCGGCAGATCGATCCAGCCGTGCCTGTTCCAGCTGGTGATGAGATCATGGCCCCATTGCTCGCGAATCACCCGCTCGATGCGTGGCGCCACTGCGCAGGGCAATGGGCCCAGCGAATTGCCGTCCATGTAGATGATCCCGTCGGGCAGCTCGAAACGCGCACGAAAGCGCGCCAGCGGGTCATCGCGGTCGAGGGCCTGGCAATCGGCGCGGTCGATGGCTCGGGCGGTCATGCGGCGGAGGCCTTTGTGTGTGTCGTTTCGGCGCGCTTGGCGAGCAGGCGGCGCGACAGCTCCGGTCCGCGCCCCGGTTCCGACCACGGGCAGACCTCGATGCAGATGCCGCAGCCGGCGGTAATCACGAAATAGGGGATGCATTTGTCAAAATCGACATACCACTTGGTGACCCCGCGCACCATCTGCCTGGCGTCCATGATCGCACCCGGCGGACAATCGAGGGTGCAGCGCCGGCAGGCCACGCAAAGATCATCGACGCCGAGGTCGACCGGCCGGTCGATCGCCAGCGGCAAATCGGTGACCACCATGGCGAGGCGGAAGTTGGAGCCGTATTCGCGCGAGATCAGCGAGCCGTGCTTGCCCAACTGCCCGAGTCCGGCGCGGATTGCCAGCGGGATTTGCAGGATGTCCACCGAATTGGGGTTGGCATAAGCCCGCGCCGGCCAGCCCATGCGGCGGATTGAGCGGGCAAGCCGCACCGCCACCCGCCCGGCCCGCACATAGGCGCGCATGACCTCGACCGCCGCCGGCTTTTGCGGCACGCGCACCATCTTCTTGCGATCCATCGGCAGGCCGATGCAGATGGCGTGGCGGTAGGGGACGGTGCAGCCGTCATAAAGATCATCCGGGGTGATCTCGGCAATGCCGACGATGCCGGCGCCCAGCGCCCGGGCCCGCGCCTTGATCTCGTCCGCCATGGCGTCCGGGTCGTCGACTTCGCGCCGCCGCTTTCGGGCCACCGGTCCGGTGGCGTGGCGCAACTGCCAGCGGTTGCGGATGATCTGCCAGACGATGGCGCCGGGGCTGATCAGCCCGAAGAAGTCGTCGAGCGCCTGCCACTCGAGCGGCGCGTCCGAGCCGCTGTGAAAGACGGGCCGCGCGCGGATGCGCTCAGGCACCCCCAGCCCGTTGATGGCGTTGCCGGAGCGCGGGTGTCGGCGCCAGGCAAAGGCATAGCGGGGCTCCGGCGGGTTGAGCGGGCGCATCAGCCGCTCTCCCCTTCGGGCGGACCGTCGAGCCAGTAGGTCCGGCCGGTGCGCAAGCAGGCGCGATAGGCGCGGCGCACCCGCCCGCCATACCACAGCCAGCCCCAGCCGAGGCGCGCCAGATAGACGATCAGGCGCAGATCCCGCCACAGATGGGCCAGCGGGTTGCGGGTGGTCAGGCAGAAGCGATCCTCGAATGCGGCCATTACGCGCCTTTCCAGGTCTCGTGAACATGCAGCCAGCGAAAGCCGCCGGGTGCACCGGCATCCTCGGCCAGGATGGCCGAGGAAATGCGGCAGTTCTCAACGCCGTCCCAGGCCTGATGTTCCTCGTAGGTCACCAGCACCAGCCCGGGGCCGAGGGCGCGGGCACGGGCGTTTTCGATGCGGATCGCAAAGGGCGGTTCGGTTCTTGCCTGCGATCCATAGAGTTCCTTGAGGGCCGCGACAAGCTCGTCGCGGCCCAGATGTTCGCCGCTCGGATAGATCAGCTCGAACGCCTGATCGAGGGTTTCCGGCAGCCGGGAAAAACCCTCTGAACCGGCGTCCATCGAGCCCCTGAACCACTGCGTGAAAAAGCGGTGCAGGGCCTCGACTTCCTCGATGGCGGCGGCCAACAGCGCAGCCGTGCTTTTTGGTGTATGATCCATCTTATGCAAACGCCTTCACGCTCTTTTTCGTTTGTAGCGGATT
>CAZZKF010000019.1:9608-14624 GCA_964654995.1 uncultured Alphaproteobacteria bacterium | reverse complement strand
TTCGTTTGTAGCGGATTTCCGGCCCGCCTGTCAGCTTTCGCCCGCAGCCCGCAGAGCGCCGAGGGCAAGCGGATTGACAGGATGCGGGCTTTGTTAATACAAGAACCGCTCGATCGACCGGGGGCATGGTGGAGCGCTGTGTCAAGCGATATCGGCGAAACTGCCCCGGCAATTCAGGTGATGCGGCATGAATGACAATCCCCCGCCGGCAAAATCCAAGGCGGCCCATGACCGCCTTGCAGACGGCGTCGCACTCGACGATTTTCTGCCCTATCTGCTGAACCGGATCACCAACCGCCTCAATCTCAATCTGCTTGAGGACCTGCGGCCGCTGAAGATCAACGTACCGCGATGGCGGGTGCTCGCCGTTCTTCATGCCCGCGACGGGCGCAATATCGGCGAGCTGGCGGCCTATACGGTCATGGACCAGTCGACGCTGAGCCGGGTGATCGACCAGATGGAACGCGACGGCCTGGTCGAGCGCCGCCCCGGACCGGGCGACAGCCGGGTCGTCTGCGTCCATATTCTGGAAGCCGGCAACCAGATGTTCGAGGCCATCCTGCCGCATGCGATGCGTCACATGCAGCACGCGGTCAAGGGCTTTTCGGCCCAGGAGAAGGCGACGCTGCTGCGGCTGCTCCACAAGGTGCTCGACAATATCAAGACCTCTCCGTTCGGCTAGGGTGTGCCCGGGTCCAGCCGCTTGATGTAGTGGTATTCGGTGGTGTTCGAGAGATCGTGGAGATCTCGCGTCTTCGGCTGGCGGACATAGCCAAGCCGCTCGTAAAGACGGTGGGCATCGAGAAAGCGGGTATCCGTCCACAGCTCGATCTCGGGCATCCCCTGACACCGGGCTTCTTCCTCGACCAGACCGCACAGGGTGCTGGCCAGCCCGCGCCGTCGCCAGTCGGCATGGACGTAGAGGCGCTTGAGCTCCATCGCCTGGCCTCCGCGCACCGGCGCGCAGGAGACGGTGGCGACAACACCATCGGCATCGGCCACCCAGAAGCGGCCGCCGAGATTGCCGACAGAAGTTGCCGGCGCCCGCAGGTCCGGGCATTCCAGATCCACGTCCAGCACGCAGCCGGGATATTCGGCAAAGACGCCGTCGATCAGCGCGATGACCTCTTCGCTGTCGCTGTCGCGGCCCTCGCGGATCAGGGTGGCGGGGTCGTCAGGGGATCGCTGCATGTCCGCTGCCGCAGGGGCGATCAGGCGCCGGTGCCGGCGGCCCGGGCCGGGGTGGTCGCGGAGTCGCCGGGCCCGGGCAGGGCCTGGAGCGCGGCCGCCAGCGCCAGGCCGTCCTCATCGGCCAGGGCCGCCTGGCGCAGCTCCTTGACGTGTCGGGCGAGCGCGGGTTCATCGGCGAGCCGGTCGAGGGCGGCCATGATCTGGCGATAATTGGCGAGCCCGCGGGCGTTGGTCTCGCCGTAGCCCTTGATGAGGCGGGCACAGGCCGCAACCTCCATGGCCAGGGTGTAATCGCGGGCCGCACAGGCGCAGACGCGGGCCAGCCATTCGTCGATCCGGACCTGTTCCTCGCGAAAGCGGTACATGCGCCGGCGAAACCGGCGCAGCCGGGCGAGCAGCCACAGCAGCAGGAAGCCGCTGATGCTGGTCGTCCTGACCTGACGGCCTTTCGACAGCTTGCCGAGCATCGCTCGCAGGCTCTTGCTGCCGAGTATCAGGCGGGCGAGTGCAGGGGGCAGGATCGAGACCATTTCCTCGACGCCCGGGCGCAGGAACTCGGCTATTTCGACGATCTGGTCGGGGGTGGCCCCGACCTCTTCGCGCAGGCGGCGGTGGCGCTCAGGCCGGGTCTTGAGGTCGGCCACCCGGATGACGTCCTCGAACGACATCCACAGGGCCAGATAGCGCCCGGTCTCGCGGGTCAGCGCAAAATCGTGCTCGGCGCCGCCCGCGGCGCGGTCGGCGGCCAGCACCGGCTCAAGACGCGTCAGATATTGATCCGCATAGGCGGTGTCCTGAAAATCGATCAGCCGGCGCAGACCTTCGCCAAGGATGTCACGGGTGGGCTCCGGGAAGGTCTCGGCGAGGCGCGCCGCCAGAGCGGGCGGGAGATCGTCGTGCGAATCCCGCGGGTGGGCGGCCTCCGCTTCGGCGGCAATGGCGATCTGGCCACGCGCCGCTTCGAAGCCGGCGGCAAAACCGGCGAGATTGGCATCCACCGCGATGCCGCCGTGGCGGATTGCGTCCTCGAAGGCCTGGCGCGGGAAGGGCAGGGCCTCGGAGGCGGCCAGGGCGCCGAGAAGCACCGCATTGATGACGCTGCCGGTGGCCTTGGCCAGCGCCGCCATGTCGAACTGAATGAGCGTCTTGGACAACTGGCGGGCCGCCTCGATCACCGGTGCCGGGTCGAAGCGGCCGTCGCCCATCGCGCCTTTCTCGGTGATCGCATAGACCCGGTGGGTGGAAGTGATGACGGTGCTGCGCTCGGGCGAGATGAAGCCGCGCTGGATCACCCGGCCGGCCTCCATGATCTCGGAGGCCAGCAGCACGTCGACCTCGCCGGGGCCCGGCATCAGGGCCATCACCGGCTCGGCCCCGGCCTCGCGGGCGGCCCGCTCGGGGTACATCTCGACATAATAGGTGGTCGCACCGGTGCGCTGGGCGACGCCGGGGATCGAGGTGAACTGCACCAGATAATCCTGGCTTTCGGCGATATCGACCACCCACTTGGACAGCACGCCGCCGCCTTCGCCGCCGAGTGCGGCGATCAGCAGACTGATGGGACGATTCGGCGCCATGATCAGGCCACCGCCTTTGCGTGCCCGCGGCTGGTGAGCGCCTGCAGGGCGCCGATCACGGCGCCGCGAATCCGCGCCAGCCAGCGCTCCCACCGGCCGGGATTGGAGATGATATCGGCGCGATAGAACGACGGGCAGAGGATGGCGGCATGCGCCACTTCCCCGCACACGCCGCAGCCGACGCAGTTGTAATCGACATAGGCCACCGGGTCGCTGCGCAGGGGGTCGGGGTTGGGGCGCACGGTCAGCGACGGGCAGCCCGAGAGCCGGATGCAGGAATGATCGCCGGTGCAGACATCGGCATCGACGCCGAAGCGCGGGCGCACCACCCGCTTGCCGTCCTTAAGGCGCTGGCGGATCTGCGGCTTGATGCGGCGCTGGCGGTTGAGCTGACATTCGCCTTGCGCCACGATCGCCTTGAGCCCGCCTCTGGGCGTGGTCAGCGCCTCGCGCAGGGTCGCCACCATCTCGCCCATGTTGTAGGTGTGCACGGTGCGCAGCCATTTGACCCCGACGCCCTTGAGCGCGCGCTGGATGCTCATGCTGACAGGGCGTTCCTGGGCATTCTTGCCGGACGAGGGAATGTACTGCCCGCCGGTCGCCGCGGCATAGCCGTTGTCGACGACGATGAGGACCGAATCATCCTTGTTGAACATCGCCTCGCCGACGCCGCTGGTCAGCCCGTTGTGCCAGAAGCCGCCATCGCCCATGACGCTGATCACGCGCTTGGAGAAAGCCGGGCCGACGCCGGCCGAACTGGCCAGCCCGAGCCCGTAGCCGAGACAGGTGTTGCCCATGTTGAAGGGGGGAAGCGAGGCAAAGGTGTGGCAGCCGATATCGGCGCTGATGTGGACCGCGCCGAGCTCCTTTTGCACCAGCTTCATGGCCGAGAAGATCGGCCGTTCCGGACAGCCGACGCAAAAGCCCGGCGGGCGCGGCGGCACCGAGTTGTCGAGCAGCGCCGCGATGCGGTCGTAGTCCGGCAGGATGGCATCGCGGGCGCGCCCGACGGCGGCAAGATCGATGCCCTTCGGTACCGAGCCCTCGATGAATTTGGCGATGCCGTCAAGCACCACCTCGCCGGTGTATTCGCCGGCCTGGGGCAGCGGGCCTTTGCCGACCACCGTGGTCTGGATATCCGCCTTGCGCAGGATGGTGTTGATCGCCTGCTCGATGAATTCCGGCTGGCCTTCCTCGACCACCAGAACCGCGCGCTTGCCGGCGCAAAAGGCGGTGATCTCGTCCTCGACCAGCGGATAGGTGACGTTGAGTACGTAAAGGGGAACGCGGGTCTTGCCGAACACGTCGGCCAGGCCGAGGCGCGAAAGCGCGCGCAGCACCGCATTGTACATGCCGCCCTGAAGGATGATGCCGACGTCGTCCGCGTCGCCGTCGAACACCTCGTTCAGGCGGTGCTTGCGGATGAATTCGAGGGCCGCCGGCCAGCGCCGCTCGATCTTGTCGCGTTCCTGCTCGTAGGTCGATGGGGGGAGCGCAAATTTGGAATAGTCGAAGACCGGCGCCTCCAGCTTGTGACGGGTGGAGAATTCCGGCGGGCGATTGTCCTTGGCCTGGAAGCGGCCGTAGACGTGACAGGCGCGGATGCGCAGCTCCAGCATCACCGGCGTGTTCGTCGCTTCCGAGAGCTCGAATCCCTTTTCCACCGCATTCACGATCGACGGCAGGTTGGGCCGCGGGTCGAGCAGCCACATCTGCGATTTCATGGCGAAGGCGTGGCTGCGCTCCTGAATGATGCTGGCGCCTTCGCCGTAATCCTCGCCGATGATGATCAGCGCGCCGCCGCGCACCCCGGCCGATGCCAGGTTGGACAGCGCGTCCGAGGCGACGTTGGTGCCGACCGTCGATTTCCAGGTCACCGCGCCGCGCAACGGATACTGGATCGAGGCGCCGAGCATGGCCGCCGCCGCCGCCTCGTTGGCGCAGGCCTCGAAATGAACGCCGAGCTCGTCGAGTATCTCCTGCGCGTCGGCCAGCACGTCCATCAGGTGCGAGACCGGCGCGCCCTGATAGCCGCCGACGTAGGCGACCCCGGACTGCAGCAGCGCCTTGGTCACCGCCAGGATGCCTTCGCCCTCGAAGATGTCGCCGTCGCCCAGCCTCAGGCACGCCACCTCTTTGGCAAATGATCGTTCGGCCATGTCAAATTCCCCGACTCGCCTGCTTGGTTGTCCTGATAGTTATATGCAATAACATATGAAAATGCATCTATTTTCTTCAGGACCAAATC
>CAZZKF010000019.1:0-9508 GCA_964654995.1 uncultured Alphaproteobacteria bacterium | reverse complement strand
GAAGGGGATGCCGGCCGGTGTGTGGCATGCTATCGTCGCCCTGAGCGGGCGAGCGCGAGGGCTTGAACAAGATGAAGGCCAGGCCATGAAGGCAAGCGAGGTGAAGGCGCTGGCGCGCGAGTTGGGGGCCGATGCGGTGGGTATTGCGTCGGCCGAGGTGCTCAACGCCTTTCCGCCCGATCCGCGCTTTCCCCAGACGCCGGAGCGGATCACCCCGCGGTGCCGCAGCGTCGTCGTCATTGTCTGCCGCATTCCGGTCGCCGCCTTTCGCTGCAAGGGCAATGTGCCGGTCCAGTACATGGACATGCTGGTGCTGCGCCGCATGGACCGGATTGCCTACAAGCTGGCCGAGCGCCTGGAGCGCGCCGGCCATCCCAGCTTCGTCACCGCCGCCCAGGAGACCGACTGGAACCTCAAGCGCGCCAGCTACGGCTATTTGAGCACCCGCCATCTCGGCATCGAGGCCGGGCTCGGCACCTTCGGCCTCGAGGTCAATATCCTGACCCCCGAATTCGGGCCGCGGGTGTATCTGACCGGCGTGCTGACCGAGCTGGAGCTGGAAGCGGACGCGCCGCTCAGCGAGCAGATCTGCATCGGCGAGTCCTGCTCGCGCTGCCTTTACGCCTGCCCGTCGGACGCGGTGCTGCACTTCGGCATCGACAAGCGGGCCTGCGCGACGCAGGCCCAGGAATTCGGCTATGCCACGGTGACCGCCTTTTTCCGCCGCTTTCTCGATGCCGCGCCCGAAGAGCGCAGGGACTTGCTGCGTTCACGCGATCTGTTCGGCTTCTGGCAGGGGCTGCTGCGGGTCGTCGGCTCGTTCGGCGACTGCCCGCGCTGTCTTGCCGTCTGCCCGGTCGGCAACGACTATCACGCCCATCTGGCGGAGGCGCAAAAGCAAATCCCCGAGAAGACGCCCGGGAAGGTTGCCAAGGCCAGGGGCTTCAAGGCGGCGCGCGCGGCCGGCGCGCCGGTCGCGGGCCTCGATGACTGGAACATCCGCTGGGTCGGGCGCGACGGCTACAAGGGCATGGTGGCGCGCCAGCTCCAGGCGTTCAAGCGGGACCAGGCGGCGCGCGCGGCGGCGGCCCGCGACGATGATGACGGAGTGTGATGCATGGTGGCGATCTACCGCACCCCGCTGACGGCGGCGGCGATCAAGGACAAGGCGCGGGCATTGGGCGCCGATCTGGTCGGCATTGCCGATGGAGGCGTGATGGACGCACACCCGCCCGACCCCGACGACCCGCGGCGCCCCTGCGACATCACCGATTACGATGGCGGGCGCGTCATCGTGCTCGCCAAGCGCCTCTCAGGCGGCGCCACGCGGCTGCTCAAATGGGACGAGCGCCACAAGTACTACAACGACGAGCTTGCCGTAACCGCCCTCGAAGAGACGGCGCTTGAGCTCGTCCTGTGGCTCGAGGATCAGGGCTTTCCGGCGCTGATCGTGCCGCCCACCCATGTCGATCCCTGGCGCTACGAGGGCGACCCGCTAGCCCATCAGACGCCGCTGCTGTCCTTGCCGCATGCGGCGGTCGAGGCCGGGCTGGGCACCCTGGGGCTGAACCTGCAACTGCTCACGCCCGAGTTCGGCCCGCGGGTGACCCTGAGCGCGGTGCTGTGCTCGGTCGATGTCGAGCCGGACGCGCGCATCGAGACCGCCCTGTGTCTTGGGCCAACCTGCGGGCGCTGCCTGCAGGCCTGTCCCGGCGACGTCATCGGCCACTGGGCCCGCGACTGGCCGGCCTGCGATCGCTATCGCAGCCCCCACGGCTTTGCCCGGCTCACCGAATTCCTCGAAGACGTGATGAACGAGCCGGATGCGGCGCGCCAGAAGGATCTGCTGCGCTCCAAGACCAGCTTCGACTTGTGGCAGAGCATCCTGCGCGGCGCCGGGGTGATTACCGGTTGCCGGCGCTGCGCCGACGTCTGCCCGGTCGGCGCCGACTATGAGGCGATGCTGGCCGACGCGCTCGACGACATTTCCGAATCGACCCCCGAAAAGGCGGCACGCCTCGCCGATATGGTGGCGGCGGAGGAACAGGACGCCTTGCCCGATTCTTACGCCGCCCAGGCCCGCTGGATCGGCAGGCTGGACAGGGAGAATGGATCATGAAGTTCGGCCTGCGCCTCATTCAGTATGTCGGCGGCCCGCGCGCGCTGGTCGATCTGGCCATCGAAGGCGAGCGCGCCGGCTTCGATTCCCTGTGGTTCCCGCATGATCCCTTCATGCGCCACACCTGGGTGATGACCAGCGCCGTGGCCGAGCACACCTCGCGCATCGAACTGGGCAGCGTCGGCACCAACCCCTATACCACCGACCCGTGGGAAATCGCCTGTTATGTGGCGACGCTCGATGAGCTGTCGGGCGGCCGTGCGGTCCTCGGGCTCGGCCTGCACACCGAGGACATGGTCGGCTGGGTCGGCCTCGATGCCTCCGATCACATCACCCGCACCCGCGAGGCGGTGGACATCGTGCGCCGCCTGCTCGCCGGCGAGGTGGTCGATTATCAGGGCGAGGCCTTTCACTGGACCAAACAGTGCTATCTGCGGTTCAAACCCCTGCGCGCCCGCATTCCCGTCTATGTCTGCGCCTTCGGGCCCGACTATCTGGCATTGAGCGGCGAGATCGGCGACGGCAGCCTGCCGATGCTCACGCCGCCCGAGGGCGCGCCCTATATGGTTTCCAGCATCCGCTCCGGGGCCGAGCGGGCGGGCCGCGATCCGGCCGAGGTGGATATCTGCGGCTGCGCCTGGCTGTCGCTCTCGGAAGACGGGCGTGCCGCGCGCGATCATCTGCGCCCGATGATCGCCTATTTCGGGCCCTATCTGGAGGCGCCGGCGCTGGCCCCCATCGGCCTCACCCCGGAAGATTTCGCGCCCCTGAAAGCCCTGGTATCCGAGGGGCGCTATGAGGACGCGGCAGCCGCGGTGACGGACGAGATGCTGCGCCTCGCCATCGTCGGCACGCCGAAAGAGGTGATTGCGGGCATCGAATATCTGGCCGGGGCCGGCGTCACCCATGTCAATCTCGGCGGGCCGCTGGGGCCCGATGCGCGCGCCGCCATCCGCCTGATGGGCGAGCAGGTCATCCCCTATTTTCACGGCTGAATTCTCGCGGCTGATACGCCCGCCAAAAGAAAAGGGGCCCCGTGACGGGGCCCCTTCAGTCGGTTCGGTGATGGCGCCTGTCAGAACTTCCTGGACAAGGTCACCCCGGCGGTGCGCGGACGCACGGTCAGGAACGCCAGCGGGTCCTGCTGGGCGCGAATGGCATCGACCTGGGCGCGTTTGTCGAACAGGTTGGTGGCGAACACGATCGCGCGCCAGTCGTTCCAGGTGATGCCGGCGCGCACATTGACCAGGCTGTAGCTGTCCAGCGGCACATAGAACGGACTGGTCGGGCGCAACTGGTTGGCGGTCTTGCCGCGATAGCTCCAGTCGAGACGGAACAGACCTTCCATGTCCCGGCCGATGGGCCAGAAATACTGGGCGTTGGCGCTGAACTGCCATTTCGGCACATTGGGAATGTGATCGCCCTTGAGGCCGGCGTTGGGATCGAACTCGGGCGTCGTCGGATCGGCGATGGCGGCCGGCGAATCCTGGGTCAGGCGGGCATTCTGCCATGACCCTCCGGCGGTGATCGTCAGCCCGTCGGTCGGCATTGCCGTCACCTCGATCTCGACACCGTCAACGGATGCCTTGCCGGCGTTACGCCGGAAGGTGAAAGCACCGGTGGCATCCTGGCCTTCGACCTGGATGTTGCTCCAGCGGATGAAATAGAGGGCTCCGTTGAGGACCAGACGGTTGTCGAACCAGCTCGTCTTGGTGCCGAGCTCGTAGTTCCACAGGGAATCCGGGCCGAAGCCGCGTGGAATCTGGGCCACTGCCGGAATCCCGGCGCCGTTGACGCCGCCTTCGCGGAAGCCCTGCGCCGCGGTGAAATACACCAGACGGTCAGGCGTCACCTGATAAGCGAGATTGAACTTGAAGGTGACCTTGTTATCCGATGAACCGATGGTCTCGAATTGCGGACCGTCATCCGGCGGGAAGCCGGCAAACGGCTTGTCATTGGTCTCGAACGAGGTGATCGACGACTGGAACCACCGGACGCCGGCGGTGGCCGTCAGGTTTTCCAGGAGGTCGTAGCTCAATTCGCCGAACACCGCTTCCTGATCGATCTCGATATTTCTGATGCGTCCGAAGAAGGTGTTGCCTTCATCGCCGTTGAGAAATTCGCCATCCGGGCCGATCAGCGCGTCTCCGGCCGGCGTGGTGTCGAAGTTTCCTTCAGGCAGCCCGTTTTCGTCGACCGTGATCACCCGCACCGAAAAGTTCTTTTTTTCGCGCGACAGAAAGCCGCCGACAACGAACTGAAAGGGTCCGTCGAGATCGGAGGCAAAGCGGACTTCGTTCGACCAGATGCGACGATGCTGCGGCTCCAGAGTGACCGCCGGGACCGGCACCCCGAAGACGAACAGGATCGGTGACGAGTCGAATGCAAAATCGATTCCCCGCTCGAACCAGTTGGTGGTGGCCAGCAGCGTTCCGTAGGATGACTGGTATTCGGCGGTGCCGCTGTAAATATTGATGTCTTCGTTCCATGGGCTCTGGGTGAAATCGACGTTGCACAGGTCGCAGCCCGACACATTGGGAAAGCCCGGGACCGGAATCGCGAAGAACTCGTCCCCCGGCGTGAACCGGGACGACCCGCCGACCTTGTTGTTCTGAATGGTCAGCGATCCGGTCAGCGTCAGGTTTTCCGAAGGCCATGCCCGCAGCGTCACCCGGCCGCCTTCGACGTTCTCGGTATTGATGTTCTTGAACGGCAGCCGGACCTGATCGATGTAGCCGGAATTGTCGGTGATCCAGCCGACGGCGCGCAGTGCCAGCTTGCCCTCGATGACGGGCAGGTTGAGCATGCCGTTGAGCACGTAATTGGTGCCGCCCTTGCGGGTGCCGGAGACTTCGGCCTCGGCCCGGCCCTCGATCTCGGTAGGATTGGGCTTGTTGGTCACCAGCCGGATGGTGCCGCTCATCGAGCCGGCACCGTAGAGCGTGCCCTGCGGCCCTTTCAGGATCTCGACCCGTTCGAGGTCGTAGAGCTTGATATCGGCCTGGCGTCCGCCGCCGTCTTCCGAGTTCCGGGCGGTGATCACGGTTTCGTCGTAGTAGACGCCGACGGTGGCGGCACCGGTCGAATTGATGCCGCGGATCACATATTCACGGTCGCCGGGGCCCAGGTCCTGATAGACAAGCCCGGGGATTTGACCGGCAATGCTCGAGAAATCGGCGATGCCCATGTCCTGCAGGGTTTCACCGGTGACGGCGCTGATCGCCATCGGCACCGACTGCAGAAGCTGTGCCCCGCGTTTGGTGGCCGTGACGGTGATCTCTTCGATCCCGTATTCGTCGGTCTGGGCCTCATTGTCGGTGTTCTGGGCCAGCACCGGGGTCGCCAGCGCAAGCGCCGAGACTGCGCCCAATGCCAGGCGTCGGGTCTGACAAGACCACGCCTGCAGGCGGCGCAGTCGTTTCGGCTGCTGTATCATATTCATGCCTCCTTGGAGATGATTCGAAGGTTGGGGTGGGGGCTGGCCTGTCGGGCCGTGCTTTTTGGTGCATGGACCCTAACACGGCGCCGCCGAGACCATAACCGTATTTGCTTGAAAAGTCATAGTTTTTGGCGAGTGTGGCAGATTGGGCACAACACCGGGAAGCAATGCCGAAATCGATCTCGTCGGACAGCCGAGGCAAGCGGCAGGTCGACGGCGTGGGCCGGCGCGCCTGCGGGCGCAATGAAAAGGGGCCCCGTGACGGGGCCCCCGGGTCTGGTGTTTTTCGGATCGGTTCAGAACCGGCGTGAGAGCGTCGCACCAACGGTCCGCGGGCGGATGGTCAGGAAGCCCAGCGGGTCCTGCTGCGAGCGAATCGCATCCACTTGCGCCCGGGTGTCGGTCAGATTGCGGGCAAAGATGCCGACCCGCCAGGCACCGTCGGTCACCGCCATGTTCAGGTTGAGCACATTGTAGCTCTTGAGCGGCACGAAGAACGGGCTGGTGGGCCGGAACTGGTTGCCGCGATCGCCCATATAAGTCCAGTCGATGCGAACCATGGCGTCCCAGTCGCCGGTGAACACCGGCCAGATGTAGGTCCCGGAAATGCCGAACTGCCAGTCCGGAATGTTGGGGACCTTGTCGCCCTTGAGGCCGGCGTTCGGGTCCTGGAAGAACGAGCCGTCGTCGAGGACCACGCCATTGGCAAACGGCGCATCGGTCGACAGCCGTGCATCCGTGTACGACGCCCCGGCGGTCAGCGTCAGTCCCTCGACCGGCACCGCCGTGATCTCGAGCTCGACGCCGTCGATCTTGGCATTGCCGCCATTGGTGACGAACTGGAAGGCGCCGGTCGGATCCTTGACCACGGTATGGATATTGTCCCAGCGGGTGAAGAACACGGCGAGATTGACGATCAAGCGCCGGTCCAGCCACTGGGTCTTGGCCCCGACTTCGTAGTTCCACAGGTTGTCCTGCTTGAAGAAGCGGGGAATTTGCGCGACCTCGGGGATGCCGACATCGTTGATGCCGCCTTCGCGGAAGCCCTGGGCGGCGACGAAATAGACCAGCTGGTCCTCGGCCGGATGCCAGTTGATGCCGCCCTTGAACGTCGCCTTGCTTTCATCCAGCTTGAAGGTTTCCTCGTTGGGGCCGGTGTCGGGCGGGAAGCCGCCGAACGGCTTGGTCGCCTGCTCGAGGTCGTCGATGTTGGAATTGAACCAGCGGAAGCCGCCGATCAGCTCGACATTTTCCGCCACCTCGAAGGTGACTTCGCCGAAAATCGCCTCCTGGTCGGTGTTGATCCGCCGGTTGCGCCCGAAGATCGTGTCGCCGCCGGCGAAGAAATCACCTTCGGGGCTGGTGTCGAACGGGCCGGCCGGCGCGCCGAGGTCGTTGGCGACGAAGACCTGGACGTCGAAAAACTTCTTCTCACGCGACAGAAACGCGCCGATGACGAAGTTGATCGGCCCATCGAGATCGGACGAGAAGCGGATCTCGTTCGACCACATCCGCCGGAACTGCGGCTGCACGGTGATCGACGGCTTGGCGAGATCGACACTGCCGAGGAACAGATCGAACAGCGCGAACAGGATCGGCGTGCCGTCGAAGCTGAACTCGATGTCGCGGCGGAACCAGTTGGTGGTGGCGAGAAGCGTGCCGTAGTCGGTTTCCCATTCGAGCGTGCCGCTGTACAGCTTCATGTCCTCTTTCCAGGGGCTGACGGTAAAGTCGACATTGCACAAATCGCAGCCCTGGACATTGGGAAAGCCGGGCACCGGAACGGCGAAGAATTCGCTGCCCGGGGTGAACCGGGAGGAGCCGTTGGTGTCCATGTGCTGAACCATCACCATGCTGGTGATCGTCAGCCTGTCGGTGGCGAACAGGCGCAAGGAAAAGCGGCCGCCCTCGACGTTTTCGGTGTTGATGTTCTTGTTCGGCAGCCGCACCTGATCGATGAAGCCGGAATTGTCGTTGACCCAGCCCACCAGGCGCAGGGCCAGCTTGTCCTCGACCACCGGGAAATTGAGCATGCCGTCGAAATTGTAATTGGCGCTGCCCTTGCGGGTGCCAGACACCTCGGCATCGACGAAACCCTCGAAGCCGGTGGGGTCGGGCTTGTTGGTGATGATCCGGATGGTGCCGGTCATCGAACTGGCGCCGTAAAGCGTGCCCTGCGGACCTTTCAGCACCTCGATGCGTTCGATGTCATAGAGCTTGGGATCCGGCTGGCGGCCGCCGCCGTCTTCCTTGTTGCGGCCGGTGATCACCGCCTCGTCGAAATAGACGCCCGAGGTGGAGGCGCCGACCGAATTGCCGCCGCGGATGATGTATTCCTTGTCACCCGGGCCCAGGTCCTGGAACTGGAGGCCGGGAATCAGGCCCGCGTAGTCCATGAAATTCTGGGCGCCCATGTCGCGCAGCGTCTCGCCGCTCAGCGCACTGATCGCCATCGGCACGTCCTGCAGTTTCTGGACGCCGCGCTTGGTGGCGGTGACGGTGATTTCCTCGATCGCCAGCTCGTCGCTTTGGGCTTCGTCGCCGGCGTTCTGGGCCAGCGCCGGCATCACCAGGGCAAACGCCGAGACCGCGCCCAGTGCCAGGCGCCTGGCTCGGCATGACCATGATGGCAGTGCACAGCGCATTCGCTTCGGCTGATGCGTCATATCAATGCCTCCTTTGAATCTTTCGAAATTTGGAGTGGAGACAGAGGGTTAGCCTGTGCCTCCATCGCAAAAATCTTATCATGGCGCAGCCGCTGCGAGAGCCGGATTTGTGTGAAACTTCATAGTTTTCAGCGAGTGTGGCAGATTGGGCACAGGGGCCGTAAACGACGCTCAGACGGCCCTTGACGGGCGGGCCTGCGGGGCGGCATGTTACCGGGGGCGGCGCGGCTCGAACGAGCCGCCTTGTCATGCGGGACGTTGCGGGGAGTGAAACCGATGCGGGCGCGCATTTACAAGCCGGCACGAAACGCCATGCAGCAGGGCGAGGCGCGAACCCACGACTGGGTGCTTGAATTCGAGACCGACAGTCCACGCTTTGCCGATCCGCTGATGGGCTGGACCGGCTCGGCCGATACCCGCCAGCAGGTGCAGTTGCGGTTCGCCAGCCGCGAGGCGGCGATCGCCTATGCGAAGCGCCACGGCATTCCGTACCGCGTTTACGAGCCGCATCGCCCGCGCCTGCGGATCAAGGCCTATGCCGACAATTTCAGATAGGCGTGGCGCGCCGCTTTTCAGGCGGCATCAGACGGCCCCGTAGCTCAGCTGGACAGAGCAGTAGCCTTCTAAGCTATTGGTCGCAGGTTCGAGTCCTGCCGGGGTCGCCATTTCCCAAGTGTAATTCGGCTCTGGAAAGACTGGCTCTACAGCGCCTGGCAGGTGTCGGGCTCGAAGGGGTTGTTGTGGCGCGCCCATTTGTAGCGCAAACGCCGCGGATCATCCGCGCGCTGGCATTCCAGGCAATGGGCGACGCCGGCGCATTTCAGCACATAAAAGGCATTGCCGCAGTCGCAGACGATATCGAAACCGTGGCCGTCTTCGCCGATGATGTTCATGGCCCAGACCCCTGATGACCGGATTGTCCCGCTGGGTCCGGGAGTATGGCGCCGGGGGCTGAAAAATCGCTGAAGGATCTCTAAAATTTTAGCGGTTCAAATCTCGGGGATCAGTCGGTCGCATCGTCTCTGCGCGTCGGTGCCGGGCCGGCGCGGAAAAAGCAGGTCCGCGCACCGGTATGGCAGGCCACCCCGGTCTGATCGACGCTGAGCAGCAGCGTGTCGCCGTCGCAGTCGAGGCGCAGTTCGATGAGCCTCTGCACATGGCCCGAGGTCTCGCCCTTGCGCCACAGGCGCGCCCGCGAGCGCGAGTAATAGCACACCCGGCCGGTGGCGAGCGTCTCGCGCAGGGCGTCGGCGTTCATCCACGCCATCATCAGAACCTCGCCGC
>CAZZKF010000018.1:18298-41733 GCA_964654995.1 uncultured Alphaproteobacteria bacterium | reverse complement strand
GAAATGGCGCACCCGACAGGATTCGAACCTGTGACCTCTGCCTTCGGAGGGCAGCGCTCTATCCAACTGAGCTACGGGTGCGCAGGCGCCGGGCGGCAGTCCATGGCCGTGGCGCGAGGGCACGTTATCGCAGGCGCGGCGCTTTCGCAATCGCTTTGGCAGGCGGTGTGCCGAGCGGGCGCTCAGGCCCGCTCAAGCACCATGGCGATGCCCTGGCCGACGCCGATGCACATGGTGCAAAGCGCATAGCGGCCCTGGCGGCGCGCGAGCTCGTAGACCGCGGTGGTGGCCAGCCGCGCCCCGCTCATGCCCAAGGGATGGCCGAGCGCAATCGCACCGCCGTTGGGGTTCACATGCTCGGCATCGTCGGGCAGGCCGAGCTCGCGCAGCACCGCCAATGACTGGCTGGCAAAGGCCTCGTTGAGCTCGATCACATCCATGGCCTCGAGCGCCAGCCCGGTGCGCGCCAGCACCTTGCGGGTCGCCGGCGCCGGGCCGATGCCCATGATTCGCGGCGGCACGCCGGCGCAGGCGGTCGCCAGAATGCGGGCCCGCGGCGTGAGCCCGTTGGCGGCAGCGGCCTTCTCGGAGGCGACGATCACCGCACACGCCCCGTCGTTGACGCCCGAGGCATTGCCGGCGGTGATCGTGCCGTTTTCACGGAACGGGGTGCGCAGTTTGGCGAGCCTTTCCAGCGTGGTATCGGGGCGCGGATGCTCGTCACGCTCGACCACCAGCGGATCGCCCTTGCGCTGCGGAATGGTCACCGGCACGATTTCCTCGGCGAAGATGCCGGCTTCTTGCGCCCGGGCCGCGCGCTGTTGCGAGCGCAGGGCGAAGGCGTCCTGATCGGCGCGGGAAATCCCGAAGTCCTCGGCGACATTTTCGCCGGTCTCGGGCATCGACTCGATGCCGTACTGGGCCTTGATCACCGGATTGACGAACCGCCAGCCGATGGTGGTGTCATAGATTTCCGCCTTGCGGGAAAAGGCGGTCTCGGCCTTGCCCATCACGAAGGGCGCACGCGACATGCTCTCAACCCCGCCGGCAATCATCAGCTCGCCATCACCAGCGCGAATGGCCCGGGCGGCATACGCAATGGCATCGAGCCCCGAGCCGCACAAGCGGTTGATGGTCGCACCCGGCACCCGGTCAGGCAGCCCTGAGAGCAGCACCGCCATGCGCGCGACATTGCGGTTGTCCTCGCCGGCCTGATTGGCGCAGCCGAGGATCACATCGTCGATGGCTTCCGTGTCCAGCTTCGGATTGCGTTCGATCAGCGCCTTCAATGGGATGGCGGCAAGATCATCGGTGCGCACAGGTGCCAGGGCGCCGCCGTAGCGGCCGATGGGGGTGCGGATCGCATCGCAGATGAAGGCTTCGGTCATGGGCATCCTTTCACGTGAGCAGGGGCGCAGATCGGTCATCCGGGCCCCAAGATAGGCGATCGGCGGGGCGCCGGCCAAGACCCAAGGTGCCGCGGTCCTGCACGAAAGCCTTTCTCGGGACGCGCCGGCCCGATTATAACGATAACCAGCCGGGGTCCGGCCGGCAGGAAAGATGTGACCGACAAGAAGGGAAGGAACAGCATGCGAGACATTGCCACCATCGGCGTCATCGGCACCGGCGCCATGGGCCGCGGCATCTGCCAGATCGCAGCCGCCGCCGGCCTGACCGTCAAGCTGTGGGATGCGAACGCGGATGCCATTTCAGGGGCCCGCGATTTCGTCGCCAGGATGCTCCGCCGCCAGGCGGAAAAGGGGCGGATCACGGCGGATGAGGCCGAGGCCGCCATCACCCGCCTGGTGGCGGTCGACGGGCTGGACGATTTCACGGACGCCGACCTGGTGATCGAGGCGATCATCGAGGACCTCGAGGTCAAGCGCGATCTGTTCACCCGGCTCGAGGCGATCGTTGGCCCGGACTGCATTCTCGCCTCCAACACTTCGTCGCTGTCGGTTACCGCACTGGCGGCGCCGCTCGAGCGCCCGGGGCGGGTCGCCGGCTATCATTTCTTCAATCCGGTGCCGCTGATGAAGGTCGTCGAGGTGATCGCCGCAACAATGACCGAGGAGGCGGTGGTCGAGGCGCTTTGCGCGCTCGCCGAGCGCATGGGTCACCGGCCGGTGCGCACCATCGATTCCCCCGGTTTTCTGGTCAATCATGCGGGCCGCGGCCTGTCCACCGAGGGCTTGCGCATCGTCTCGGAAGGCATCGCGCAAACCCATCAGGTCGATGATGTGATGCGCGAGGCGGCGGGCTTTCGCATGGGGCCGTTCGAGCTGTTCGATCTCACCGGCATCGATGTGTCGCTGAAAGTGATGGAAAGCATCTATGACCAGTTCTATCAGGAGCCCCGCTTCCGCCCCGCCTATCTCGCCCGCAAGCAGTTCGCCGCCGGCCTCTTCGGGCGCAAGACGGGGCGCGGTTTTTATGTCTACGAAGACGGCAAAAAGCTGGCGCCGCCGGCACCGCCGGTGCCCGATGCGGCGCCCCGACCCGTATGGCTGGGAGCGGCCGCAGAGCCGGTGCGCGATCTGGTATCCGCCCTGGGGCTCGAGGTCGATGGCGGCGAAAGGCCGGCGGATGAGAGCCTCATTCTGGTCTCGCCCATCGGTGCCGATGCCACCACGGCGGCGCTGGAGGCCGGGTTGGATGCAACGCGCACGGTTGCCGTCGATCCCCTGTTCGGGCTGGAGGCGCGCCGCACCCTGATGACGACGCCGGCGACCGATCCGGATTTTCGCGATGCCGCCTGGGCGATGCTGGCCGGCGACGGCGTGCCGGTGACCGTGATCCACGACAGCCCCGGCTTCATCGCCCAGCGCGTGGTGGCGACGATCGTCAACATCGGCTGCGAGATTGCCCAGGCGCGGATCGCCAGCCCGGATGACATCGATGCGGCGGTGCGTCTCGGGCTCGGCTATCCCAAGGGGCCGCTGGCGCTGGGTGATGGAGTGGGCGGTGAGACGGTGCTGGAAATATTGGCGCGCCTGCACGGCTTCTACGGCGATCCCCGCTACCGGCCGAGCCCGTGGCTCAAGCGCCGTGCGCGGCTCGGCCTGTCACTGACCACGCCGGAGGAATAACCCCCACATGTTTTATGAAACCGCCAGGCGCGATCACGGGCTGCCCTTCGATCCCTTCAAGGCGCTCGTCGTCCCGCGCCCGATCGGCTGGATCTCCAGCATCAGCCCGGACGGCATCGTCAATCTCGCACCCTTCAGCTTTTTCAACGCGGTCTGCCATCCGCCCCCCGTCGTCATGTTCTGCGCCAATTCGGATTCGCTGGAACGCCCGCTCAAGGACTCGCGCATGAATGTCGAAGCGACCGGCGAATTCGTCGTCAACCTGGCGACCTGGGACCTGCGCGAGCGGATGAACATGAGTGCCGCACCGGTGCCGCCCGAGGTGGACGAGTTCGAGCTCGCCGGGCTGACCAAGGCGCCCTCCGAACTGGTGCGCCCGCCCCGCGTCGCCGAATCGCCGGCGCACCTCGAATGCCGTTATCTGCAGACCGTGGAGTTGCCGCGCGCGCATCCCGATCTCTCGAACGCCATCGTGCTCGGCGAGGTGGTGGGCGTGCACATTTCGGACGCGCTCATCGAAGAGGGTCGCGTCGATATCACGCGCCTCAAGCCGATCGCCCGGCTCGGCTATGACGAATATGCGGTGGTCGAGGAGGTTTTCAGGATGGGCCGGCCCACAGGGCTCAGCGACCCGCAGGGGTGAGCACGGTCGGCTGCGGCGGGTGCGACTCGTCGGGCTCGGGGTAATCGAGGGTGAAGTGCAGGCCCCGGCTTTCCTTGCGGGTCATGGCCGAGCGCACGATCAGGTCCGCCACCACGGCGAGATTGCGCAGCTCGAGCAAATCGCCGGTGACCCGGAAGTTGCCGTAATATTCGGCGATTTCGCCGAGCAGCATGTCGATGCGCCGCTTGGCCCGCTCGAGGCGCTTGTTGGTGCGCACGATGCCGACGTAATCCCACATGAAATGGCGCAGTTCATCCCAGTTGTGGGAGACCACCACCTCCTCGTCCGAGTCGGTGACCCGGCTTTCGTCCCACGGGCGCAGGGCCGGCGGGGCGGGGATCGCGTCGATGGTCCCGGATATGTCGGCGGCGGCCGCGGCCGAAAACACCAGGCATTCAAGCAGCGAGTTGCTGGCCATGCGGTTGGCGCCATGGAGCCCGGTATGCGCGGCCTCGCCGATAACGTAGAGGTTGGCGATATCGCTGCGCGCCCGGCGGTCGGTCACCACCCCGCCGCAGGTGTAATGGGCGGCCGGCACCACGGGGACCGGCTCTCTTGCCAGGTCGAAACCGAATTCCAGGCATTTGGCATAGAGGTTGGGGAAATGCGCGCGGATGAAGTCGGCCGGCCGGTGGCTGATGTCGAGATAGACGCAGTCGATGCCAAGCCGCTTCATCTGATCGTCGATCGCCCGGGCGACGATGTCGCGCGGCGCCAGTTCGGCGCGCGGGTGATAGCGCTCCATGAAGGTGGACCCGTCGGGCAGCCGCAGCTTCGCGCCTTCGCCGCGCAGCGCCTCGCTGAGCAGGAAGGATTTGGCCTGGGGGTGGTAAAGACAGGTCGGGTGAAACTGGTTGAATTCCATGTTCGCCACCCGGCAGCCGGCCCGCCACGCCATGGCGATGCCGTCGCCGGTCGCGCCGTCGGGGTTGCTGGTGTAGAGATAAACCTTGCTGGCGCCGCCGGTGGCCAGCGCCACGGCGCGGCCGCGCAGGGTCACCACCCGGCCGGCACGGGCATCGAAGGCATAGAGGCCGAGGCAGCGCCGCGCCGGCGCCTGCGCGCCGGCCTCGGTGATCAGGTCGATGGCGACGTGATGCTCCAGGATGGTGACGTTGGATCGCTCGGCGACCCGGGCTTCCAGCACCGACTGGATCTCGTGGCCGGTGGCATCGTCGGCATGGACGACGCGGCGGTGCGAATGCCCGCCCTCGCGGGTCAGGTGAAAGGGCGTCGCCCCGTCCTCGCCGCCGCTTCGCGAAAAGGTCACCCCTTGCGCGACCAGCCAGGCGATGGTCTCGGGGCCTTGCGAGACGACGAAGCGCACCACCTCCGGGTCGCACAGGCCGGCGCCGGCTTCCAGCGTATCGGCGATATGGCTGTCGAGTGAATCGTCATCGGCCAGCACCGCGGCGATGCCACCCTGGGCCTTCTCCGTGCTGCCGGCATCGATGGCGCCTTTGGAGAGCACCGCCACCGAGAGGCGCTCGGGCAGGCGCAGCGCCAGCCCCAGACCGGCGGCGCCGGAGCCGACGATCACCACGTCGAACGTCTGATCGAGATCGGAGGCGCGTGCCATCATCATTCACCCGCGCTGGGTCAGTTGCAGGAAGATGTCTTCGAGGTCGGCCTCTTCCGTCGACAGATCGAGGATGACCAGGCCTTCGGCCCGCACCGCATCGAGGATGTCGTTGATGCGCACCCGGCTGCGGCTGTACTTGACCCGCAGGGTGCGCGGCGCCGACAGGCGGGCGTCAAACCGGGCAAGGCGCCCGGGGATTCCGGCGAGATCGCGGTCGACGGCGATGGTCACCTCTTTTTCATCGATCCGGCGCAGCAGAGATTCGGTCGCCTCGCAGGCCACCACCTCGCCGCGGTTGATGATCGCGATATGATCGCACAGGGCCTGCGCCTCTTCGAGATAATGGGTGGTCAGAACCACCGTCGTGCCCTGACGGTTGAGCCCGACGACATATTCCCAGAGCTGGCGGCGCAAATCGATGTCGACCCCGGCGGTCGGCTCGTCGAGCACCAGAACCGGCGGCTCATGGACCATCGCCTTGGCCACCAGCAGCCGGCGCTTCATGCCGCCCGAGAGCGAGCGGGCATAGGCGTTGGCCTTGTCCGAGAGGCTCAATGCGGCAAAAATCTCGTCGATCCGGCGCTCGCGCTTCGGCACGCCGTACAGCCCGGCCTGGAAATTGACCATCTCGCGCGGGGTGAAAAAGGCATCGATATAGATCTCCTGCGGCACCACACCGATCGAGACCTTGGCGTTGCGGGGGTTGCGGTCGATATCGAATCCCCAGATCCGGGCGCGCCCTTCGGTCTTCTTGACCAGTCCGGCCAGGATGTTGATCAGCGTCGACTTGCCGGCGCCGTTGGGCCCGAGAATGCCGAAAAACGAGCCGCGCGGAATCACCAGATCGACGGACTTGAGCGCATGCACCGCCGCCTGCCCGGGCTGGGCGCGATAGATCTTGCTCAGGCCCTCGATCTCGATGGCGTTCTCTGGCAGGTCGGGAGCGGTGGTGGCGCCGGCAGCGGAAACGGCCATGGTGGCGGGCAACCTCGTGGGCGTCGCAAGGGGCTTCGCGCAAGCGACAGGTTGATTGAAACTGGTGAATGGGTATCATCCCCTTCCCGGCCCGGTCAACGTTCGAGACCGGGACGCGCCGCCCCTGATGGTTCCGGCAATCGCCAGCCGCGAGGATTGAGAACCCATGAACACACCGCCTCCCGAAACCGTCTATGTCGATGAAACGGTCGTTGCCTGCGATGGCAACGGCGGCCCGCTCGGCCATCCCCGGGTTTACCTCAACATGGGCGCGGACGGCATCGTCGAATGCCCCTATTGCGATCGCCGCTTCGTCATGCGCCGTGCCGAGCAACCGACCGGAACCGGCTGACCGACCCGGCAGACCCGCACGGGGTGAGGAGCCCCAGCCGCCATGACCGACCGGCTGTATCTGATCGACGGCTCCGGCTACATCTTCCGGGCCTATCACGCGTTGCCGCCTTTGACGCGCAGCGACGGCACGCCGGTCGGCGCCGTGATGGGGTTCTGCTCGATGCTGCTCAAGCTCCTCGAAGACAGCGAGGCGCGCCATCAGCCGTCCCATTTCGCGGTCATTTTCGATGCCGCCCGGCGCACCTTTCGCAACGACATCTATCCCGACTACAAGGCCAACCGGCCGCCGCCGCCCGACGACCTGATCCCCCAGTTCGAGCTGATTCGCGACGCCGTGCGGGCCTTCAACCTGCCGGCCATCGAGCTCGAGGGCTATGAGGCCGACGACGTGATCGCCACCTATGTCCGCCAGGCCCGCGAGCGCGGTCTTGAGGTCACCATCGTCTCGTCCGACAAGGATTTGATGCAGCTTGTCGGTGACGGTGTCGAGATGTGGGACACCATGAAGGGCCGGCGCATCGGCCCCGACGATGTCGCCGAAAAGTTCGGCGTCGGCCCGGAGCGCGTCATCGATGTGCAGGCGCTGGCCGGGGATTCGTCCGACAATGTGCCGGGCGTCCCCGGCATCGGGGTGAAAACCGCGGCCCAGTTGATCCGGGAGTTCGGCGGGCTCGACGCGCTCTTGGAGCGGGCCGAAGACATTCCCCAGCCCAGGCGCCGCCAGACCCTGATCGAGCACGCCGATCTCGCCCGTATCAGCCGCCAGTTGGTGACCTTGCGGGACGACGTGCCGCTGCCCCTCGGTATCGACGATCTGTGCCGGGCGCAGATCGACATCGACCGCCTCGTTGCCTTTCTCGACGAGCAGGAGTTCAGGACCCTGCGGGCGAAGGTCCTGGCCCGGGCGAAGTCGGGCGAAGGCATCGGCAATGGCGCCGGGTCGAATGGCGCGGTGGCGTCGCCGGCGGCACCGGGGCGCGACTATGTCTGCGTCGATGAACTGGCTGCGCTCGATCAGTGGATTGCCCAGGCCCGCGAGCGCGGGGTCCTGGCCGTCGATACCGAGACCACCTCGCTGGATGCCATGCAGGCGAAGCTCGTCGGCATCTCGCTGGCCATCGAGCCGGGCCATGCCTGCTATATCCCGCTGGGTCATGGCCGCACGAACGACGATGGCGCGCTGGCGCTGGACGATGGCGACGCGCCGAAGCAGATCGCGCTGGACGCCGCGCTCAAGCGATTGAAGCCGCTGCTCGAAGACCCGGCGGTGCTCAAGATCGGCCAGAACATCAAGTACGATCTGCTGGTGCTCGCCCGCCACGGCATCGTGCTTACACCGTTTGATGACACCATGCTGATCTCGTATGCCATGGAGGCCGGACTGCACGGCCACGGCATGGACGAGCTCGCCAGACTGCACTTAGGCGTCACCCCGATCAGCTTCAAGGACGTGGCCGGGCGCGGCAAGGCGCAGATCACCTTCGATCGGGTGCCGCTGGATCAGGCCACCGAATATGCCGCCGAAGACGCCGACATCACCCTGCAACTGCACCGCTTGCTGAAGCCGCAACTGGTGCCCAACCGCGCGGTCAGCGTCTATGAGACGCTGGATCGGCCGCTGGCCCCGGTTCTGGTGGCGATGGAGCGCGCCGGCATCAAGGTGGCGCGCGATGTGCTGGCCCGGCTCTCGAACGAATTCGCCACCCGCATGGCCGAGCTCGAGCGCGAAATCCACCGTCTGGCGGGCCGCGAATTCAATGTCGGATCGCCCAAGCAACTGGGCGAGGTGCTGTTCGAGGACATGGGACTGGAAGGCGGCAAGAAGGGCAAGACCGGGGCGTTTGGCACCGGCGCCGACGTGCTTGAGCGCCTGGCGGCCGAAGGCCACGAACTGCCGGCCCGGGTGCTCGACTGGCGTCAGCTTTCCAAGCTCAAGGGGACGTACACCGACGCGTTGCAGGAACAGATCAACCCGGAGACCGGGCGGGTGCACACCTCGTTTGCCATGGCCGCGACCTCGACCGGGCGGCTTGCCTCGTCCGACCCTAATCTCCAGAACATCCCGATTCGCACCGAGGAGGGGCGCAAGATTCGCACCGCCTTTGTCGCCGAGCCAGGCAATGTCCTGATCTCCGCCGACTACAGCCAGATCGAGCTGCGCCTCCTGGCCGAGATCGCCGGCATCGACAGCCTCAGGCAGGCATTCGCCGACGGGCTCGACATTCACGCCATGACCGCATCAGAGGTCTTCGGCGTGCCCATCGAGGGCATGGATGCGGCCACCCGGCGGCGCGCCAAGGCAATCAATTTCGGCATCATCTACGGCATCAGCCCCTTTGGCCTCGCCAACCAGCTGGGCATCGATCAGGCCACCGCGCGCGACTATATCGAAACCTATTTCGAACGGTTCCCCGGCATCCGCGATTACATGGAGCGGACCAAGGACTTCTGCCGCCGGCACGGCTATGTCGTCACCCTGTTCGGGCGCCGCTGCCACGTGCCCGGCATTCGCGACAAGAACCCGTCGCGCCGCGCCTTTTCCGAACGCGCGGCGATCAATGCGCCGATCCAGGGCTCGGCCGCCGATGTCATGCGCCGGGCGATGATCCGCATGCCGGACGCCCTGGCAGAGGCCGGGCTGACGGCCACGACGATGCTGCTGCAGGTCCATGACGAATTGCTGTTCGAGGCGCCCGAGGGCGATGTCGAGGCGGCGACACGTGTCATTGGCGCCGTCATGGAGGGAGCCGCCGGTCCGGCCCGCGAACTCAGCGTGCGGCTCAACGTCGAAGTCGGTGTCGGCGCCAATTGGGACGAAGCCCACTGACCGGTTCCAAGCCGGATCCGGACAAAAAAACGGGGCTGCCCGATGGGGCAGCCCCGTCACTCGATTCGTGAGGCGTGGTCCTAGAACGGCTGCTTGACCCGAACATAGACCATCCGCTGGCGCGGATCGTGGACCTTGGAATCGAAGCCGCCGTTGGTCTGGACCCGGGGAATCTTGTTGTTGGTGACGTTGATCGCCCCGAAGCTCAGCGTCGTGCCTTCGTCGGCGCCGAAGAAGGCCGGAAGCTGATAGCTGTATTGCAGATCCAGCGTCAGGTGCGAATCGATCGGCACGTTGTTCTGATCGTCCGTATACGAGTTGATGAACCGGACGATGGCATTGGCCGAATGATTGCCGAGCGCCCAGGCGAGGATGAAATTGGCCCGCCAGGTCGGGACCGAACGCGCAAAGTTGGTGGCGTTGCGACTGCCCGCCCCATCGATGACCGGACCGCCGGCAACCTCCCGGATGTTGAACGAGCTGACGTAGGTGGCATCGCCCTGGAGCCGGAAGAAGCCCCATGCGGCCATGTCCCAGCTATAGCCGGCGGACAGGTCGAGCCCGTCGGTGTTCAGCGATGCGGCATTGAAGAAATCCAGGAAGATGCGGGTGATTTCACCGTTCGGCCCGCGCACGATCCGGGGATCGCGAATGCCGGTGGCGTTTTCGGCATTGACCACGCCCTGCGCGCTCGGCTTGACGATGATGTCGCTGTACTCGAACCGCCAGTAGTCGATGCTCAGCGTCAGGCCCGACACCTGCGGCGGCGCCCAGGAAATGCCGATGTTGTACACATTGGCGGTTTCCGGATCGAGGTCGGGATCACCCGACGTGATTACCGGCCGGAACACCCGGCTGGCACCGTCGCGGATGTCGGTCAGGATCGTCTGCTTGCCGGCCTGCTGGAACACCGACGCGGCCCGGAAAGCAGTGGTGAACGAGCCGCGCACCGAGACGCCGTCGATCGGCTGCCAGAGAATGGCGACCTTGGGATCGACGGTGCTGATGTTGCGTTCGTAATCTTCCCAGCGAACCGCGGCCTGAATCTCGAGAGTATCGAGAATCGGGAACGAAGCTTCCGCGAAAAACGCCCAGATATTGCGCTTGTCGCCAAAGTCGGGGCCGCCGACGATGAACAGGAAATTCTCGCGGTTATATTCGTCGGACCAGTCGGTGAAGAACTCTTCGTGCCGGAACTGGCTGCCGAAGGCGAGGCCCATCGGGCCACCGGGAAGCTGGAAGTTGGTGATGCCGGACACCACGGTATCCCAGGTGATCAACTCGGTCCGGGTGTTGTTGATCGCGAACGCCGAGAAATCCTCGATCACCGCCGGATCGTTGGTGGCCTGGCCGGAGCCGAAGGGATTGAAGAACTTGCAGTCGCCGACCCCGGGCTGATTGTTGGGGTTTTCGGGCCGGCAGTTGGGGCCGCCGAAGCCCTGGATCGCCGCGAAGAAGCGGTCGGCCAGGGTATCGCCAATACGGAACGTCCGATCCGAGGCGCTGTAGGTGACTGAGACGTCCGCCGTCCAGCTGTCGTTCAGATCGGCACGCACGCCGGCTACGCCGCGGAACGTCGTGGAATTGTTCATGCTGGGCAGGCTGCCGGCATTGGCGCCGAGCGCACGGCCCAGGAAGACCACCGGCACACCGAACAGGTTGCCGGGATTATTCGCCGGAATCACCGGGAACGAAAGGATCGGGAAGGACGGTGAATTGCCGCGCGTCGAGCGGTTGCGCGAGAAGCCGAATTCCCCGAACAGCTCGATGTCATCGGTCAGCTGGTGGCGTGCCGTGGCATAGCCCTGATACCGCTGCTCCTTGGGCACCAGGCTGTAGTACGGACCGAAATCGAAGTTGCAGGTGCCGGTGCCGGGAATCGGAACCGACGGGATCGGATTGGGAATGCCGCCGACCGTCCCGCAAGTGGGGTCCATCACCGGAACCACCGTGTTGAGCCCGAGGGCGTTAAGGACGTCGAAGACCGGCTGGTACGGGTTGCCGTCGGCGGGACGCGCCAGCAGGAAAAAGGAGCCTGGCTGGCCCAGGGTGCTGATGCCGGTCCCGGCGGTAATGTCGCGGTCACCCGAGGACAGCTCGCTGCGGTCGAAATAGGTAAAGGCCACGGTGATATGGGTGCGGTCATTGCCCACCCCGAAGATGCCGCTGATCGAGATGTCTTCCTGCATGTCCTCGGTCGTGGTCTGGTAATTGAACTGAACCTCGGCGCCCTCGTAATTGTCGCGGGTGATGAAGTTGACCACACCGGCGATCGCGTCGGAGCCGTAAAGCGCGGCGGCGCCGTCTTTCAGCACCTCGATGCGATCGATCATGATCATCGGTATCAGCGAATTGATATCGACAAAACTGGTGCCGTCATCGCCGACCGAGCCGGAGCCCACCTGGCGCCGGCCGTTGACCAGGGTCAGTGTCGACTGCAGCCCGAGACCGCGCAGATTGATCTGGGCGGTGCCGGTCCCCTGATTCTGGGTAAAGGCGTCGGAATTGAATTCGGAGCCGGTGTTGATCGTCAGATTCTTGACGATGTCGGTAATCGTCGGAACACCGAGTTCCTCAATATCCGCCTGACTTACGACAGAAATCGGCGACGGTGAATTCAGCGTACGCCGCTTGATGTAGGACCCGGTGACCGTGATTTCCTCGATCCCGGCGGTATCGGACTCGGCGTTTTGAGCTTGAGCCGAAAACGTCGGGCCAAACAACAAACCCGCCGCCACCAGGGCAACGGTAGCGGTCGATAATCGCAAATTGGCCATGATGCTCCCCCATCAGACAGACCATGTCGCCGCCGCGGGCGGCCAACTGTATCAGGGGCGATGCAGATCGTACGAACCGCCGCAGGTGCGTCCCGACGCCTTATCCCCCTGTCTTGGCATCAAGCCTAGCGAAATTTTTTCAATTGCGACAGGGGGCTAGCGGCGTGAAAGCCACCGCAGCGGGCGTATGTGGTATTTCTGCCACAGAAACGGGTGTCTCCGCGGGTCTGCAACTTTGGGAAGCGGCGCAGTGTGCCTGAACGGGTCGCTGCCGGCGGCGCCGGGGCCGGCGGTCAGGACTTCTTGAACAACGCGTTGGTGATCAGGATCTGGGCCTCTTTGGCGCCGAGAATCCTGTCGGCTTCGCGCTGCAGCAGCTTGCGGATGTATTCGACATGAAGCGGCCGGCCCGGGCGGAGCGCCGAATCGGCGTAGATGCTCAGCACCCGGTAAAAGGCATTGTACAGGCGCGGGCGCATCTTTCGTGTGCGCTGGCTGCGCTTGAGCGAAGAGACCTCGATCTGGATCCCGACGCTCAGCAGGCCGCGAACCCGCGCGCGGTGGACGACCGAGATATTGACGGTGCCGAGGTCGATGAACAGCGGGCCGATTTCATCCTCGTCGCTGCTCTCCTTGCCGGCGGACGAGGCCCAGGCGCCGCCGGTCGGCGCCCAGGGCGCGCCGATGAGGAGAGCGGCGACCAGCACGGCCAGCAGCCAGCGGCTGCCGACCGGTCGGTCGGTCGGCAAGGGGGGCGGTTGCGGGTCGTCGTTCCGGGTCATCGGCCTAGAAGAACCCCAGCGTTGCGCTGCCGCCGCCGGACAGACGGTCCAGGGCCGCCTGGAAGTTGGCGATCTGCTTGGTCAGATATTCGGGCGGCGGGCCGCTGGGCGCGCGTTCCGCGAGCAGCTTCTTGAGCGCTTCCTTTTGCGGATCGAAGGTCAGCGACCGGAACGCCCGCTGAACGATGCCGGACGCCAGATCGAGGGCGCTGACGGCGGCCTTGGCGGCGTCCTTGCTGCGCAGGTTGAGGCCGCGGTCGAGCTGAAGGCCGAAGATGCCGCCGATCTTGGAAGGGTCTTTTTCATTATTGTCCGAAGTCGGATTGATTTCGTCGAACAGCTTGGTGGCGGTCAGCCCGAGGCCGGGCAGGGCGTTCTCGCCCTCGGCGCCGGGAAGGAACTCGATGGTGGCACCGCGCAGCGCCTCGACGCGCAGTTTCGGCCCGTCGGGGCTGAAAAACGAAGACGCCTTGATGTTGAGGAACGACAGGAGATTGAGCTTGCGCGCCACGGTATCGAAACTGTCGCCGGCATCGATGGTGATCTTGCGCTTGGGGCCGCCATTGATCGACACGTAGAAGCTGTCGCCGGGGCGAACGCTGGTCTGGCGGGTCACGTCCCGGCTCTGGTCCAGCGTCAGCGTGCCACTCGGCAGGCCGAGCGCCGCCAGCGACGACGTGCCCTGGCTGGTAAAGGCGATGCCGTTGACATCGAAGGTGCTCTGCTGGCCGCCGAACTGCTTGACGAACTGCTGCGCGCCGGTACCGTCGAACTTGGCGATGAAGCCGTCGGTCTTGCCGGTCAGCGTCTGGCCGGGAAGGGCGGCATCGGTATGGCCGGCGACATAAACATTGCCGCCGCTCGCCGTGATCGAGCGGATGCGATCGTCGCCGGCGCCGCCGACGTAGCTGGTGAAGGCGATGCTGCCGGATGTGCCGGCATCGTCGATGCGGGTAATGAAACCGTCGGTACCGCCGCCATGAGCATTGACGATGCTGCCGGCAAGGCTGGCATTGCTGGTGAATCCGCCGACGTAGACGGCATTGCCGTCGACCGCGATATCGGTGATCTGGCCGCCGTTGAGGGCGCCGAGCGTCACCGAATAAAGCTCGACACCGGCATTTGTGGCATCGAACTTGCGCAGCACCGCGTTGCCGTTCTCCTCGCTGGCGACCAGGATGTTGCCGTCCGCGGCAATCGCCACCGCCGAGGCCTGCTCGTCGCCGGCGCCGCCAAACTGGTGGGAAAACACCACCGAGCCGTCCACGCCCGAGAGCTTGGTGAAAAAGGCATCCCGCCCGCCGCCGGCCGTCTGGTTGATATCCACCCGGCCGGAATCGACGAAGCCGCTCACCACGATGTCATTGTTCGCATCCACCGCCACCGAGAGGCCGGCGTCGGTGACCCCGGCCTGGGCCTGATAGGTGAATTGCTCGTTGCCGTTGTTGTCGAACTTGGTCACAAACGTATCGACGCTGTCGACGACGCTGGTCGGGGTGAGGTTGTCGCTGGTCTTGCCGGCGACGATGACGTTGTCCTGGCCGTCGACGGCGATGGAAAAGCCTTCGGCATTGGCGCTGGCGCCGAGCAGCCGGCGGAAAATCAGGTTTCCCGCGGAATCATATTTCGACAGGAAAACGTCCTCGGCGCCGGAATGATTGAATTGCAGATCGATGTCGCCGGCGGTGCTGCCGACCACGAAGATGTTGCCCTTGCTGTCGGTGGCCACCGCCCGGGCGGTGATCTCGGCCGGGATGACCGCCGGTTTTTCCTCGTCGGTGCTGCTGCTGGCCGAGGTCGTTCCGGCCGCCTGACCGAGCGCCCGGGCGGTAATATCGGCGGAAAAGACGATGTCGGGGCTGGCGCCCGAGAGATTCGAGAATTCGGTCACGAAACTCGACGGCACCTGGGTACTGGCCGGGATCACCCGGGTCCCGGCGACGACCACGCCGGGCTGGGTATCGGCGGCCGACAGGCTGACCTGTTCGCCGGCGCCGATCTTGACCTTCAGGGCAAACTGGCCGGTGCTTACCTCGACGACGTTGAAGCGGGTGTTGTACTTGGGGACCCCGCCGGCATCCTGGACGGCGACGATCTGGTCGTTGATGAACTTGCCGACATTCGGCAGGGTCAAGGGATCGGTCATCGCGGAGAGATCGATGACAATGTTGTCGGTCACGCCGGCCCGGGTGAGCGTCAGGGTGAACTTTTCGGTGCCGGTCAGATTGGCCAGCGGATCGTCGCGCTTGCCGACCTGAACGACGCGGCCGATGTAATCGAACGGCACCTTGCCGAGCGCCGCCTGGGTGAGCACATTGTCGGTCTTGGCGCCGAACAGCAGGGTGAGGTCCTTTTCGAACTTGGTCTTGGAGACATAGCTGCGAATCTCGTCGAGGCCGCGCTGCAGTGTCGCATCGAGGGTAGCGAACAGGCCGCTCGTCGTTTGATCGCTGGCCGCGAACTCGGCCACCGTCTTGAGGTCGATCAGCGCGTTATAGAGCGCAAACAGCTTCTTGCTGTCGTCGTCCCCCTTGGAGTTCTTGACCGATTCGGCGTTGATGTCGATGAACTTGGCCTTGCCGCGCAGGCCGGCGATTCTCTCGGCCAGTGTTCGTTCGGTTGTCTGAATCTGCCACGGTGGAACGACCGCGGGCCCGCGATCCTTGGCCTGCGGCGGTCCGACCAGCAGGGCGGGAACGCTGGTTCCCGTGCGCAGGTTGGTCTGCGCCGTCATATAGGCGCCGATCAGGCTGGTATCGAATTCGATAATCGCCATCGTCATACCCTTGGGGCTCCGACGCCTGCGGCCGGGATCGGCCGTTCGGTGCGGAGCACGGCACAGCGGCCATGACCGGATGCCGTTGCCGGCGTTCATGGTGGCGATTGCGCGTTAATATTCGATTAAACAACGCGGCTGCGGGATATGATCGCAGGCGCGCAAATCCCTTGGCGGAAGGAGGCGGATGCCATGCTGCTGGCGCAGATCAGCGATTGCCACATCGGTGCCGATCAGGTCGGCTCGCGCCCCGTCGATGCCGGGCGCCAGTTGCGCGCCTGTCTGGTCCACATGCAGGCCCTGCCCCGGCCGCCGCAGGCGGTGCTGGCGACCGGCGATCTGGTGCACAACGCCGCGCCGGCGGAGTATCAGGCCTTTCGTGCCTGCATTGCCGACCTCGATGTGCCGCTTTATCTGCTGCCCGGCAATCACGATGACCGGGCCGCCTTGCGCGCCGCCTTTACCGATCACGCGTATCTCGGCGCCGGCGACGGCCCGGTGTCCTATGTCGCCGAACTCGCAAGCCATCGGCTGGTGGTGGTGGATACGGTGGTGCCGGGCGCCGAGTTCGGCCGCATCGGGCGCGACCGGCTCGCCTGGCTGGACCGCACACTGGCGCGTCTGGCACCGGCGCCGGTGCTGCTTGCCCTGCACCATCCGCCGTTCGCCATCGGGCTCCATCGCATGGACCGGATTGCCTGCGAAAACGGTGCCGATCTTGCCGCCGTCGTTGCCGCCCACGACCATGTCGTGCGCATTCTGTGCGGGCACACCCATCGCTATGCCCAGACCGTGTGGGCCGGGCGCGCAGCGCTCAGCGCGCCGAGCACGCTGGCCCAACTGGAGGTCAATCTGGGTGCGGGCGGGCGCGCCGAGTGGAACGATGAGCCGCCGGCCTATCTGCTCCACGATCTCGACGCGCCCGGGATCGTCACCCACCTCTGCCAGGTGCCGATGCCCGTCCCTAGAACTTGAGCTGCAGGCGGGCCTGGAAGATGTCCGGCGTTTCCTTGAGGCCATTGCGGTTGGGATCGGCCTCGGCCCGGACATAGTTGAACATCGCCCGGAAGTTGCGCAGCAGATACCAGTTGAGGCCGATCGTGACATTGCGCTCCTCGCCGCCGAGGATGTCCTTGTCGTTGAGATCGAGGGTCGAGAAGCGGGCCGCGATCTCCAGCGCGCCCCATTTCGACTTCGGCCGGATGTCGCCGAAGGCGCCGCGGCGCCGGCTGTAGCGCCGCCGCTCGCCAGTCAGCACATAGGCTGCCTGCACATACCATCCCGAAAACGTCAGGCCGGCGCCCATGGTGCGGTCCAGCTCCATGCGGATATATTCGCCCTGAACCATGAACGGGCCGTTGCGCCAGGCCGCTTCCAGGCCGATGTTGGTGAAGTCGTCGGCCCCGGCGATCAGCCCGCTATCGATCAGCCGCACCGACGTGATGCCGGATTCCGGGCGGCTGCGCAGACGCAGGCCCCGGGTCGCATCGAGGTTGCGGTATTCGATCGCGGCGCCGAGATGCACGACCTGGCGCCGGTTGCGGACGGGGGCAAAGGTAACCCGGCCGACAAAGCCATGGCCGTTGCTGGCTTTCTTGTCGGCGTCCTTGTCCAGCGGATCGTCGAAATAGCCGGCGGCTGCGGTCCAGTTACGGCCGTAGGTGGCGACCTGGACGCCGAGATAGAACCCGGGGGTCAGCACGTTGGTGAGGGCCCGCTCCATGAGCGGAATGTTGTTCGAACTCATCAGGTCCTCGAGCCCGAACGGGGCGATGAAATTGCCGCCCGTAATCGATACCCGTTTGGTCGGGCGATAGCGCAGCCACAGGCTCTTCCAGCCGGTGCTGGTGCCGCCAACATCACGATCGATGCGAAACGTCAGGTCGTCGAAGACGGTGGCCGCCACATAGACGCGCAGACGCCGAATATCGTTGCGGTCATCGAAAACTGTCACATCGTCCTTGTAGTTGGCAAAATCGAGATGAATGCGGCCACCGATGCGACCGCGGACGGCGCCGTTCTCGCTTTTGAATTCAAGGCCGCGCTGCCCGACCGAGATGCCATCGGCGGCGCCGGCGGGGAAGGCTGCGATCAGACCGGCGAAGATCACCGTGACGCCGCAGGCAATGGCGCTGCGGCGCATGCTTTTCGTCTTGTTTTCAAAGGGCTGAATCATGGGGGCTGCTCTCTCTTCTTCGCTTGTTTTCAACGGGTTATGTGTAATTTGCCGTGGCTGGCCTGGTCATTGTGCGCATCTGCCGGCTTGGGGCGAGGCCGGCGCGCGCGGCCGGAACAGCCGCTCGAAGACCAGCCTGTCGAGCTCACGCCGGCGCATGGCGTGGGAAAAGGAGTGCCCGACTCCGGGCAGCCGGACGAGCTGGATGTCGGGCGCGATCGATCGCTCCCGCGCCGCCCGGGTCATCGCCTCGACCCAGCGCTCGGCGCGCTCAAGCCGGGTCCGGCCCTGCAACGCGTTGATCTCGGGGGCCTGATTGAGCCGGTGATCGATGATCGTGTCGCGCTCGCCGACCAGCACATCGAAAGGAAGCCTCAGGAAGCGCTCGGGATCGAAGGACAGGTCGTCGAGGCCCGGGCATGGCCCGATGCCCAGCGGAAAGGCCACCTCCGGATCCGGCAGGCTGTACCAGCCGGCGGCGCCGACGGCGACACGGGCAATGGTGTCGGGATTGGCCATGGCATAGCGGTGGACGAACTGGCCGCCGCCGGAAAAGCCGAACAGATAGACCTGGGCGGCGTCGGCACCGGTGAGGCGCGCCACCTCGGCAATCGCCTCCGCCAACGCCCGGTCGGCCCGCTGGCCGGAGCCGCCCAGACCGAACTGCTGATAGCGGCGAAAACCGGGGCGTGCAAACAGCGGCGCCATCAGGACGATGCCATGACGCTCGGCCTCGGCGGCGAAGCGGAAGGCATGTTCGGCGGCGTTGCGGGCGATGCCGTGAACGCTGATGAACAGGGGCGGCCGGGCGGAGGTGCGCCGTGGCAGATAGAGAAAGCCGTCAAGGCCGAAGGAGGGGGCCAGGGTGTGGGCAAAGACCTGTCCGCGCGGCAACGTCCCGCACGGCGGCCCTGCAACCGGTATCTGCGGCGCCCGCTCGATGGTCATGGCCGCGGCCTCCGGCCTGGAGCGGTCAGCGGCAGAACGTTATCGAGGCCCGGCGACCGATCCGCTGCGGCCGTGATATCGACGAGGCGCCCGCGCTCCAGGTGCCAGACGACATCGGCACGCCGCAGCCGCTCGGGGTGATGGCTGACCATCAGCACGGTTCCGGAAAAGGCGTCCAGCGCCCGGTCGAGCACGTCCAGGGCGTCTTTATCGAGGCTGGCGTCGGCCTCGTCGAGCAGCAGGATGCGCGGCTCGCCGACCAGCGCCCGAGCCAGCATCAGGCGCTGGCGCTCGCCCAGCGACAGATTGGCGCCGCGCTCGGAAAGCCGGGTGCGCAGGCCCTTGGGCAGCCGGTTGATCAGGTCGTCTAGGCCGCACAGGGCGCGCACCCGGGCGATCTCGGCTTCGTCGGCGTCCGGACAGCGGTAGCGGAGATTGAATTCGATGGTGCCGCGCAGCAGCGGCAGGTCGGCACTGACGATGCCGACCGCCCGGCGCAGGGACGCGAGCTTGACCCTGGCGATGTTCTGGCCGTCGATCACCACCCGGCCGCGCTCGGGGTCCAAAAGCCGTGCCGCCAGCGCCAGCACCGTCGATTTGCCGGCACCGTTGGGGCCGGCCAGTGCAACCATGGTTCCAGGCTCGGCGACGGCGCTGAACTTGCGCAGGGCGCCCGACAGGCTGACCCGGACGAATTCGATGCGCCCGGGTCCGCGCGCCAGGCGTTTGGCGCCGGGCACATCGGTGATCAGCGGACGCAGGTTGAAGACGCTGACCAGCTTGGCTTTCGAGACCCGGGCGGCGTGCCAGTATTCGTAGACCCGGCCGAGGTCGCGCAAGGGCGGTACCAGCAGCCCGACCAGGGTCATCGCCGCCACCACCATACCCGGCGTTGCCGTACCGGCGGCGACTTCGCGGATGCCGATCAGCAGGGCCCCGGTGGTGGCCAGGCCGCCGGTGATCTGAACCACCCCGCGCAGGCCCCCGACGATGCGGGCGCGCTCCAGCATCGCCGCCATCAGCCGGTTGCTCTGGCGCTTGAGGCGGCGGTGCTCGCGCGCCACCTGGCCATGGGCCTGGACCACCGCCATGGCGCTCAGGCGGTCGGTGACGGTGGCGGCAAGGCGCACCCGGTCGCGCCGCACCCGGCGCACCGCGCGCTCCATCGGCTTGCCGAGCGCCAGCGAGACCACCGCGCCGGCGGCCAGCACCAGACTGACGATGCCGGCCAGCACCGGATTGAGGAAGGCCAGCGCGGCCAGCGTCGCCACCGTTGCCACGCCGGCGACGGTGAGCCGGGCGAGACCGAGGCTGATCCACTGGCGGAGCGCCGTGAGATCGCCGACGAAGCGCAGGAACAGGCCGCCCTGGCTGCGTTTCTGAAGCGCCCGGGGCGACACCGTGCCGAGATGCCGGAACAGGGCGAGGCGGACGTCGCGGGCATAGTCCTGACCAAGCGCCTCGGCATCGATGCGCTCGCGCATGCGCAGCCAGGCGGTGAAGGCGGCGGCCAGCACCAGGCCGGCGCCGAATGTCCAGAACGATCGGGTTGCCCAGGAGGGCTCGGTGAGCGTCGCGGTGCCGGTGCCCATGAAACGGTCGAAGCCCTCGCGGATCAGAACCGTGGTCACCACTGCCGCCACCGCCTGGGCCAGCCCATTGGCGACCAGGCGGGCGAAGCGGGCGAGACGCCGGCCGACGAAGACGGGTGGGACCTGCATGGCCGCCCCTCTAGAGCGAATTGACGCGGGTCTGTCTGGGTCGGAGCAACAAGGGTGCGATGGTTTCGCCGCGGCACAGGTCGCGGCGACTGAGCACCGGCAGGCCGGTGGCGGCAGCGCATTCGCGGACCGCCAGCGGTGCGCTGCTGACCACGCCGCTGATCGCCAGAACCGGCAGATTGCGAGTGCGCAGCCAGTCGACGCCATGGGCCGCGCCCATGGCTTCGCCGGCGGCGAAGACGATGGCATGCACGCGGGTGCTGAACACGTCGGAGGACAGCAGCGTCGCGGTTTCCTTCTGAAGCAGGCCGTCAGCCACCTCCAGCACCAGAACATCGGCGCCTGAGGCGGCGATATGACCGATCAGGCGAGAGGCGATGTCGTCCAGCTCCGCGGCGCTGATCTGGAAGGTGGAGGCATGGCCGGCATCGGTGAAATCGACCACCGGATCGGCGCCGGCATCGGCCATGTGCCAGAGATCGCCGCCGGATCCGGTTCCGGTCAGCTTGGCGGCGGCGACCCGCAGGCCGGCATCGCAGAAGCCGCGGATCAGGCCGGCTGCAGTTGTCGTCTTGCCGGCATTCATCGACGTGCCGACGACGGCGATGACCGCCGGATCCGGCCCGCTGCGCCTCGCCGGGGCCGGCAGCGCCCAGTCGCGCAGGTTGAGCCGCTCGCCATCGCGGCGCGCCAGCAGGCCCAGCGGCCGGATCGCGGTCGGCCGCTTGACGCGGGCGTGGCGCGATGCGATGCGGGCGGCAACGCCGCCCCCGGCGACCAGATGACAGGGGCCGAGATCGCCCGGCACCTCCGCCTCGAACTGGCTCGGCGCATAGCGGTTGCCATAGGCGACGATGATCTCGTCGCCGGTGAACATGCGGGCCCGCCGGCCGCTCGGCAGCTCGATCCGGGTGTGCTGGCCGATCTTGTCGACCCGGGCCAGTACCAGGTCGCCGGGCTGCGGTGCGATGTCGCCGGACAGCAGGCTGCGGGCCGCTGCCAGATCGACGCGCCGGGTGGTGAACGCCGGCTTGGCCGCCGCCAGACGTGCCGGTGACAGGGGTGCGATGTCGGGCTTGGCGAATGACTGGGATCGGGAGTCCGGGATGACGTCGGCAGCAAGAAGGTCTTCGGTAACTCTCAGGATCTGTTCGGTCGATTTCAAGGCGTCCTCCTCGATTATATCGCAGACAAGAACCACTCTCGGCACTGCCCCGGAACCACGCCAATACATCCGTGGACCGGGCGAGGCCCGGATAGTCCCCCATTCATCCATGACCTGCAGCGGGCTGCAGGTGGTGGCGCCCGAACCGGACACGCCGCACGTCGGTGTTGGCGACCGACGCTGACGGGCCTGTCCGCAAACGGCTCGTCGAGCTGCACATATGATGAGAAAGATTCTCTAACAAACTATAAGCGTCAGATCGAAATTGAGACAAATTTTAATTCAAATGTCCTGCTTCGCATGGGCGTACGGCACGGTGCCTGCGCGTTGACCCGGCCATCGATGATGTCCGCTCAGATGGTTCCGCCGGCACCGACAATGCTCTAGGATCGGGCCCGGCATCGGATCACCGGGAGCAGGCTCCATGAGCATCGGCTATCGCGCCCTTCGCGCAGTGCTGTTTCGGCTCGAGGCCGAGCGCGCCCATGCGCTCGGGCTGGCGGCATTGCGCCTTGGCCTGGTGCCGGGACGCCGGGTGCCGGGCGATGACCGGCTGGCCATGCGCCAGTGGGGGCTCGACTTTCCCAACCCGGTGGGCATGGCCGCCGGGTTCGACAAGAACGCGGAAGCGATCCGGGGCCTCTTCGGCCTCGGCTTCGGCTTCGTCGAGATCGGCACCGTGACCCCGCGCCCGCAGGCCGGCAATCCCCGTCCGCGCCTGTTCCGGCTGCCCGAGGACGGGGCGATCATCAACCGCCTCGGCTTCAACAACGATGGCGCCCGGCAGGTGGCGGCGCGGCTTAGCAGCTGGCGCCGGCGCGGGCGGCCGGGGATCGTCGGCGTCAATGTCGGCGCCGGGCGTGCGAGTGCCGACCGCATCGCCGATTACGTGTCCGGCATCACCACGTTTGCGCCGCTGGCCGATTATCTGGTGATCAACGTCTCCAGCCCGAATACGCCGGGTCTGCGCGACCTGCAGGGCCGCGCCGCCCTCGATCGACTGATTGCGCGAGCAAAGGAGGCCCGCGACAAGGCCATGGAGGGTGAGTGCCGCCCGCCGCTGCTGATCAAGATCGCGCCCGATCTCGACGCGGCTGCGCGCCGCGATATCGTCGCCGTGGCGCTGGACCGCGGCATCGACGGCATCATCGTGTCCAACACCACGGTGGCGCGGCCTGAAGGCCTGCGGGGGCGTCACCGGGGCGAAGCCGGGGGTCTGTCCGGGCGGCCCCTGTTCGAGCCGGCGACACGGTTGCTCGCTGACATCTATCGCCTCGGCGACGGGCGCATCCCGCTGATCGGCACGGGGGGCATATTTTCAGGCGCGGATGCCTATGCCAAGATCCGCGCCGGCGCCAGCCTGGTGCAGATCTATACGGCGCTGATCTATGAAGGCCCCGGCGTGGTGGCGCGGATCACGGGCGAGCTGATCCGCTGCCTGGAGGCCGACGGCTTCGGTGATCTCGCGCAAGCCGTGGGCAGCGGCTGCGACGCCTGGCCGACGCCGGCCTAGCGGCGGGGCGCATTCCCGACTTGGCGTCGGGCGCCGGTCAGACCATAATGCCGCCCGCGCCCCGCGCGGGCGGGCGAAAAACACAC
>CAZZKF010000018.1:0-18198 GCA_964654995.1 uncultured Alphaproteobacteria bacterium | reverse complement strand
AGGAGGGAGCATGTCGGTGACCATCTATCACAATCCGCGGTGCAGCAAGTCGCGCCAGACGCTGGCGCTTTTGCGCGACCGTGGCATCGAGCCGCAGATCATCGAGTATCTGAAGACGCCGCCAAGCGCCGAGGAACTGAAAGACATCCTGCGGCTGCTCGGGCGGAGCCCGCGCGAATTGATGCGCCGCAAGGAAGATGCCTACCGCGAGGCCGGTCTCGACAATGCCGCGCTGGACGACGATGCCCTGATCGCCGCCATGGTCGAGCATCCGATCCTGATCGAGCGCCCGATCGTTCTGGCGGGTGGCCGCGCCGCGCTGGGCCGCCCGCCCGAGGCGGTCCTGGATATTCTCTGACGGCTTGTCAAAGCCGGACGCGGGCGCGGGCCGGTTCGGCAACCGCCGCCTCGAGGCGTCGATATCCGGCCGCCAGGGTGAGCGCGCGCACCGCCATGAAGGTCATCAGCGCCAGCCACAGGCCGTGATTGCCGAGCCGGGGCACGGCGATCACCAGGGTGGCAAGAAACACCGCGAACGAGACCAGCATGGCATTGCGCATCTGGGCGGCGCGCGTCGCGCCGATGAAAATGCCGTCGAGCTGGTAGCACCAGACCGAGATCAGCGGCGAGGCGATCACCCACGGCAGATATTCGAGCGCCGCCGCCCGCACCGCATCGAGCCCGGTGAGCAGGTTGATCAGCCCCTCGCCGGCAACGCCGTAGACCAGGCTGTAGAGCACGGCGCTGGCCAGCGCCCACTGGCTGGTGGTCGCCACCATGCGCCGCAGCGCATGGCGGTCGCGGGCACCGACGGCCCCGCCGACCAGGGTTTCGGCGGCTTGGGCATAACCGTCGAGGCCGTAGGACAGAAAGGTCTGGAAGTTGAGCAGCACGGCATTGGCGGCGAGCGTCAGATCGCCGAGCCGCGCGCCCCAGGCGGTGAACACGGCAAAGGCCAGGATCAGGCACAGGGTGCGCAGGAATATGTCGCGATTGACCCGCAGCATGCGCCCGATCGCCGGTCCGCCGAGCGACTGGCGCAGACCGGCGCCGAACAGTGCGGTAAGGGCGGGCCAGAGACCGCGCCGCCGCATCTGCCAGGCGACCAGCACCAGCCCGAGCGTGGCGCCCGCGTATTCCGAAATCAGCGTCGCCGCGGCGACACCGTCCACTGCCCAGCCGAGCCCGATCACGAAGACCAGGTCGAGGACGATGTTGAGGCCGTTCATCGCCACCTGGATTGCCAGGGCGGTTCCGGCCCGCGACAGGCCGAACAGCCAGCCCATGGCGACAAGGTTCAGCAGCGCCGCCGGCGCCCCCCACACCCGAATGTCGAAGTAGGTCCGCGCGGCTGCCTCGACCTCGCCGCTGGCGTCGATCAGGCCGAAGCCAAGGGCGGCGATCGGTGTCTGGAGCAGGACGATGCCGGCGCCGAGGCCGAGCGCCAGGGTGGCGGCGCGGGCCAGCACCGCCACAGCTTCGGCCTTGTCGGCGCCGCCGATCGCCTGGGCGACAAAGGCGGTGGTGCTCATCCGCAGGAACCCGAAGCCCCAGTAGAGGAACGAAAAGAACAGGGCGCCGACCGCGATCGCACCGAGATAATAGACCTGATCGAGATGGCCGATGACCGCCGTATCGACCGCACCGAGGAGCGGGATCGACAGGTTGGATGCGATGATCGGCCCGGCCAGGCGCCACATCCGGCGGTGACGCGCGCGGGCGTCTTCCGCCGCCGTCTGGCGGGCCGGCTGCTGATCCTGTGGGGCGGGGTCCGTCATGCCGTGGTCCTGGGCGGCGCCCGATCCGGGCCGGCGATCACACGTCGTGTTCCGTATCGGCTGAATAGCGCACTGGAACGATATTTTTTTGCCGGCGCTGTTTTTCTTGAAGTTATGCCACAATCGGCGTTACATGTGGGTCTCGGAACGCCGTCTTGGAACGGCCCTTGAGCGAGCTTGGCCATACTTCGCAGCCCCGAGCCAGATCCGCAGAACCCATTTGACAAAATACTAGGGCATTTTCGCCATGGTGCGTAGGTCGTTCGGAATACGACGCGCCAGGCCCCCGCAGCGGGGCTCCAGAAGCGCAGGAACAGCGGTGGACAGAATGAGTTTGCGCCCCAGATTCTGTTTTGCGCCAGCGATGCCATCGGTGGATCCGAGCAGCCGGCACGGCGACGGCTGCATTTTTCTTTCAGACAACGGTGTATGATCATGGCAATCCCCAAGATCCGCCCGGCTGACAAGTCGGAACCTTTGGACACGAGCGATTCCCGACTGGAATCGGTGGTCATCCGGTTCGCCGGCGATTCCGGCGACGGCATGCAGCTTACCGGCATGCAGTTCACCCAGTCGACGGCCCTGGTCGGCAACGACCTGGCCACCTTCCCGGACTATCCGGCCGAGATTCGCGCGCCGGTGGGCACCACCTTCGGGGTGTCGTCCTACCAGATCAACTTCGGGTCCTATGACGTCACCACCGCCGGCGACGAACCGGACATTCTGGTGGCGATGAATCCGGCCGCCCTGAAGGTCAATGTCGACAGCCTGCGGACCGGCGGCACCATCGTTCTCGACACCGGGTCGTTTACCGAGAAGAACCTCAGGAAGGCGGGGTACGAGACCGACCCCCGCCAGGACGACACGCTCGCCGGCTATCACCTGATCGAGCTCGACATCTCGAAGATGACGCTGGAAGCGGTCCGCGACTTCGAGCTCTCCAACAAGGAGGCTCTGCGCTGCAAGAACATGTGGACGCTGGGCCTGATGCTGTGGATGTTCGGGCGCCGGCGCCAGCCGGTGATCGACTGGCTGCGCCAGAAGTTCGAGTCGCGCCCGGAGATCGCCGAGGCCAATATCGCCGCGCTCAATGCCGGTCATGCCTTTGGCGAAACCGCCGAGATGTCCGGCAACCTGCATCGCTACGAGGTCGGCAAGGCGGATGTCGCACCCGGCCTCTATCGTACGGTCACCGGCGGCGAGGCGCTGGCGCTGGGCATCGTCGTCGGCGGCCATCTGGCCGGCCTGCGGGTGGTGCTGGGGTCCTATCCGATCACCCCGGCGTCCCCCATCCTGCATCAGCTGGCGGCAATGAAATCTTATGGTGTCATCAGTTTCCAGGCCGAGGACGAAATTGCCGCCGTCTGCTCGGCGATCGGCGCATCCTACGCCGGCGCGCTGGGCGTCACCTCGAGCTCGGGCCCGGGGATTGCGCTCAAGACCGAGGCCATCGGCCTGGCGGTCAGTGTCGAGCTGCCGCTGGTGATCGTCAATTCCCAGCGCGGCGGGCCGTCGACCGGCCTGCCGACCAAGACCGAACAGGCCGATCTGTACCAGGCCCTGTTCGGGCGCAACGGCGATGCGCCGTTGCCGGTGCTGGCATCCGCCACGCCGACCGACTGTTTCGAGACCGCGATCGAGGCGGTGCGCCTTGCCACCAAATACATGACCCCGGTGATCCTGCTCTCGGACGGCTATCTGGCCAATGCCGCCGAGCCCTGGCGGATCCCCGACGTCGCCGATTTCGAGCCGTTCCCGGTGACCTTCCGCACCGAGGCCCGGGACTTCCACCCCTATTTGCGCGAGCCCGAGACGCTGGCCCGCAACTGGGTGGTGCCGGGCACGCCGGGGCTCGAGCATCGCATCGGCGGGCTTGAGCGCGACTATGAATCCGGCAATATCTCGTACGATCCGGAAAACCATCAGCGCATGACCGAGGCCCGGGTGAACAAGATCAAGGGCATCGCCCGCGACATCCCGCTTCAGGAGGTGGCGTCGGGCAGCGACCGCGGGCCGCTGGCCGTGGTCGGCTGGGGATCGACCTACGGGGCCATTCAGCAGGCGGTCCGCCGGGCCCGCGACGAGGGGCTCGAGGTGTCGCACATTCACCTGCGGTACCTGTGGCCGCTGCCGCGCAATCTCGGCGAGCTGCTGGGCAATTTCGAGAAGATTCTGGTGCCCGAGATGAACACCGGGCAACTGGTGACCCTGTTGCGGGCGGAGTACCTGGTGCCCGCCGAAGGCCTCAACAAGGTCGCCGGCCAGCCGTTCAAGGCATCGGAAATTCTGGCCGCCATTCGCCAGCATCTGGAGGCGTGAGATGAACGAACATGTGAGCACACAGGCGTTGACGGCGAAGGATTTCGCATCCGATCAGGAAGTCCGCTGGTGCCCCGGATGCGGCGATTACGCGATCCTGAAAGCGGTTCAGCGGACGCTGCCGGCAATCGGCGCGCGGCGCGAGAAAACGGTGTTCGTATCGGGCATCGGCTGCTCGTCGCGGTTTCCCTATTACATGTCGACCTATGGCTTTCACACCATTCACGGGCGTGCGCCGGCGATCGCCACCGGCATCAAGCTGGCCAATCCCGACCTTGACGTCTGGGTGGTGACCGGCGACGGCGACGGCCTGAGCATCGGCGGCAACCATCTGATGCATGTGCTGCGGCGCAATGTGAATCTTCAGGTGCTGCTGTTCAACAACGAGATCTACGGCCTGACCAAAGGCCAGTATTCGCCGACCTCGCGGGTCGGGACGCGCTCGCCGTCAAGCCCGCGCGGCTCGATCGAGCTGCCGGTCTCGCCCTGCGCCTTTGCGCTCGGCGCCGGCGCCCGCTTCATCGCCCGTTCGGTGGACACCCTGCAAAAGCAGCTGCCCCGCGTGCTCACCCGGGCCTATGAGCATCAGGGCGCCTCCTTTGTCGAGATTTTCCAGAATTGCCTGATCTACAACGACGGCGCCTTTTCCTCGTTCACCGAAAAGAAGGCGGCCGCCGACATGCAGCTCCATCTCGAGCACGGCAAGCCGCTGATCTTCGGCCGCGACGGCAATCGCGGACTGCGGATCAAGCCCGGAAAGTTCGAGATCGAGGTCGTCACCATCGGCGAGGACGGGGTCGGCGAAGACGACATTCTGGTCCATGACGAGACCAACAAGACGCTGGCCTCGCTGCTGATCGCCTTGCGGCCGCCGAAATATCCGATGGTCCTCGGCGTCATCTACTGCCGCCCGGCATCGACCTATGAGGACAGCGTCTACGAGCGGGTGACCACGCCGCCCTACGACGAGGCGACGGATGCGCTCAATGCGCTGCTGCGCTCGGGCCGCACCTGGGAAGTGAAGTAGGTTCCCCGCGTTTTCCTCTGGCGGGCGCAGGATTTGGCCGGGCGCGGGCGTATAATCAAGAGCCGGGTCGTCCGGTTGCTGCAGCGAGGTGATGCGCGCCCCGTGTTGATACGCCCAACCCCCGCGTCTGCCAGCGCGTCCGGCCATTGCCCGCGCGCCGGGACGGATTCGCGTGATGCGCCGGAATCCATGGATTCGGACGAGACGCTGATGGGACGTGTCGCGCGCGGCGACGCGGCGGCCTATGGCGCGCTGGTGACGCGCCACCTCGACCGCGCCCTGGCCCTGGCCTGGCGGATGACGGGGACGCGTGCCGATGCCGAGGACATCGCCCAGGAGGCGTTTCTGCGGCTGTGGCGCCGCGCCGGCGGCTGGCGCCCGGATCGCGGCGCCCGGTTCACCACCTGGTTCTATCGGGTGATCGTGAACCTGTGCATCGACCGGGCACGCCGGCGCACCCTGCAGCCCCTGGAGGCGGCCGGCGATGTGGTCGAAACCCGCCCCGGGGCGGAGGACGCGGTGCAGGCCGGCCAGCGGGCCCGGATCGTCGCCGCGGCAATCGCTGCCCTGCCGGCGCGCCAAAAGGCGGCGGTCGTGCTTTGCTACTATCAGGGCCTCGGCAACCGCCAGGCGGCAGAGGTTCTCGGCGTCAGCGTCAAGGCGCTCGAATCGCTGCTGATCCGGGCCCGCCGGGCGCTGCGCCGGCGCCTCGAGGGGCGCTGCGAGGAGCTTTTGGAGGACTGACAATGAGGTTTCGACGGTTCCGCAAACTGGTTGCCGCCTATGGCGGGGATCCGTCCCGATGGCCGGCCGACGAACGCGACGCCGCACTTCGGTTTGTCCGGACATCGGCGCGTGCCCGGGCTCTGGTCGATGACGCATCCAGGCTGGACGCTGTGCTGGCCCGGGCCCCGGCGGCACCGGCCGATGCGGCGTTGCGGGATGCCGTGCTGGACATTCCGGGCCGGGTCCGGCCGGTCATGCGCCAGGCGACGGACAGGCGTCGCCACTGGGGCCGGATATGGGCGCCGGCGGCCGCCCTGGCGGCGGCCGGGCTGTTCGGGTTCGCCGTCGGCATGACCAACGTTCTGCCGACGGCCGGCCCCGACGAGGCCACCGATATTGCCGCCCTGGTCTACGGGATCGATGACATCGACGAGGTCATGCCGTGAGCGACACAGTCCCAAACCCGCGAAACCGCCGCCTGCTGATCGGCGCCCTGGTGGTGTCGCTGGCCATCAATCTGTTCATTGCCGGGTTCGTGGCGGCCCGCTGGCTGCGCCCGATCCCGGATCGCCCGACCTGGCCGATGGCCGAGATCGCCCGCGGGTTCGAGCGACTGCCCAGGGAGCAGCGCGAAGAGCTTCGCCGTCTCACCCGCGAGCGCCGTCAGGCGCTGCGGGAAACGATTACCCGCCTGCGCCAGGCCCAGGCCGAGGTCAACCGCATTCTCGAAACCGAACCTTTCGATCCCCGCGCGCTGGAGCGCTCCCTGGCCCGGATCCGAACGCTCAGCAACGACGTGCAGCGCGAAGTCCATGCCATGCTGCTGGCCGCCGCCGAGGCCTTGCCGCCCGACGCCCGCCGCAGCCTCGCCCGGCATCACGGGCTTCGCAGGCACCACCATCGCCGGTCGCAATAAGGCCGGTCAGGCGGTTCCATCTCGCCCGGATAGGCTCTAGACTGGCCAGACACGCCCGTTCCCTTGCCGACATGAGGCGGTGCAACGCCTTCCGGGGTGCGCCTGAGTGATGCAGATCTACCTGCCCATCGCCGAACTTTCGATCAATATTTTCGTGCTTCTGGGCCTTGGCGGACTGGTCGGGTTCATGTCCGGCATGTTCGGGGTCGGCGGCGGTTTTCTGCTCACCCCCTTGCTGATCTTTGCCGGCGTGCCGCCGGTGGTGGCGGTGGCCACCCAGGCCAACCAGATCATCGGCACCTCGGTCTCCGGGGTCATCGCCTACTGGCGCCGCAACGCCGTCGACTTCCGCATGGGCGCGGTGCTGCTGGTCGGCGGCGTCATTGGCTCGTATGCCGGCGTCGGGCTGTTCAAATATCTGCGCGCCCTGGGCCAGGTCGACCTGTTGATCTCGCTCTCTTACGTCGTCTTCCTGGGCTCGATCGGCTCCCTGATGCTGGTCGAGAGCCTGCGCGCCCTGTTGCGCCGCGTCCACGGCACGGCGCGGCGCCGCAAGGCGCATCGCCATTTGTGGGTGCACGGCCTGCCGTTCAAGATGCGGTTTCACCGCTCCAAGCTCTATATCAGCGTCATCCCGCCGCTGGTGATCGGCATGATCGTCGGCCTGCTGGCCGCCATCATGGGGGTGGGCGGCGGCTTCATCATGATCCCGGCGATGATCTACCTGCTCGGCATGCCGACCAGCGTGGTCATCGGCACCTCGCTGTTCCAGATCATCTTCGTCACCGCCACCGTGACCTTTCTGCATGCGGTGACCAGCCAGTCGGTGGACGTGATGCTGGCGGTGCTGCTGCTCGCCAGCTCGGTGATCGGTGCCCAGCTCGGGGCGCGGGCCGGCCTGAAGATGCGTGGCGAGGAACTGCGGGCCGGCCTCGCGGTGCTGGTTCTGGTGCTGAGCGTTGCGCTCGCCTACGGCCTGGTGGCGATCCCGGCCGATCCGTTCACCGTCGAGGTGGTCTCGGGGGGCGGGCGATGAGGCGCGCAGCCACCGCCCTGGCGCTGGTGATCCTGGCCGCGTTCGGCGTCGGCGCAGGCGTGCGCGCCCAGCCGCTGGTCACCGATCTGTCGAAGCGGCTGATCGCCATCACGTCGAACTTCAAGGGCACCGATCTGCTGCTGTTCGGGGCGGTGCCGGCGGAGGCCCGCGCCGGCGCCGAAGGTGCGGGCGCCGACATCGTCGTGGTCATCCGGGGGCCGAAGGAAAATCTGGTGGTGCGTCGCAAGGACCGGGTCGGCGGCATCTGGATCAACCGTGCCGCGGTGACCTTCCGCGATGTTCCCGGCTATTACGCGGTGCTGTCCAATCGCCGCCTGTCCGAGATCGCGCCGCCCGGCATTCTCGCCCGCCACAGCATCGGCCTGGAAAATCTCAAGCTGGCGCCGGCCGAGCCCTCCGACGACTGGATGGTGTTTCGCGATGCGCTGATTCGCAAGAAACGGCAGAACGATCTCTACGCCCAGCGCGAAGGCGCCGTGACGTTCCTGAGCGGCACCCTGTTTCGTACCGACGTTCGCTTTCCCGCCAATGTGCCGGACGGCGATTATCGTGCCGAGGTCTATCTGTTTCGCGATGGCGAGATCGAAAGCGCCCACAGCTCGCCCCTGTTCATCGACAAGATCGGGCTCGAGCGGCGCATCTACGGGCTCGCCCATCGCCGGCCGGTGATCTATGGCCTGATCGCGATTGCGCTGGCGGTGATCGCCGGCTGGCTGGCGGCCGTCACCTTCCGGCGTTCGTGAGACCGGATCAGGATCCGGTGTCGGCGTCCGGCGAACTTGCGGCGGCGTTGTCCCGGAGCTCCTCGGTGCCGAACTGCAGGGCCGCGAGGCGCGCGTACAGCCCGTCCCGGTGGCTCAGCGCATCGTGGGTGCCGACCGCCTCGATCCGGCCCTCGTTCATCACCACGATGCGATCGGCCTGCTTGACCGTCGCCAGCCGGTGAGCAATGACCAGGGTGGTGCGATTTTCCATCAGCCGGGCGAGCGCCGCCTGGACCAGGCGCTCGCTTTCGGCGTCGAGCGCGCTGGTCGCTTCATCGAGCAGCAGAATCGGCGGGTCCCTGAGGATCGCCCGGGCTATCGCGATGCGCTGGCGCTGACCGCCCGAGAGCCGCACCCCGCGCTCGCCCAGGTGCGTGTGCAGGCCGTCGGGCAGCAGGTCGAGAAATTCGGTGGCTGCGGCCGCTTCGGCGGCCGCCCGGACCTCGTCCTCGCTGGCGTCGGGGCGACCATAGCGGATGTTGTCGAAGGCGCTGGCGGCGAAGATCACGGTTTCCTGGGGCACCAGCGCCATGCGGGCGCGCACGTCGGCCGGCCAGGCCCGGGAAATATCCACCCCGTCCACCGTAATGGTGCCGAGGTAGGGGTCGTAGAAGCGCAGCAGAAGCTGAAAAACGGTGGTCTTGCCGGCGCCTGACGGCCCCACCAGGGCGACGGTTTCACCGGGCGCGACATCGATCGAGAAATCCTCGAGCGCCGAGCGGTCGGGGCGCGAGGGATAGCGGAAGTGAACGCCCTCGAAGGTCACTGCACCCTGCGGCGGCAGCGGCAGCGGCACCGGCTCGGCGGGGATGCGAATGTCGGGCTCGAGCGCCAGCAGCTCCATGATCCGGCCGACCGCACCGGCGGCGCGCTGGAGATCGCCGTAGACCTCGCTGAGCGCGCCGACGGCGCCGGCGACCAGGATCGCATAGAACACGAAGGCGGCCAGTTCGCCGCCGCTCATGTCGCCGGCGATCACATCCTTGGCGCCGCTCCACAGCACCAGGTCGACGGCCCCGAAAACCAGCAGGATCACCAGCGCGGTGAGCCAGGCACGGGCCCGGATGCGGTGCACCGATGTGGCGAACGCCGATTCCACGGTCTCGGCAAAGGCCGCCCGCTCGGTGTCCTCCTGGGTGTACGCCTGAACGATCTGGACGGCGCCCAGGGTTTCCCCGGCACGCGCCGAGACGTCGGCAATCCGGTCCTGGGTGGCCCTGGAAAGGCGCCGCACCCGGCGCCCGAAAAAGATGATGGGCAGCACCACGACGGGGACCACGCCGGCCACCAGGGCGGTGAGCTGGGGGCTGGAAATGACCAGCAGGATGGTGCCGCCGATCAGCAGCAGCAGGTTGCGCAGGGCAACCGAGGCGGATGAGCCGACAATGTTCTGAATCAGCGTCGTATCGGTGGTCAGGCGCGATGTCAGTTCACTGGCCGAGGTGTTTTCGAAAAACGCCGGGCTGAGATCGAGCAGGTGGCCGTAGACGTCACGGCGGATGTCGGCGACGATGCGCTCGCCGAGCCAGGAGACACTGTAGAAGCGGCCGAAGGTGGCCGCCGCCAGCAGCAGCGCCACCCCCATCAGTGCGGCGAAATAGATGTCGATGAAGCCGGCGTTCTCGGCCGAAAATCCCATGTCGACAATGCGACGGATGGCAAGCCCGATGCCGAGCGTGGCGAGCGCCGCAACAATCAGCGCGAACAGCGCCACCGCGATCACCTTGCGGTAGGGAGCGAGGAACCGGGCGAGACCTTTGAGCTGTCCAAAGGGGCTCTTGCGCCTGGATGCCGGTTGCGGCTCTCCGTCTTGTGCCCTGTTCACGGCGGTCCTTTCTGAAGGTACGAAATGTCGGGTTCGGCAGAGGGAATCCTGCCCTGCGCCTTCCTATAGCAGGAGGCCGGCGCGCCAACAACCGGGCGCAGCAGGGAATCACTGTCGATGCCCGGGCGGAGCGCTTGCCATCGCCGTCGCCTTTACGCTATAACCCCGCATCTTCGGCGGAGATGGACGCGATGAAAAAAGACATTCACCCCGACTACCACAGGATCAAAGTGGTGATGACCGACGGCACCACCTTCGAGACCCGATCGACCTGGGGGGCCGAGGGCGATACCTTGAAGCTCGACGTCGATCCGAAAAGCCATCCGGCCTGGACTGGCGGTGCCCAGCACCTGGTCGATACCGGCGGCTCCGTGGCCCGCTTCAAGCGCCGCTTCAAGGATTTCGGTCTCTAGAACCCGATTTCGGTCTAAAACTCCGGCCGGGTCTCAGCCTGCGCGCGGCCCCGTGCGGATCAGGAGGATTCCTGCTCCGGTGGTGGCGGGCTGGTCAGATCATCGGACAGCGTGCGAATCAGGCCGTGGACCGGACTTTCGCCGGCAACCGGGGGGCCGCGGCGGTCGAGACGGAGCACCCGGCGATAAAGTTCCTCGCTGCGGTCCATCAGCGACTTGAAGGCCTCAGGCAACTGTTCGACGCCGGCGCCGGGCGGCTTGAGGCAGGTCTCGACACTGCCCAGCCGGCGGTCGAGGCGGCCGGCGTCTTCAAGGCTGATCTCGCCGGTCTGGACCGCCTTGTGATTGAGCAGCCAGGCCATCAACTGCGTGAGCCGCGTGGTCAGGCGGATGCTTTCGCTGGCATACAAGGCCTGAATGGCGGGCGGCAGGCTTTCGCGGTCGCGCCGGGCATGGTTGAGCAGATAGTCGCTCATCTCCTCGATCAGGGCGACGGTTTCGTCATAGGCCCGTGAAATGAATGCGGTGGTCGCCGACATCGTGGCCGTGCCTTCGCTCTTGGTCATTGCCGCCTCAATCGGAGCCGTGTGGTGTTCCCGGATGCCCGGCGCGGGTGGTGTCGCCATCCTATGCGGACAAGGCTTCTCAATTTATTAATGGCCGGCCGGGCCGCCGGCAAGGGGCCGTTGGCAAGAGGTGCAGGATTTGTGGGTTCTCCCGGCGGGACGGGCGCGGCCAGTGGAGAAAACAAAAAAGAAGCCGCAGGAAAGGCGGCTTCAGTTGACAGGGAGGCGTCGAACATGTTGTGGATGAGGCTGATGAAGGCCTGCGTTCCACCGAAAAACTCAGAGCTTAAGTTAGCTGCAAGACCTTAAGATATGGTTACCGGAACGGGCTTTTGAAAACCGGCGCGATTCACGGCTTGCGAAAAAAGGATTCGGCGGCACCGCGGCTTTTTCGCTTGGCCTCGATGACGGCGCGGGTCCGCTCGATCTCGGCTGTCAGCGCCTCGATGCGGTGCTCGAGTTCGTCAAGCGAGTGTCCGTCCAGATCCTCGTTCCGAAGGAGCTTGAGGGCGGTCGGCGGTCTGGCACCGAGGTCTTCGTCATCCATGGTCGCGGCGTCCTGTGGTATTGAAGATCTCTACTATGTCGTGTCCGGGACTGGCGTGCAATTGGTCGAGTAGGAAGAGGGATCGCTGATGAATGATTTCATGCCCAAAACCATGCGGGCCATTCGAATCAGGGAACCGGGCGGACCCGAGGTGCTGGTCGTCGACGAAATGTCGATGCCGACGCCCGGGCCCGGTGAGATTTTGGTCAAGGTTGCGGCCGCCGGGGTCAACCGGCCGGATGTGCTGCAGCGCCAGGGGCTTTATCCGCCGCCGCCCGGGGCGTCCGAGATTCCCGGGCTTGAGATTGCCGGCGAGGTCGTGGCGGCAGGACCCGGCGCCGCCAGGTTCAGGACCGGTGATCGCGTGTGCGCGCTGGTCACCGGCGGCGGCTATGCCGAATACTGCCTGGCACCGGCAGACCAGGCGCTGCCCATCCCGCGCGGTCTCTCGGCGGTCGAGGCGGCGGCGATTCCGGAAACCTTTTTCACCGTCTGGGCCAATGTCTTCGATCGCTGCCATCTGGCCCCGGGCGAGAGCCTGCTGGTGCACGGCGGCGCCTCCGGCATCGGCACCACCGCGATCATGCTGGCGACGGCGCTGGGCTCGCGGGTTTTCGCCACCGCCGGATCGCCCGAGCGCTGTGCGGCGTGCGAGCGCCTGGGCGCCGAGCGGGCGATCGATTACAACCGCGAAGATTTCGTTGCCGTGATCAAGGAGATGACGGACGGGCGCGGCGTCGATGTCGTCCTCGACATGGTGGCCGGCAGCTACATTCAGCGCAATCTTTCGGTTCTGGCCGAGGACGGCCGGATGGCGTTTATCGCCTTTCTCGGCGGCCACCGTGCCGAGGTCGATTTCCGGCCGGTGATGATGAAACGCCTCACGGTGACCGGATCGACGCTGCGGCCGCGCCCGGTCGAGGTCAAGGCCGCCATCGCCCGCGCGCTCAACGACAAGGTGTGGCCGCTGATCGAGGCCGGCCCGGTGCGCCCGGTGATCGATTCCACCTATCCCTTCGACCGGGCGGCGGATGCCCACCGGCGCATCGAGGTTCGCGAGCATATCGGCAAAATCGTGCTGACAATGGGCGAATAATGCCGTTTGCGGCGTTTACCTGCGTTCCACTTGCGACTAATGTTGGCCGCAGAATGTCGGGGTGCCCGGAAAGCGGCGCCGCGGCCCAGGAAGAGGAGATACCATGGCCCTACCGCTGATGCCCAAGGCGACGGCCGTATGGCTGGTCGACAACACCGCGCTGACCTTCGAGCAGATCGCCGAATTCTGCGGTCTGCATCCGCTCGAGGTGCAGGGGATCGCGGATGGCGAGGTGGCCCAGGGCATTGTCGGTCTTGACCCCATCGCCAACGGCCAGTTGACCCCTGAAGAGATCGAGCGTTGCACCAAGGACCCCACCGCCCGGCTGAGGCTGGCCGAACGCGAAGGGCCGAAACCGCAGGTCCGCGCCAAGGGGGCCCGCTATACGCCGGTCTCCAAGCGTCAGGACCGCCCCAATGCGATCGCCTGGCTGCTGCGCTATCATCCCGAACTCAGCGACGCGCAGATTACCCGGCTGGTCGGCACCACCAAGCCGACGATCAATGCGGTACGCGAGCGCACCCACTGGAATTCGCCGAACATCAAGCCCCAGGACCCGGTGACCCTGGGCCTGTGCAAGCAGATGGACCTGGATGCCGCCGTCGCCAAGGCGGCCAAACGCGCCCAGGCCCACGCCAAGACTCAGGAGCCGGCGGGGGTGGCGGCCAAACCGGAGACGCCCGCAGCAGTGCCGGAAACCGAATCGGCCTCGTAGACAGACTCCATGATCGGCGGCCTGAAGGTCGGCCGGCAAGAAACAACCCCCGGCCTGCCGAAGGGAAGACCGGGGGCTTGTTTACCTGCCGCTGATCATAGCTTCAGCCAACACCCGCGCGTGCACTCGCCATGGTCTGAAGGCGGGTGATTTCGTCCTTGAGTCTGAGATTTTGGCGTTTGAGGCTCGAGAGCCGAAGGGTGTCGGGTTTGGGGCGGGTTTCTTCTTCGAGTATTTCCTGTTTGAGCGTGGCGCGTTTCTGCTGTAACGCGGCCAGATGGGTCTCGACTGTCATGGGCACCTCTGTTTCGATCGGACCTTGGCATGCATTTTACGGCGTTTCCTCCGCTTTGTCAGCCCTTGCCGGCGCCGGCGCGCGGGGTTCGCGGTTGCGTGAAGATGGCCTCGACCAGATCGCCGGCGAGGCCGGGATGATCGACCGGCAGAGCGAGCCCGGCCGCCGCCATGTAATCGGCGATGTTGGCCAGCGCAATCGTCGCCGGCGGATCGGACGACGCCCGTGTCGCCGGCGCCAGACGATCCGGCCAGGCCAGCGCCAGAAGCCGCTGTTCGCTGTGCTCGGCATCCAGTTCGGCCCGCTTGATGGCGTCGCGCAGAGCCTCGATGCGGGGCTGCTCGATCGCCGGCATTTCGGGCAGCCGAGCCTTCATCGTCCGGCGGACGCGGCGCAGCGGCTGCACCACGTCGTCCTCCCAGGGCTGAACCTCGCGAATCAGCCGCTCGGCGGCGGCGATATCGAGACGCGCGGCGAAGGCCTCGGCAATCCAGCAGCAGAACAGCAGCAGGTTGACGTTGGCCCCGGCCCGGTCCTGAAGCGCCAGGCAAAGATCGGCGACCCCGGGCCGGGCATAAACGCTGAGCGAAAACTGCCAGAAGGCCTCGGCATCCACAGGGGCGACTTCGCTGCCGGGGCCGGTGTTTGCGGCGGAATCGGGCACCACGCCTCCTGAGTTTTTCGTGCGTTTGTGCTATTATACACAGTTATTGCGGATATTTCGGAAAACCAGGCGACGGAACCGATGCCCGACGACGAGGAGGAGTTGCAAGCCAAGCTGATCGAATTGATGACGGAACATCGCGACCTTGACCATGCGATCTCGGCGCTTGTCGAAGCGGGGCCGGCCAGCCAGATCCAGATTCAGCGGCTGAAAAAACGCAAGCTCATGCTCAAGGACGAGATTACCCAGCTGCAGAACCGGCTGATTCCGGACATCATTGCCTGAGCCAAAATCCCCGCGCCGGAGCGTCGCGGCGGTTCGTGCAGGCCGCGAAAACGGGGTCCTGCGCCGTCAGGTCGGGGTTTTCATGTCGCGTTTGCGGGCATACATGGCGCGGTCGGCCTCGGCCATCGCCCGGCCGGCATCTTCGCCGGGGCGGAAGGTGTAGACGCCGAACGCCATGGTGATCGCAATCTTCTGGCCCTGCCATTCGAGCGGCGTGGCGGCGATGGTGGCGGCCAGCGAGTCCGCCTTGGCCTTGGCCGTCTGCTCGTCCGCCTGTACCAGGATGACGCCGAACTCGTCGCCGCCCAGCCGGCCGACGACATCGGATTCGCGCAGGTTCTTCAACAGAACCTGGGCCAGGTGAACCAGCACCGCATCGCCGGCGGCATGGCCGTAGCGATCGTTGATCGCCTTGAAATCGTTGATATCGAAATAGATCAGGCTGCTGATCGCACCATAGCGGTCACCGAAGGCGATGATGCGGCCAAGCTCGCGCACGAACGCGCGGCGGTTGGAAATCGGCGCCAGGGGGTCCTGATCGGCCAGGCGTTCCAGCTCGACAAGGCGCTTCTGGGTGCGTTCCAGCTCGGCCCGCATGCGGTCCACCTCTTCCATCAGCCGCATGATGGCGCTGCGCACCTTGGGCGTCATTTCGGCTTCCGGGATGCCGAGGATCGAGACGCTGTCGGCGACCTCGTGCGGCGCCGGGGCGGACTCGCCCGCGCCGGCCTTGCGGGTGCGCGTCGCCCGCGTCGGGCTGGTCCGGGAAACCTGGTCGGGGCCGCCAATCTTCATCGTCGTTTTCCGTCTGCAGGCCACTGCGATCACGGCGTGGCCGCAAGCGCCGCGGGGCTGTACCGCCCTAGATTTATTATTAGAACCGTAAATATACGGCTAAAGCACCGATCTCGCCAGCCGTCCGCCTTGCGCGCCGGATTGCCGGCTGTATAATCGCGGGCTTTCCGGCCGGGCCCGGTGCCCGGTGTCGAAGGGAGCCGCAAGATGAACCAGGACGCCGCCCCGCAGGTCGGGATCATCATGGGGAGCCGCTCCGACTGGCCGACGATGAAGCGGGCCGCCGACGTGCTCGGCGCCCTCGACATCGCCCATGAAGCACGGGTGATTTCGGCCCATCGCACGCCGCAACGGCTCGCCGACTATCTGGCCACGGCGCCGGAGCGCGGAATCAAGGTGATCATTGCCGGCGCCGGCGGCGCCGCCCATCTGGCCGGCGTCACGGCGGCCCACACGATGCTGCCGGTGCTCGGCGTGCCGATCGAAACCAAGGCGCTGGGCGGCCTCGACAGTCTTTTATCGACGGTCCAGATGCCCGGCGGCATCCCGGTCGGTACATTGGGCATCGGCACTGCCGGGGCCAGGAATGCCGGGCTGCTGGCGGCGGCGATTCTGGCGCTTGGCGATCCGGCGCTGGGCCGGCGGCTGGCCGACTGGCGCGCCGCCCAGTCGGCCGCGGTTCCCGAATTTCCGGACGAAGACTAAATTCCTGCGCGCCGGCGCTCAGATGTGAAAGCGCGGCCGCCCGGGATAGCGCAACAGGCTGAGCAGGCGCAGGGGCGAGGGCAGCCGGTCGATGCTCTGTTCCATTTGCCCGCGCAGTTTCTGGATGGTCATGACGTCGGCGATGCGCCGCTCCAGAAACGCCCAGGTCTCCGCCTGGCCTTCCGACTCGTCGCCCAGCCAGTAAACCAGCGTCGACAGATAGACGCCGGCCAGCAGCGCCCGCTTGGTATAGAAGTTGAAATCCGCCGAGCGGTCGCCGAGCCCGGCCCAGATGGTATCCACCGTGCGGTAAAGCTGGGTGGCGGCGCGCGGCAGATTGTGCGGCAGGGCAAGCAAGGCAAAGCCGCGGCGCACCGCCTCGCGGTGCCGGCTCATCGCTTCCAGGCGCAGCCGCACCGCCCGGGCAATGGCGTCGCGCACCCGCAGATTCGAGCCCCGGTCCTTGGCCAGCCGGGCCGCCAGGTCCTCGTCGCCGCGCCGGGCGAACCAGTCGAGCAGGCCAGTCCCGCCGTCAGGAAACGCAAAACGGACGGCCTGCATCGGCACGCCAATGTCGCGCGCCGCCCGGCGCAGGGCGGCATCGGTCCAGCCGTCGAAAACGACGTGGGAAAGCGCCGCCTCCAGCAGCCGGTCGCGCAGCTCGTCGCGATGGCCGCTCATACCGGCTCGGTCTCTTCGCCGTGGTGGCGGGCTTCGGAGGCGAACATCAGGGTGGCCAGGTCGGTCATCCGCTGCGGATAGAGAATGCCGTCGAGATGGTCACACTCGTGCTGCACCACCCGGGCGTGGAAATCATGGGCCTCGCGGGAAATGCGCTCGCCCTGCGGGGTCAGCCCGCGGTAGCGGATGTGGCGCAGCCGCGGCACCCGTCCGCACAGGCCGGGAACCGAAAGACAGGCCTCCCAGCCCTCGACCATTTCGTCGCCGAGCGGCGTGATCTCGGGGTTGATGAGCGCCATCAGCGGTCCTTCTGCCTGCGAGTCGTCGTCTGCGTCCGATTCGGCCGGTTGGTGGAAAATGACGACCCGCAGCGGCACCGCAATCTGCGGTGCGGCCAGGCCGATGCCGCCGGCCGCTTCCATGGTCTCGATCATGTCGCCAATCAGCTCGGCGATCTCCGGCGCGCCCGGGTCCGCCACCGGCTGTGCCGGGCGCAGCAGCACCGGATTGCCCATCAATGCAATTTCCCGAACCATTATGGCGGTACTATGGCGCCGGCCGGCGAGTCCGTAAAGGCCGCGCAAGCATTAAAAATTTCTTCACACGGAGGGTTCTATTTGTTAGATATGCGCCTGCTCTGCGGCCAGGGGGCAGCGGGCTTTTTCCGTGACAATCGGATCGGACAGGAGATTGGAGCCATTGTGCACGTAATCGTACGCGACAACAACATCGACCAGGCCCTTCGCGCCCTGAAGAAAAAGATGCAGCGCGAAGGGATCTATCGTGAAATGAAGCTTCGCCGGTTTTACGAAAAGCCGTCGGAGCGCCGCGCCCGCGAGCAGGCGACCGCGATTCGCCGGGCCCGCAAGCTGGAACGCAAGCGTCTTCAGCGCGAAGGCCTGTTGTAGGCCGGACGCGCTCTTCCCTCCTCAGCCGCCACCAGCGCCGCCCCGCTTCGGGGCGGGCGTCGTGCCGCGGTCAGGCCACGCCCCTTTTCAGAACGCCTTTTTGAGCCCCGCTTGCT
>CAZZKF010000017.1:12482-42675 GCA_964654995.1 uncultured Alphaproteobacteria bacterium | reverse complement strand
CTTTGGATGCGGAGTATTAGGCCATGACCATGAAGCTGACATCGCCCGCCTTTGACGACGGCGCGCGCATACCCAAGCGGTTTACCTGTGAGGGCGAGGACATATCACCGGCGCTGCACTGGACCGGTGTGCCGGCAACCGCCCGCAGCCTGGCTCTGATCTGTGAGGACCCGGATGCGCCGATGGGCATCTGGTACCACTGGGCGTTGTTCGATCTGCCGCCGACCACCGATCATCTGGATGAAAACCAGCCGACCACAGCCGAGGCCGCGGGCGGGCGCCAGGCGGTCAATGATTTCGGCCGCTTCGGCTATGGCGGGCCGTGTCCGCCGCGCGGCCACGGGGTGCATCATTACCGTTTCCGCCTGCTGGCGCTCGACGTCGCGCGCCTCGATATCGGTGAGGCGCCAAGCTGCGCCGACGTCGTGACGCTTGCCGAGGCGCACCGGCTTGAGGAAACCGTGCTGACCGGCACCTATTCGCGCGACTGAGGCGGACGCCAGACCGGGCGCACGACCCTATTCGTCCCGGTCCGTGCGGTTGTTGCGCAGGAAAGCGCTCATGTGGTGGTGCGCCTGGGCCGGCTCGTAGGTGTACTGGCGGCCCACCGGGCAGGCTCGCCGGGCCCGGCAGCCGAGCTCGATGCAGTCGCCGCCGGCCGGCCCGGCAATGTGGCCGGTGCAGGCCGAGACGTCATAGGCGGTGCCGGAAAAGGCGCCCACCGGGCAGGCCTTCAGACATGGCATGTCGGCGCACTCCCGGCATGGAGCGGGGCGCGTATCGCGGTGCGGCAGCGCCAGATGCTCGGCGAACAGGAGGGCGCCGCGAAAGGCGTACCACAAGCCGAAATCGGGATGGATCAGGACTCCCAGGGGCGACGGATGAAACGGCCCCATCCGCTGCGCCCAGCGCTGAAACGGGGCATAAGGCGGGCCGCCGCCGGGGAAAATCGCCCTGGCCTTCAGGCCATGCGCGACGGCATCGAGCCGGGTCCTCGTCCAGTCATCCAGAGGATGGTCGCCGTCACCCCGGTCGTCGGCAAAATGCCGCCACATGCGAGGTCCCAGATTGCCGACCAGCAGCACGGTTGCCGCCGGCCGGTCGTCATCCAGGTTCGGAACCTCGTCCCCAGGCTTGGGGTGAAAGCCGCCGAACAGCACCATGCCAAGCGCGTGGACCGCTCGCGCGACCTCGAGAAATCGGGTGCTGGCGGCCGGTGTGCCGGCCGCCGCTGTCATGTCTCCGGGGGAATCCCCGATCAGGCGCTTCGTTCGTACCACCAGCCGGCGACCAGTCCGTAGACCGAATTGACGATCAACACCATAAGCCAGGTCAGGGCCCCGGCATTCAGCCCCATCATGCCGGCCGGGGTGCGCGGCATGAAATAGAACAGCGCCGCGGCCGACGCCAGAATACCGAGCAGCAGACCGCGTTGCCACCAGGAGTCTTTCAGCACCGGCGAGACCAGCAGCAGCCCCCAAAGGCCGCCCCAGACGGCCTGCTTGTAAAGGAATATCCTGGGGTCCAAAGGCGGCATCCTGATGCCCATCAGATCGACGATGCCGATCTTGACCAGAAGGATGATGGTGACCACATTGGCGACGCCGCCAACCGCACCGGCGGTGAAACCGCGCGACAGGTTTCGCAGGTTCGACATGGAAAAGCCCCCCTTTTCCCTGTTTTTCTGACGGCCCGATGCGGGCCCGGATGCACTCCAGGCCCGGCCCCTGACCGCCCGCAGTCATAGCATGAAACCGTATCGCTCGGTAGTCCGGCCGCGGTCGGGTGGCTCAGTCGCACAGGTCGATGGCGTCGACGACATAGCCTTCGTCGGGTGGCAAGCGCGCCTCGACGGCATCGAGCGCTGCCTCGCGGCTGTCGGCCTCGATTTGCAGATAGCGACGCCGGGCGAGGCGCTGGGCACCGGCGCTGATCCGCTGACCGGCGAGCAGGGAGCGACGAATCCGTTCATTGTGAACCGCAACCGAATAAAGATTCGCCATCGTCCTCTTTCTTGGTCTTGTCCTCGTGCTCAGGGCGCCCCCATGAGGGTCGGGCAGCATGCTGAATTTACCCGGGCGAGTTGGCGAGACGATGGCAGAACCAAGACGATTCTTGGGCGAAGTGGGCGCGGGCCGAACGGGTCAGCCGGCCGCAGACCCGAGCGGCAAGCGGTGGCGCTGATCCGAGGAGTCCTTGCCGGCGTCTGCCGGATAGAGCTGGTTGCGCTCATCCTCGATGATCTTGGGACGGATACGGCGAATGATAATGTCGCCGTTCTCGAGGATTTCCGGTGCTTCGTATTGGGGGATGGTTTCGATCAGGTCCTGCAGCCTTTGCAGCACCGCGCCCAGGGCATCGCGCACGGTGCGCTCGATCGCCTCCATTTGCTTCTGGTCGGCCGGCGGCGCAGTCTCATCGGTCGGCGGCGTACTCTCGTCGCTCGGTGGCGGGCCCTCCCGGGCCGGCGCCGGGCCGGCGATCACAAGCGCGAGGGCGAGGGCAAGAGCCCGTGCCCTGTGCAGGTTCTGTCTGCCCATGCCATTGTCCTCGTTTCCGTCGGCGTGGCGGGGACGCCGTTCCTGGCCGCCGCTGCAATCACTCGGGATCGGGACGAAAGCCGCGTACCACCCAGACCAGGATGCCGCCGAGCACCAGCAGCAACACCGGCGGCCCGATGATCCACAGCGCCGCGTCTGACAGATCCTCGCGCGCCCGGGCGATGTTGCGGGCGGTCTGTTCGCGCAATTGGGCCTTGAGCTCGCACAGGCTGCGCTGCGCCTCGCCGCCGAGACCAGGCTGACAATCGTCCTCCGACATGTCCACCGTGCGGGCCAGGCGCAGGGTCTCGAGGGCGTCGGTGACGTGATCCCAGCGCAGGGCCACGGTCCCGGCAATCCACGGCAGCGCCAGGATCACCCAGAGACGAATGAGTCCGCGGCGCCAGTTCAGTCGTGCAAGCGTCATGCCCGTCCATCACCTCTCAAGGGTGATGATTGCCTAGCTGCCGGGGGAGCGCAAGGGGGGCAGGGGCGAGGTGACCGCCGGCCTGAAACGACGACGGGCCCCGCAAGGGGGCCCGTGGCCGGTCCGGTTCCAGTGCGGGCATCGGAGCCGCTGATCGGGGGGAGGATCGGGGGGAGGGCGCCCCGACACCCGCACTGGCCGGTGGCATTCCGCTTAAAGAATGCCGATGAATTCCGCGGTGTTCACGATTGGCAGCAGAGCCGCCGCAAAGCCGGCGAGAATCAGTGCCGGGACCGCTTTTACCAGAACCGCGACGAAGGTCTCATCTGCGGTCTGGCCGATTTCCGATACTTTCCGCATGGCTCGTCCTCTTCCTGGTTTGCGCCGCACCCTTGGGCGTCTGATAGCGGCTCCGTTCCTTCGAACTCATATATAGCGACCCGATTATGAAAAAACAATAAATTTTTTCAATTTTATTCATTTTTTTTCGGTCAGGATTCCGAAACCCGCGATTTCTGGCGGTTTTCGGGGCGAAAAACGGTTGCGACCGGGCGATTCCTGGCGATTGGGAGACACTGCCGAGACGCCGCTGAAATGGCCTTGACGTACCGCGAGTCGTTTTTCAGGCAAAGGGCAGGTGGGAGCGTGGGGCGCCGAGTCGCGCAGCAGGCTGGTCAGATGCGATACGCGGCGGCGTTGCCCGGGCGATGGGCCGGGCCGGAGGCGGCGTTCAGTGCAGGCCGTTGAGGATCAGATCGATGACGCCGTCGGCCTCGCGCTTGAGCTGGTCCAGGGTCAACCTGGTATGAAGCTGCGGGTAGCGGAACTTGAGCGTCGCGCCCTGAATCAGTCGGGCGGTCTCGTCGATATCGTCAATTTCGAATTCACCCGTATCGCATCCCATCTTCAGGATTTGCGCCATCAGATCCCGCGATGCAGACAGGAACTCGTTGACCAGCAAGGGCCGTTTGGCGCGAATCTCCTGGGTCTGGTCGACCAGGGTGGGGTACTCCTCGAGCTGGCGATAGGTGCCTTCCATCTCATTGAGAAGGTAGCGGCGCAGGCGTTCGGCGGCGCTCAGTCCCGGCTGTTCGAGGATGCGGCGCTGTTCGTCCAGCGTGCGCTCGAACGAGCGCCGCACGATGCACTCGGCGATGTCCAGCTTGTTTTCGAAATAGCGATAGAGGTTGCCCGGCGACATGTCACAGTCGCTGGCGATTTCCGCCATGCTGGTCTTGCCGTAACCATATCGGGCGAACAGGGCCGAAGCGGCGTTGATGATACGTTCGCGTATTTCTTCGCGCTCGTCCATGGCCATGCCTTTACGACGGGTCGGTCAAAGAATCAATGACATATATGGGGATCGGTGGTCTGCCATGCAGCCTTGAGGGGGCCGGTTCACTTCAGGGCCGCCAGCACCGCGGCGATGAAACCGTCGAGATGCCGACGGTCGATCCAGCGGGTGACCACCACAAGGTCGTGCTCGGGATCGACATAGACGATATTGGCGCCGGCACCGGCGAAAAAGAAGCTGGTCTCGGGCGCACTTGGCAGCAGCGCTTTCTTCGTGTTCAGAAACCAGTTCATGAAGCCGTAGGTCGGTTTGACCGGAGTCGGTGTGCGCGCCTTGCGGATCCAGTCTTTCGACAGGATCTGGCGCTTTTTCCAGCGCCCGTCGCGCAGGGCTAGAAGCCCGAGGCGGGCGAGATCATAGGTCTGGATGAACATGCCGCCGCCCCAGTGGCCGCCGCCGCTGACCGACTGCATGCGCACGCCGTCGATCACCACCCAGGAATTGCGGTAGCCATACCAGCGCCAGGTGGCGGACGCGCCGATCGGATCCATCAGATGCTCCTTGAGCACCTGTGGCAGCGGCCGGCGCCAGACCTGGAGCAGCGCCAGCGCCAGCATGTTTACGCGCACGTCATTGTATTTCCAGCGGCTGCCGGGCTCGCGCGCCGGTGCTGCCAGCTCCGACCAGGGTTTCTCGCCCGGGCGGTCGGCCCAGGCCGGCTTGCCCCACAGGGTGCCCTGCCACTCGCTGGTCTGGCGCAGCATCTGGTCCCAGGTGATTCTGGCGTTGTGGGCCGATTCGAACCATGGCCCGGCGACGTATGCCTTGACCGGATCGTCGAGATTGCGAATGAGGCCACGGTCCCAGGCCAGCCCGGCGACCGAGGACAGGAACGTCTTGGTGACACTGAACGTCATGTCGACGCGGCCCGGCTCGCCCCATTCGGCGACGATATAGCCGCCACGAACAACGACACCTGTCTGGGGGCCGCGGGGCTTCGTCGGGCCGAGGATTTCGTTGTAGGGCTCGGCGGCGAAGTCGAGCCGGATCTTGAGTTCGAGATCGCGCACGTCGGCGACCCTGGCAAGGTCCTCGGGGTAGCGCGTTTCATGGGCTTTGGCAAAGGCGATGGCGGCATCGAGGCGCGCCGGGTCGAACCCCGCCCTGTCCGGTGCGCGGTGCACCCAGTCGGGGTCCGGCCCGGGATAATAAGGTGCGGAGGCGGCGCCGGCCGCAATCGGCATGGCCTGCACCGCCAGCACGACCGCCGCCAGCGCGATCACCGGACGCCGGACAAGGCGGCGCCACCGCCGGCCCCATGATTTCCAGACCTGCTTCCCCCTCTCGATGCGAGTCCTCATCTGGCGTGTCCTTCCCTGGCCCGGTTCCGAGCCTTCGTTGTGATCGGTTTGCCGGCAGGCCGGGAAACGGCCGGCCGCATCCGTCCTATTTTCCGCTCTTGTCGGCCTTGCCGGTCCCGGCCTTGCTTGACGAGCGGCCTTTTTCGTATTTGGCGATCAGCGCCTTGGCTTCCTCCGGCGTGATCTTGGTCAGCGCCCCGATCTTGCACTGTTCGTCGCCAACAATCACCGAGTCGCCGCCGAACGCGCACAGCCGGTTATCCGTCGACGTAAACGCAATCGAATCGACGAAGCGGAGCTGATAGCAGGCGGTTTCCAGCTCGATATGGCGCGGCGTGTTGCGGTTGTTGAACCAGACGATCAGGTTGTAGGGGTCGAGCGCCCGCCAGTCATAGATCGTCCGGAAGAATTCGCAGTCCGCCGTCACTTTCGGCAGCCTGTCCGGCATTCCCGGGCGTGCCGAGCTTTCGGCCGGCGCCGCAGCGGCGGCGTCCGGTGACTTGTCCTGGGCCCGAGCGGCATGATGCCAGGCCCCGGCAAAGGTCAGCGCCACCAGGACGACCAGGGCGCAACCCAGCGTCTTGTCTGTCTTGGCTGTCATGAACGGCACTCCTTGATCGACTGAAGGAGTGCAAAGCGTAGCGCCAAACCGGGGATTTTCCAAAACCCGCCTTGCCACCGCGGGCACACACCACTGGCCGCCAGACCGCGCCAGCCTCACGCTGCCGTCAAATGGTGAACGGCTTCAGGAAATCCTGGCCGCCGGTGGCCGACGCCGACGCAGCCCCGCCAGGCCGGCAAGCCCGAAGGCCAGAAGGGCCAGCGATGCCGGCTCTGGCACTTCGCGCCAGAAGGTGATGTGGGAGACATCGGCCGTCTGCCCGCCGCGATTGAGCAGGCCGGTGGTCGCATAGCGTCCGTCGCTGGCTGCCGGCACATACTGGTAGATCTTGAACGAGGTGCCGGCCTTAATCGTCAGAAAATCGACGATCTTCTGTCCCGGCACATATTTCCAGCCGCCGCTGCCGGTGCCGGCCGGATTGCTGCCGATCGAGCTTGCCGGATCGCTCGACAGATCGAAAAACTCGAAATCCGTGGCCCCGCCCTCTTCGGCTTTTCCCAGGGATTCGAGATTGACGGAAATGCCAAGGTCGGCCAGTGCCGCCTCGACATCCGCCTCGAAATCATTGCCTGCCGGGTTGATGGTAAAGCCGCCGCCCAGCGTTGTGCCGCCGGCAAAGACGCCCAGAACCGAACAGGCGCTGTTGAACATGCCCGCCGGCGTGCCGTCATCGGTGCCGCATTCATTGATTGCCGCCTGGCTTGGCAGCGTGGTCATCCCGATCGCCACGACGGCCAGCCCGGCCCACAGGCCACGCCGCCATCGGCGACGTGCCGGACTCCTGCCGGTGCTTGGATCCCTCATGGCCGCTTCCCTTGCCATCTACCGTTGCGCATCCCCGTTCCGGTCCGTATGACCGATGTTCCCGTGCGCGCGTCCGGTCTTCATGTCGAGGTACGCAACTTTTGTGCCACCCTTTGTTTTTCAACGGGTTAACGCGAACCGGCACCAGCACGGAAAGGCGGACTGTAAAGAATCCCGACAGTCACCGCCTTGCCGCAACCCGCCGCAGTCACACACCCTATGTCGATGGGCACAATTCTGCCGCTGGCTGCGAACCAACTATGGTGCGACCGATTGGGGAAAAAGGCAATGTGAAGCGTGAGGCCGGGACGCAGCAGGCCAGAGGACGCGCGGGTCAGGCACGACGGATCGCAATCACGGCACCGGTCAAGGGCCGTTCCTGTCCCTGTCTGGCACAGGTGTCGGTCGCGACTCGGGAGACGCCAATCTCCCGAGTCACGCCCATGAATCGCCCGGGGCCGGGATCAAGCGGGATCCCTGGCCAGCGAAGGTCTGGCAGACCTGTGGTGCGCCAGCCTCGCCTCGACCTGAAGCGCCAGACCGTAGATCACCGGCAGCACGATCAGTCCCAGGGTCGTGGCAGTGATCACGCCGCCGATCATCGGCGCGACGATATGGCTCGGAGCAATCTCTGCTTTGCGGGCCGACATCTGATGGCGGAGTCGGTCTGAAATCAGGGCAAAAGGCGGGAAATGATGCCTTCAGAGGGCAAAACCGGCAGACCATGCCCGGAAATCGTACCTTTTCCCAGTTCCGACACCGAAATCCGTGCCGCCCAAACCTGTCGTTCAGAGCTTTCCTGCCTTTCTAAAGCGGCCAGACGAGGGCGATGGCCGGTACCGAAACCAGCACGATCAGCGCCTCGAGCGGCAGGCCCATGCGCCAGTAATCGCCGAATTCATAGCCGCCCGGCCCCATGATCAGGGTGTTGTTCTGATGGCCGATGGGGGTGAGGAAGGCGCATGACGCGCCGACCGCCACCGCCATCAGAAAGGCGTCCGGGTTGGCCCCCAATTGCTGGGCGGTGCTGACCGCAACCGGCGCCATCACCACCGCGGTGGCGGCGTTGTTCATGACATCGGAGAGTGTCATGGTGACGATCAGGATGACGGCCAGCACAACCAGCGGCGAGAAGCCGCTGGCCGCGCCGGCGATCAGGCCGGCCACCAGGTCGGTGGTGCCGGTGGCCTCGAAGGCGGTGCCGATCGGGATCATCGCGCCCAACAGCACCACCACCGGCCAGTCGACGCTGTCGTAGATCTCGTGCGCCGGCACGATGTTGGTCACGACCATCGCCACCACCGCCACCACGAAGGCGACCGGCAGGGAGACCAGACCGAAGGTTGCCGCGGCGATGGCGGCGGCGAATATGGATACCGCCAGACCGGCCTGGCGCGGCTTGCCGATGCGCAGGCCCCGGGGAATGAGCGGCAGACAGCCGAGCGACGAGACGGTTTCGGGCAGGCGCTCGGAATCGCCCTGGAGAAGCAGCACGTCGCCGGCCTCGAAGCGGAACGAGCTGAGCCGGTCGCGGAACGGCTTGCCCTGGCGCGACACGGCAAGGAGGTTGATGCCATGTCGGCTGCGCAGCCGCGCATCACGGGCAAGCTGGCCTTCGAGGCGCGAGCCGGGCGCGACGATCGCCTCGATCAGGGCGACGTCCTCGGAGCGCAGCAGCGTGCGCGCCGAATCCTCGGTGCCGACGAGGCGCAGATTGAACGCCCCGCAAAAGGAATCGATGCTTGCCGGGCTGCCTTCGAGGATGAAAATGTCGTCCGCCCGGATGATCTCGCGCCGGGCCGCGCCGGGCAGCCGGCGGTTGCCGCGAATGAGCCCGACGATGACGATATCGTGCTCCTCGACATCCCGGTCGAGATCGCGTACCCGCTTGCCGATGACCGACGACTCCTTGCCGACCCGGGCCTCGGCGACATAGTCCTCGATATCGAACAGTTCGTCCGGCGAGACGCGGGCGCGGCGCGACTTCGGGATCAGATGCCAGCCGACAAACGCAATGAACAGGATGCCGGACACCGCGACAATGCCGCCGACGGGGGTGAAGTCGAACATTGCGAACGGTGTTCCCATGACCTCGCCGCGGTAGGTGGCGATGATGATGTTGGGGGGCGTGCCGATCAGGGTCAGCATGCCGCCGAGGATGGTGGCAAAGGACAGCGGCATCAGCAGCAGCGCCGCGGCGCGCTTCATGCGGCTTGCGGCCTCGAGCGTGACCGGCATCAGCAGGGCGAGCGCGCCGACGTTGTTCATCAAGGCCGAGAGCGCCGCGCCGAGCCCCGACATGGTACCGATGTGCAGGCTCGGGTTCCTGAACTCCGGCATCAGGCGCGCAGCGACAAAGGCGATCGCCCCGGAGTTGGAGAGCCCGCGGCTCAGGATGAGCACCGCCGCCACCGTCACCGTCGCCGGGTGGGCGAAGCCCGCGAATGCATCGGCCGCCGGCACCACGCCGGCCAGCACGGCAACCACCAGCGCCAATACGGCGACCACGTCATACCGCCACGGCCCCTTGACGAGGAGCGCGAAGACGCCTGCCAGGATCGCCAGCGTCGCGGTCTGTTCGATCGTCATCCGCGGGCCAGCTCTTCGAGCTTTTCGATGGTCCGGCGAATGTCGTCTTGCGTTGCCCGCGGGTTGAGGGCGCAGATGCGGATCACCTTGCGGCCTTCGAGGATGGTGGTGCTGACCAGCGCAAAGCCGTCGGCGGTGAGGCGCTCGACCATCGTCTGATTGAGGGCATCGCTTTCCGGCCCGTCCGCAGGTCCGCCGACATAGCGGAAGGTCACCGCGCCCAGAGAGGCCGGGCTGACCACCTGCCAGCCGTCGCGGGCCTCAAGGAACCTTTGCGTGAACTCACCCAGTGCGAGGCCGTGGCGGATGGCGGCGCGAATGCGTGCCAGACCGAAGGTCTTGAACGTCATCCACAGTTTCAAGGCCTTGAAGGCGCGGGTCGTCTGCAGGCTCCAGTCGCGGAAATTCACCATGTCGCCGGCAACGTCGCTGTCCTTCATGTAATCGGGCACGATGCGGAAAGCCTCGGGCAGCCAGTCGCGGTCGCGGACCAGAAGGCAGCCGCACTCGAACGGCTGGAACAGCCATTTGTGGGGATCGATGGACAGCGAATCGACAGCGTTCAATCCGGCAAAGGTGTCTTTCATTTCGGGCAATATGGCGGCCGCCGCCCCATAGGCGCCGTCGACGTGAAGCCACAGGTCTTCGCGCTGGCACAGTCCGGCCAGTTCATCGAGGGCGTCGATCGCGCCGGTATTGGTGGTCCCGGCCGTGCCGACCACACAGAACGGCCGCCGACCGTCTGCGCGGTCCCGGGCGATGCGCTCGGCAAGCGCGCGCAGGTCCATGCGATAGCTGGCATCGCTGGCGATGATTGCCAGTTGCTCGGAACGAAAGCCGAGGGCACGGACCGCCCGCTCGATCGACGAATGGGTCTGGTCCGAAACGTAGATCACGGCACTGCTCGCATCGTCTCCCAGCCGGCGGTGACGGGCGACGGCCAGGGCGGTGAAATTGGCCATCGAGCCGCCGCTCATGATCAGGCCGCCGGCGCCCTTGGGCAGGTCCAGAAGCGCGCACAGCCAGCGGATGACGGCAAGCTCCAGCTCGGTCGGGCCATGGTTGGTCGGGGCAAGGCCGGCAAAGACGTTGAAGCCGCTGGCCAGCAGATCGCCGATGGCGGCGACAAAATTGCTGGGACTGGGGATATAGCCGAAGAAACGCGGGTGATTGGTCCGGATCGCATGAGCGAAGACATGATCGCGCAGCCAGTCGATGAGCGCCAGCGGGTCGCTGCCGTCCTCGGGCGGCGGCTCGTCGAACAATTGGGCGATGGGCGCGCGCTCAGCGACCGGGGCCACCGGCTCATCGTTGATACGGGCAAAATGATCGGCGATCAAATCCACGGCCCGGTAGCCCAGCGCCCGCATCTGTTCGGGCGTCAGGTCGAGGCCCGACGGGACGCCGCCATGGGCATCGGGCCGCTCAGGGGCTTGGCGTTCGCTCATCTCAAGGCCTATGTTGACGCTGGTTTCGACCCGAAACTAGAGCATGTTTCGCCGTGAGGGAACCGTCTGCGGACGGTGTTGCGGCTGGAGGGGGATTGGCAACGCAGGTCGATATCGCCGTGCTCGGCGCCGGTCCCGCCGGCTGCGTGGCGGCGCGCGCGCTGGCCCGGCTCGGCCATCGGCTGGCGGTCATTCATGCACCGCGCCCGTTCATTGCCTGGGAGGGCGTCTCGGAGCGAACACGCGACGGTCTGTCACGAGCCGGCTGCGCCCGGGCGCTTGCCGCCATCGGGCCCGAGGTGCAGCGCCGGGCCCATTGGGGCGGCAAAACGGTGGCGGCCAATCGCGAGCGCATCGTTGACCGGGTTCGCTTCGATGCCGCCCTTCTCGAGGATCTGGCCGAGGCCGGCATTCCCGTCCTGCGCGGCCGTGTCGGCCGCTTGGAGGTCGAGGGCGGGGTGACGCAGATCCGCTGGCGGGGTCCCGGCAATGAGCCGCGAACCCTGATCGCCAGGCTGGTGATCGACGCCCGCGGGCGCCGCACGCCGCGCCTTGGTGGCTGCGTCGAGGCCGGACCCGAGACGACGGCGCTGATCCGCGCCTGGCGGGTGCCTGAGTCGCTGGCTCCGATGACCGCGGTGGCGCCCTTCGCCGACGGCTGGGCCTGGTTCGCCTGCGATGGCGTGGGCCGCGCGGTTTTGCAGATTGTCATCGATGGCCGGCCCGGCGGCCTGCCACGGCGGCGCGGCCTCGGCGATCTCTATTCGCGCCTGGTGGCCGAGATTGAGGAGGCCCGCGCCTGGCTGGCTGGGGCGAAAGCGGTGGGCCGCGTCTGGGCCCGCAATGCCACCATGCGGCTGCTGATGCCCGCGGCGACGCGCAGATGTCTGCGAATCGGCGATGCGGCGGCGGCCATCGATCCGCTCTCGGGCCAGGGCTTGTTCGAGGCCGCCGGCTCGGCGCTGGCTAGCGTCGCGGTGGCGAACACGCTGTTGCGCCGGCCCGAGGCCAGCGATCTGGCGATAGCGTTCCTGAATGATCGGGCGGAGATGACTTTCCGCCATCAGGCGCAGATGGCGCGGGCCTTCTACGCCCGGGAGGAACGCTGGGTCACGCGCCCCTTCTGGCGGGCGCGGGCAGGCTGGCCGGCATCGGCGGATTCGCATGATGCCGACGAGGCCGCGACGGCCCGAATCGAACGCCGGCCGGTTATCGCGGATGACTTTGTCGTCGAGCGTGCGGTCGTCGTCAGCGCCCGTCACCCGCGCGGTGTCTGGCAGGTCGCCGGGGTGCCAGTGGTCGACCTGCTCGAAGCCGTGCGCCAACCGGGGGCAACGCCGCAGGCGGCGGCGCGGCGCTTCGGCTGCGATGTGGAGGCAATCATCACGGCCTCCCGCTGGCTGGAGGAGAACGGTCTTCTGGACTAGGCTGCGGCTTGGCGTCGGGGTGGAAAAGCTGCTGCCCGTTCACCCGATAGGCGGCAATCGTCGCCTGACCGTCGGGGGAGAGCAGCCAGTCGATGAACCTCTGGCCGTCGGCGGCCCGGACATGCGGGAAGCGTTTGGGGTTGACCAGAATGACCCCGTACTGATTGAACAGCATGGGGTCGCCGGCGACCAGCAGCTCGAGCCCGCGCTTGTTCCTGAAGCTCACCCAGGTCGCCCGGTCGGAGAGCGTATAGGCGTCCATCTCGGCGGCGATATTCAGCGTCGCCCCCATGCCGGCGCCGGCAGCGCGATACCAGGTGCCGCTGTCGCCTGACGGGTCGATGCCGGCAGCCTGCCAGATTTCCCGCTCGCGCCGGTGGGTGCCGCTTTCATCGCCGCGCGAGACGAACAGCACGCGGCGTTTCGCGATGGTCCGGAAGGCCTTGGCTGCCGCCGTCATGCCGCGGATGCCGGCCGGATCGGCGGCCGGGCCGACGATGATGAAATCGTTGTACATCACGTCGAAACGCTTGACCCCGTAGCCTTGGGCCACGAAAGCCTCTTCCGAGGGGCGATGATGGACGAACAGCACGTCGGCGTCGCCGCGCCGGGCGATGTCGATGGCCAGCCCGGTGCCCTTGGCGATGACGCGGACCTGGATGCCGGTTGCGCGCTCGAATTTGGGCAGGATGAAATCGAACAGGCCGGAGTTCTCGGTCGAGGTGGTCGAGGCGACGACAATAAACCGTTTTGCCTTGGCCTGGGCGCCGGGCGCCGGCGCCAGAACCGAAAACGCCAGCAGGAGTCCAAGGACGAAGCGGGCGATTCTGCAGCCTTTCAAAATCCTCATGGAATGCGTCCTTCGATGTAGGCGGCCGCTTCGGCTGTCTGCGGGCTCTGGAAAAAGCGGCTGGCCGGCGCCCGCTCGATCATCCGGCCCTGATAGAGAAAGATCACGTCCTGCCCCAGCCGGCGGGCCTGACCGAGGTCATGGGTGGTCATGACGATCTTGGCGCCGCTGTCGTGAATGGCCCGCACGAAATCCTCGACATGGCGGGTGGCGGCGGGATCGAGATTGGCCGTCGGCTCGTCGAGAAACAGCACCTGGGGCCGCATGATCCAGGCCCGGGCCAGCGCCAGGCGCTGTTGCTCGCCGCCCGAAAGGACGCGGGCCGGGCGCTCCGCCAGGGGCGCCAGATCAGCGCGCTCCAGCATGTCCTCGACGGCGCGCCGGCGCTCGGCGCGAGAGTATTTGCGCGACCGCAGTGCAAAATCGAGATTGGCGCGGACCGAGCGGCGCAGCATCACCGGGCGCTGGAACACCATCGCCTGATGGCGCGCGGCGCGCCCGCCCTCGGGTCCCAGCCAGCGAACGGTGCCGCTGCTCGGCGGCACCAGCCCGTGACACAGCCGCAGAAACAGGCTCTTGCCGGCGCCGTTCGGCCCCAGCAGCATGGTAATCACGCCGGGTCCGAGTTCCAGCGAGATGGTGTCGATCAACCGCTTGCCGTCGGCAATGAAACAGACGCGCTCGAGCGACAGCGGCAGAATGCCGTCGCCCGCAGTCGCGGCTTTGGCGTGCATGGTGGGCAGGGTCGCTTCCATCCTGCTCACCCCTGAATCCGCCGCGCCGCCTGGCCGGTCATCACGGCCGCCGCATTGATCCCGATCGACAGCGCCAGCACGATGATGCCCAGCCCGACGGCCAGCCCGAGGTCGCCCTTGCTGGTCTCGAGCGCGATTGCCGTGGTCATCACCCGGGTCACATGGTCGATGTTGCCGCCAACGATCAGCACCGCGCCGACCTCGCCGCTGGCGCGGCCAAACCCGGCCAGCAGCGCGGTGACCAGGCTGAGCCGGCCATCCCAGATCAGCGTCCAGATCGAGCGTCGGGTGGAAATGCCCAGGGAACGCAAGAGCTCGCGGTATTCCTCGTACAAATCGGCGATAATCTGGCGGCTCAATGCGGCGACGATCGGGGTGATCAGGGTGGTCTGGGCGATCACCATGGCGGTCGGCGAAAACAGCAGCCCGAATGTGCCCAGGGGGCCGGAGCGCGACAGCACCAGATAGAGTACCACGCCGACGACGACCGGCGGCAGGCCCATCAGGGCATTGAGCAGGATGATCAGCGCCTGGCGGCCGGGAAAGCGGGTGATCGCCACCAGGGCCCCGAACGGCATTCCGATCGCCCCGGCGATCGCCACTGCCGAGAGGCTGATCCCGAGCGAGCGTACGACGATCTCGACAAGCTCGGCGTCGAGCTCGACGATCAGCCGGAAGGCATGCGCAAAAGCGGTCGCGATCTCGTTCATCGGATCACCTCGACGGGACGAGCCGGGGCCACCAGCCCCTGGCGATGTGATACTCCAGCATGGCGGTCGGGGACAACCTGTGTCGCGTTTCGCCGGCCGTCGTCGATCGGTTCCGGGGACCTGGCGGTGTTGCTTGCCGGCAGGGGAGTCTCATCGCTACTATGGGTCCGGAGGACCGGATGGCGGCTCTCCGGGCCGCGTTTTTCCGGCCGACAAGGGTTTCGATCATGGATGCGTGCCGCATTCTCATCGCTGACGATCATCCGCTTTTTCGCGAGGCGCTGCACCATGTGGCGCAGGCTGCGTTCCCCGATGCCCGTTGTGCGGACGCCCATGATGTCGAAAGCGCCCTGGCTCTGGTCCGCGACGATGACAGTTTCGATCTGATACTCCTCGACCTGTTTCTGCCCGGCGCCGAGGGTTTTTCCTGTCTGATCGCCCTGCGCAACAAGGCGCCGGCGACACCGATTCTTATCGTTTCGGCGTCCGATGAGCGCGAGGTCATGCGCGAGGCCTACTCCTTCGGGGCCGCCGGGTACCTGCCCAAATCCGCCAATCAGGAGGTGATGACCGCGGCGCTCGGCCGGGTCATGGCCGGCGACGTCTATTTCCCGCCCGACGTTCTGAGGCCGCCGGGCGCGTCGACGAATGGTGGCCGGGAGGGCGCTTCGGACGCGGAGACGGAAGGGCCGGCGCTGACCCATCGCCAGCTCGTGGTGCTCGAATTGCTGGCCCAGGGCAAGGCCAACAAGCAGATCGCCCACGAGCTGCAGATCAGCGAGATTACGGTCAAGGCCCACGTCTCGGCGATCCTGCGCAAGCTCAAGGTGCGCAACCGGGTGCAGGCGGTGATCGCGGCGCGCCGGCTGGGTGCGGATTTGAAGCAGGGTTAGGTTCAGGGTCGTGTCGAGCCACAGGCTCTAGCGGTCGCCGAACAGGATGTGGGTCATGATCGAACGCAGCTTGGCCGGTTTGACCGGCTTGTAGAGCACCGGCTGACCGTTGGCCTCGAGGCGCCGGCGCAGGCCCGGGCTCTGATCGCTGGTGATGATGATGGCGGGAACCGGGGCGTCGAACTCGGCGGCAATCTCGCGTATCGCAGCATCCCCCTTGGCGCCCTTTTCCAGGTGATAGTCGGCGATGATCAGGTCGGGGCGGCGGTCGCCTTCGATCAGCGCCTCGAGCGCCCGGTCGGCCGAATGCGCGCTCACCACCTCGCAGTTCCAGGTGGAGAGCAACGCCTCCATGCCATCGAGCACACGGTCGTCATTGTCGACGACGACAATCAGGCTGCCGGCCAGCATGGTTGCTGCCCGTGGCCGGGCGCGGGCGCGCGTGGTCCGCTCGATCCGCGACGCATCACCATAGGGAATGCGCACCGTGAACACCGAGCCCTTGCCGACCTGCGAGCGCACCGTGATTTCGAGGCCGAGCATGCGGGCGATGCGATCGACGATGGCCAGCCCGAGGCCGATGCCGCGGTCCTGGGGCTTGTAGTTCGTATGAACCTGGCGGAATTCCTTGAAGATTTCCCGGAACTGGCTTTCGGGGATGCCGATGCCGGTGTCCCAGACCTCGATCCGGATGCCGTCACGCAACCGCCGGCAGCCGGCAACAACCTTGCCGGCCGGCGTGTAGCGGATGGCGTTGCTGAGCAGATTGCGCAGGATCTGCTCCAGGAGCCGGGCGTCGGTGCGCACCACGGCGCTTGAGCCGATGACCCGGACCTCGAGGCCTTCCTTGCGTTTGAGCGTCTGATATTCGGGCGTGATGCGCTCGAGCAGATCGCCGATGCAGAAGTCGCTGATTTCCGGTTGCAGCCCGCCGCTGTCGAGCCGCGAGATATCCAGGAGCGCATCCAGGAGATTGTCGGCGGCATCGAGTGCGGCGCGGGCCCGCTCGACATGCTTGCGGGTGCGCGCATCCAGCCGGCCTTCGCCGATGGCAGCGAGGAACAGGCGCGCCGCACTCAACGGCTGGCGCAGATCATGGCTGGCGGCGGCCAGGAACTTGGTCTTGCTGATGTTGGTTTCCTCGGCCTGCCGCTTGGCCACGCGCAGGGCCTCTTCGACCGCCCGGCGCTGTTCCAGCTCTTCTGTCAGCCGTTCGTTGAGGCGCTTCAATTCGGCGGTGCGCTTGCGCACCGTGTCTTCCAGCGCAATCGCCGTCTGGAACACCGAAAAGGCGTCGCGCTGTTCGCTGAGCCCGTGTTCAACCCGGGCGCTCAGCACCTCGACGATCTTGCGCAGCTTGGCGTTTTCGCGCCGCAGCGCATCGAGCGATTCCGCCCGCCCGCCGGCCGATATGATGGAGTCAACCGGCGGTGTCATCGCGGGGGACCGATCCCAGGGCAACGCCGGTGAACGAGTGATTGACGTGCAGGGAATTGATCTGCTCGCCGAAAGTGGCGAAGCCGATGGTTTTGTTGGCGGTCATCAGATCCGAGATGCGGCGGGTGAGCTGCATCTGCTCCATCTCGTACTTGCGCCCCCAGCAATCGCAGCCGATGACCAGTTCGGGCGGCCCGAGATCCCGGCGCAGATCGTCGAACAGGGCTTCCAGCTCCCTGTACATGTCGGTGGGCCGGCCGAAGGTGACCACGATGCCGCTGTCGATGGCGCAGGCGAAATGCAGGCTGCCGTCGTCATTCACCGTTTCGATGCCGCGGACATAATAGTTCTCGCCGATCTTGACCAGCATCGGATGGCGGATGAAGGTGTCGGAATTGATGTCCCGGTCGGGAATGCCGCACAGCCGCGCATATTCCCGGGCTGCCGGTTCGGCGTTGATCTCGTAGACCATGCGGCGGTTGGGATCGGCGGCGGTGATCACCGCCTTGGCATCGCCGCATTCGAAATGGTGGGTGGAAAAGGTGCGGAACGGATGGCGCGTGCGGATCAGCGCAATTACCGCCGCATCCCGCCGGAAGGCGCCATCGTGAAAGATGCGGGTGCGCTGAAAGCTGCGATCATCGGCGGCCGAGCCGCCGACCAGCGGAATGCCGCCCAAGGCTGCGCCGATGGCCGCCACCACCCGTTCCTCGCCGGTCTTCAGACTGTCGATCAGCAGCAGCGCGAAGGTGTTGTCCGAGCCCATGCCCGGGCTTCTGGCTTCGAGCTCGTCAACCAGGGCGGCGGCCGCGGTGCTGCCGTCCTGCATGCGAAAGCCGGACAGATCATCGAGCCGGCGGGTAACGACGGTGGCGGCGCTGGCCGGCATCGCCAGGCCGGCGATCGAGCCTTCGATATAGCCTTGGGGCGTGATTTCGCCGGCGGCGGTCACGCCGATGACGGCGATCCCGGCAAAGCGTTTCCTGATGGCGCGGCCCAAAGCGGCGAAGTCGTAGCGGCTGGAGCAGAACAGAATGACCAGCTCGGTGTCCGGCCCGACCAGCGCGTCATGGAGCTCGGCGGCGGCGCGCTCCGGGTCTTGCGCCCGGCTCACCGCCTGGCGAAACCCGGACGTGGCCGCTGGCGCGGTGCCATCGCCCGGCGTGCGGGTTGTGACTGTATCGTGCTCGTACATGGCTGTTCCGATCCCGCCTCATGGTATCGCGTCGCCCGGCACCTCACAAGCTGACCGGGAACGCCGCCATCCCCGACTTTGGCATCACTTACAGCCCGGGGGATTTCTGGTATGGTCGATATGCCGTCGTGCAAAGGCGTGCGTGTCAGGATCTGGCAGCAGGAACGGGGAGGCCGATGCCGGCACTCAAGCTGATCGAAGAAAACGCCCACGAGGTCCGCGTCGCCGAGCGGCGCGTGCTTTTCCATGTGCCAAGCACGGCGCTCTTTGAGCTCGACGAGGTGGGCGGCGCCGTCCTCGATCTGTTCCGTGAGCGCGGGGCGGTCGATGAGGCCGATATCCGGCGCCATTTCGATGGGGCGTATGCGCCGGCCGATATCGTCGAGGCCTTGCGCGAGTTCATCGAGATGGGCGTGGTGGCGGATGCCGGGGCCGAGCCACACGCGGCGACGCCGTTGCGAATCCGGGAATTCCCACTCAGCACCATCGTCCTGAATGTGACGACCGGGTGCAATCTGGGCTGCACTTACTGCTACAAGGAGGATCTGACGACGCCCAAGGCCGAGACCCGCATGGATCTGGAGACGGCCAAGCGCGGCATCGACCTTCTGCTGCGCGAAAGCGGCGATAGGCCCCGCGTGAATGTGGTCTTTTTCGGCGGCGAGCCTTTGTCCAACATGGCGCTGATCCGCGATGTCGTTATTTACGCCGAAGAGTCTTGCGAGCGCGCCGGCAAGACGGTGGATTTTTCGCTCACCACCAATGCGACGCTGCTGGACGAGGACAAGATCGCCTTTCTGAACGCCCACCGCTTCGGGCTGTCGGTCAGCATCGACGGGCCCAAGGCGGTCCATGATCGCCACCGCCGCTCGATCGGCGGCACCGGCACCTATGACGTGGTTGCCGCCAAGACCCGGCTGCTGCTGGAGCGCTATCGCGCCCGGCCCGTCGGCGCCCGCGTCACGGTGACTGCCGGGGCGATCGATGTCTGTTCCATTCACGCCCACCTCAGGGACGAGATCGGTTTTGCCGAAGTCGGCTTTGCGCCGGTGACCTCGGGCGCATCCGCGCTTCTCAAGCTGAACGGCGAGGAGCTCAGCGCCTTTTTCGACAACATGAAGGCGCTGGGCCGGGCCTACCGGGACGCGGCGATCCGCGGCGAGAACACCGGCTTTTCCAACATGCACCAGTTGATGGCGGACCTTCATCTCGGCAACCGCAAGACCCTGCCGTGCGGCGCCGGGGTCGGGCTTCTGGCGGTCGATGCGGGGGGCGGGCTCAACCTCTGCCACCGCTTCACCGGCTCCGATCTCGAGACCTTCGGCGATGTGCGCAGCGGCATTGCCAAGGACCGATTGGGGCAGTTTCTCGAAAAGGCCGGCGATCACACCGGGCTGGCATGCGAGACCTGCCGCATCCGCAATCTGTGTGCCGGCGGCTGCTATCACGAATCCTACGTCAACTACGACGATGCGCTCAGCCCCACCTATCTCTATTGCGATCTGATGCGCGACTGGATCGACTTCGGCATTCAGGTCTATGCCGAGATCGCCGCCGCCAACCCGGCCTTTTTCGCCCGGCATGTCGAGCCGCGCAGCGCCGCGCCGGCGGCCTTCGACCTGGTCTGAACCGGGGCCCGCCACGGTGACGCGGGCGGCCGCTCAGGATACGCGGGCGGAGACGGGCGCAAGCGCCGACACCAACATGAACACCTGGGGCTGGCTGCTGCCCTTCGTCCGCCCGCATGCGGGCGGGCTGGCGCTGGTGCTCGCGCTCAGCCTGCTGGCCACCGGCCTCGGGCTGGTCCAGCCCCTGCTCACCAGGCTGCTGATCGATGACGGCCTGATCCGTGCCAACCCGCGCGTCGTCGTCTGGGTGGCCGCCGCCATGGTCGCACTCGCGATTGCCTCGGCGGCGCTTGGCGGGCTCAACCGCTGGCTCTACACCGGCCTGTCGGGGCGGGTTCTGTTCGCCATGCGCGAGGCGGTGTTCCGCCACCTGGAGCGCTTGAGCCCCGACTTCTTCGCGCGGCGCGGCAGCGGCGATCTGATGGCCCGGCTCGACGGCGACGTTGCCGAGATCCAGCGGTTCGCCACCGACAGCCTGCTGGCCAGTGTAAATGCGGCGATCACGCTTGCCGGCAGCCTCGCCATCATGCTGGCTTTGAGCTGGAAGCTGACGCTGATCGCACTCATCTTTCTTCCTGCCCAGATCGCCGTCTTGCGGGCCCTTCGGCCGCGCATCGAGCGCCTCACCCGCGTCGTGCGTGAGCGCGCCGGCGATGTCACCGGCTTTTTCGTCGAAACCCTGGGGGCGATGAAATTCATCCAGTCGACGGCTGCGGAAGACCGCATGGCAACCCGGCTTGCGGGCCTTCACGGCGATTATCTCGACGGGCTTCTGAAGGCCCAGATGGCCGGCTATCTGGCCGGGGCGGTGCCGGCGGTGCTGATGACGCTGGGTGTGGCGGCGATGTTCATCGCCGGCGGCTACATGGTGGCGGAGCGCACGATCAGCGTCGGCACGCTGATTGCCTTTTCGATCTATCTGGGGCGTGCGGGTGCGCCGGTGCGCACCTTCATGGGCCTTTACGTCGCCGTTCGCCGGGCGCGCGTCAGCCTGAGCCGTGTCCTCGAACTGATGCGCGAGGTGCCCGAGATCACGGTGCCGGCCAGCGCCCGCAGCCTGCCTGCCGATACGCCCGGCGCGATTCGCTTCGAGCATGTCCGTGTCGCCCGCCGGGGCCGCGAAGGCCCCGTACTCGACGATCTCTCGCTGGACATTCCGGCCGGCGCCAAGGTGGTGATCACCGGCCCCTCGGGCGCCGGCAAATCGACGCTCATCGATCTGCTGCACCGCCACCTCGATCCCGATGCCGGGCGCGTGCTGCTGGATGGTGCGGATGTGCGCGAGCTCGATCTGGTGACCTTGCGCCGGCGCATCGCAGTGGTCGCCCAGGATGCCGGCATGCTGAGCGGCACGGTTGCAGACGCCATCCGCTTCGGCAACTGGGACGCCGGCGACGCCGATATCGCCCGCGCCGCTGCCCGGGCCGAGATCGCGGATTTCATCGAGTCGCTGCCCGACGGCTATGAAACGCGGCTGGCCGAACGCGGCGTCGATCTTTCGGGCGGCCAGCGCCAGCGTCTGGCAATCGCCCGGGCGATCCTGCAGGACCCGGCGGTCCTCGTCCTCGATGAGGCGACCTCGGCGATCGATCGGGAAGCGGAAGCCCGCATCCTCGAGACCATCGATAGGGTATTTGCCGGGCGCACCCGGATCATCATCAGCCATCGCCCGGCACCGATGGTGGCGGAGGCGATGGTCTACCGGCTCTCAGGCGGCCGGTTGACGGCGCTCGATGCCCCGGATGCGGGTGAGGGCATGGAATGAGCCGCCCGGTCACCGTCGGCCTCATCGACAGCGGGCTCGCTCCCGATCTGGCCCCCGGGGCGCGTGCAGCGCGGCGCTTTTTCCTCGATGCGAGCGACGATATTCAAATCGGGGCGGTGCAGGACGACGCCTTGGGCCATGGCAGCCGGCTGGCCCGGATCATCCGCGATCACGCGCCCGATGCGGTGCTGTTGAACGCCCAGGTGTTTACCGATCGGCTTACCGCCACGCCGGCGGCGATTGCCGCGGCACTCGACTGGCTGGCGGAGAGAGGCGCGGCGCTGATCTCGATGAGCTTCGGGCTGCGCGCAGATCGCCCGGTTCTCGCCCGTGCGGTTGCCCGCGCGGTGGACGCTGGCGTCCTGTTGGTGGCCGCCAGCCCGGCCCGCGGGGCGCCGGTTTTTCCGGCCGCCTATGCGGGCGTCATCCGGGTAACCGGCGATGCCCGGTGCGACGCAGGCGAGATCTCGGCACTCGCAACCAGACAGGCCGATTTCGGCGCCTGTGTCCGGGCGCCGGCAAACGCGGCCGACACGCCGCCCATCGCCGGGGCGAGCTTTGCCGCCGCCCATGTCAGCGGCCTGCTGGCCCAATGGCTGGCGTCCGGCGGCGAGCCGGCCTCGGCCCGCGACTATCTGCGATCCATCGCCCGGTATCACGGTCCCGAGCGGAGACAGGCACGACGCTGATCAGCCACCGCCAAGCTCGCCGCGGGCGACCATATCGCGGATTTCGTATTTGAGAATCTTGCCCATGGCGTTGCGCGGCAGGGCGTCGGTGAAGATCACTTCGCGCGGGTGCTTGTAGCGCGCCAGGCGCCCCTCGAACAGGGCCATCACCTGCGCCTCATCGAGGGTGCTGCCGGGGCGGCGCACGATCACCGCCACCGTCGTCTCGCCCCATTTTTCATGCGCCCGGCCGACCACCGCGCATTCGGCAACGTCGGCGTGTTCGTACAGGACCGCCTCGACCTCGGCCGGATAGACGTTCTCGCCGCCCGAGACGATCATGTCCTTCTTTCGGTCGACCACCCAGTAGAAGCCGTCGGCATCGCGACAGGCGATGTCGCCGGTGTAATGCCAGCCGTCGACCAGGGCGGCCGCCGTGGCGTCCGGGTTGTTCCAGTATTCGATCATAACGTTGGGCCCGCGCACCAGAATCTCGCCGCGCTCGCCCTCGGCTACGTCGCGCCCGAACTCGTCGACCAGGCGAATCTCGCAGTGCATGGCCGGCTTGCCGGCCGAGCCCGGCCTGGCCATGGCATCATACGCCGTGTGATGAATGGCGATCGGCGATGTCTCGGTCGAGCCGTAGATCTGGATCACCGGGATGGAGCGGGCGTGCCAGGCCTCGATCAGCGGCACCGGCACGATCCCCGACCCGGTGGTGAGCACCCGCAGCGACGAGATATCGGTTGCCGGCCAGTCGGGGTGGGAGAGGATCGCCTGCATCTGCGCCGGCACCAGAACGCACAGCGTCGGGCGTTCCTGAGAGAGTGCGCGCAGCGTTTCCTCGACATCGAACTTGCGATGGAGCGCCACGGTCGCCCCGGCGTGGAGCGCCGGCGTCGTCTGGATGTTGAGGCCGCCGACATGGAACATCGGCAGGGTGCTGAGAATGAGATCCGTGCTGCGCAGATCATGGGCGATGGTGCTGTTGATGGCGTTCCACTGCAGCGCATTCTGGGTCAGCACCGCGCCCTTGGGCCGGCCGGTGGTGCCCGAGGTATAGACGATCAGCAGCGGATCCATCACGTCGACATGCGCGTCGCGGTCGGGTCCTTGGGCATTGGCCATCAGGTGCGCCATGTCGCGCCAGCCGTCCTGCGGTTCCACCGGCTCGATGCAAATCAGGTGCAGGGTCCCGATGTCGCCGGCGAGCGTTTCGGCCTGCTCGTGGAACGACCAGTCGGCAAGCAGAACGTCGGCGCCGGCATCGCGCAGGATATAGGCGTGCTCGGGCACGGTCAGGCGCCAGTTGAGCGGCACCAGAATGGCACCCAGGCGCGCGCAGGCGAACAGCAGCACCAGCATCTCGGGGCTGTTGAAGCCGAGATGCGCCACCCGGTCGCCGCGCTTCACTCCCAGCTCGTTCCTGAGTGCGCAGGCGAGGGCCCGAATGTCGGCATCCAGCGCGCGATAGGTGATGTCGCGATCCTCGAACAGGATCGCCGTTTTCTCAGGCGCGAAATCGGCCCACCGCTCAATCCAGGTCGAAATGTCCATGCCCCTCGAACTCCAACTCACAGTCACGCGTAATCAACCATCGTTCACACTTGTGTCGCCCACCAGAAGCCTGCCGCCTGTTCTTCTTCTACCGGAAGATCGGTACGCAGCCAGCCATCCTGCGTGAAGGCCGCGGCATTGGCTGTTGCATTGTCGACATGGCCGGGACAGAGCTGCGGGCCGCGCAATTCCAGTCCGGTCTCGCCTTTGCGCGCCTCGACTCCCGGGGCCGGGCGGCCCAGCGTCCCGAGCCGGCGCTTCAGCGGGTCTGCGGGCCGTGAGAACAGGGCGGCCGGGGCCTGCGCCGGGCTCCACAGGCGCACCAGCGTGGCGCCCCTGGCCGCCGCCTCGATTTTCTCCAGAGATGCCGGATCGGCAGCCGTGTCGGTGGCGACCAGCAGCCGTGCGCCCCGCGCGCCCGCATCCGCGAGCGCCGTGGCCGGCCCGATCGCCACGTCCACCGCCTGATCGCCGCCGAGGTCGAGGATGGCGCCGGCGTAGATGGCCGCCATGGCACCGATGAAGCCGGGTGAGTCCCACAAGGGGGCCGCCGGGCGGATCGCCTCATCGGCCTCGAAGCCCAGGCCGTCGGCCAGCCCGCGGGCCGCCGCCAGCAGCGTCTGATGGCTGTGGACGACCAGCTTTCCGTCAGATGTCGGCCACAGCAGGGCCGGGTCGGCCGCCGCCGGCTCGGTGTTCAGTGGGGCCGGGGCGTCATCGGCCGGCGTTGCGACCTCCGCCATCTGCCCGGCGACGATGACATGGGCCAGATGCGGCAAGGCCTGTCGCTGGGCGATCAGGCCTTCGGCCAGCCCGTCGGCGCAGATGATCGCCCGGGCCCTCGCGTCGCGCAGACAGGCGGCCATGTGGCGGGCCTTGAGCGCCGGGTCGAGCGGCAGCAGTACGCCGCCCATCGCCGCCACGCCGAGCGCGGCCAGAATGAAGTCGCTTTCATCACGCACCGCCAGCGCCACCACGTCGCTGCGCGCCAGCCCCTGTTCAATGAGGCCGGCGGCGAAGCGGGCGGCGCGCCGCGACAGCTCGGCAAAGGTCAGCGTGCAGCCATCGAGGCGCAGGGCATCGGCCCCGGGCCGGGTGCCGGCGTATTGGCCAAGGCGGGAGAGCAGGGTCTCGCCGCTCCACCAGCCGCTCTCCAGCCAGGTCTGCACCTGAGCCTTGTCGAAGGTCAGGGCCTCGTACAGGCGCCGGTTCTCGGGCCGGGTCTTCAGCGCCGCAAGGGGATCGACGTAACGCCCCTCGCGATAGCGCCGGCCGCCGCCGAGCGCAAACAGCTTGCGGTACTGGTCGCGGCGAAAGCGGCGGCGCTCGATGAGGTTGCGGATGAAAGTGACCTGCACCTCGTCAAGCCCGACGCGGGCCGCGATCTCGGCGTCGGTGAGTCCCGTCTCGGTGCGCGTCGCCGCGATCGCCGCATAATCGAGCAGGCGCACCGGATCGCCGTGGCGGTGCTGCCGGTTCAGGCTCAAGTGGTGGATGGTCTCGCCATAGGCGTCGATCATCTCCTCGGTCACGCGGTAGGGGAGCGGCGGCAGCGTCATGCTAGGCCTCACCTGTCCCGGCGACGGACCCGGCGGCGGCGCGCTCGGCCTCGGCCCGGCGGATGGGATCGCAGCGGGGCGCGCGGGTGGCGATCGGGCACACCCGCATGCATTCGAAACACTGGGCATTCACATCGACGCCGGTCGTCGACTTGTAGAAAAACGACTGGCTCTCGGCCTCGAACAGAACGTTGTCGCGGGCCAGACCCTCGGCGGCGGCGATGGCATCGGCGATGATGTTGGGCATGATCTCGTACTGTTGCGACATCTCGGCGCACAGGTCCATCTCGAATACCATGTCCTGCTGTTTGCCCTCGTCATCGAGGCTGCCGGAGAGGCACGCCACCGGGCAGAACTTCTGGCACGGGGTCTGGCCGACCTCGCGGTACATCTTCACGCACGACGGCGCCGGGCAGGGGTTTTCGGCCATCGGCGTATCCGCCGGCAGGTCCATCTCGGTAAACACCGAGCCGTAGTACAGCATTCCGAACTCGGGGTGCAGCAGGATATCCCCGGCCATCGAGCGGGCGCCGATGCCGGCCACTTCGGCATGCAGCTTCAAGCTCTGCATCGGCACCCGGGCGCCATATGCGGGGTCCGGGTGCGGCGGGCAGTAGATCGACGGAAAGCCGAATTCGCGCTCGATATAGAACGACAGGCCCAAGGCTGCACGATAGATGCGGGTGACCGAATTGCCGATCGAGGTCATGACCTTGGCCGAGGCCGCCCAGGTCCCCTGGGTCGGCCCGGTGACCCCGATCGAGATCACCGAGCGGGCCTTGGGCAAGAGCGCCCGCGGCCCGTGGCCGGCGGGCGCGATGCGCTCGATCACATCCACGTCCGCCACGCCGACGGCGGCCGCCCCGCGCGCCTTGGCGTAGGCGATGATGCTCGCCTTGGCGGCATCCCTGTCGACGTTTTGCGGCACCACACCCTCCCGACATTCGGCCCCATGGTTCCGGTGCCCCGTTCTTCCCCAACAACAGGAGCACCGTCCCTAGTGTAGCCGTTTAATCGCGGGGAATCACTGCGGTGACCTCGATCTCGACCTTGGCCCTGGACGAGACCAGCGCCGAGACCTCGACCGCGGTCATTGCCGGATAGTGGCGCCCGATCACCCGGCGGTAGGCCTCACCCACCCGCTTGAGGCTGGAAAGATATGCTTCGCGGTCGGCCAGATACCAGGTCATGCGAACGATGTGGCGGGGCTCGGCGCCGGCCTCGGCCAGCACCGCGACGATGTTCCTGAGCGCCAGTTCCACCTGATCGGCGAAGTCGTCGGAGGGGAACTGGCAGTTCTCGTCCCAGCCGACCTGGCCGGCGACATAGACGGTGCGCCCTTCGGCGGCGATGCCGTTGGCGTAGCCCTTGGGTGCCGGCCAGCCCGGCGGTTGCAGGATCTGCATCGCTGTCATGTCTCCTTGCTGCGTTCGGGTTCGAGGAAGTCTTGCATGCGCGGGCGCAGGATCTCGGGGATCGGGATCGCCTTCTGGCCGTCGTTCTCGACGGTGACCATGATCATTCTTATCCGCGCCCGTTCCTGGCCGTCTTTCGACATCACCTGGCGCACCGTGAACGACTTGGTGCCCAGGCGTTCCAGCCACAGGGTGAAGGTCACCACGTCGCCCAGCACGCTCGGCGCCACGAAATCGCATTCGCAGCGCACCAAGGGCATGCCCCAGCCGCGCTCCATGTGATATTCGCGGTAGTCCATGCCGAGGCCCTTGGCGAACCATTCCTCGACGCTGCGCTGAAACATCTCGAACAGGCGGGGGTAAAACATGATGCCGGCGGTATCGCAGTCGGCGAAGCGAACCTGTTGATCGAAGGTGAAGACGGCCATTCCGGTTCCTGTTCTTGGGGATATGGTTGGGGGTTACTTGCCCGCTTGCTCACGCTGGCGCAGCTTGAAGCGCTGGATCTTGCCGGTTTCGGTGCGCGGCAGGGAGTCCGCAAAGGCGATGGCGCGCGGGTATTTGTAGGGCGCGATCTGGCTTTTGACGAAATCCTGAAGCTCCTTCACCAGCGCCTCATCGGGGACAACACCCGAAGCCGGCACCACGATCGCCTTGACGATGGTGCCGCGGCGCTCATCCGGCGCGCCGATCACCGCGCATTCGGCGACCGCCGGGTGGGCGAGCAGCGCCTCCTCGACTTCCGGCCCCGAGATGTTGTAGCCGGCCGAGATGATCATGTCGTCGGCCCGGGCCTGGAACCAGAAATAGCCGTCCTCGTCCATCAGATAGGCGTCGCCCGTCAGATTCCAGCCATCGACGACGTAAGAGGTCTGGCGTTCATCCGAGAGATAGCGACAGCCGGTGGGCCCGCGCACCGCAAGCCGCCCGACCTCGCCCGGGGGCAGGGGGACGCCGTCTTCGCCGACGATGCGGGCCTGATAGCCGGGGATCGGCTTGCCGGTGGCGCCCGGGCGGATGTCGTCGCCGGCCGCGGCGATGAAGATGTGCAGCATCTCGGTCGAGCCCAGCCCGTCGATGATCTTGATGCCGGTGGCCTCATGCCAGGCCGTAAACGTGGGCAAGGGCAGGGTCTCGCCGGCCGAGACGCATTTGGCGAGGCTCGAGATGTCAAAATCCTTGAGCAAATCCAGCATCGCGCGAAACGCCACCGGCGCGGTGAACAGGACGCTCACCCGGTGGCGCGCAATCGCGGCCAGCAGGTTCTCGGGCGTCGGCTGCTCAATGAGCGCGGTGGCGGCGCCGAAGCGCATCGGAAACAGCAGCAGACCGCCGAGCCCGAAGGTAAAGGCCAGCGGCGGGCTGCCGGTGAAGATGTCGTCCTGGGTCGGTTTCAGGGTCGAGCGCGGGAAGCAGTCGGTCACCGCGATGATGTCGCGGTGAAAATGCATGGTGCCCTTGGGGTTCCCCGTGGTGCCCGAGGTAAAGGCGATCAGGCAGACATCGTCGGCGGCGGTGTCCACGGCCTTGAAGTCGGCGGACGCGCGGGCCATGCGGGCCTCCAGCCCGTCGCTGGCGTCAGTACCGAAATAGACAATGTCGCGCAAATGCGCGGAATTCTCGCGGGCGCGTTCCAGCTCGTCCGCCAGCCGGGCGTCGCACAGGGCAAGGCCGACCTCCGCCTTGTCGGCAATATAGGTGAGTTCCCTGGCGCGCAGCAGCGGCATGGTGGGGACCGCAATTGCGCCGACCTTCATGACCGCCAGCCAGCAGGCCGCCATCATGCGCGTATTCGGGGCGCGCAGCAGCACCCGGTTGCCGGGCACGATGCCGAGATCGCGGGTCAGCACATGGGCGATGCGGTTGGTGTTCTCCGCCAGCTCGGCGTAGCTCCAGACGACATCGCCGTGAATGATCGCCGGGCGCGCGCCGAATTCGGACAGGCGCTTGTCAAGCAGCTCCTCGGCGCAGTTGATCTGCGGGCCATAGCGCACCGGCAGGGCCGAAAAGTCCATCTCCGGCCACTGGTCCTTGGGCGGCAGATGGTCGCGGGCGAACGTATCGACGTGGGCCGAACGGCCGACCGGAAGCTCAGGCATGGGGCGCCTCCGCCTCATGGGCGCCGGCGAATGCGGGAACCGGCACCTCGATGGTCACCTCGTTCGACGGCGGGCTGGCATGGCCGTTGGCATCGAACGCGCGCACATAATAGGTGTAGCTGAGCCCGCCGAGAACCGTGCGGTCCTTGTAGCGGTTGGACTTGACCGCTTCGACGCAGCGGGTTTCGGCGCCGCCGGCGCGGTAGATGTCATAGCCGATGATCTGTTCGCCTTCGGCGCGGGCCCAGTCGAGGCGGATTTCCTTGCCATCGAAGCGGGCCGTCAGTCCCGCGCCGCCGTCGGGCCAGCGCGGGCCGGCCGCGTGCGGATCATCGGCCGGCGCCTGGCGTGCCCCCTTGGGCCACAGGAAGCAGTAAACCTCCTTGAAGTTCTCGTCCAGTTGCTTGCAGACGTTGCAATAGATGCAGCGCATGATCTGGTCGGTGCGCTTCTCCTCGATCTTTTTCACCCAGTCGGGATCGGCCAGCAATTGCCGCGCCATGCCGATGAGATCGGCCTGGCCGTCCTGCAACAGCGCCTCGGCGCGTATCGGGTCGTTGATCTTGCCGACCGAGATCACCGGCACCTCGAAGCCGTGGGCATTGATGAACGCCTTGATGGCGGCAGCATAATGGACGTGCGGCATGTCGGGGTACCAGTTGCCGGGCATGCAGCGGTCGCCGGAATAGCCGGTGTAGGGGTAAAGCGGCTGGCCTTCCTTGTGGACCGCGTCCTCGAACTTGCCGCCGACCGAGAGCGAGATGTAATCGACGCCCAGTTGCGCCATCCTGAGCGCGATCAGCCTGGCGTCCTCGAGCGTATAGCCGTCCTTGATGACCTCATCGGCAAGGAAGCGGACGCCGACCGGAAAATCATCGCCGACCTGCGCGCGCACCCGTGCCATGACCTTGCCGAACAGCCGCAGGCGGCCTTCGAGCGTGCGCCCGTCATATTCGTCGCGGCGCGGATTGCGGCGCGAGAGAAAGGATGAGAGCGTATAGGCGTGCGCCGAATGCAGCTCGATGCCGTCGTAGCCGGCCTCGCGGGCGCGCCCGGCGGCGGCGGCGAACTGATCGATGATCCGGTCGATCTCTTGCCCGCTCAGCATGTCGATGGTCTGGCGCCAGCCGGAGCGCGCGACCTTCATGAA